>JAUJOM010000073.1 GCA_030447645.1 Longimicrobiaceae bacterium | reverse complement strand
AGTCTGCAATCACGGAACAGAGACAAGTCAAAAAGATCAGGCGCATGTCTTCCAGAGCAATCGTGAAAAGGAGTGGACGTGGCGAGATGCACGGTGACTTTACAAGCTGTAAACGAAGTCGGGTTGGGGCCAGTAGCGCACCATGCGGTGAATCATAGCCGTGTAGAACAATACAAACCGATTCGATTCCCGGTGGGCTGCAGCGCAGGGGGTGGGGCGGCCGAGCGAGTGTGAGATCTGCACTCTACATGGCGGCCGTCGTGGGGGTCCGGCGTAACGCAACGCTGAAGAGCTTCTACGAGCGGCTCCGAGGTGCAAGCAAACACTACTGACGCTGCGGATTGAGCCGACATCGTTGCCCGGCGCTACTTGGAAAGCACCCCCTGATACTGGGTCCAATCATCCAGCACCATCCCGGCGCCCCGAACTACACAGGTAAGGGGGTCCTGGTCGATGTGGATCGTCAGCCCGGTCTCCTCGGAAAGCAATGTATCCAGGCCGGGTAGCAGCGCCCCACCGCCGGTCATCACGATTCCCTGGTCCACGATGTCCGCGGAAAGCTCCGGCGGCGTCACCTCCAGTGCGCGGCGGACCGCGCGCAGGATCGCGTGGACCGGTTCCTGGATGCAGTTGCGCACATCCTCGGACGCGAGCCGGATCGTCTTGGGGTTCCCGCTCACCAGATCCCGCCCGTTGACGTTCATTTCGCGCTCGCCGTCGTCCACGTGCGCCGAGCCGATCTGGATCTTGATGGATTCCGCCGTGGCTTCGCCGATCAGCAGGTTGTAGTTCTTGCGGACGTACGCCACGATGGCTTCGTCGAACTCGTTGCCTCCCACGCGGATGGATGCGTCGGCGACGATGCCGGAAAGGGCGATGACCCCGATCTCGGTAGTGCCGCCACCGACGTTCACCACCATGCTCGCCCGGGGAGTGACCACCGGAAGCCCTACCCCGATCGCCGCTGCGATGGTTTCAGTGATCAAAAAGACTTCCTTGGCGCCGGCCGCCGACACCGCTGCGCGAACCGCCCGACGCTCCATTTCGGTGATCCCCGACGGCACGCCCACTACCACCCGGGGCCTGGAGCGGAAGAGGCGTCGGGGCAGTACCAGAGCGAGAAACTTGCGCAGCATCACTTCGGCGAGATCGATGTCCGCGATTACGCCATCATGCAGCGGGCGCACGGCGCGAATGCCCTCGGGAGTGCGGCCGAGCATTCGCTTGGCCTCCAGCCCGACCGCGGTAACTTCCCCGGTCTTCCGCGTCACCGCCACCACGGAGGGCTCGTTGAGCACGATCCCTTCTCCCTTGACCGCCACCAGGGTGTTGGCGGTTCCCAGATCAACTGCAATGTCAGACAAGCGAATTACGTGGGCTAAAAAGAATTAAAATCGGCGCTCGGGCTCAACAATAACGCTGCACCACGTCCCGTGCCAAACCCGGCAAGATCTCGGAAGCTCAGTAAACAAACTCCACCTCTTTGCGAATCTCCGGACGCAGGCTGACAAGCACGGGGCACCCGAGCGCCGCCTGCTCCAGCCGGCGCCTTTGCTCGGGAGCAATCCCCTTCGGCATGGTGATTCGCACCGGAATGCATTCGATGCGCCGTGGCTCCGGGCGCATGTGCTTTCCCAGCGCGAAGGCCGCCCCCGAAAAGTTTATGCCTTCCCGCTCGGCAATGATCCCCATTACCGTAAGCATGCACGCCCCGAGTGCGGCCGCCACCAGGTCCGTGGGGGAAAACGAGCTGCCGTCCCCATGGTTGTCCACCGGCGCGGCGGTGTGGATCTCCCGGCCAGACGGACCATGCCGCAGGGTGATGTTCAGATTGCCCGTATACTCACCGGTGATCGCTACCGCCATGGATTCAAGACACCCTTCCCCAAAAGCATTTCAGATAACGGGTTTCCGGGATCGCGGGGTGCCACGGATGGTCCGGCCCCTGTCCCCCCTCTTCGACGATCTGCAAGTCGCGGCCCGTGCGACGGCTCGCCCGCAGCATGGCGTCCTGCAGCGCGTCGCGCCCCATGTGATACGAGCAGGACGCGGACACCAGCAGGCCGTCGGGTGCCAGCAGCTCCATGCCCAGCCCGTTCAGCCTTCGGTATGCTTCCCCACCCTTTTCCGCGTCCTTTTTACGTTTGATGAACGCCGGGGGGTCCAGCACGACCACATCGAAGCGCTCTCCCTCAGCAGCCAGCGAGCGGAGCACTTCAAAGGCATCCCCCTGAAGGGTACGTACCCGCTCTCCCACCCCATTCAGGGCGGCATTGGCGGCGACTCCCTGCAGCGCGGGGCGGGAAACGTCCACGCACACCACCTCACGTGCACCCGCACAGGCGGCCTGCACACCCCAGCCGCCGAGATAGCTGAATACGTCCAGCACGCGGGTGCCCTGCACATACGCTGCCAGCCGCGCGCGGTTCATCCGGTGATCAAAGAACCAGCCGGTCTTTTGTCCTGCCGCGAGTGGCGCCTCGAAGCGGACGCCATTTTCTTCCAGTGCCATGGATTCCGGCACCGTGCCCAGGGCAGGCTCCACATAGCGCGGCAATCCTTCCAGCTCCCGGCCAGGCGTGTCGTTGCGAAGCAGAATCCCCGCAGGCCTGAGCAGCTCGTCCAGTGCGGAGATCACCTCGTCCCGTACGCGCTCCATCCCCGCCGTGGTGATCTGGACAACCAGCGTTTCCGCGAAGCGGTCCACCACCAGCCCGGGCAAGCCATCCCCTTCCCCAAAGGCCAGCCGGTAAAAGGGTGCGCCGAAGACGCGCTCTCGCAGCGCCAGGGCACGGGCCAGGCGCTCCCGCAGCAGCGCCCCATCCAGCACCCGCCCCGCGTCCCGGTGCACCAGCCGCGCCGCGATCAGGGAGCGGGGATTGACGTAGGCGCTGCCGAGCGGGGCTCCACGCGCATCCTGGACCTGCACCGGCTGGCCGGGCTCGAAGCCGGACAGTGGCGTGGCGTATACGTCTATCTCGTTGCTGAATACCCAGGGGTGCCCGGCTCGAATACGACGGTCCTCGTTTTTCTTCAGCCGCAAAGGGGCAATTATCATCGGAACCGGAGTTGCTCGGCAGGGTAGGGTGAAGCCGTACCCACGCATACCCGTACAGCCACAACCGTGCCCCTGGCGCATGCGGCAAGAGCTTGAGGACCTGACTACCCGGTGGGAAGCACCTCCGGGTTCGGTGCCGAGTGCACTCATCGTGCTGGACGACGACGCACGAGTGGTGGAATGGAATCCGGCAGCCGAAGAAATGTTCAGGATGGCGGCCGACCATGCGAGGGGCCAGCGACTGGAAAGCCTGCGGCTACCCGAGGATCTCGAGTGGCAGCCGCTGCTGGAACAGGCGCGTGCCACCCGAATTCCCCAGCACAGCCAGATCGCAGCCCTGCCGGGATCCGGGGCGGAGCGCTATGTGCAGTTCAGCATCGCTCCGTTTCCCGCCCGGGGTGGTGCGGGTGGGGGGATCCTGCTGCTTGGCGAAGACGTCACGGCGCAGGTACGCGCCCGCACGGCAGCCGAGCAGGAGGCCGTCCACCTGGCGCAGCGAGCGGCGGAACTCCAGGCGCGACGCGAAACGGCGCTTGCACTCTCGTCCGGCCGTGACCAGGACGAGGGGTTGGGGGGGGTGTG
>JAUJOM010000072.1 GCA_030447645.1 Longimicrobiaceae bacterium | reverse complement strand
ACCTGATTGAAGACGGCGTTCTCGACCCGCTCGGCACGCTCCGCGAAGTGGTTGAGCACCGGGATGTAGTTGTCCACCACCGCGTCCATCAGGGCGTGCGCCAGTGCGCCCACGCCCTCGAAGCGTGAAGGCGCGGCTCGCCACCTTGCGAGCACCTCCCCAACCTCCTTCACCTTGTGGTCGTGAACGGTGACGATGTAGCGCTCACCCAGGAACACGTGCAGCTCGGTGAGCGCCATCCGGTCACGCCCGGGATTCACCCGCGTCGTATACAGCACCAGGAAGAAGTACCCGGGGTAGCGATCCAGCTTGGGGCGCTGCCGCCCGCGAATGCAGTCTTCGACCGCAAGTGGATGGAAGTTGAGTCTGTCGCGCAGAATCGTCGCCGCGGCTTCGTCGGGGTTCTGCACGTCGATCCAGACTAGCGGTGCGACCACCTGCTCCGCACCCCTAGGGCGGCGGACCAGTTCCACGGCTTCTTCTAGAGCGATCCCGTGCACGCCGGAAGGCCGCGCGGCGTAGGCGTGTACGCCGGGGCGCGCACCCGGCGAGAGCGGCGCAACGAGTGCCTCCAGGCTTTCGGTGTCAGCGGGCTCGGCGGCGCTCATACGAGGGTACGGTGTCGGTGACAAGGGCGGCCAGTATTTCGAACACCCCGGCGGCGACGTGCGGAATCCAGACGTGCTGGTCGAAGCCGAAGAGCCAGGGAGAGATCGCCAGAAACGCTCCGCTGAATGCATCCAGCCAGAGGTGCAGAGGCATCTGAAGCACCTTGACCAGACCCAGTTCGTAGTCCGTGAACACGCTGTACACCAGCGCGGCACCGCCCGCGGCTACGAACACCCACTGTTCCGGCCCGCCGCGCGCGAAGCCGAGCAGCCAGGGTGCCGCGATGAGGAGGGCACCAACCAGGAAGTCCAGTACACCGTGAACACGGGTGGACAGCAAGCGCATGCGATCTTCTCCGGGTTGGGGAGCCAGTCATTGCCAGGCCTCCAGCCGTCCGGCGGCCGGCGGGTCCGAGAAGGCGCTCCGATGCAGCACACGGGCCAGGGCTTCGATTCCGTCTACCACCCGTGGCCCCGAGCGGCTGAAGTAGGAGCCATGGCCGATCCAGGCACCGCCCGCCTGAATAGCTCGGCCGGCAACCTTGTTCAGCCGCTCGCGTGCGCGGTCCGCGTCCGCACGAGCGTGTGCCAGGTCCCAGCCGCACGGGAGGAGCAGCAGGCGCTCCGGATCGAGCACGGCAAGCTGCTCCCACGGCACCTCAGCTGAGTGTCCACCGGCGGTACCCAGCAGGTTTTCTCCCCCGGCATGCGCGATGATTTCGGGCACCCAGTGCCCGGGGGCGAACGGTGGGTCGAGCCATTCCAGCGCCAGGGTACGCACCCGCTCCCGGGAACTGACGCATTCGCCCACTGCCGCAATCCGCTGCCTCAGCCCTGTTACGACCTCGTGCCCTCGCTCCGGCACGTTCACGACATCCGCGACCTGCTGCACCGTCTCGAAAATTTCGTCCAGCGAGTGGGCGTCCAGCGACACCACTTCAGCTCGGGTGGGAAGATCGGCCACCGCCTCGTGCACGGACCCCGTCGGAACTGCGCACACTTCACACACTGCCTGCGTGAGCACCACGTCCGGGTGGAGCGAGCGCAGAAGCCCCCTGTCCACCTCATAGACACTTCCCCACTCCTGCATGCACCGGCGGACTTCAGCATCGATTTCGCCACTGGTCAGCCCGGTGGGATCGAAGCGGGAGCAACTTGTGCGGGGAAGCCCCTGCGATGCGGGCGGGTAGTCGCACTCATGGGAGATGGCAACCAGCTGGTCCTGGAGCCCGAGCGCGTAGACGATCTCCGTGGCGCTGGACAGCATGGATACGATTCGCATACCGGACAAGGTAAGCACCTGCGCTTCTTGTGGGAACCGGATGCCCTGTCTACCTTGTCGCCCCCGCACACCCTGAATCAACGTTCCCGATGCACATCATCCGCGAGCCGCGCGTCACCCTGATTGCCCGTCAGCAGTTCCTACCCCCCCCGCACATCCGCTGGCAGAGCGACAGCAATGTCGCGGGCGAGGCGCTGGCGGAGTTCGCGGGCCGCCTCTGCTATCTCAGCTTCGGTGAGGATGCCGGGTTGGAGGGAGGGCACCGGACCATCGGCGGGCGCACCACCAACGAGTCGTACCTGGCCAACATCCTCAAGGTGAAGCACGGCAGCGTGCTGGAGCACGCCGTATGGACTTTCCTGCTGGAAGGGATCAGTCGCAGCCTGACA
Source organism: Longimicrobiaceae bacterium (assembly GCA_030447645.1). Classification (GTDB taxonomy): domain Bacteria; phylum Gemmatimonadota; class Gemmatimonadetes; order Longimicrobiales; family Longimicrobiaceae; genus JAUJOM01. Next base: position 1,527 of record JAUJOM010000072.1, on the reverse strand, counting down.
CACGAGCTGGTGCGGCACCGCGCCGGGATGGGATTTTCGCAGCTCAGCCAGCGTTACGTGGACGAGTCCGATATCGGCTTCGTGGTCCCACCGGAAATTCAGGACGGCACACCCGAATACGATGCGTGGGTTCGCACCTGCGAGCAGACGCTGAATGGGTACCGTGAGCTGCTCAGCGGACTGACCGAGCAGGTGGGAGACGACGGCCCCGCCACCATGCGGAAGAAGCGGGCGCGGCAGGCGGCGCGGGCGGTGCTCCCCAACTCCGCGGAAACCAAGATCGTGGTGACCGGCAACGCCCGCTCATGGCGACACTTCGTGGAGATGCGTGGGAGCGGCTCCGCGGATGTGGAGATCCGCCGGTTGGCGGTGGCCGTGCTGCGCGCGCTGCAGCAGGAGGCATCCCACATCTTCGGTGACATGCGGATCGTGCCGCAGATGGACGGCACAGAGACGGTGGAAACGCCCTACAGCAAGGTTTAGCCTCCCGGCCACCAGTTCCACCGCCCGTCCAGCCGGAGCAGCGCGGGGCCAATCGCCACACGAATGACGGTCGCGTCCAGCAGCACGGCGACCGCAAGCGCGAACCGCAGCATTCGGATCAGCAGTGACTTTCTATGGACTGGACCCACTGGAAGTTCCGGTAGATCGAGATCAACCTGCTCCTGATCGCGGTTGTGCATCGCGTCATCGCCCTTCCGCTGGTCTGGCCGCTGCTCGGCAAAGTGGGCAACTCGAACACTCGGGAGCGCACGGCGCTGCTGGAGCGCTTTCTCGCTGTGGTGCCTGCGGGAAGGATCCGCGCGTTCGTCGCCGATCCTCGCCTTCGTCTGGGGCCTACCGCGCCGGCGTATGGTTGCACAAGAAAGTCAAGCCGCTCAAGATCAAGATGCACGGACGCTTCGAAAAAGAGCCTCTTTCGCTATGGCCTCGATTTCTTGCAAGGCGTCCTGCTCCACCTCCACAAAAAGCAGGGGCCTTTCCCTACCTGCCTCCAACTCCTCATAAGTCCCGGAGTTTTGTCGTGTACATAGGTGCGCCCAGGAACACCTCACAGTCCATGCTCAGGCCGAATACCGTACAGAACACCAGCAGCGGTACACTCGGGAAGAGGCTGCGGAGCGGGGGTGAAGGAGCGAGCCAGGCAGGTCCCCATCCGTCCTGAAAGACCAGCACCGTTGTCCCGAATGCGGCGCCTACGGAACGCAGGTTCAGCGCAACTGCCTTGATGGGCACCAGCACGGAGTGAAAGCCGATTCCCAGCACGATCAATGCTGCGACCACCACCAGCGCGACTACGGCGCGCAGCTCGCGGACCCGCTGGCTCAGATCCGGCGGAGCGAGCTCCCCGTGCGTTGTCTACGGCGAGCGCTGTCCGACGGCCGACCTCCTCCACCAGGAGGAGGTCGGTTGGATTGTAGCGTCGCTCCAAGGTGACGATGGCGAGGGTGATCGCCCCCAGCGTTCGCCCATGAGCAGTCAAGGGTACGCACAGGTACGACCGAAGCCCCGGCTCGGCCGAGGCCG
>JAUJOM010000071.1 GCA_030447645.1 Longimicrobiaceae bacterium | reverse complement strand
TCCCGAGAATTATCCTGCTGAGCGCCTTTTTGGGCGGGCCAATCGGTGCCCTCGTCGCTCCACTCGCCTGGCTCCCTCTGCGGCGTGTTCCACTCAGCCGAACGATTTGCACAACCGCAGCGGGTACCGTAATCGGTGGCATAGTTGCAGCGAACCTTGCTGTGTTTCTCGATCATGGCGAGGCTGCCTTTTTCGTGGTATTCCCAGGTGCGCTCCTCGGCTTTTGTGCGGCGGGGGCATTGCTTTATCTGAAGATGCAAAGGGACGACGTTCCTGGACGGCATTTCAGTTAGCGCTCCGTGGGCAAAGCAACTGGTGACTTCAAAGAGGCCTTTGGCAATGCACCGATCTCCTGGTCACGCTTTTTTCTTGCCTTGCTGGGGCACACGCTGATCCCTCCCGTTCCACCCTATCCTGTGTAGACAGTTCTGGAGTCACTCCGTATACTATTTGTACTATTTGCCTGGGTAGTAGAGGACCCTTCAGGATACGTGTTACGGTGCGAAATTCAACCACTCTCACCTGCTGATTCTCATGACCATTCTACCCCCAGCCCCTCCAGTACCGCCGGGCCAATACATCCGAGCAACGATGCTCGCAGCCGTTCTCGCTCTCTTGCTTGCAGTGGCTCTGAAATTCACGACGCTTTCGCCTGGCCTGAGGATGGGTATTGGCTTCGCCACCCTTATTATTGCTCAGGCGGTGTTAGTTCAGCGGACCACAGGGTGGAGCGGATCCACCAGCTATTGGGCTACGGTTCTCCTGCTGGCGCTCGCAGGGGCGGCAGGAAGCGGGTTTATCGCGGAGCTTTAGGGCACAAAGGTGAGCGGTAGCTGCCCGGAAACCGCTCACATCTTCTACTCGCCCCCTGATAATTTCACACAGCGGCTGCCGTGGGTGGCGTCCTCTTCGGCCTGATGACGTGGCGCCAATCTGGAAGGCTGGACCATACCTCGCGAGCGTAGGAGTCACCAAGGACGGCGAAGTACTCCGCCGGGTGCGCCAATGCTGCCGACGCCCGGAATCCGTAGTGATCTACCCTAGGCAGTGGCCACTCGCTCTTCTGGTAGCCGGGATGCTCATGGCCGCCTGCTCCGCGCCCGAACCGATTGAAGTCACGCGGGATGAGAGTGCCCCGATCCAAACTGATCGCCTGCATTATACAGCCAGGCTGCGGTACGAAGGCGTGGAGTTCTCCATTCCGTTCACCTACGTGAATCGATCCGCCGATACGGTGTTTCTCCCGAACTGTCGTGTTGAAGGCCGCCCGGATCTCGATATGGCGCTCCAGAAGCGGGTGGGCGCAAGCTGGCATCGGGTGTGGGGCTCCGGAACCCTCCTATGCCTGAGCCCTCCGGTCGTGATTGCTCCGGGCAAGACCTACACGGACACCCTGGAGGTGTTTGGCGGCACACCGGGGAAGCAGGTATATCCTGAACTCGAGGTTCGCGAAGTGGAGGGGGAGTACCGACTGGTGTGGACGCAGCTACGGGGGCCTTTTGACGCTGTGCGCTATCCTCAGGGAGACACGCTGCCCCTGGATGCCAAGGTCTCGAATCCTTTCACGCTGAAGGTCGGATGGGGGCGTCGTCGGCGGTGAAATCGGCCGCCCCCTTTATACTGCTCGCGATAGTCTTCGGCGGCTGCGCCCGCCCGCCCGCGCTGAATCCAGGCGTGTGGTTGGATCGCACCGTCCAGGGAGCTTCCGTACCCCAGCGCCACAGGCAAGCCGTGCTCGCCGCGTGCCCGGCCGTTCTGCCGATTGATACCGTGGGCTGGCGGCCGGTGGCAGCGCGACACGCACCGGTCCGTTTCCGCCTACCGGCGAACTGGATCGAGATACGCCTGCCGGTTGGAGCGGGCGGAGAAATGTGGCGAGGCGGTCCGGGGCAGCATTTTGACGTCGAGGTGGTGCGAGACACTGCGCCCGGTGTTCGGGCAGTCGCGCCGTCGCCCTTCGCACCGGTAGTGCTGCGCTGCGGCGAGCGGATCAGCGGGCGGGATGCCGCCATCGTGCTCTGGCGGACGGCACCGGAGCCCGTCGTCACCAAACCGAAACTTGTACTTGCGGCGAGTTACGGTGGGCAGCCTTCCCTCGTGCTCCGCTCCGGAGTCGAGCTGCGGTTCCGGAGCGTAGGCTTTGACCCAAACCTCCCTGAGAGGTTTCTGACCATGCTGCGAACGGTACGGGTCGAATGAGACAGCCAATGCAGACAATCAATCCCGGCGTGCTCACCCTGGCCATGTGGATCGGACTGGGCGGGGTGGTCGGCTGCACTCGCTCTCCCCAGCAAGGTGGCTCATCTGCCCGCAGTGCCCTGATCCAGACGGACCGGCCCGTCTACACCGCCCGGGTTGACCGGCAGACGGTGGGCCTTACGATCGGGCTGCTGTTCACCAATCGGACGAACCGGACGGCTTATCTGGCCGGGTGCGGAGGCGTCGACCCACCGGCGCTCGAGAAGCAGCTCGAAGAGGGGTGGACGCTGGCCTACGCCCCACTGGTGGATCTCTGCGAAGCCACGCCCCATCCCGTGAATCCCGGCGAGGTCTATCGCTACACCTATCGTGTTGCTGGAGGGCAGCCGGAAGCGAACTTCTTCCCCAAGTTCCAGGTGCGGGAGATCGAAGGCACCTACCGGGTGGTGTGGGAAATCTATGGCGACTGGAAGGGGCGCGACGCTCGCGCGAGGGAGGACCTGCTTCCACTGGAGCAGCGCACCTCGAATCCGTTTCAGGTCGTCCGATGAATTGGGTGTACACCGAGGCAGGTGTGCGTCTTGAAGGCAACAACCAGGCGCTCCGCTCCGTAACGTGATCGCTGGCTGCTCCCCCCACCTCCCGTGTTATGGCATCGGATCCTGACCGTCTGCTGAAGCGCGTATGGCTGGTGAATGGCTTTCTGCTGCTCGCCCTCGGGTGTATCGCGCTACTCGGCCTTGGTTTGTCCTTCGCCGGCGAGTTCCTGCGGCGCGACGGAAACTCCGTCCGAGCGGTGCGCGCAGTTGAGCCCCGCCCCGGTGTGATGCCGCGCGCCGTGCGCTACGATCCGCCCGTGCCGATCCGCGGCACGGCGGTGCGTCTGGTGGGGGTGCGCCACGGGGAAGCGGATCAGCCGGTAGTGGTAGTCCCGGATGTCACGCTTGGCGGCACGGGCACTGCAGCGAGCGGCGGCCGGTACCGGCCGGGCGGGCACTCACTGGTGAACATCATCTTCCTGGAGCCGGGGGAGCGGGGTGGCCGCTTGCTACTGGATCGCCCTGCATTCATCGCAGACATGAGCTATCCCGCCCCGCGCATGCGGAACGATCCCTACGTGCTGGATCCCCCTGGCGACAGCCTGCAAACGTGGATTTCCTACCAGATTGCGCTTCGGGACACCAACCGGGACGGGATTCTGGACCACCAGGACCGCGCGCGCCTGTATGTGAGCGCACTGGACGGGACCCATCTGCGCCCAGCCGCCCCCGAAGGTTTGTGGATCCAGTCCCATACAGTCGCGGAAGGTGGCCGCAGCATGCTGGTTCTCGCGCTGGAGCCACCCCCCGGCAAGGAGAACGTCCCCCCCGAGCAGATGCGGCAGCGCGCCTTCATCTACGATGTGCCCACGGGAACCACTCGCCCCCATACGGTCCTGGATTCCCTCGCCACGCGTGCGGGGATCATCGTGGGCCGGTGAGCACCTGCCCCCCTCCGGTGTTTTCCAAGCGGCAGGCATGGACACCGGTGGCGCTGGAACTGATTCTATCCGGAACCACGTCTTACTGCGGTCCGGACCCGGGCTGAGTCACCGCTGCGCAGGCCGACCGTGACGTCGGGGACCGGCAGCCCGAGTCGGGT
>JAUJOM010000024.1 GCA_030447645.1 Longimicrobiaceae bacterium | reverse complement strand
GGGCCGGACAACTTCGCAACGAGATCGTGGTGCGCCGCATCCGCAAGAACATCCGGGAGCACCGGAGCGTACCTCAGCTGAACGGCGCCTGCGACAGCATCCTTTTCTACGCCAACGGGCCAGCGCACCGGGTACATCCGCCGGAAGCGCAGCCGCAGGCGGAGCGCTGGCACGCCTTCGATGCGCCCAATGTCCGGCCAAACCTTGAGTACCCGCTCTGGGGACACGGCCCGCCTCCGGGGCGGCACTGGCTCCGTACCCAGCAGGACGCTCAGGCGATGATCGAACGCGGCGACAACTGGGCCCACGCCCGCACCGGCAGGCGAATACCGCATTCCGGCGAGCACGCACGTGCTGCGAGATTCGCTCTGGGACGACGTGACGGCGTACGCGTTCCGGACCGGGTATCCCACCGAAAAAAGCCGGAGCTGCTGAAGATCATTCTGGGAATGTCCAGCGCACCTGGTGATCTGGTGCTGGATGCATTCGCCGGTTCAGGAACCACGCTCGCTGTGGCCCAGGAGATGGGGCGCCGCTGGATTGGGGTGGACGCGAACCCGGGCGCGATCCATACCGCCGCCCACCGACTCGGCAGGATGGTTCAGTCGCGTCGCGCTATGCAGGCAGCCTGCTTGAAGTTGATCACGGAATGGACGGGTTTGACGTGCTGCGCATCGGCGGAGATTCGGCGCCTCCGACTGCGGAAGCGTGGGTCACCGCCATCCGAATGGGTGACGGCGTCGAGGTGAGCATCGAGGGCTTCCGGAGCCCTGGCATCCCTGAGCACACCGGGGACTGGCGACAAATGGTGGACGCGGTGCTGATCGACACCAGCTACTCCGGCGGCGTGTTCCGGCCCCACCACCGGGACGTTCCGGAGCGCCGCGGTGCGCTGGTCAGCGGGCGGTACCAACTTCCGCCACTCGGGACGCCAAGCTCGCCGTCAAGATGGTGGACGTGCTCGGCAACGAAGCGCTGGTCACGCTGCAGCTGCCATAGCCTGCTCGGCGCCAGGCGCTATGCGCTATGTCTTGCCCCCGCGCACATCAGCTTTCAGCGTGACGCGTCATCCTTTTTTCGCGGCCAGCGTGCTGGTGCCGTTCGACAGCCTGCATCGGGAGCAACACCCCGGCCTCCACCATGGTCACAGTCACGGTCACCGCCGCTCGGAGCACGTAGCCAGTGCGAAAGAGCGCCACCTTCCGGCACCCCGTCGAGCAGCTTTCGCTTGCCGGCGGGCGCCTGTCGAGACGAGTTCGCCGGGACGTGCTCGCGACCGAAGAGCCGCTCGAGATCCGCGTCGTGGTCTCGGGTGCGACGCAGCAGGTAGCGGTGACCATGCGCACGCCGGGGGTCGGATTTTGAGCTGGCGGCGGGCTTTCTCTTTGGCGAGCGCCTGGTCGGTAGCGGGGATGACATAGCCGCGATCCGCTATTGCACCGATCCGGAGGGGGACGGCGCGCAGCGCTACAACATCGTCAATGTGCACCTGGCCGCCGGCGTGGAGTGGAACCCTGGGGCATTGCAGCGAAACTTCTACACCAGTTCAAGCTGCGGGGTGTGCGGCAAGGCATCCATCGAGGCCGTGCGCGGCCCCGGTGCGAGCGGATCGCCAGCAGGCTGCAGGTAGCTGCCGACGAGCTGGTGCGGCTCCTTCGCGCCGCGCAGCCGGTTTTTGACCGGACGGGGGCCTGCACGCAGCCGGGCTGTTCGCCCCGGACGGATCCCTGGTCCGCCTGCGCGAGGACGTGGGTAGACACAATGCCATGGACAAGCTGATCGGCGCGGCGCTGCTCGCCGGAGAGGTGCCGCTGAGTGACAGGGTAGCCGTAGTGAGCGGGCGATTGAGCTTCGAGCTGGTGCAAAAGGCGGCTCGCGCGGGCATTCCCGTGCTGGCGGGCGTTTCCGCACCGTCCAGCCTTGCTGTGGAGCTCGCCGCGGAGGCCGGGATGACCTTGATCGGCTTTCTGCGCGATGCGCGCTTCAATGTGTACACGGGGGCGAGCGCATCAGCGCGCCCGCGGTGCTTCAGCACGCCGGGGGAACGGCGTGAGCGGCTCCTCTTTGGGCAGGCTGCGGGTCCCCGGTGTAGCCCTGGTGGTGTGCCTGCTTGGGGCCAGCGCAGCTTCAGGGCGGCTGGACGGCGGGCGCTACCCACCGGCCAAGGCCGGGTGCGGGCGTGGCTACGTTGCGAGAGGTGCGCGTAGGGCAGCACCGGGCTTCGACCGGACCGTGTGGGAGTTCGAGGGCGCGCAGGTGCCTGGCTACCGCATCGGGTACATCGACCATCCGGCGAGGCAGTGTGGGTCCGGGCACGTGGTGCCGCTCGCGGGGCGGGGTTGGCTGGCGGTGCAGCTTTCGCCGGCGCGGGCCCACGACGAGCGCGGCCAGGTGACGGTGCGGCGGCGGGAGTGGGCACCCCGCATGCGAGTGCTCCGTGAGCTCAAGCTGACCTGTGATTTCGAGGCCGAAGTGGTGTGGACGCTCGGCGTCGCGAAACCGCTACCGCGTACTGGAGCTAACCCGGCCGGCCCGCCTGGTCGTGGTGCGTCACTGACTTCCGGCGGCCGCAACTGCGCGGGCGTGCCACGAACCGCGTACTGGAGCTAACCTGCGGCCCGCCTGCGTGCGTGCGTCAGGGCGGCTCACGGAGCGGCGTTTCCCAGCGCCCCTCCCGAAGCTCACCCACAGTGGCGACGGTGTTGTTGAAGACAATGGTTTCCGGACCGACCTCCCCGTTCTGAAGCTGCGCCCGGAAGTCGGTGCGGGACGCCGAGCGGATTCCCCATCCGCATTCCGGTACCAGACCGGCGTCGAGTCCAGCAGACGAACCGCCAGCTCGCTTTCAAGTCCCTGCAGCACATGGAAAAGTCCATCGATCGAGCAGCCGGACACACCGGTCGCCCGCTCGTCCGCACCGACCAGCAGGAATTGGCCGTAGCGAAGCTCGTGCGCACCGACGACCGGGTGGCCGTGCGCGAGCCAGCCCCGGACGTGCCTGTCGACGGTGGTGAGGAGCAGCTCCACTTCGGCTGGTTCCAGACGACGCACTGCCGCGAACACCCACAGGCGGGCGTCGTTCGGCAGGTCGGCAAACGTCATGGACGGGCCCGTGTGGGAGAAGAGGGCGCAGCCGAAGTTGCCGGCGACGTGTCGCGGCGCCGGTACGGAACGCGGGTGATCCCCTCCCAGCCACAGCGGGGGCACCAGCGACGCTGGAGCGCTCCACGCAGAGCGCGGGAGACTCCGCGCCCGAAAGTACCCATGCGCAGCAGGAGCGTATCGCCGTCGCATTCCATGCAGCAGCGATCCGTCGGGAAGAGCAAAAATATGGTGAGCACCGCGAGCACCAGCTTGGCGACCACCGCGACGAAGAGAAAAACCAGATACGCCCACATCGCTCCACCATCTTCCTTCAAGGGGTGTTCGAATACTACTCACCACCTGCGGACCCAGGCAAGGGGCTGCGGTTTACACGCTCAACATGAATGTACTGAACGTGCAGGAGCTCCGAAAATCCTTTGGACCGCGGGTGGTGTTCGACAGTGTTTCGTTCGCCGTGAACGCGGGCGAAAAGGTCGGTTTCATCGGCGCCAATGGCTCCGGGAAGTCAACCCTTTTCCGGATCGTCGCTGGCCTGGAAGGGCACGAAAGCGGGACGGTCGCGTTCCGGCGAGGGACCCGGGTTGGATACCTCGGGCAGAACCCGGAGTTCCAGGAAGCGGATACGGTGCGGAGCGCCGTGTCCGCCGGGCGTGAATGGGACCATCGCGCGGAGGACGTTTTGACGCGCCTGGGGGTGCTGGACTGGGACCGGTCCATCGCGGGAAGCTCCGGCGGCGAGCAGAAGCGGGTGGCGATCGCGCGCGTGCTCCTGGAAGAGCCGGATCTGCTGCTGCTGGACGAGCCCACCAACCACCTGGACGCGGACAGCGTGGAGTGGCTGGAAGGGTATCTCGCGGGCTTTCGGGGTGCGACGATGCTGATTACGCACGACCGGTACTTTCTTGACCGTGTGGTGGAGCGGATGCTGGAGCTGTCCACCGGGGCGCTGACGTCCTTTCAGGGCGGATACACGGAGTACCTGGAGGCGAAGGCCGAGCGTGCGGCACTCTTCACTGCCACCGACCACAAGCGGCGGCGCCTGATCGAGCAGGAGCTTGCCTGGGTACGGCGGGCCCCCTCAGCCCGCACCGGCAAGCAGCAGGCGCGGATCGGGCGCCTGGAGGCACTGCAGGCGGAGCAGCAGCTCGAGCGCAGCCGCGCGCCGGCAGCTACGGCGGAGATCACGCCGTCGGAAGCGCCCCGGCTCGGCCGCACCGTGCTCAACCTGCACGGGGTAAGCAAGCACTTTGGTGAGCGGGTGCTGTTTCGTCCCTTCACCACGCTCCTCCAGGCCGGGGAGCGCATCGGAATCGTGGGGCCGAACGGGGCGGGGAAGACTACCCTGCTGCGCATTCTTGTGGGTGAAGAGCCACCTTCCACCGGGAGTGTGGAGGTGGGAACGAACACGCGGATGGTGTACTTCGACCAGACCCGGGGCGGCCTGGACCCGGAGGCTTCCGTGTACGACTCGGTGGCTGACAGCGACTGGGTGCAGGTAGCGGGGGAGCGCGTACATCTGGTCTCCTACCTGGAGCGCTTCGGGTTCGCCCCGGCGGTGCAGCGGCAGGCGGTGCGCAGCCTTTCCGGCGGTGAACGCAACCGGGTGCTGCTCGCCCGGCTCTTCCTGGAAGACGCCAACCTGCTCATCCTGGACGAACCCACCAACGACCTGGATCTGGATACGTTGCGCGTCCTGGAGGATGCGCTCGCGAGCTTCGCCGGGTGTGCCCTGCTGGTCTCGCACGACCGTTTTTTTCTGGACAAAGTCGCCACCGGACTCATCGTCTTCGAGGAGGATGGGACGCTCCGTCGCCACACGGGCGGCTACGATCTGTACCGGCGGCTACGTGCTGAAACCGCCATGCGCACAACTCCGGCCGCTGGGCCCGGGGCGTCCGGCGCTCCCGGCCGGCCGAGCAGCGGGCCACGCAAGCTTTCCTACCAGGAGACACGGGAGCTGGACGGGATGGAAGCAGCGATTCTCGCCGCCGAAGAGCACCGCGACGCCCTCGGTGAGGAGCTTGCCACGCTGGGCGGGTCGGAGTGGCAGCAGACCGGACGGCTGACAAAAGGTCTCGCCGCGGCAACCGCTCGGGTCGAAGAATTGTACGCCCGCTGGGCCGAGCTCGAGGAGGTCGCAAGCCGCACTTGACGTGCACGGGGTCGGGTCATTAGCATTGTAGTGCCTTCCGTTATTTCTTCAGGCACAAACCCCCACCACATCACTACCATGGTTCTCTCCGTGACCCTGTCGTTCGCCGTTGCCTTGAGCACCGCGAGTGTACCCAGCAGCAGCCCCTCGCATGCGCTCACCGCCGCCGCCGCCGCGGGACTGCGCATGGATGCTCTCATCCGCGCCGAAGCGGAAGTCGAGGCCGAGGTCAACCGGCGCGCTTTCCCCGGCGCCGCTCTCGCTATCGGCCGCAGGGGCCAGGTGGTTGTGGAGCGCGGGATCGGCCGACTGGGCTGGGGTGATTACGAGCTGGCTGTGGACCCGGATCGCACCGTGTACGATGTGGCGTCGCTCACCAAGGTGGTAGGCACCACCACCGCCGTGATGCTGCTCGTGGAAGACGGGCGTATGTCCCTGAACGACCCGGTCGGCCGCTATCTGCCGGAGTGGCGGTATGGCTGGAAAGGGCAGGCCACCATCCGGCACCTGCTCACTCATACTTCAGGTCTCCCAGCCGGTGCGAGCCTGTGGGCGAGCACACCCGAGGATGCGCTAACCAGGGCGGTCAACCAGTCCCTGCTCGCGGCTCCCGGGACTCGCGTGGAGTACTCCGACATCGGCTTCGTGGTGCTCTGGGCGGCAGCCGAAAAGGCTGCGGGCGAGCCCCTGTACCGGCTGCTGGACCGGCGGGTGTACAGTCCGCTGGGGATGCGCTCGACCACCTTCCTGCCCGGGGAGGGATGCTCGCTCTGCGCTCCCACCGCACTGCGTGACGACTGGAGCGGTTTGCAGCGGGGCCGGGTCCACGACCCGATCTCGCGTCAGCTGGGCGGGGTAGCTGGCAACGCGGGCCTGTTCTCGACCGGCCACGACCTGGCGCGCTTTGCGGCGATGCTGGCCAACCGTGGCGAGCTGGACGGCGTGCGCATCTTCAATGCTTCCACGGTGGATGCCTTTACCCGTCGGCAGCACGGAGCAGGCAGCCGCACGCTGGGATGGGACACGGCGGAGGACGGGGCTACCTTTGGGCACACGGGCTACACCGGAACCTCCATCTGGATTGACCCCGTGCGTGGAAGCTGGAGCGTGTTGCTGACCAACCGCACATATGAACCTCGCGCTGAAAACCGGATTCCGGCGCTGCGGCGAGCCCTGCGGCGGTGGGTAGCCGTGGCTACGGAGTGGAGCAGCCTGGGCTGACCGCCCAAAGCCCCAAGTTGCAAACGGCCCGCGGGTATTCCGCGGGCCGTTCGCTTTTGGTTCGATTCAGCGCCCTCCGGATCCTCCCGGGTTGGCGGGCGCCGGAATCGCTTCCTTGGGTGCTCCCTTGCCGGGTTCCGGTGCATTCGGCGCCGCGTCGGGCTCTTCGCGGCCGCTCTTCGCGGCCGCCGCCGCAGCCGCATCGGTGGTCCGGCCACGGGCCTGGTCCGCGGCCTTGCGGCGGGCCTCCAGCACACCCTGCTTCTCCATGGTCGCGACGGCATTCACCACGACGGGCGGCGGGGTATACTTCTTCCCCTTGGGAGCGAGCGTCCTGGCGAAGGCCGCGGCCACCTGCTCGTACTTCGAGCCAGGATGCCAGAAGATCCAATCTTCCAGCCCCAGGTCGTGCACGGCCCGGATCTGCGCTGCGGCTTGCTCTGGGCCGTACGGATAATTCTTGTTCACCCACGGTGCACTGAACGCCTGCAGCCAGGGAATGACGCGCGCCGGCTTCACTCCCGCCTCTTGCAGCCGCTGGTTGCGGAGTACCGCCATTCCCACCGACTGATGAACCGTTTCGTACGGCATCTTGTTGGGAGCGGGGACGCCCTTGAGGTGCGTGGGGAAGTAGTGCGACGGGTACACCATCGGCAGGGTAGCGTCGGCCGTGGCGTTGATCGTTTCCCACTGCTGCCCGATGTCCAGGTCGTCCGGCGTGTTCGGCGTCAGCCCAAACACGTCGGCCGTCACCGGGACGCCCATGGGATGCAGCTTCTGCTTGGCGCGGTTGAGGAACGCGGCGATCGCGTCGGTCCGGTCACCCTTGGCGCGCGGGTGAACCTGCGGAGGCAGGCTCTTGTACGGCTCGGCGAAGCGCACATAGTCGAACTGAATCATGTCGAACCCCGCCTTTACCGCCTCCTGCGCGATGGCGATGTTGTAGTCCCACACTCGCTCGTCCCACGGGCTCACCCAGGTGTTGCCGGCTTTGTCCGCCCACAGACTCCCGCCCGCCTTCTGCACGGACCAGTCGGGATGCGCTTTCGACAGGACGGGGTCCTTGAAGACGACGATGCGCGCGATGGTGTAGATGTTGTGAGCGTGCAGAGAGTCTAGGAGAGCCTTGGGGTTCTTGAGGGTGAGTTCCCCCGGCTGCGCCAGCTTGTTCGCGAGTTCCACCTCGCTGCCGACGTAGTGAATCCCCTTTTCGTCCTTCCAGTCGATCACGAAGGCGTTGATCTCCGTGTTGTCTGCCATCTGGATCAACTTGGGCAGCCGGCTGGGCGAGCCAGCCGCATAGGCGTTCAGGTAGATGCCGCGGATCTGGTCCGGTGCCTTCGCCATCACGTTTTGACCTGCTGCCGGAGCCGTGCCCCCTTCGGCGGCGCTGTCGCCGGTGGCCGGCGCTGCCGCGCTGGTCCCTGCGTCCGCGGAGGGGCGTCCCTCCGCACCGGCTTTATCGCCGCCGCACCCCGCGAGGAGAAAGAGGCCGGCAAATGCGGCGGCAAACGTCGTCGGCAGCTTGAAAATATGGGTCATAGATCCAACCAATCGCGTTAAAGGATTTCCATGTGGAGCGTCCATCGCTGGCAAGCATCGCGCCGACGGCCTGCGGCGTTTGTCACTGCCGGCACGGCGCATTCGGGTCCGGCCTCGGCTTGTCCACCACCAGCCTGGCGGGGCGGTTGGCCACTTCCAGTGCCACATCCCGCACGAACTGCGCGACCCGCGCCGTATGCTCGAAGTCGATGTACTGCGCCTCGTCCGTCACCATGTGGTCGTGTGGATGGTAGCGCGCTCGTCGAAGGCTCGCCGCACGAGCGGCACCGTTGGAAGAAGGTGCCATTTTCGCCCGCGTGGCTCTACAGACCGAGACGGCGGAATTCACTGGCGATGTATTCGGTCGCCTTGACGTTGCCATCGTGTCCCGCGGCGCACCGCCCATCGGCGCAGGGCATGAGCCGCGCGGTAGCGCATCGGCTCCGTGCCCTGGTTAAATGAACGGCTTGGTTCAGGTCGCGCCAACCGCCTGTCGATCTCTCTTTCAACGAACTTCCACTCTTCGGTCGCCCGCAACTCAGTCCACCGGGGTCAACTCCTCGAATGCTTGCGCATGTTCCGGCGCGTAGTCGAACCAGGTCAAGAAATCGAACGGTTCAGCCTCACCCATGTCGCGGCAGTGGTGGAGGCGGCGACCGATCGTCGACCGCCCGGTACTCTAGACCCGTTTTGATGTGGCAGCCGGTTCACTTTCCTCAAAAATCCTTCGGCGCTTGTCCTGGCGTCTGGAGAATCGCACCACGCTGCATTCTTCTTGATCGCCCGGCCAGGGCCGCCCGAAGTCGCTTCCGGTTGGCCCAGAGAAACGTCTCTTTGGCCGAGGAGGTCTTGCTCGGCGCGCACCCCTGATGTTCCGGCGTTACGCTCGTGACCCCGCGCAGGACCCACTTCGCGCCGTCGGGCGAGGACCCGGCGGCGGATGTTCCACGGCACGTGCCGTCGGCGCCGGCTTGCCTCTCCGCTACGGGGAGGGGCAACGCCGACCAGGCTGATCTTGACCTGGACAATAGACCATGCCCCGACTTTGCCACCGACGAATGTGAACAGCCGTGGCATTCAGTCGGTTCCTTTCTGGATCGGCCCCGCAGCCTTGTAGGTGTTTCCCGCCCCGAAATAGCCGCACGAGCGGGACAACACCAAGAACTGCTGTACTGTCGCCAACGCACCGGCGATGAACTGAGACGTCTTGATTTAGATTCGAGTACATAGCCTGCCGTTGCCAAGGACAGCCGTCTAACATGGAGTCGTCCGCCACGATGTACACAGGCGGGTCATCAGGTCCGCAGGCGTGATCTCCGGCGCGGTGGGGCGGGGTGCGGCTTGAGAGGCAGGCCGGCCCGGGCGGTCAGAAGCGGTCGCCGGGACGCCGCAACCGGCCAGCGCCACCAGCACGCCCAGCCGCGCGGATCGGCTACGATAGCGGTATGAGATCATCACCCAGTGTCTCCAGTTCGGTTCGCCGGTCCTGGCTCCAGATCGATCACCATCTCGGCTTCCAGCGACAGGATCGTCCCTGGGCGGAAGCGGAATCCCGCCTTTTCGTACGAGCGCACGGCGGCACGGTTCCCCGGTTCCACCGAAAGCCAGACCCGCGCCAGGCCGCCGGCGCGAGCGACTTCCACCGCGACGCGGTTCATTTCGGTCCCAACGCCACGGCCGCGGAAGTCCTGGTGGACGTAGATGGCGTACTCCACGACGCGCGCATCGCGCATCGGCATCAGCATCGAGTGGCCGATCGGCATGCATCCGCGCTCTGCGATCAGCTGCTTCCACGCGGCAGGATGATGTTGAGCCAGCGCTCCACCCGTGGGGCGCCCTCCCGGCGGCATGCCCTGGGCCGCCCGCTTGGGGTGGAAGTCGTTGTAAAACGCCTCCAGCGCACCGCGATCATCCGCAGTGTACTGCCGCATGGTGAACGGCTCGCCCGTTTTGTCGTGGCGAGTAGTAGGGAGGACATCCACGTCAATGGAGGGCGGTTCGAAGGAGCGGGAATGCCTGCCGACGAAGCTTCTGTACCATGCGGCGGTTTGCGGATTCGATTTCAGCACGGCGCGGCACGGGGGTATAGGCGTCCTCCTGGTCGCGCAGCAGCGCTGGGAGCGGTGTGGGAGCTTCCGCGCGCCAGCGCTCGCTCCAGCGGGTGGGAATCCCGTCCGGTGCTTGTCGTCCCGAGAGCGCGGCCCACACCAGGGTCCATGCCCGTGGCACCACGTTCCAAACGTCGTAGCCTCCGCCGCCGGTCGCTACCAGGCGTCCTTCGCAGAAACGATCGGCGATCTCGCAAACCAGGCGAGGAGTTTCCTCGTAAAGGCGCGTGGTGGCCCGCAAATGGGTCAGCGGGTCCCGAACGTGCCCGTCACACCCATTCTGCAGCACGATCACATCCGGCCGAAATGCTTCCGCGATCTCGGGGAGCAGCTCCCGGTGAATTGCCATCCAGGAGTCGTCTTCCGTAAAAGGCTCCAGCGGTACGTTGAGGGAGTACCCGTACCCCGCTCCCTCACCCAGTTCATCCGTGAAGCCGGTTCCGGGAAAGAGAAACCTGCCGCTCTCGTGCAGTGAAAGCGTAAGCACGTCGGCATCGTGATAAAAGATGCCCTGCACGCCGTCGCCGTGGTGGGCATCGTAGTCGATGTACATCACCCGGGCACCGTAGGTTTGGCGGATCCACTGGATGGCCACCGCCAGGTCATTGTACACGCAAAAGCCCGACGCCCGCGCGGCGTGGGCGTGGTGCAGGCCACCCGCGATGTTCATTGCGCGGGTCGCCTCTCCGGACATCACCAGCTCGGCGGCGCGCAGCGTCCCTCCCACCACCAGCGCAGTCGCCTCATGCATGCCCGGAAAGATCGGGTTGTCGTCGGTCCCCAGGCCCCAGCGCGCCGCATCGAGGCGTGCCGCCTCGGGTTGGCTAAGTCGGCGAACGGCGGCTATGTAATCAGGGGTGTGCACCGAAAGCAGCTCGTCGTCGCCAGCCGGGCGAGGCGGAAAAATGGGGACATCCTCCAGCAATCCCATTGCTTCCATCAGCGAAACCGCCAGTGCAAGCCGTCGCGGGTTGAAGGGGTGCTCCGGGCTGAAGTGGTACGCCATGAGTGCCGGGTCCCAGATCAACGCGGTGCTCACGGCGCCGAAGCTGCCCGCAGGTCCGCGTCGAGGGACGGCCATCCTACCGAAAAGCCTGCCGCCTCCAGCCCGTTGATCGCCTGGCGGGGGTCGATCGTGTTCAGGTGCAGAATAGCGATCTTGCGCCTGTCTCCCTGCTGGGCCGGCACGACGATGGTCGCGATGTTGATCCCCAGCTCCTCGCCCACCACCCGCATCGCGCGGGCAAGCTCACCGGGCTCGTCGGGCAGAGCGACCTCGATGCGTGACGACGGCTCGTTCCCGCCCAGCGTCTGGATCAGAGCGCCGAGAAGGTCGGTGTGGGTCACGATCCCCTGCAGTTTGCCTTCGCCGTCCACCACGGGCAGTGAGCCGATCCGGTGCTTGCAAAGCAGGTGGGCGGCATCCTCGATCGGCTCGTCTGGAGACACGGTGATCACGTCGCGCGTCATGACCGCCGCCACTGGCGTGCGCTCCCACGACTCGGTCCGCTGGGCCTCGCCGGGCACCAGAGGGGACGGTGTCGCCAGGCGAATGTCGCGGTCGGAAATGAGGCCCGCGAGCCGCTTGCCACCGGCAATGACCGGCAGGTGGCGGATGCGCCGGGTTTGGGTGATCTCCACCGCTCTGGCGAGGGAGTCGTCCGGCCCGAGGGTGATCGGGTCCCGTGTCATGAAGTCTTTGACGAGCATGGCGGTGTCGTACGGGTGGGCTACACGATCGCTTCAGGCGGATTGTGTCCGCAAAAGCCGCTCCGGGTACGCGGGTTGCGTTCAGGGGGGCATGCCTCGATCCGGCGTTTCCAGGCCTCGCTACCAGGGACTGCGCGCTGCCCGCAGCTGGGTTCGCGATCCCGCGGTGCCGCGTGAGCCCTTCTCCCTCGCCGCCGGCGACCGGGTTGGCGACCTTATGGTCATAGGCCACCTGGCGCGCGGCCGGGTCACGGAGCTGTACCAGATGTGGAGCACGGAGCATTGGGCTTCGCTTACCGGAAAGCTGATCGCGCCGGAGCACCTGGGGAAGGGTACACCTCCCTCATTTCGCCAGGAGGAGCGGACCCTTCGTGCACTCAACCACCCCAACATCGTACGGCTCTTCGGAAGCGGCGAGGCGGAGGGACGGCCCTACCTGCTCCTTGAGTACTTCAGCGGTCCCTCCCTGCTGGAGTTGCTGGAAGCGATGCCGCGCCGCCGCCTGGCCGTTCCGGACGCGATCCGGGCCGCGATGCACGTGGGCGCGGCTTTGCATTACCTGCATACGCGCGGCTACGTGTACCGCGACATGAAGCCAGCCAACATCTTGCTTCGCGAGGGCATACCGGTCCTGCTGGACTTTGATGTGGCCCGCCGGCTTGCAATGCCGCCTCCCCGGGATCGGCTGGGCACCCCGCCGTACATGGCCCCGGAGCAGGTTCGCCGACAACAACTGTGCGCCGCGACGGACGTGTACGGGCTCGGAGCCGTGCTGTACGAGCTACTTTCCGGCCACTGGCCCACCGAAGAGCCCCGGGAGGCGGACGAAGAAGACGAATGGGACGATGATGATCTGGATGAGGATGAGATTCCGGCCGCCGTCTCTGCTCGGCCCGCGGCGGCTCGTCTTTCCACCCGCGAGCTGCAGCGTCGGTATCCGCAGATCGTGCGGCCGCCGGTGCCGCTGCGCCGCCACGTTTCCCGCATCCCGCGCGAGTTGGAAGGCGTGGTGATGCAGGCACTCGCTGTGGAGCCGCGGAGGCGCTTCGCCAGTGTAGGGGGAATGCTCGGCGCGCTCGCGCCCTTGCTCCGCGGTCCCCACCGTCTGTGGCCGCTGGCCGCCAGCGTCACGCAAGGGGAAAACCCCGACGCCGGCTAGCGCCTCAAAACCGCCGCTCCGGGGGGATCAGGGACTTGTGAATTCCTAGAGCGGCGCGAACCCCTTCGGACGCTGCGCGGATGGCGAGACGCGACCCGGGAACGATATCTCCAGCCGCGTACACGCCAGGCACGGTGGTTTCGAACTCGCTGTCCACCTGGAGCACCCCCTCCATCATGTTGTCTACGTCGGTTTCGCACTTGAGGTCCGCCGCCAGCGTCGAGCCAGGACCGCAGGCGATGTGAAAGAACATGGCGTCGAACTCTTGGTGCGAGCCGTCGTGGAACACGGCTCTCCGGAGGCACCCATCCTCGCCCTCCAGACGCTCGATCGCTTCCTGGCGAACCGGGATCTTCCAGTTCGCCAGCGCGGCGAGCGCCTCGGGGCTCATGCCGTGGGGCTGGCTGTGGGTGAGCACCGTTAGGTGCTCGGTCCAGGTGAGCAGGTACATGCAGAACTTGGCGATCCCTTCACCCCACCCGATCACCCCGACGCACTTGTCCACCACGCTGGGGCCGTCGCAGTCGGGACAGTGCCAGATGCTACTCCCGTAGAACTCGTCCAGGCCGGGAATCTCCGGGATGATGTCCTTGAGCCCGGTGCACAGCAGCACCCGCCGCGCGGAAAGCACCCGGTCGTCCGAAAGGGTGACACGGAAGTCGTCCTTGGCTCCCTCTATTCGCTCCACGCAACCCGCCTCGATCTCGGCGCCTGCCCTGGTGGCCTGTTCACGGGCGATGCGGCGCAGCTCGGTCGGCGCCGGGTCCTCCAGGCCGAGGTATCCATGCACGGCCCAAGTGGGCATATTGCGAGGATCGTTCGCGTCGATCACCCGCACACGGCGCCGGTAGCGGGCGAGCCAAAGGCCGGCCGACAGCCCCGCCGGGCCCCCGCCTACCACGATCACGTCGTACGGTGTGTTGGAATCCTGCTCAAGCATCTGGGGTAGACAGGTTCAGTGCTGCCGATCGAGGGCATTGTCGGTACGCAATCACCAGGCCCATCTGGCGGTGAGCCGCGTCGGATCGCCATTATACCCGGATCCACCCACATGTCCCTTTTGGAGGTTCCCGTGCGACGTTGGTCCGTCTGCTCGCTCGCTGTGCTTGCTTCATGTGCCCCCGCTCGCTTGGAGCGAACATCTCCGGTCGCCGCCGTACCCGCCGTACGTGCGGCCGCTCCGGCTCCTGCCCGGCTCGCCCCCGGGATTGAGCCAGGGGGCGAGGATCCGCGCATTCACGAGATCGTCGGCGCGGTCTCCGCCGCACGGCTGGAGCGGGATCTTCGCACCCTGGTTGCCTTCGGCACGCGACATACCATGTCGGACACCCTTTCGCGCACCCGGGGGATCGGCGCCGCCCGGCGCTACCTGTTCGCCGAGTTCGGGCGGATCAGCGCCGCGTGCGGAGGGTGCCTGCAGGTCCAGTACGTCGCGGACGTGGTGAAGGGCGACCCCAAGTCTCGCATCCGCCAGGATACCCGGGTCGTGAATGTGGTCGCGATCCAGCGCGGACGCACCGATCCGAATCGGCACGTGATCATGCAGGCGCACTACGACTCCCGGGTGACCGACGTACTCGACGCGCGGAGCGAGGCCCCGGGCGCGAACGACGACGGCTCCGGCACCGTCGCCCTCCTGGAGGCGGCGCGGGTCCTGTCTCGGTACCCGTCGGACGCAACCCTTGTGTATGCCGCGCTGGCCGGGGAGGAGCAGGGGCTCCTTGGCGGTGAGATCCTGGCCCGTCACGCAAAGACGCGGGGCTGGGAAGTGGCCGGTGTGCTCAACAACGACATCATCGGCAACATCGAGGGCAGCACGGGTGTGGTCGAAAACACCACGGCACGCGTGTTCGCGCCCGGAATCCCGCCGACCGCCGATGCCGCGGAGCTGCGCCGCTTCCTTTCCTACGCCGGGGAGCTGGACACTCCGTCGCGGCAGCTGGCCCGTTACGTGGAACGCACCGCCCGCCGTTACATCCCCAATTTTGCCGTACGGATCGTCTACCGACTCGACCGCTTCGGTCGGGGTGGCGACCATACGCCCATGTTCCTCGCGGGTTTTCCCGCGGTTCGCATCACCGAAACTCACGAAAACTACACCCGGCAGCACCAGAACCTCCGCGTCGAAAAGGGGATCAGGTACGGGGATGTGATCGGAGGGGTGAATTTCCCCTATCTGGCCACGATGACCGGCCTGAATGCAGCGGCGCTGGCGGAGCTCGGCTGGGCCCCCCCCGCCCCGCGCAATGTCACCATCCGCGGCGCGGTGCTCCCCTCCACCACATTGCGCTGGGATGCGGTCGGTGCACCTGATCTCGCCGGGTACCGCGTGTACTGGCGCCTGCCGACGGAGCCCACGTGGACCCAGGCGCGCTGGGTGGGCAACCGCACGGAGGTGACGCTGGAAAACATCACCATCGACAATTTCTTTTTCGGCGTCGCCGCCGTGGACCGGGAAGGACACGAAAGCCTGGTGGTGTTCCCCCAGCCGGGCCGTTGACGGATGGCGGCACCACGTCGCACGCGTAAGCGGAGGGCGGCTGCTCCCAGGCGGTCAGAGCGCTCCTGGGTTTGGCGGCTCCTGCTCTTCCTGCTCCTGGTAAGCTCGATTGGAGCCGCCGGCACCCTGCTCTGGCTGTGGCCGCGCTGCTCCGGCTCCCGCTGCCCCTCCGTGCAGGCGCTGCGCAGCTACACCCCGCCGCAGGCCAGCCGTGTGTTCGACCGCAACGGCAAGGTGGTGGCGCACCTCGCGCCGGAGCGCCGGATCGTGGTACCACTCGGCCGCATTCCCAGCCGCGTTTCGGGCGCGTTCCTGGCGGTGGAAGACAAGCGCTTTTATCAGCACCAGGGGATCGACTATCGCCGCGCCCTGGGAGCCGCGGCCCGCGACCTCCAGACCTTCTCGTACGACCAGGGCTTTTCCACCCTGACCATGCAGCTTGCCCGCAACGTTTTTCCGGAGCACCTGTCCCGCGAAAAGACCATCCGGCGCAAACTGTGGGAGATCGTCCTCGCGCGGCGCATCGAGCAGGAGTTCAGCAAGAGCGAGATCCTGGAGATGTACCTGAACCAGATCTATCTCGGGAACGGGTTCTACGGCGTCGAGGCCGCGGCGCAGGGGTACTTCGGCAAAAGCGCCACGCAGCTCAACAATGCGGAGGCCGCGCTGCTGGCCGCGCTTCCCAAGGCGCCCACCAGCTACGATCCCCGCCGCCGGGCTGCCGCGGCCATTCGCCGGCGCAACCTGGTGCTCGGCCTGATGGCGGATGCCGGGGTGATCACGCGGCCCCGGGCGGAGGAGGCCCGGGAAGCCCCGCTCCGGCTGGTGCCTCCGCTGGAAGCGCGCGGAGCCGCGCCGTACTTCATTGCCGCGGTCCGGCGAGAGCTGCGCGGGCGTTTCGGCGCCGACGCAGAGACCGACGGTCTGCGGGTCTATACCACCCTGGACCCGCCCATGCAGCAGGCAGCGGAGCGAGAGCTGCGACAGCAGATCGAAGCGGTGGAAGCGGGCCGCTTCGGTACCTTCCGGCACCCCGGTTGTGTGCCCGCCAAGCCTGCCTCCTGCCTGCAAGGAATGTTCGTGGCGATGGATGCGCGTACCGGGGATGTGCGGGCCCTGGTCGGCGGGCGCGACTTCCGGATCTCCCAGTTCGACCGCGTGGTGCAGGCGAAGCGGCAGGCGGGTTCCGCATTCAAGCCCCTGGTCTACGCGGCGGCGCTTGCCGGCGGAGTGCCGATGACCACCACGCTGGTCGGACCTGGCGCACTGGCCAGCTCGGGCGGCTACTACCCGGCTGACCATGTTGCCGACAGCATTCCCCTCGACCTGCGCGGCAGCCTGCGCGTCTCATCCAATCGGGCGGCGGTGGCGCTGGGGGAGCGAGCAGGCGTGCAGCGCGTGATCGGGACGGCCCGGGATCTCGGGATCACCACACCGATTCGGGAGTACCCCTCGACGTTCCTGGGCGCTGCGGACGTGATCCCCTTGGAGCTGACCGCAGCCTATTCAGCGTTCGCCAACAATGGCGTGGTGGTCCAGCCCCGGATCATCCGGCGCGTGGAGGATTCTCGCGGCCGTGTGCTCTGGGAAGTGCCCACCAGGAGCCGCCAGGCGCTGCCGCCTGCCGTGGCCTTTCTGACCACGCAGCTGATGGAGGAGGTTGTGAACCACGGCACAGGCGTGGGCGTGCGTGCTGCCGGGCTGCCCCTCAACGTGCCCGCCGCGGGCAAAACCGGCACGACCAACGATGCCGCCGATGTATGGTTTGTGGGCGTGACGCCGGACCTGGTGGCGGGGGTGTGGCTCGGTTTCGATGAGCCGAAGCGCATCCTGCGGGGCGCCTCCGGGGGCGGGCTGGCGGCTCCGGTGTGGGGCAAGGTGGTGGCGGAGTACTACCGGACCCGGCCGGTGCCCGCACCCTGGCAGCCGCCGGCGGACCTGGTGCAGGCGCAAATCGACCGGGAGAGCGGCCAGCTGGCCACGGACGATTGTCCGCCCGAGCAGGTGGCCGGCGAATACTTCATCGCGGGAACGGAGCCGACGGAGCAGTGTGCGGTCCACCTGAACACCGGCCTCGACGGCTGGTTGCAGCGCGCGGTGCAGGGACTGGGGGATGTATTCCGGGGCGGCAGGCCGGTGCCTCCCGCGGAGCCGGTACCGACCCTCCCGCCGCCCTGATTCCTTCAGTCGGCCGTCAGTGCAGGCTGGGTTTCGGCGGTTTCGAGCACGGGTGACACGGCCTCTTCCACGCCGTGGTGGGAGAGCCAGCGCTCTGCTTCCAGCGCCGCCATGCACCCGGTACCCGCGGATGTGATCGCCTGCCGGTAGTAGTCATCGATCACATCGCCCGCGGCGAATACCCCGGGCACGCTGGAGCAGGTTCGGCCGGCGAACACCTTGATGTATCCATTGGGATGCAGGTCAAGCTGGCCATGCAGAAAGTCGGTGTTGGGTGTATGCCCGATAGCCACGAAAAGGCCGCCCACCTCCAGCTCCCGCTCTCTCCCCGTGATCGTGTCACGCAGCTGCAACCCGGTGACAAACTCGTCACCGAGCACCTCCGCGACCTGCGTATTCCACTCCACCCGGATCTTGGGGTTGGTGAGCGCCCGATCGGCCATCACCCTGGACGCACGGAACTGATCGCGCCGGTGGACGATCACCACCTCCCGGGCGAACTTGGTCAGGTAGGTCGCCTCCTCCATGGCGGAGTCGCCGCCCCCAACTACCGCCAGCACCTTGTCCCTGAAAAAGGGCAGGGCCCCGTCGCACACTGCGCAGGCCGAAACTCCGCCACCGTTCTGCGCCAGTCGCAACTCGTTCGGCAGGCCGATCCAGTTGGCGCGGGCACCGGTGGCGATGATAACGGATCGGGCCGTGATGCCGTCGCTCCAGCTGGGCTGGAGCTTGAAGGGGTACGTGCTCAGGTCGGCGGAAGCGATGTTTTCCCCGACCACGCGCGTTCCAAAGCGGACTGCCTGCTCCTTCATCCGCTGCATCAGCTCCTGGCCATCGACACTCTCCGGAAAGCCGGGAAAGTTTTCGATATCGGTGGTCCACATCAGCTGACCTCCGGGGATCATGTCCCGGGATGGTTCTCCCTCGTAGACCACCGGCTCCAGATTGGCGCGCGCGGCGTAAATGGCAGCGGTCCAGGCTGCTGGACCGCTGCCGATAATGACCACCATTCCAGGGGTCGGTACAGACATCGATGGTGTTCTCCCGTATGCGGAATCGGTGGGACTCGCCCAAAAATACCAGGAATCCCCGTCCCGGCACCAGTGCGGGACTATTCGGCCTTGAGCAAGCCCGTTTGCAGCGCGAACCGAACCAGCTCGCTGCGGTGATGAAGATCCAGCTTTTCCATGATGCGAGCCCGGTAGGTATCCACCGTCTTGGGTGAGATGAAAAGCTTCCGGCCGATCTCGCTGGAGCTGAAGCCCTCCACGGTGAGACCGAGCACTTCGCGCTCCCGGTCCGTAAGGCGCTCCACCGGATCCCGGCCCTTTTCGCCCTTGGCGGTAAAGCCGCGGAGGAGCAGGGTGGCGGCACTTGGATACAGGAAAACGTCTCCGCGAGCCACCGTGCGGATTGCCTGCGTAAGGTCTTCATCGGCGCTGGTCTTGGTGACGTAGCCCGAACCGCCTGCCTCCAGCACGGGAATCAGGTACTCTTCCTCCGCGTGCACGGTAAGCACCAGCACCCGCGTCCCGTACCCGAGGGCGCTGGCACGGCGGGTGGCCTCCAATCCGCCCCCGCCCGGCATGGACAAATCCATCACCACCACGTCCGGACGTAGCTCCTCCACGCGCTCCACCGCTTCTTCGCCGGTGGCTGCTTCACCCACCACCCGCATGTCCGGTTCGCGATCGAGAAGGGCACGGAGCCCGGCGCGGAGCACCGTGTGGTCATCCGCGAGCAGCACACGAATGGGGTCAGACATGAATCCCTCCGCTGATGGGGACTTCGGCTCGTACGCGTGTACCTCGTCCGGGCACACTGTGCACCTCCACGCGCCCACCAAGGTACGCCGCGCGCTCATGCATGCCAAAAAGCCCCAGACCTGCACCTGTGCGCGTCGCTTTGGCCGCGCGAAACC
This sequence comes from Longimicrobiaceae bacterium, assembly GCA_030447645.1. Taxonomy (GTDB): domain Bacteria; phylum Gemmatimonadota; class Gemmatimonadetes; order Longimicrobiales; family Longimicrobiaceae; genus JAUJOM01. Next base: position 30,513 of record JAUJOM010000024.1, on the reverse strand, counting down.
CGCGGCCGTCGTCCTCCACCTCGGCTACCACGTGGCCGTGCTCCCGCGCGAGGCGGATTCGAACGCGACGGGCAGCGGCGTGGCGGACCACGTTGGCGAGTGCCTCCTGGACGATCCTGTAAAGGGCCAGCTCTCCCTCCGGGGGAAGCAGCTCTTCCAGCGGATCCGCCTCCAGCGTGATGGTGATGCCGGCGCTCTCCTCCAGGTTGCGCGCGTGGGACCCGATGGCCGGCACCAGTCCAAGCTCGTCGAGGGCGGGTGGGCGCAAACCCCGCGCGAACCGGCGTATCCCTTCCAGAGCCGTGCTGATTTCTGTCCGAAGATCTTCGAGCAGCTCGTCACGGGCGGTGCGATCATCCACGCTGCGCGCCAGGCGAACGCGGAGCAGCAGCGCCGCCAGCGTTTGCGCGGTCTCGTCGTGCAGCTCGCGTGCGATGCGCTTCCGCTCTTCTTCCGCTGCGGACAGCGCTCGCGCCGCGGTGTCCCGCAGTCGTCCGCGGTACGCGTCCAGCGTGTCCAGCATGGCGTTGAACGTTTCGGTCAGCCGATCAAGTTCGCGGTCGGACAGGGGAGAGCGGGGGGCGCGAGCTTCAAGATCTCCCGCGCGGACCTGCTCCGCGGTACGCTCCAGTAGCGCCAGGGGACCCAGCGCCAGGCGCAGAATGACTGCGTTCACCACCACCGAAATGACCACGCCGCCCGCAGCGAGGAAGCCTGCCAGCTCCGCGGTGGAGCGGCGAGGCCACACGCGCACCCAGTCGGCCGTGGCGAGCGTCCCCGCTACCGCGCCCAGGATGACGAGTGCGGCGTTGGCTACCAGGATCTTGTAAAAGAGCGGGACGCGGAGCAGGGCGCGGATCCACCCCGCGACTACCCCGCGTCCCACCAGCTGCTCCCGCCGGGGGCTACGACTCGTCGCGCCCGTGCACCTGTGCCGGGGGATGAGTGGCCTCCACCGCCGTAAAGGCTTCCAGGATGCGGTAGGTGTGGCTCGCCCCCTTCGGCACCGTCCACGAGTCGCCGGGCTCCAGGAGAACCATCTGCCCCTCCAGGTGCAGCTCGGCCCGTCCGCTGATCACATAACCCACCGTCTCGTACTCCCGGGTACTTTCCGGCTTGGCCTCATCCGGCTGCTGGTTCTCCCACAACCTCATGGAGATGGCCTTGCCCGAGGCGAGATACTTTTGCCCCATCTCGCCGCTCGGGGATACCTGCGAGTGAACCTTCATCACTGTGGTGTCTGCCATGCGATCCTCGTGTCAGCTCAGGGTTTGAGAACAACTTTGATGCACTCGTCCTGCTTGTCGCGGAAGATCCGATAGCCTTCCGGTGCGTCGTCCAGGCGCATGCGGTGAGTGATGACGAACGACGGGTCGATCCGCCCCTCCTCGACGTGCCCGAGAAGCGGCTGCAGATAGCGCTGCATGTGGGTTTGCCCCATGCGAAGCGTCAGGCCCTTGTTCATCATCGCACCCAGCGGGATCTTGTCCGCCACGCCGCCGTACACGCCGGGTATGGACACCACGCCGCCCTTGCGGCACGCCTGAATCGCCTGGCGCAGGGCGATCGGGCGCTCCGTCTGCATCTGGGTGACCTGCTTGACCTTGTCGTACCAACCTTCCAGCCCCACGCCGTGCGCCTCCATACCCACGGCATCGATGCACGCATCCGGTCCCCGGCCGCCGGTCATGTCGCGCAGCCTTTCCACCACGTCCAGCGTGTTCCCGACCTCCGTGTAGTCCAGCGCTTCGGCACCGCCTTCGCGCGCCATGCGGAGCCGTTCCGGAAAGCGGTCGAGCGCAATCACACGATGCGCGCCGAGCATGAACGCGCTCCGGATCGCGAACTGCCCCACCGGGCCGCAGCCCCAGACGGCGATAGTGTCCCCTGGCTGGATGCTGCAGTTTTCCGCGGCCATGAACCCGGTCGGGAAAACATCCGTGAGGAAGAGCACCTGGTCGTCGCTGAGGCCCTCGGGGATCTTGATCGGGCCAACATCGGCGTAAGGCACTCGTACGTACTCCGCCTGGCCGCCCGCATAGCCCCCCGTCAGGTGCGAGTACCCGAACATACCAGCCGACGAAAACCCCCACATGGCTTCAGCCATCTCGGCGTTCGGGTTCCCGTTGTCGCAAAGTGACCACAGGTCCGACGTGCAGAAAAAGCAGCTCCCGCAGGAGATGGTGAACGGCACCGCCACCCGGTCGCCCACCCGCAGGTTCTTGACCTCCGGTCCGGTCTCCACTACCTCGCCCATGAACTCATGGCCGAGAATGTCCCCCTTCTGCAAAGTGGGAATGTAATTGTCGTACAGGTGAAGGTCCGAGCCGCAGATCGCCGTGGACGTGATGCGGAGGATCGCATCCCGCGGATTGAGGATCTCTGGATCAGGAACGTTGTCCACGCGAACGTCGTGCGTGCCGTGCCAGACGAGTGCGCGCATGGCTATTTCCTCCCTGAGGGCTGCCCCTCCGTGGTAGGGATTTCGCCGGCTTCCATCAAGCTCTTGAAGCGGCGAAGGTCATCCCTGATCTGCTGTTCGGGATTTTCACCAAAGAGCCTGGCTACCGTGGCGCCCAGCTTTCCCGCGGGCGGAGAATAGGACAGGGACACCCGAACCTCCGTGCCTCGGCCGCCGGCAGCCGGCTCGAAGCGAACGGTGCCGTCGTTGGCCACGTCCGCACCTTCCAGGGAGCGCCAGGTGATGCGCTGGTTGGGAGCATCCTCGAGGATCTCGGCATCCCACTCGATGTCCGTTCCAGCCGGGCCCCTGGCCACCCAGCGCGAGCGACGTTCATCCAGCACCTCAACCCGCTCCAGGTGCTGCATGAAGCGGGGCAGGTTTTCCAGTTTGCGCCAGAACCCGTAAAGATCCTCGGGCGAGCGGCGGACGGTGAACACCCGCTCCACATGCAGCGCCCGGTTCGCGGGGAGCATCGCCACCGCCTGTTCGATGCGGCCCTTATCGCTGGTGTCGATACCGGCGGCTCCGTAGACATTGCAGTGGCCGGTCACGCCCCGATGGACAAGAGCAGCACCCGCAGCGGCCGCTGCAAGCCCGGCCCCCTTGCCGCGCCGCAAACCCGCCAGAGCGACAGCCGCCCCGGCGAGTACACTCACAAAACGTTCGGCATCGCCGACATTCATGTCTTGCTTCCGGTCACGCGCCCCGACCGGGTGGACTTCCGAAGGTATGGACTGCATCCTCGAACCTCCTCATTGCGGGCAAATTTTGAGCGAGAGCGCTGGACGCAACGATGATGCCGGGTTTGCTGGCAAACGCCGGCCGGTGGAGCAGGGTGGCGTAGCTCCTGCCGCCCTGTATATTTACCCGCTTCGAACCCGCGTCTTCCCAAGCTGCCCACGGGCGTCACGAATGCCGGATACTGCTCCGCCACCTACCCGCGCAATGACCACCGCCACCCAGCGGGCGGGTCTCGCCGCGCAGGGGCGGTCCTGGGGGGTGCGTCAGCGGCTCCGTGATTACGTCACCCTCACCAAGCCCCGCATCATCTCCCTGTTGCTCGTCACCACCCTGGCGCCGATGATCATCGCCGTGCGGGGTTGGCCGGATAGCTGGACGGTGCTGTGGACGATGGTGGGCGGGTACCTGATGGCGGGAGGTGCGAATGCGATCAACATGTACATGGACCGGGACATCGACGCCCGAATGCCCCGTACCGCGCTCCGCCCCATCCCCAGCGGCCGCATGTCCCCGGCGCACGTGCTGGGGTTCGGGGTCACGCTCGCCTCGGCCTCGTTTGTCCTGTTTGCGCTCCGCGTCAACCTGCTCAGTGCCCTGCTGGCGCTCGCCGGATTGCTGTACTACGTCTTCATCTATACCGGGTGGCTGAAGCGGACCTCCCCCCAGAACATCGTCATCGGCGGCGCGGCAGGGGCATTCCCGCCGCTGGTCGGCTGGGCCGCCGCGACCGGGCAGGTGACGTTGACGGCGGCATACCTGTTCCTGATCGTCTTCTTCTGGACGCCGCCGCACTTCTGGGCGCTGGCGCTCGTGAAGCAAAAGGACTACGGGCGAGTGGGAGTTCCCATGGCGCCCAACATCTGGGGCGAGCGGAACACACTTCGGCAGATGCTGATGTACACCCTGCTGCTGATCCCACTCACGCTGGTACCGGTGTCGTACGGCGGGCTGGGACCGATTTACGGGATGCTCGCGCTGGCGCTCGGCCTGTGGCTGCTCCGGGATGTGGTGCGCCTGGTCCGTGCCGTGGATTTGACCCGGCCCGCGTGGACGCTTTACCGAAATTCGCTGCTGTACCTGGCGCTGCTCTTCGTGGCGATGGCGGTGGACGGCTCGCTGGGAGTGCGCTGGTGAGCGGCAGCGAAACGTTGGCGGTTCACGCCGCGGACCCTACGGGCGCCCCAGGCGTCCTGCTTCTGCTCTGGCGCCCCGACCCTGCGGGGCGCGTTTCATTTCGGGAGTGGTCAAGCGACGACTGGCTGGCTCCGGGCCGGGAGGGAGTGGCGGACGTCCGGGAGATTCGGGAGCGCGTGCGGAGCTGGGTGGTCAGTGGCTGGAAGTTCAGCGAGGCGCCTTCCCGCGTCGAGCAGTGGCTGGAGGCGAGGCCGTGACCCGACGCAGCGCATACTGCTTGCGCACCGCCATGACGGCGGGCGGGTCACGCGGCACCAGTACCTCGGCGATCACCTCGGGGATAAAGGGCTGAAAGGCCCAGCTGAGCGCCGCTTCCCGGAACTGCGCCAGCACCGCCCGGGTGGGGTTTTCATCCGCCGGCCGTCCGGTTGCGATGGTGACGTGCGGCACCCGGGGAAGGAGTCGGAGCAGGATGACCTCCTGATCAGTCACCGCCTGCTCCCCGCCGGCCAGGAAAACGTGCCCCGGATCGTTGGAGTCCGCCCCGTAGCTTTGCAGCCCCACCTCGGCGGCGATCGCATGGAAGCGCTGCATCCCGCCACGACCCACGTTGTAGTCAGCAGCCCGCGCGGCGGGCTGCCCACGCTCGTCAACGCGGGTGTGCCAGGAGGTGAGTGTGCTGGTGGCGAGCGCCCCCGGGCGCGAGCGGCCCTGCTGGAAAAGAAAAGCTTGGCGGGAGGGAGCGCGCCAGGTTTCCCGGCGTCGCGCCCCAACACCGACTTCCGCGAGGCGCCGCTCAAATTGCATGAGTCTCGTGGCGAAGAACGGGTCCGTCAGCTCGAGCCCGTTGTAAGTCTCACGGGCCTCCGGTCCGAAGTGCGTACGGAGCATGCGCCACTCCCATGCTTCGTAGCTTTCACCGGCATTCGGGCGCGGCAAGCCGGCGACGCCCACTACGTGGGTGCCCGGGAGCGGTGTCTTGGGCTGATAAACCGGTACGTCCAGGTACGACAAAAGGCCAAACCGCCCCGGCCCGCGGATGCCGAAGAGGCAGCGCAGCTCCGAAGCGGTCGGGTTGCGCCGGGAAGCCTCCCAGGAGCCGCAATCCTTGACCGCCGGACGACTCGCCTGCGCCGCGGATGCGGTGGCAACCATCAAGCTGAATATGCAGCCAACGAGCAGGCCGGAACGACGCATAAGCAAGCGAATACCCGCGGAAGTTGTTGTATAATGAGGGCTCTAAGCTAACCGGAGAACGGCCTCGCATCAACCGGAGCTGCCAATTTGCAAGCACCACAAATGCCTTCCCACGAAGTGTTCCGAGCCCGCCGTGCCCGCTTTCTGGAGCAAATCGGCGACGGCGTCGCGGTGCTCCCGGCAGCCCCGGAACTCTACAAGTCCGGCGACACCGAAGTTCCCTTTCGCCAGGACAGCGACTTTTTTTACCTGACGGGCTTTCCGGAGCCGGGCGCGGTCGCGGTGCTTTCGCCTCACGACGCTGAGCATCGTTTCACCCTTTTCGTCCGACCGCGAGATCCGGAGCGTGAAAGCTGGAGTGGTCCGCGTGCAGGCGTGGAAGGCGCGCGAGACAGCTTTGGTGCCGACGCGGCCTACGCACTCGCTGAACTGGATCAGCGCTTGAAGGGATTGCTCGAACCCGCGGACCGAATCTGGTACGCGCTCGGCAGAAGCCCGGAGATGGACCGCCGCATCGTCCATCTGCTCGCCGACTTTCGGCGCTCCCGCCCCCGTAGCGGGCGCGGACCCCGGGGTGTGGAAGACCCCGATCGCGTGCTTGGCCCCATGCGCATGATCAAGGATACGCACGAGATCGCCTGCATCCGGCGCGCTGCCGAGATTACTGCTGCCGGGCACTGCCAGGCGATGGGCGCGGCGCACCCAGGTGCCGGAGAGTGGGAGATCGAGGCAGCCCTGCACTTCGCCTTCCGGTCGGCGGGCGCGACGGGCCCCGCGTACCCCTCGATCGTCGCCTCGGGGCCCAATGGCCGAGTGCTCCATTACACCAGCAATGACCGCCGCGCAGGCGCCGGCGATCTCGTCCTGCTTGACGCCGGTGCCGAGTACGCCATGTACTGCGCGGACATTACCCGTACCTGGCCGGTTTCCGGGCGCTTTACGGCGCCGCAGCGCGCCGTATACGAGCTGGTCCTCGCGGCGGAGCAAGCCGGTCTCGCAGCAGTGGCTCCCGGCGCGTCGGTGGCTGGGATTCACGATGTGGCGGTGCGCGCGCTTACCCAGGGCCTGGTGGACCTCGGTCTGCTCACCGGAGATGTCAGCGGGTTGATCGAGTCTGGGGCGTACAAGCGCTTTTACATGCACCAGACTTCGCACTGGCTGGGACTTGACGTTCACGACGCGGGGATCTACCGAGATGCTGCCGGGCCCGTCGTGCTGGAGCCGGGGATGGTACTTACCGTCGAGCCAGGGCTTTACATTCCTCAAGAGGATGACGTTCCCCAGGACTTCCGGGGAATCGCCGTGCGCATCGAGGACAACGCGCTGGTCACGCGGCAGGGGAGGGAAATCCTGACGCGGGGCGTTCCAGTGGCTCCGGAAGAGGTGGAGGTGCTTGCGCGTGCGGGCGGTCAGGAGTAATTTGTTCTCGTGATGCGCCCGAGAGGCGCGGTGGAGTGATTTGCGCGACCGCTTGCGACCACCTTAAAAAACGCTAAAGTGTCGGGATAGAGCCCGTAGAGCAGCGCTCCCAGCCCCGCACACCATGTCGCGGGGCTTTTCGCATTCATAGTTCATGATTCGCTTTTCTTCATTGCCGTACCTGGATGCACTCCGCGAGCGCGTGCTCGTGTTCGATGGTGCCATGGGCACTTCGATCCAGCAGTACAACCTGTCAGCCGCTGATTTCGGTGGCCCCCGGCTGGAGGGGTGCAACGACTACCTGGTGATTTCCAAGCCTGACGTCATCGAGGAGATTCACACCTCCTACATGGAGGCGGGCTGTGACGTGCTGGAAACGGACACCTTTCGCTCCAATCGGATCACGCTCGGGGAGTACGGGCTTGGGGAGCAGGTGCGCGGAATTAACGTCGCCGCGGCGTCACTCGCCCGTCGCGTCGCGGACGGTTTTGCCACACCAGACAGGCCGCGCTTCGTAGCCGGCTCTATCGGGCCCTCCGGTTTCCTCCCATCGGCGTCCGACCCCACGCTCGGAAACATAACTTTTGACGAGCTCGTTCCGGTGTTTCAGGAGCAGGCGGCCGCGCTGATCGAGGGCGGTGTGGACGTGCTGCTGATCGAAACCTCGCAGGACATCCTGGAGGTGAAGGCGGCAATCTTCGGCTGCCGCTCGGCGATTGCGGAAGCAGGGCGTGCCGTGGCGCTGCAGGTGCAGGTGACGCTGGATACATCCGGAAGGATGCTCTTGGGCACTGACATCGCCGCGGCCATGACCACGCTGGAGTCGCTTCGTGTAGACGTGATCGGCCTCAACTGCTCAACCGGGCCGGAGCACATGCGGCAGCCGATCCGGTTCCTGAGCGAAAACTCACGGCTGCCGATCTCGGTGATTCCCAATGCGGGACTCCCTCACAACGAGGGCGGGGTGGCCGTTTACCCGCTCCAGCCCGAGCCTTTTGCGAACGATCTGGAAGAGTTCGTCCGCGAGCACGGGGTCAGCGTGGTGGGAGGGTGCTGCGGCACCACGCCGGAACACATCCGGGAGCTGGTCGCACGCGTCGGAGGGATCGCCCCCAGGGCCCGGGAAGTCGAGTACGTACCACGGCTGAGCAGCGCCATTCGGGCAACGGACCTGATCCAGGAGCCCCGGCCCACCATGATCGGCGAGCGCGTCAACGCGCAGGGGAGCCGCAAGGTAAAGCGCCTGTTGCTGGCGGACGATTACGACGGCATTCTCGATGTCGCTCGCAACCAGACGGAGAGCGGTGCGCACGTACTGGACGTATGCGTCGCCCTGACCGAGCGGCAGGACGAAGACGACCAGATGCGAACCGTGGTCAAGCTGCTGTCGCAGGGCGTGGATGCTCCGCTCTGCATCGACTCCACCGAGGCGGCCACCATTGAAGCCGCGCTGAAGCAGTCCCCGGGGCGAGCGGTGGTGAACTCGATCAACCTGGAAAACGGGCGCGAGCGCGTCGACAGTGTCCTCCCCCACGTAGCCGCGCACGGCGCTGCTGTCATTGCGCTGACGATCGACAACGAGCTGGGCGGGATGGCCAAGACCGCCGAAACCAAGCTGATCGCCGCTCGCAAGATGCACGACATCGCCGTGAACGAGTACGGCCTGCAGCCGGATGCACTCATCTTCGACGCGCTGACGTTCACGCTCGCGACTGGCGAGGAAGAGTTCCGCCGCTCGGCGCTGGAGACCGTGGACGGCATCCGTGCCATCAAGGCGGAGTTGCCGGGCGTTCTCACCACACTCGGCGTTTCCAACGTGAGCTTTGGGCTGGCGACCCATGCCCGCGCCGTGCTCAACTCGGTGTTTCTTCACCACTGCGTCGAGGCGGGGCTGGACACGGCCATCATCAACCCGGCACATATCAAGCCTTACTTCGAGATCGACGAGCAAGAGCGGCGCCTCGCCGACGATCTGATCTGGGACCGGCGTACTCCGGAGCATGACCATGACCCCCTCGCCGCCTTTATCGCCTTCTACGAAGGGCGCTCAGGTGAAACCGAAAGCGCCATCGATCCGACTGCGGAGATGGAGCCGGAAGCCGCCCTTCACTGGAAGATCCTGCACCGCAAAAAGGAGGGTGTGGAAGATTTGATCGACAGGGCGGTGGAGCGCCACGGTGCTGTCCCGGTGCTCAATGAAGTGCTCCTCCCCGCGATGAAAGAAGTGGGGGACAAGTTCGGTGCGGGCGAGCTGATCCTGCCGTTCGTGCTGCAAAGCGCGGAGGTGATGAAGCGCGGGTGGGGCGTCTGGAAAACTATCTGGAAAAGGCGGAAGGCCAGACCAAAGGGGAAGGTTGTGCTCGCCACCGTGTACGGCGACGTGCACGACATCGGCAAGAACCTGGTCAACACCATCCTCACCAACAACGGCTACACGGTGTTCGACCTGGGCAAGCAGGTGCCCCTCAACACCATTCTGGAAAAGGCCGAGGAGGTGGGTGCGCATGCAATCGGCCTGAGCGCGCTCCTGGTCTCCACCTCCAAGCAGATGACGCTGTGCGCGCAGGAGCTGCACCGCCGCGGGCTGGAGTACCCGCTGCTGGTGGGCGGCGCCGCGATCAATCCGAGCTTCGTGCGGGCGGCCGCCACGGTGGACGGAGAAGAGGTGTACCGGGCGGGAATGTTCTACTGCAAGGATGCATTCGAGGGTCTGGCTACCATGGACCGGCTTCAGGCCGCCGACACCCGTGCGGAGTTCGTGCGGGCGCACAACGAAGGTATGGTGGAGCGCTCCCGCAAGTACGCGGAGCTGAAGGAGCGTGGCAAGACGATGCGCCCCGCCTCGCGTGAAAACCCCGCGGTGCAGCCCGCGGATGTCCCCAGCCCGCCCTTCTGGGGGATCAAGGTGCTTGATCGTATCCCGATCGATGACGTTGTCGCCTGCATAGACCGGAATGCGCTATACCGCGCGCAGTGGGGTGCGAGCAATGCCAAAGGCGCCGAGTGGGAACGCCTCGTTCGGGAAGATTTCGAGCCGCGCCTTGCCCGCTACACCCGGGAAGCACGCACGCAGGGGTGGCTGCGCCCGCGCGCCATTTACGGGTACTTTCCGGCCGGTCGCGACGGCGATGCGGTCGTCGTCTTCGACCCGGCGGAGCGAACCCGCGAAATCGGACGCTTCCCCTTCCCACGACAGGAAGGCCGCGAGCAGCTTTGCCTGGCCGACTATTTCCGCCCGCTGGAGAATGGCGCCCCTTCCGATGTGCTCGTGCTGCAGGTGGTCACCAGCGGCGACCGTGCGGAGGCCGCCATCGCGGCGCGCAATGCGGCCGGTGATTACTCCGAGGGGTACTTTCTTCACGGCTTCAGCGTGCAGGCGGCGGAAGGTACGGCGGAGTACATCAACCAGCGGGTGAGGCAGGAGCTCGGGATCGCGGCGCCCCGGGGCCTGCGATACTCGTGGGGGTACCCCGCTTGCCCGGACGTGGAACAGCACGCCACGTTGTTCCAGCTGCTGCCGGTTGAGTCAACCATCGGTGTCAAGCTGACCAGCGGATTCCAGCTGGATCCGGAGCAGTCCACCGCCGCGCTGGTAGTCCACCATCCGGCGGCCAAATACTTCAGCGTGGTTTAAGGGGGCAGGGATGGCACAGCGACGTCGCGACATCGACAATGCAATGCGGGTCAGTCCGAAGCAGATTCGCCTGGCGACGGCCATCGTGGCGGGTCTGGGTTTGCTGGCACTGGCCTGGGCCTTTTTCGCTTCCGGCGATTGGGGGCGACGGGCGGAGCTGCGCCGCGTGCAGCCCGGTGATCCCGCGCAGGTGGTTACCGACCGGCTCGGTGCCGCACCGGCTGACTGCCCGACAGGTGCACTGGAGCATCTGCGTACCCAGTTTCCGGGGGATTTTGCACCCGCGGCAGTGGACGAGGCGATCGAGCGCATGCGCGGCGCGACCGCGCACCGCTGGGTGTACCCGACCGGCGGTAGCCAGACGCGGTGCAGGGCTCGCAACGGCGACACGGAGTTTGGAATCGGCAGTGACGGGAGGGTGCTCTGGCTGGTCCGCTCCACCGGGCGGACGGCGGTGGAAGTAGACGACATCTTCCACCCCGCGACTTCTCCCTGAAATGCGCGACTTCCGTGAGCTGATCGCAGACGGTCGCCCGCACCTGTTCGACGGGGCCATGGGCACCATGCTGTACGCCCGCGGGGTGTACATCAACCGGAGCTACGACGAAATCAACCTGCGCCAGCCGGACCTGGTTACGGAGGTGCATCGCGCCTATCTGAAGGCGGGCGCCGAAATCCTCGAAACAAACTCGTACGGCGCCAATCGGGTAAAGCTGGCCAAGTACGGCCTGGAGGAGGAGCTGCGGGCGATCAATGCCCGCGCCGCGGAGCTGGCCCGCGCGGCTGCCGGCGATCGCGCGTCGGTCGCGGGTGCGATCGGTCCGCTCGGGCTGCGCATCGAGCCGTACGGTCCCACGTCCAGGGAGGAGGCTCACGCGATCTTCCGTGAGCAGATCGAGGCGCTGCTGGAGGGCGGCGTGGATCTGTTCATCCTGGAAACCTTTGGCGACCTGGCGGAAATCGAGCAGGCGATTCGCGCGGTTAGGACAGCATGTGACCTTCCGGTGGTCGCGCAGGTGACGGTTCGCGAGGATGGGCGCACCGCCTTCGGGACCGAGGCCGCTAGCGTGGCGGAGCAGCTGACCGGCTTTGGCGTCGAGGTGGTGGGGATGAACTGCAGCGTCGGGCCGCATGCCATGCTGGCCAACGTGGAGGCTATGCTCGGAGCGACGGATTGCCCGCTGTCGGCGCAGCCGAACGCCGGCCTCCCCCGCGACGTGGACGGCCGCACCATCTACATGGCGAGCCCCGAGTACATGGCCAAGTACGCGGCCCGTCTGCTACGCAAAGGCGTGCGCTTCATCGGGGGCTGCTGCGGTACCACTCCGGAGCACATCGGGCGCATGCGCGACGCGGTCCGCATGCTGGCGCCCGGCACCCGTCGCGTTCACCTTCACGCCGGGGAAAGTGCGCCGGAAGAAAAGGCCCAGGTGCCGCTGGCTCAGCGCTCCGCCTGGGGAGCCAAACTCGCCCGCGGAGAATTTGTGACCACCGTGGAGATCGTGCCGCCCCGTGGCTCCGATCCCACCGCAGTGCTGCAGGGAGTGCAGCTGCTCAAGACCGCCGGAGTGGACGGGGTCAACGTCCCGGACGGGCCCAGAGCACAAAGCCGGATGGGGGCCCTTCCAACGGCACTGCTCATCCAGCAGCGGGTGGGTATCGAGGCGGTGCTTCATTACGCCTGCCGTGACCGCAACCTGCTGGGGATGCTGTCGGACCTGCTGGGGGCCGATGCGCTGGGCCTGCGCAACCTGCTTCTGATCACTGGGGACCCACCCAAGATGGGCCCGTACCCTGACGCAACGGCGGTCTTCGACATTGATGCCATCGGGCTCACCAATCTGGTGGCACGGCTGAATCGTGGCCTTGACCCTGGCGGCAACGCGCTCGACCAGCCCACCCGTTTCGTCTTCGGCGTAGGGGTGAACCCGGGCGCCGAGGATCTGGAGCACGAGCTCAGCCGTTTTCGCTGGAAGGTGGAGGCGGGTGCGGAGTACGCCATCACCCAGCCCGTCTTCGACGTCGCGCAGCTCTTTTACTTCCTGGAGCGGATCGAGCGCGAAGGGCTGCGCATCCCGGTGGTGGCCGGGATATGGCCGCTGGTCAGCGCCCGCAACGCCGAGTTCCTCGCCAATGAGGTGCCAGGTGTCGTCGTCCCGGAGGCGGTGCTCGCCCGGATGCGCCGCGCCAGCGCAGTGGGGAAGGAGTACGCCGTGGAGCAGGGGATCGCCATCGCGCAGGAGATGCTTTCCGAGGGGTTACCGGTGCTCCAGGGCGTGCAGGTGAGCGCGCCCTTCGGCCGAATCCCGCTCGCGCTGCGCGTCTTCGACGTGCTGCCCGGGTGGAGCGGCGTACCGGATCGGGAGGCCGTGCCCGCGTAAGGGGTTGTCGGGACGCCGGGGCTGGGCTAAATTACCTGGCTGTTCAGTTCCAGGCGTTCCGGCACCCGGCGATGTTCGACCAGCTCAGCGAAAAACTCGATTCGGTACTCGGAGGCTTGCGTCAGCGCGGTGTGCTGACGGAGGCGATGATCCGTGAAGGGTTGCGCGAAATTCGCCGGGTGCTGCTCGAGGCGGACGTCAACTTCGCCGTCACCCGCGATTTCCTGGCGCGTGTGGAAGGCAAGGCGCTCGGCGATTGCGTGCTGAAGGCGGTTTCGCCCGGGCAGCAGATGGTCAAGATCGTCCACGAGGAGCTCACCGCGATGCTCGGCGAAAAGCGAGCCGCCCTCGCCATCGCACCCACCCCCCCGACCGTCATCCTGCTCGTGGGTCTGCAGGGCTCCGGCAAAACCACTACCGCGGGCAAGCTCGCTCGCCGCATGAAGCGCGAAATGCGGCAGACGCGGCTGGTCGCCTGCGACGTGTACCGCCCGGCGGCCGTCGAGCAGCTGCAAACCCTCGGCGAACAGCTCGGCGTGCCGGTGTACGCCGAGCCGGGGAGCCAGGACGTGGTGGGGATCGCCAGGCGCGGGGTGGAGCTCGCCGGCCGTGAGCGAGACCGCGTCGTCATCGTGGACACCGCCGGACGCCTGCAGATCGACGCGGAGCTGATGGACGAGCTTCGCAGGGTAAAAGTCGAGGTCCGCCCCCACGAGATTTTGTTCGTGGCGGACGGCATGACGGGTCAGGAAGCGGTGCGCATCGCGCAGGGGTTCGACGAAGCGCTCGACGTTTCGGGGGTGATCCTCACCAAGATGGACGGCGACGCCCGCGGTGGCGCCGCACTCTCCATCTTCGGCACCGTCGGCAAGCCGATCAAGTTTCTGGGCGTCGGCGAAAAGCTGGATGGGCTTGAAGAGTTCCATCCCGAGCGCATGGCCGGGCGCATCCTGCAAAAGGGCGACGTGCTGTCGCTCGTGGAGCGTGCGCAAACCGCCTTCGATGCCGAGCAGACGGCCAAGCTGGAAAAGAAGGTCATGGGCGCGGGGCGCTTCGACCTGGACGACTTCCTGCTCGCCATGCGCCAGCTGCAAAGCCTGGGACCGCTCGAAAACCTGCTCAAGCTGCTCCCCGGTGTTAACGGCAAGATGCTGAAGAACATTAAGGTGGATCCGCAGAGGATGAAGCACATCGAGGCGATCATCCTGTCCATGACGCCGCAGGAGCGGCGTAAGCCGGAGCTGCTGAACGGCTCGCGCCGGGCCCGGATATCGCGCGGCTCCGGGCGGCCGGTACCGGAGATCAATCGGCTGCTGACGCAGTTCAAGGATATGCAGAAGCTGATGAAGGGGATGAAGGGAATGCAGGGCATGATGCCGCGTGGCGGGGGAATGCCCCGCATGCCGTTCGGCGCGGGGATGCCGTTCGGCCGTTAGCCACTGATCGTCCGCGGAGTGTACCGCTGGACGCCGCACTCAACCAAGGGAGAACACCGGATGGCGCTCAGAATTCGACTCAAGCGCATGGGTCGCAAGAAGGCCCCGCACTATCGCATCGTGGTCGCGGAAAGCAGCTCGCCCCGTGATGGTCGTTTTGTCGCCAACCTGGGGCACTACAATCCACGCACCAATCCGGCGACGGTGGTGGTCAACCAGGCGCAGGCACGCACCTGGCTCGCCAAGGGTGCGACGCCTACCGAAACGGTGCAGTCCATCCTGAAGCGTGCCGGCGTCTACGATGAGCCGACCGCGGCTGAGGGCGCGATCGCCAGCATCACCGAGACGGCGGGCAGGGCGGCGGACGCGGTGCGCGGTGCGGTGGCCACAGCCGTGGGTGCGGTGGCCAGTGCAGCCGGAACGGTGGTCGAGGCCGCCCGCGACGCGGTGGAAAGCCTGGCGGAGCGCATCGGTGGTGAGGAAGAAGGGGAGTCCAAGCCGGGCGAGTGACCGTGGCCCCGGAGTACCTGATCGTCGGCGTCGTACTCAAGCCGCACGGGATCCGGGGTGAGCTGGCGGTAGCGCTGGAAACGGATCGTCCGAACGAGGTTTACCACCCCGGGCGAGTGCTGCGGACCGGGGACCCGGCCGGCAAGCCGGACGGCGGATGCGTGACGGTGGAGCGCACCCGCCCCTTCAAGGGCGGTCTGCTGCTCAAGACCGCCGAGCATACGTCCCGGACCGAGGCGGTGGACGGGCTTCGCGGCCGGACCCTGCTGCTTCCCCGGGAGGAGGCGCATCCGCTGGACGAGGACGAGGTTTGGACGCATGAGCTGGTTGGAATGCGCGTGGTGGCGGATGGGGCCCCCGTTGGCGACGTGCGGGAGGTATACGACGCACCCGCGGGTGGACACCTGCTCAGCATTGCACGACAGGACCGCTCCGAGCTGCTTGTCCCCTTCGTCCGGGATCTCGTCCGAAAGGTGGATCGGGAAGCGCGAGTGCTGGAGATCGAGCCGCGGGAGGGACTGCTCGACCTGTGATGCGCGTCAACATCGTGACGCTCTTCCCGGAGTTCTTCCGGGGTCCACTCGCGCAGAGCATCCTCGGTCGCGCCGCCGGCAAGGGGCTGGTCGAATACAACGTCGTCGACCTGCGTCGCTTCACTGAAGGACGGCACCAGGTGGCGGACGATCTCCCCTACGGCGGGGGAGCCGGGATGGTGCTGAAGCCCGAGCCCTTTTTTCGGGCGGCGGAGTTTCTCGCCGTCGGGCAGGATGCGGGACCCGCGGGCCCGGTGCTGCTGATGTCGGCCCGGGGCCGGCGGTGGGACCACGATGACGCGGTGCGCTGGTCGCTCGCCGACCAGATCACGCTGCTTTGTGGTCATTACAAAGATGTGGACCAGCGGGTTGGGGATGCGCTGGCCACCGAAGAAGTGTCGCTCGGGGACTTTGTCCTGTCGGGCGGTGAAATTCCGGCGCTGGCGGTGACCGATGCGGTAGTTCGTCTGCTGCCCGGAGCCATCAGCGATCACGAGTCGGCTGCGACCGACTCCTTTTACGACGGGCTGCTCAGCCCCCCGTCGTACACCCGTCCTCCGGAGTTCCGGGGGCTGCGGGTTCCGCCGGTGCTGTTGACCGGTGACCACGCACGAATTGCGGCGTGGCGCCGGGACGAGGCGGAGCGACTGACGCGCGAGCGGCGCCCGGATTTGTGGGAGCGCCGCACAGACCCTTGAGAAGAAAGGAGCTACCATGAACCTGTTCAGCGAAACTCAGCAGGAATACCTGCGTACCGATCTGCCCACCTTCCGTACCGGAGACACGGTCCGCGTCAACGTTCGTGTTCGCGAGGGCGACAAGGAGCGTATCCAGGCGTTTGAGGGGGTATGCATCGCCCGCAAGAATGGGGGTATCTCCGAGACCTTTACTGTGCGGAAGATCTCCGGCGGCGTGGGCGTGGAGCGGGTGTTTCCGCTGCATTCGCCGATGTTCTCCTCGGTGGAGCTGCTCCGGCAGGGCCGGGTACGTCGGGCAAAGCTGTACTACCTCCGTGAACTGCGCGGCAAGGCTGCCCGCATCAAGGAGCGGCGGCCCCGCTGATCGCCGCGTGATCGAAGTGGCGGAACGTCGTCACTCCGGCCTTCGGCCGTCCTGGGTGGCTTTTGGCTGGTTTGTCGCCGCGGCGATCACGGCGGCCGCGGTTTTCGTCCTGATCCAGCTTGGGCTGGTTTCCCGCGGTGCGCCGGGTGCAGCCACCTGGACGCTACTGGCGGTTGTCGCGGGGTTTGGTACGGGAGGGTTTTTCACCGCGCGGAGAGCGTCCGATGCCCCGGTGGCGCATGGGCTGGCGATCGGAGGATTTTCCGTCGTTGTTTGGCTCATAGCGAATCTGCTCGCTCAGCTGGTGGGTGGCGGCGCCCGAGGCTGGGCCGGACTTCCCCTGGGCGAGACGGTGACCGTCCTTCTAGTGCAGGCGATCGCCGCGACCGGTGGCGCGTGGGTGGGCCGCCGCTGGACGCACGCAGGTTGAGCAGGACCGTCAACTGCATTAGTTTTCAACGTTGGACGAGCCGGTAGCTCAGTTGGTAGAGCACTGGACTTTTAATCCAATGGTCGTGGGTTCGAGTCCCACCCGGCTCATGTAGGAGAAAGCAGGCCCCGGCAAGCACCTAGCTGACCGGGGTTCTTGCTGCTCAGGAGTGCCGGTTTCCGGCGAGTGAGCATTAGTGAGCACGCGGGGAAACCTGGCATCCTCCCCAACCAGGGATCTACCGATGATGGCGTGCGGGCGCTCTTCTTCTGCGATGTCCTGCTCGCCCGGCTGGACGAGCGCGACTTCAAGCTCTATGCGTAAGTATTACCCGTTTCTCCCGCTGAACTCCATATCCTGCCGACACGGGGCATTGCCAGGCATGGCTGGTCCCGCCACGGTTCTGAACGAGTTATCTGTTGGGGCCGTACTTTGTCATTCGATCATACATCGAGACAATAGACGCGATAACACGGGGGGCTTCGAGTTCATCAAGGGCGCTCGCTGATGCAGCCGCGGAGCCCTCGCCTGCGACCGCAGGTATGCGGTTCAGCGTCTCGTGCAAGCTGTGAAACTCCTCACGAATTCCCTCGGGTACATCGTCGTGCTCAATGAGTGAAAGGTGGAGAATGTAAGCGTTGCGAATGCGCTGCTGGAGTGAGTCTTCGCTCACCGCGAGGCCAAGTACAGCGAGGTGGAATTTTTCCCAGGCGGAGCCATACCTCACGTTTTGGGTTGTCATAGGCGAATCAGAGAATAAAGGATTGGGAATAGTCTAGGCCTCATACCCGGTCACTATACCTGATTACCGCCAGGATCGACAGCAGCAGCCACAAAGACATGGTACCCATAGCCAGAGCCACCCGCGGGAGCGGCGGGGTCTGGGTGGATCCGGGACCCATAGCCGGACGGGGGCTGTGCTGGGCTGTCTCGGCTGGCTAGCTTTGGCGTTACGGCAATTACATTCACTTTTTCAATCCGACCGCTATGCGGATGCGCCGTCCTGGGCATGGTTGCCGGTGGGGTGGTTGGGGGGCTGGTACGCCACCAGGCTTCTTACTCCCGCGAGCGGCCTGATCTCGCGCCGGCGTGGCACGTCGCGGAGATGGGCGCCTCAACCTCCGCTGGAGGAGCAATAGGGGGGCTCGTCGGCCTGATCGTCGCGAATCCCTGGAAGCAGGTCTTCCCCGCGCCCTCAGGGCGTTGATCGCTGTCCCAAACAGCTTGCAATCCCGCTTCTTTTTGCTGGACCGACTCTTGTATCTCGCCCCGACTACCGGCGTCTGGCGCCGGTACCCTGGGCGGAGTATGCTTTGCCCGACTACGGTTCACCCCAACGACGCAGGCTGCTCCTTCGATGAGCCAGATGCTCGCTGTTATTTTGGGTGGCGGTGCCGGCACCCGACTCTTCCCGCTCACGAGCGATCGTGCCAAGCCCGCCGTCCCCCTCGCGGGGAAATACCGGCTGGTGGACGTTCCCATCTCCAACTGCATCAACTCCGGCCTGGAGCGCATCTTCGTGCTCACTCAGTATAGCTCTGCCAGCCTGAACAACCACATCGCCCGGGCGTATGTGTTCGACCGGTTCCGCAGCGGCTTCGTAACTATCGTCGCGGCTGAGCAAACACTCACCTCGGAGGAGTGGTACCAGGGCACGGCCGATGCCGTCCGTCAGTCCCTACCGCACATTCGCAGCTTCCCTCACGACTACGTCATTATCCTGTCGGGCGATCAGCTGTACACGATGGACTACCGCGAAATGCTGACCCACCATCGCCAGCTGGGGGCGGACATCACGGTCGCCGTCACGCCCGTGCGAGCGGACGAGGCTCCCGGCTTCGGCATCCTCAAAACTGACGACGACCACCGAATCACGGAGTTCCACGAAAAGCCGGCTCTGGAGCAGTTGGCGGCGAAAGAAAGCCCGGTGACACCCCAGATGAACGCGGCCGGCAGGATTTACCTGGCGTCGATGGGCATTTACATCTTCAACGCAAAGGTACTTCGCGACGTACTGGATGCGCACCCTGATGACTATGATTTCGGCAAGGAGATCATCCCCGGTGCCATCCAGGAGCGGCGTGTGGTTTCTTACCCGTTCACGGCGTACTGGAATGACATTGGTACGGTGCGCTCGTACTTCGACACCAATATCATGCTCGCCCAGCCAAAACCGGCATTCAACCTTTACGATACGAAGATGCCGCTGTACACCAACGCGCGGATGCTACCTCCGGCCAAGATCACCCGCTCGACGGTGGAGCACGCGATCATCAGCGAGGGGAGCGTGATCGTGGACAGCGAGATTTCGGATGCGGTGATCGGCATCCGCTCTTTTATTGGCCGCGGAACGCGGATCAACCGGGCTGTGATTCTGGGCTCGGACTACTACTGGTGGCAAGATCCGGTGGCCCGCGACCCGGTTCAGGGCCCCGCCTGTCCCGGCATTGGCGAGGGAACCCGGATCGAAAACGCGATCGTGGATCGCAACGCCTCGATCGGGAAGCGGTGTGTCATCTCCAACCAGGAGAGAATTCAGGAAGGTGAGGGGCCCGGCTTTTCCATACGCGAGGGCATCGTGGTCATCGCCAAGAACGCGGAAATCCCGGACGGGACGGTCATCTAAGGCAGCTTTCCAGGTTCCCCAGTTCATGCGCGTCGCTCTGTTTACGAACGAGTACCCACCTCACGTCTACGGCGGGGCCGGCGTTCATGTGGAATACCTTTCGCGTGAGCTGGCGCGCGCCGATGACTCAGCTCACCAGGTGGATGTTTTCTCCTTCGGTGAACAGCACGAGGTGCATGGAAATCTTCGGGTGCACGGGATCAAGACAGCGGCAGGGCTCCCGGCTCAGGATCGCCGCCACGCCCGGCTGCTCGATGCGCTGGGTCGCAATCTCGCCATGGTGGGTTCCGTGGATGCCCCCGATATTGTGCACTGCCACACCTGGTATTCGCACCTCGCCGGATGTATCGCCCGGCCATTGACCGGTGCCCGGCTCGTGCTCACCACGCATTCCCTGGAGCCGCACCGCCCCTGGAAGGTGGAGCAGCTCGGAACGGCCTACCACGCGACTACCTGGCTCGAGCGCACGGCGTACCAGAATGCCGACGGTGTGGTTGCTGTCTCCGCGGCGATGAAGGAGGATGTGCAGACGCTCTACGGCGTACCGGCGGAGCGCGTCCGTGTCATCCACAACGGCATCGACCCGGAGGAGTACCGCCCCCGGCCAGCCCCGGCAACGCTCCGCCGGCTGGGTGTGGATCCGGAGATCCCGACGGTGCTTTTTGTGGGACGGATCACCCGTCAAAAGGGGATTCTCCACCTCGTGCGCGCGATCCGCTACCTGCAGCCGGGAGTGCAGGTGGTTCTCTGCGCCGGTGCGCCCGATACGGAGGAGGTCGCCCACGAGATGAGGGTCCTGGTGGCGGAGGCAAAACAGGAGGCGGCTGCCGGGATCATCTGGATCCCGGAGATGCTCCCAAAGGAGGAGGTCATCTCCCTTTACTCGCACGCGGCCGTTTTCGTTTGTCCGTCGGTGTACGAGCCCTTTGGCATCATCAACCTGGAAGCGATGGCGTGTGAAACGCCGGTCGTCGCCTCGGCGGTGGGCGGCATCCCCGAGATCGTGGTGCCAGGTGAGACCGGGCTGCTCATCCCGGTCGACGCAGCGGGTGGGGGCTCCGCCGAGCCCCGGGACCCCGAAGCATTCTCCCGCGCGCTCGCCGACGCCGTCAACGAGCTGATCCGCGATCCGGAGCGGCGAGCTGCCATGGGCAGGGCCGCTCGGGCACGCGTGCTGGCTCAATTCAGCTGGCGACGGATTGCGGAGCTGACGCTGGACTATTACCGCGATCTGATGGGTGGTGCTCCACGCTCCCCGATGGTGTGAGGCGATGGGCGCGACACGCAATCCCCAGGAGCTTTCCATGCGTACCTTCCTTTCGCTCGTGCTCGCCGTTGCTTTGCCACTGGGCGCATGCCGCGACCACGGCATCACCGATCCGGTTGATGCTGCGGCCGGAACCTACGCCCTGGTTGAGCTCAACGGGTCCGCGCTTCCCGTCCAGGTGGGCCAGCAGGCGGACGGCCAGGCGGAGGTGATCAGCGGGTATCTCACTCTTCGCCGGGATGGTTCCTACGTCGCCGTCATCAACACCCGGGTGACGGCGTCAGCCGGACCCGTTCGCATCGTTCCGGCCATCGAGAACGGAACCTTTTCCGCGGAGGGGAACGCGCTGCGGCTCCGCCCCGTCGGGGCTGCCGCGTACTCCGGCACCCGCGACGGAAGAACCATCTCGTTCGAGGCGGGCGCAACGCGCGCCACCTATCGGAAGGCCTAGGCGGAGCGAAATGACCAAAAACACGTCCGGAAGCGGCGCTGTTCGCCTCATGGACCGGCGGCGACGCGCGAAGCGGAGCGGGCAGCTATGGCGGCATCTGCGGGCAGCCATGCGCCTGGTACTCCGCCATCCGCTGCCCAGCGTTGTGGTGGTGCC
The DNA here is from genome assembly GCA_030447645.1 of Longimicrobiaceae bacterium. GTDB lineage: Bacteria > Gemmatimonadota > Gemmatimonadetes > Longimicrobiales > Longimicrobiaceae > JAUJOM01. The sequence continues at coordinate 9,072 of JAUJOM010000024.1, read as the reverse complement.
GATCCGGGCTGACGGGACGATCGTCCTGGTGCGCAGGGTTGACACGGACCGCTGGGTTCTTCCTGGTGGCCTGATCGATTGGGGCGAGACGGTAGAAGAGGCGGCCCGTCGGGAGCTGGAGGAAGAAACCGGCTTCGAGATCGCACGTATGGGACGTTTGGTCGGTGTCTACTCGTGGCCGGAGCGCGACCCCAGGAGCCACTCGATCGCGATTGCGGTTGCCGCGGAGGTACGGGGTGATGCTGAAATCCGCGATCCGCTGGAGGTGAGCGAAATCCACGCGTTCAGCCGGGACACGCTGCCGTTCGGCTACATGAGCTACGGAACCGAAACCATGCTGCGGGATTACCTCGAAGACCGAACCGTGGTGGCCTGAGTTGTCGCCCCCGCCGCTGTCGGATAGCCTGCGCCCGCCCACGCCGCGTACCCGCCTTCCAGGTTGATCACGTTGCGGAAGCCGCGCGACTTGAGCAGGCTGGCGGCGATTGCTGAGCGGGCGCCGCCCTGGCAATGCACCACCAGCGGCATTCCCCGCGGAAGCTCGTCGAGGCGGTTCGGTAGATAGCCGACCGGGATGTTTGCTACCCCCGGGAGATGCCCGGCCTGCCATTCGGCTCGGCCGCGCACGTCCAGAACGGCGACTTCGCCACTGCTCAACTCCTGCGCCAGCCGGCTGGAGGTAATCCGTGCGATGGTTTCCAGCTCTCCGCCATCGTCCTTATACGTCCCGAGCACCTCCGGAGTGAAGTAACCTCCCACCTGGTCCAACCCGATCATCGCGAGATCACGGACCGCCTCACCCATGCGCTCATCCGCCACCAGCAGGTAAAACTCCCGGTGAAACGGGACGAGCCAGCCCGCCCAGGTGCTAAAGGACCGGTTAAGCGGAATGTTGATGGTGCCCGCGATATGTCCCGTTGCGTACTCCGCTGCCGGGCGGGCGTCGATTACCAGGGCATCCCTGGTCAGCAGCGTGCTCAGGCGCTCCTTGCCGAGGCGGGGTGGAAGACGCAGGCCACCGAGGATGCGTGGACCTTCCCGGTTGATGCGCTTCATCTCGGCGAAGTACCGCGGTGGCTCCGGCTGACCCGCGAGGACGGCGCTCACGAACTCGTCCTCCTCTTCGATCCCAAAGGCCCAGTTGAACCTCCGCTCGTAGCCGATCGTGCTGCTCGGGACGGCGCTGATGCCCTTACCGCAAGCCGAGCCCGCTCCATGTCCGGGCAGGAGCTGCAGGTAGTCGGGCTGCGTCTTGAACTTGTGGAGGGAGCGGAAGAGGGTGCGCGCGCCGGCTTCCATGGTGCCCTTCATCCCGGCTGCTGTTTCCAGCAGGTCGGGCCGGCCGACGTCGCCCACAAAAACAAAGTCGCCGGTGAGCGCTGCGATCGGCTGGTCCGCCGCCACGGTGTCGGTCACCAGGAAGGTAAGGTGCTCCGGGGTGTGTCCGGGCGTGTACATCACGTGGATGAGTACACTGCCTACGTTGAACGTGTCGCCGTCCGTGAGTAGAGTGGCGCCAGCACTTTCAGCGAAGGCATACTTCCAGTTTTCATCGCCCTCGCCCGACAGGTACATCGTGGCGCCCGTGCGAGTGGCCAACTCCCGGCTCCCGGACACGAAGTCCGCGTGCATGTGCGTTTCGGTGATGTGGGTGATGCGTAAGCCTTCGGCCGCCGCGCCGTTGATGTACTGCTCGACGTCCCGGTTGGCGTCGACCACCAGGGCTTCACCCGTGGCGCCGCACCCCACCAGGTAGCTCGCCTGGGCGAGCTTGTCATTATAGATACGCTTCAAGATCATTGCTTCCTCAAATTGGCACCGGGTTGCAGAGTGCACTACCCCAGGCAGGTTGCATGGATCTCCGGGGCGGCGGCGACTGTAAGCTTGTGCCATGCAACGGGCTCGGTCGCGGCCCGAGATTTTCAGGTGACGAACACCCACGGCCAACGAGCGAGCCGGATTTCCCCGAACCCCCCCACGTAACCAGCAATGCGCGGACTCATCCTCAACCCGGCCCGACGCTGTCCCTCCTGCCGCGAGGAAACCATGCGTGGGGAGATGCCCTTTTTGCTCGCCCCGCTTAGGCTGGTTCTCGGGGCGGCGTGCAGCTACCGCTGGTGCCGCCGCTGTCGGCGCACCTGGCTCGCGCTGCACCGCCCCCCGACTCCGCCTCACCGCAGCAACACCGCGCTCGCGTCCCCCGGGGTGCCGCGGAACGCCCCGTCGGGGTTGACCAGGGGCTGGGTGGCCCACACCGGTGCCCTGACCTGGCATATGGGTTTGGCGGAGGATGCGAGAGGCGTAATCGCCGGTGGCGGGGCACTGGAGGGTTCCGGAACGAGCTTCCCGCTGCGTATCCGTGGACAAAGTGCTGGCGACAGGGTGACCCTGCAGGTCGAAGCTGCTGGATCGCGCATGGAGTTCCGTGCCAGGTTGACGTCTCCGGGCAGCATGGATGCCAAGCTTTACCTGGGGGACACGCCACGGCCGCTCACGCTGCTGCGGCTGGACGAGCAGGCGACCGGTGAGCCCGTGCCCGCCCGGAGGTCGCAGGCGGCCTAGGCTCCGGAGGCCGACGCTTCCTCCGCGACAAGCACCACGTTCGCCAGCGCGAGATCAACACGCTTCGGCTCCCCGTCCGTCCGCACGAGGAGGGCTCCGTTCTCCCGGCCGGTGACGTTTACCTCGCAGGCGGGCACGAGCCCCAGGTCGGCGAGGCGGTACAGCCCTTCACGCGTTTGCTCGCGAACAGCCACGATCCGGGCGCTCTCCCCCACCTTCAGGTCTGAAAGCACCCGGCCCCGCAGCTCCTCCAGTTCCCCTTCCGGCGTTGGAATGGGCTCGCCATGGGGGTCCGAGCGTGGTGAGCCCAGCGCGGCGTCCAGCCGCTCTGCCATGACCAGCGGCTCGACGTGCTCCAGGCGCTCCGCCGCGTCGTGTACTTCCGCCCAGGAGGCACCCCCTCGTCCACCAGATAGCGCTCCCAGAGGCGGTGTGCGCGGATCATCTGGTGCGCCTGGCGGTCACCCTCCGGTGTAAGCGCCTCACCGCGGAGCAGTCCCTGGGTACGGAGGGCCGCGATGCGGCGCCTTGCTTCCCCGGCACCCGTGCCGAGCCGCGCGCCGAGCGCGGACGCAGTCACCGGTGTCCCCTCCGCCACCAGGGCATGCGCCTGCTTGAGCGCGTCCTCGGTAGCGGTGCGGCGCGCCGCGCGGTGGGCTCGCACGCGGCGGATCACCACCCCGCGGTCCGGGGGCGAAGAGGATGGCAAAGAAAGGCGTCGCCACCAGTACGATCGCGGCTCCGCTGGACACGCGGTAGTGGTAGCTGCCGAATAGCCCGACCAGCGAAGAAATAACCCCAACGCCGGCGGAGATGCCGAGCATGCGGGCGAAGCGATCGGTGAGCAGATAGGCGGTGGAAGCGGCTCAGCATCGCCACCACCAGCACAAGGCCAACTGTCTGCAGCGCCGCCACCACGGTGAGCGACAGTAGAAGCATCAGGATGGTAGTGCAGCGCGCGCGCCGGGCCGATGGCCGCCGCGAACACTGGATCGAACATCACCAGCATCTCCTTGTACAAGAGGAGCAGGGTGAGAAGCACGCCGACGGGGATACCCGCGGTGATATACAGGTCCTGGGTCTTCCACGCCGAGCACGTTGCCAAAGAGCATGATCCACGCTCCGGAACCGGATGAGGCGGGATGAGTGATTCCGAGGCGAACGGCCTATGGGTGAACACCACCCCGATGGCGGCGTCTTCCGTTCGTGAGAACAGCCGATCCGCACAAGCACGATCCGGCATGCCGCGCCGATGAAAAAGTCGGGCGCCAACGATAAAGGCGATAGCCACACCGGAGCACCGAGTGCTGGTCGCCGAAGCCATCGCGGGAGCACGATGTGCCGGAGCTCGGCAGCCGTTCCCAGCAGCACGTTCTAGCGCGCCGTGCCTGCGGTGAGGAAGCTGTTCATATGCATCACCACCACCTCGTCCGCCGTTCCAGCATGGCTCAGGCGACGGCCGCTGCACGTAGGGTTTAGGGGAGAAGAACATCAACCGCCACCACGCGGCCTCGAGCAGCAGCACCAGCCAACTGTCCGCCAGCGTGAGCGCCATTTTTAACGCCGTAGGCGTCATCCAGCAGCGAAGATCGCTTCCTCCGTCGCCGCGTGAAGCTCGCGAGCAGCAGCACGTCGGCCCTTCCTGGGCGACCGCCAGAACACACGCGGGTCAACCTTCCGTGTTGCGCGCGCGAACTCCTTGCTCCGCCTGGCGCGTCCGCGGCGGCATGGGGGCTTGCTCGGCCAGCGAAACCAGCCGATGCCCCCAAAGGTCCCATGTCGTCGCGCACCAGCACCGAAGTCCCACCGATCACTTCCGCGCTGCGGAACGTAGGCGACGTAACGGCCTCATGAATTTCCGCCGCGGAGTCCACGGCGTCCAGGCCGACAATGACACGGAAGATGCTCTTCCCACGCCGTTGGGCCCCACGATGGCGATGCGGCGGGGAGCGCCACGGATGGAGTGTGCGGGTTTGTTCTTCCTCCGTGACGGCGACGGCGGAACCAGCAGCGGGTCATGCCCGAACGGCTCGACAGCCGATGACCGGTGTTGTGCACCAATTCCAAGATCGCGGCCCCGGAACCCGCTTCCCAGTGAGTCCGAGTACAGCGAACCGCCGATCCGCGCACCGGTTTCCTCAGGGGAGCCGAATAATCCGTTCACGGTGGTCTCCATGAAGAGCGAGAACCGGCCCCAGGCGCATCGACCAGGCGAGCCCGGTTATCAAAATCGCGTGCTGGTGGCCCAGAACGTTGAGCCCGCGCGCGTAGTACTCAAATGCATCGTGCGAGGTGACCAGGCGCGGCGCGACGGTGTTCCGACCCAGCTGTCGAGCGCCTGCCGTTGTACTCGTTCGCATTGCCTTGCAGCACGTCGGCACACTCTGCGAGGGCGACTCAGCGCCTGCTGAACGGCCCGGGCGGAAGTGCAGTCCCCCCACAGGTGACTGGATCACACCGCCTTTGTACTGCCCGAAGATCGGTGTGAGTCCCCAGCCACGACCACGGTGCGCATCCATGGCGGTCGCCAGCGATCCGCCTCGCTCCGAAGCCGTTGGCATCGAGTTCGATTGCGCGGGCATCCTGGGGAACGGCCGGCCTAGCAATTAGCACGCAGGTGCTGCGCGACGCTCAACCAGCATCCCCGCCGCCGCACGCACGCAATCGGCAAACTCACCGCAGGCCACCACTTCGTACAGGAAATACTTTCTGCAGACGGCGCTGATTTTTTACCAGGTGAAATGCCAGCGTGAGCGCCATTTCCCGCTGAACCAGGCTCAAATCGCCCGTTTCCAGGCGGAAGCCCCCATGGCGCGCGGATGTAGGGCAGATCCGCCACAGATCGGCTCGCCCAGCGCGGCGCAGATCTTCCCGTGCTGTGAACCGCCGCCGGATCAGCAGCAGTCAGGCGCGCCACGAGCGCCAGGCCGCCACGTAAGCGCGCGGATCAGGGTGCTGTCCCCACCTGGCCGTGGGCTTGCAGCTCGGCGACCACGCGCCACCTCATTCCACCTCCTCGGCTTCGACAGCAGAGCAGCCGCGCTAGCACCTTCCCAGGGTGAGATCCTCTGGAAGGGCGCGGATGCTTCCCCGAGAAGAGCAGATTACCGCCGCGGTAATTATGCGCGGATCAGGTGCTCCGGACCGTGGAGGCCCGGCGGCGCGGGCGAGCATCCGTTGGCGAGGTCGGGCGTACCGGGGAAGGCCACGCTCCTGTGCCTCCAGGCCCCGCTCTTCCGAGAATCGCGGCGCGTCCACGGCGTCCGCCGCCACACGGAAGGTGGTCAGCTTCCCACCCGCGACGCGAGCAGCCGCCGACGGGTCGCGCCAGATGGAGTGTTCGCGGGAGGTTCTTCCTTCCGACACGGGATCTTCCTCGTCGGGCACCAGCAGCGGGCGCAGCGCCCAGCTGCTCACCACATCCCGGTTTTCCAGCCGGCTCGCCGGAAAAGATCGCGTTCGCGGGAACCAAGCAGATACTCCACGTCCTCCCTGTCCACCACGGCATCCTCGGGGGAGCCGGCGTAATCCGTGTCGGTGGTGCCGACATACGAGAAGCGGCCCCAGGGGAGCACGAACATCACCCGCCCATCCAGCGGCGACTCGAAGCTGATCGCGTGCTGGTGGCCGAGTCGCTCGCGGCGGAGCACGATATGGACACCCTTGGTAGGGCGGAGGCGCGGAACGACGGTTGGTTCCGCCAGGCGACGCACGACGTCGCACCACGGACCGGTGGCGTTGATGATCAGGGCGCCCGCACCTCGACCTCGGCCCCACTCAGCATGTCCTTGACCGGGCGCCCTGCACACCAGTCCCATCCCGCAGGAACTCGGTCAACCGTCGCATAAGACACGGTGGCGGCACCGAGCCGGTGCGCATCCATGGCGGTCGCCAGGGTGAGCCGCGCATCGTCCACCCAGGCATCGTAGTACAGGGCACCACCGCGGAGATGCTGCTGGTGGAGCCGGGGCTCCGCGCGATCTCCGCGGATCCAGCATCTGGTGCCGTCCGATGCCGAAACAGGGAAAGGGCATCGTAAAGCCTCATGCCCGCCTGCAACGTCCGGAAACCGACCCCCATTCGTAACCGGAAAGACGAGCTGCCGATGCACCAGGGCGAGGGCGAGTGACCTGCGCCGCCCGCAGCTCGCCTCAAAGACCAGGCCGAGATCGCCCGTCTGCAGGTAGCGAAGCTGGATGGTCCGGGAAGAGCGGCTCGAGGTGCCGTGTCCCCAGTCGCCCGCTTCCACCAGCGCGACCCGCAAACCACGTGCGGCGGCGTCCTGGCAGGGTCACGTGACACCGCCGATCACCAGCAGATCCCACTGTTTCCCCGTCCTCAGAGCGCGCGCCATTGGAGCGCCAGAGTCGCCGCGTTGAAGGGCAGCGGCGCGACAGCGGGTGTCGTGACGCCCACCTGGCCCTGGTAAGCCGATGCGGTCCCCACGAACAGCGCAGGCTCGTCTGGACTCGGGAAGAAGAGGACTCCGCGATACCTTCGCCCGCGTACGAGTTGGGGGGAGCGGAGTCAAACGTCGCCCTCGAAGGTCACGAAACCTTTTTCATCAAACGCGAAGGGGTCGACGATGGCGTTGATCACGTTGCGTAAAGATCTTGAACTCGTCGGCCACGCGGTGTCGCCGTAGCTGCTGACACCAACGGAGCGAGCCTCTGCGTACGAGTTGGGTGTCACGATGCAAACGTCGCCTGCTCGAAGGGCCATGCGGCGAATCCAGTGATCGACGATGGCGTTGTTCACGTTGGTGAACGGGGGAATAGGTGCCACGCGCATGTATGCGTCCGCGGGCACGCGAAGGAGATCGGCTCCGCGTCCTGCGCGATCATCCTCTGCTCGCGGGCCGCGCGGCGAAGACTCTTTGATGCCCGCGGAACGGAGAGGCCGCGGCCGCGACACCTGCGCAGCGGCAAGCTCGTGCGGGGAGGTTGACGCACTTGCTTCAAGTGAACAATTTCACCAAAGTGCGGAGTGCGATGCTCCAGGCTTACCTGCCTCTGCTCATCCTCCTGGCGATCAGCGTAGTGAATGCGCTGGTCATGGTGGGCGCTTCCACCTTTCTCAGCCCGGGTAGGCAGACCGCGGTCAAAGCCGCGCCTTACGATCCGGTATGGACCCGCTGGGAGGTACCCGGGAGCGGTTCAGTGTAAAGTTTTATGTGGTCGCCATCCTTTTCATCGTTTTCGACGTGGAAACGGTCTTTCTGCTGCCCTGGGCAGTGGGGATGAGAGCTGGGGTGGGAAGGGTTCATCACCGCGATGATCTTCATCTTCATCCTTACGGTTGGTTTGATCTACGAATGGAAGAAGGGAGCCCTTGAATGGGATTAAAAGGATTATTTCAGCCAGGACGCTCACCTGATGGAGGGCACCACCGCCCCATCCCGGTGGGCGATGAAGGTGTGGCGGTGCAGCGCACCGAGCCGGAGAGCAGCCAGGTGGCTGCCTCGGACGCTCCGCAGGGCGGAATTTTTCGGCGCAAGCCAGCTTCCTGACCACCCGCCTTGACGCAGTGGTCAACTGGGCGCGCACCAACTCGCTGTGGCCGATGCCGTTCGGTACCGCCTGCTGCGCCATCGAGATGATGGCCACGGCGGCCTCGCGCTTTGACCTGGCGCGCTTCGGAATGGAGCGGATGAGCTTCGGCCCGGCGACAGGCGGACCTGCTTATCTGCGCGGGCCGTGTGAGCTACAAGATGGCGCCGGTGCTCCGCCGCATCTGGGCAGCAGATGCCGGAGCCGAAGTGGAGCATCTCCATGGGTGCCTGCGCTTCGTCAGGCGGCGTGTTCGACGTGTACAGCATGGTGCAGGGGATCGACACCATCATCCCGGTGGACGTTTACGTACCGGGGTGCCCCCGCCCCGGAAGGCTTGATGTACGGGATCCTGATGATCCAGGAAAAGATCCGCCGCTCGGCGCCTACCGCGGCTTCCACCTGGGAGCACACGGGCAGCTTCGTGGAAGGCGAATCGACGCTGTCCGCAGAGGTGGTGGAGGCGATCACCGGCCCATTCGGCAACTCGACCAAGCAAAACCGGGCAAGTGGGCTGGCGCCGACCGGTGCGATCGTCCGGGTGAACGACCGGCGGCCGTAAACGACGCTGATGGCAGAGAACGACGCCTTCAAGCAGGGCCTTTCGGGTCTCGACGCGGGGCCGGCGGTGTCACCCGAGGACGCGACGCCGCCGTTCCCCGGGGACATTCCGGCCCATCCTCGATCGACGGGATGCGGGAGCGGTTCGGGAAGCCATGCTGCGGCACGAGCTGACCGCGGGTGACGAGCACGTGGCCTATATCGATCCGGCCCGCGCCAAAGAGATTCTCGGCTGGCTCAAGGGCGATCCCGCCCCAGGGATATGACTTTCTGGCGGACCTCACCGCGATCGATTGGGGGAACGGCCGAACGCTCCAGGTTGTGTACCAGCTGTGGAGCATGCAGCACAAGCGGCAGCTGCGCGTGAAGTGCGAGCTGCCGATCGACGCGCTGGAGATCG
>JAUJOM010000023.1:44757-57554 GCA_030447645.1 Longimicrobiaceae bacterium | reverse complement strand
AAAGAGATCGGGTGGCTGAATGGGCCCAAGTGCGAGCGCTGCGCGATGGAAGCGGCGCGTCCGCGCCCCGCGCCCACTCCTCCACCCCCGCGTCCCCGCATCCCCGCGCCTGCTGCCGATCGGCGTCCCCCACGCAGAGCCCCGGGCCCTTTGCGGCGAGAGCCCGCCACGGATTGGCGGCCGCACGCGGCACGCGGCGCTACCATGGCGTGGCGCATGGTAAGGGCTGCACTCGTCATCATGCGCTCGGTATTCGTGGGTGCGCTGCTGTTCGGGATTGTGGGGGGGGTGTATGGATATCAGATGTACGGGCTCGCCAGCGGGGATGGCGTCGCCATTCATACCCTCAATCGGGACACGATCGCCATGGCGCTACTTGGGCTGATCGTCGGGGGAATGCTGGGCCTGCTCTGGGGATTTGTTCGCGCGATTCGGATACTTTTCGCCACAGACCATTAGGACGGGCTGACTGGTCAGCCCGCCACGCCTGGGCCGTCCAATACCGTTTGTAGAGCCGTGAGGAGCACCGCGAGTGTTCTCTCCTTGGCGACAACCGTGGTGCACCCTGGGCGCACCACGCTCCCCGTGTAGTAGAGATCGCCTACCTTGTGGATGAGGATGTATCCACCTCCCACAAGATCCTGCTGGATTCGCAGGTGCTTTCCCAGCTCCTGAGTCAGTGCGGGCTCATCAAAGGTGAAGCGGCTGCCCGCCGCGTCCACCGCGGCGGGTATGCTCATTACGCGACCTGCTGGTTGGACGCCCCACAGGCGCATGCTCCGCAGGTGCAGATGCGCTGCGAGCACCGATCGCAGGTCAGATCCATGCCCGTTTCGAGAACACGCTGACAAACAAGGCAGTTGGTGATGCGGCGGCGCTTGGTGGCGCGCCCCGTCTTTGTGACCGCTGCCTCTGCCAGTTCCGGAAGGGTTGCGAGATAAGCTTCGTGCCTCTGGAGCATCGCGCTTCGCCGCAGCTCGAGTGCTTCGGTGCGCGCGCGGCTATCCACGCCATCCTGTTTCGCCTTGAGCTCGGGCCAGCGCGTGTACGTCCGCTTGGCCGCGGAGAACTCCTTGGCGTCGGTGATGCCGCGGATACGCTCCTTCGCGACTTTTGGCGCGAAAGAGCGCGTGCGAAACTGGGTGAGGCTGAAGAACGTCACATTGCCAGACGGTGGCTGATCCAGTGCGGGATCGAAGACCAGGATGTCCTCGTCAGCAGCGTGGCGGCCAATCCACAACTTGTCGGAGCCGAGTTCGAAATTGGTGTTCATGGTATCATTCTCCGTGTAACCGAGCATAAAGGACAAGCCGATCTTGTTTCCTCGCGTGAGTAAGCATCGCATGCAGGTACTGCAACAAACGAGGAGGCAGATCGCTGTTGAGCGGTCTCCCTCCTCTTGATCAGCTTCCCAACCATTCAGGCAGGAGCAAGGCCGATGCTAGCGGACGCGGGTGACGTTCTCGGCCGCGGGGCCCTTCTGGCCCTGAACTACGTCGAACTCCACCTGCTCACCTTCGGAGAGCGACTTGAAGCCGCTACCCTCGATCGCGGTGTGGTGAACGAAGCAGTCCTTCTGCCCGTCCGCCGGAGTGATGAAGCCGAAACCCTTGTCATCGTTGAACCACTTTACTGTTCCGTTGGTACGCATACCGTACTCCCTTTGTGTGTTACTGACTGCCGAGGTGCGGTATCTCCGTACCAACCGATAGCCCGTGTTCTGCGGGTAAGATCGCCCCCGCATTGGGCGTTCACAGGCAACAAAAAAGGACCGGACGATAAGTGTCCAGGTCCTCTGCTGCACTGGAATCGGCGATCTATGTGTGCGCCGATACATCTCTCGCATATTCAGTATAGCGGCTAAATGCCTCATTGTCAACCGTTTAGATTTCCCGCGCGAGGAGTTTCACAGCTTCCGTACTCGTGCGGGTATCGCGGCATCGGCAGCACTGGGACTGGAGTGGTTTCCGGTTCCGGACGTGAGCATCGGCGGGCACCCAGGCTTTTCCCGCTCCGTCTTCGCTGACAGTAGGCGGGAGCAATATGGTAACCAGCCCGAACGATCAAGTACCGTAGGTGGATTTCGGTTGGGTACTTTCGCGCCCGGATTACGTTTGCATCTCTACTTTTGAAGTATGATAGTACACCGCCGCCAGAGTGTGCGGCGTTGACTTGTGACGCAAAGTCCGTAACTTTCGGGTCTCTGCGATAGGTGTATCGACCTGGTTGAAGGACCTGTCGCGAATGGCGGGTCTGCTTGTTTCCTTTAAGGGAAGGATCGTTGTGGTTGAGATCGAGCTGGCTGAAACCGATCGTTTGGATTGGGCGTTGAAGCAGTTCCGGCGTCAGATGATCCGCTCGGGGATGTTCAAGGACATCCGGCGGAAGCGCTTCTACGAGAAGCCCAGTGTGGCAAAGAAAATGAAGTCGAAGGCCGCTCTGCGGCGCCGGCACAAGGATCGGAAGTGGGCGGCTCGCCGCCAGGATTTTTGACCTCTTAATCCCACGCCGTATTGAAAAAGCCCGAGTCGTCGACTCGGGCTTTTCTTATCTGTGGTCAGGTCTACCAGCGGTCGCCACCACCGCCGCCGTAGCCCCCGCCGCCACCACTCCGGCCGCCCCCGCCCCCACCATAGCCGCCACGACCGCCGCCACCGCCACCACTGCGTCCGCCGCCGCCACCACCGCGTCCGTAGCCACCTTCCGAATTACCTCCCTGAGGTGCGTCCAGCCGGATCACGTTCTCCGCAGCTGGGCCCTTCTGGCCTTCAACTGCATCGAACTCAACGCGCTCTCCATCGTTCAGCGTCTTGAAGCCGCTTCCCTGAATGGCGCTGTGGTGGACGAACAGATCTTTTGATCCGTCCTCCGGCGTGATGAACCCGAAACCTTTGTCTGGGTTGAACCACTTGACTGTCCCGTTTTGCCTTGGCATCTCTACCCGCCTGCAAGATGTGTTGAATGCACCGCTCCCCCATAAAGTACGCGCTGGCCGTGCGTTGGCAAGGGCGCTGGCGCGCCACATGCGCAGAAAGCGGGAGCGGGCACTTCTTGCCTCCTGTTAGCGAACGATTCATGGCTGTCTCAAACATTCCCGGCTTTCGCGACGTTCCGTTCACCGGCGTGATCTATGTGATGGCGGAAGCCGCGCGGCGTGGCTTCCACTACGGCAACCGGGACTGGTGCAACTTGGGCCAGGGGCAGCCGGAAACCGGCCCTCTTCCCGGTGCGTTGCCGCGCGTGTGCAGCGTGCAGGTTTCGCCCGCCGATCAGGAGTACGCTCCCGTTGCCGGCATTCCGGAGCTTCGCGGAGCGATCGCGGAGCTGTACAACGAGCTTTACCGACAGGAAGCAAGCTCCAGGTACACGGCGGAGAACGTGTGCGTGTGCGGGGGCGGGCGGATGTCGCTGGCGCGGACCGTGGCGGCACTGGGGCAGATCAACCTGGGGCACTTTCTCCCGGACTACACGGCGTATGAGGAGCTGCTGGACATCTTCCGCCCGTTCACCGCGATCCCCATTCTGCTGGACGAGGCCGCGGGATACCGCTTCAGCATCGAAGAGCTTGAGCGGGAAATCACTGGACGCGGACTTTCGGCCATCCTCCTGTCCAACCCGGGAAACCCTACGGGCAGGGTCATCGCGGGGACTGAGCTGGCGGGCTGGGTGGATGCCGCCCGGAGCCTGCGCTGCACACTGCTCCTGGACGAGTTCTACTCCCACTACGTGTGGAACGCGCCGGACAGCCCGAGGGCCATGGTGTCCGCCGCGAAATATGTCCAGGATGTGGATCGTGATCCCGTGGTCATTCTGGACGGGCTCACCAAGAACTGGCGCTACCCGGGGTGGCGCTGCACCTGGGTGGTGGGACCGCAGGCGGTGATCGAAGCAGTATCCAGCACGGGGTCGTTTCTGGACGGTGGCGGGAGCCGGCCGTTGCAGCGCGCCGCTCTGCCGCTCCTTGACCCCACTCGGGTTCGTGCCGAAGCTGAGGCCATCCGTTGTGCGTTCCTCCCCAAGCGGCAGATCCTGGTGGAGGGGTTGCGTGCAGCCGGCATGCGCTTCGACGCGGAGTCGGACGGGACCTTTTACGTGTGGGCTGACCTGTCCGGCCTCCCGGCTCCCTTGAACGACGCCACCGAGTTCTTTCAGGCCGCACTTGAAGAGCGGGTGATCTGCGTACCGGGCGAATTCTTTGATATCAACCCCGGGAGGCGGCGCGCCGGCCGCCGTTCGCGCTTCCGCGGCTACGCCCGCTTTTCATTCGGCCCGGAAGCGGAGGTGGTCTCGGAGGGGGTGCGGCGCATCCAGGAGATGGTGCACCGGTACGCCGGCGACACCTCCACGCAAGCCAACGCCCGCCGGCGCGGGGATCTACGCCCGGCGTAGCGATCGGGCATACGAAGCACGCCCACACTCGTCTGGTATTTTTTAGCCCAGGTGCGGCCGCCGTTCTGTCGGCGTAGGTTTGCGGCCTATTATGCACGAGCTTTTGAGCGACTGGCAACGGTATCTCCTGGGCGTGGCCGCGCTCGCGTTTGGGATCTTCGGCGTCCTGCATCTCCGCAGGCAGGACACGGCTCCCACCCGCTGGGGGCGCGGTGTTTCCCTGGCGCTGGTGGCCGTCAGCGTGCTCTACCTCGCGTATCTGGGGGAGCTTGCGTACTGGCTCTGGGTCAACGCGGCACGGCGCGACGACATGATGCGGTACTACATAATCGGGAATCGGGCGTTGGCCGGGCGCCCGCTGTACTGGCCGTGGCCCGACTATGGTCCCCATATCTTGACTCCGGGTCACCCGTATCCACACAACCGATATCCCTATCCTCCATTCTTTATTTCCGCCCTGGCTCCCCTGGCGAACCTCCCCGTCGCCACCTTCGCTCGGATCTGGTACGTCGTGCTTTATGCCGGGTTCGTCGCGTATGCCGCCTCCCTCGCACGGCTCGCTACGGGCCGCATCACGCCTGCACGGGTTGCCGTAGCCGCGGCGGTGCTGGCGGCGACTCCCGGCGCACAGCTGGCGCTGATGGTAGCGAATGTGGAACCTGTGCTGTGGGCGCTTTTCGGCCTGGCTCTGGCCTTTTCCCGGGCTCGCGGGTTCGGCTTCATGGCTTCCGCGATGGTGAAGCTTTACGGGGCATGGCCGCTGCTGGTCGCGACCTCACGGGAGGGGTGGCGTGTTCTCCGGGGAGCAGGGGTTGCGCTCGCGCTCGGGACGGCTGTCTGCGCGTTGGTGCTGGGGCCGGCTGCTTTCGTCGGTGCGCTGCTCGACTGGGCGCGGTACATGGTTCCCGTGGTGGGGCAGGGCACCTTCATGGTGGACCGGGTGCACGGCGCAGCCAACGTATCCCTGTCCTTCGCGGGCCTGCGTGTGGCCCGTGGCCTTGGGTGGGAGTACCAGCCGGGACCCCTGCCCTCGTGGGCGCGGCTTTATCTCACGCTGCTGGGTATCGGCGCGCCGCTGCTCTGCGCCTGGCTAACACGGAGGATGGACAACGCTGTGCTCCGGTATGGTTTGGTGACAGTTGCAGCGGTGCTGTTCGCTCCGCTCTGCTGGACTACGTACCTCCCGCTTCTTCTCGCACCGCTGGCAGTCGCGGTACGGCTATGGCTCAGTGCCGATGTCCTCGGCTGATCACCGAATCACGGTCAGTTCACGGCTAGATGTGTGATTCGGACATTCGCCAATCGGGAGACAGAGCGGCTCTTTGCTCGCACACGCGGCCGTGTTGAGATTATCGACTATCACTAAGCCGCGGAGGAGATCCTGGGACGCTCAAAGCAGAGAAAGAGAACCCTGTCGCCAATCCATCCTGGTGAAGTGCTGCTCAAGGACTTCCTCGAGCCCATGGGATTGTCACAGTACCGCCTGGCGCGCGACATCAGCGTACCGCCCAGGCGCATCAATGAGATCGTGCATGGCAAGAGGGCGGTCACGGTTGACACCGCATTGCGACTCGCCCGTTACTTCGGAACGTCCGAGCAGTTCTGGCTGAACCTTCAGGCCCGGTACGATCTTGAAGAGCGTGAGAAACTGGGCTCCCGGCTCGTAGAGGAAGTGGCGGTGCTGACCCGCACCGCCACCTAGCGTTGGGAACATTGGCGAAGACCGGCGCAGAATCTGCTTCAGGTGCTATTATGCGGCTCGGGGCCACATAATCACTGTTGGGCGGATGGCTCAGCTGATCTACGTGTTGTCTCCGCTGTACCTGAACCAGTCCGAGGATTATGCCCGAACGCTGCGTTCTCTATATAGACGGGTACAACTTCTACTACGCCGTGAAGCGTAATCCCGCCGTGACCCCAATCCACCTCGGCTGGTGCGACTTCGCCGCGCTTCGCGGGACGGCACCTGCTCGGTGCCGGAGCGACGCTAAGCGGAGTCAAGTACTTCACCGCGCCGGTAGGGAAGTTCGGGGACCCAGGCGGTCCGGGGCGGCCTCCAATCCCGCTTAGCAAAGTTGGCGCACGCTCAACTCGAAGGCCAGATCGCCGGTGCAGGACGAGGATACCACCCGCGCAACGCTGCTGGCCATCAAACGCGAGGGCAATCGCTCTGGGTTCACCTGCGACGGGCCTGTCTTGATCTGCTCGGCGAAGCTGTCGAGGAGATTCTACGCCAAAGGTAGGCGCTTCGTCTCGCACGTTCGCCCGGAAGGCTGCTGGTGCAACGGGGCTGGATTATAGGGAACTACTTGATGGCTGAGCAGAACGGTCTCGGCTACGCTTAACGGTGGCAGCCCCGCCGCCCAACCAGGCGCTGCATGGACGTTCCGCATCCGGCGCCGTAGCGTGCTGTGGCGCAGTGCTCGCGCCACGCCGCTTAGCTTGTGTGCACATTCCTACCGGTAGATGTACATAAGGTACGTATCGTCCGCGTTGGAAACTCGCGTGGAATCCGCCTTCCCAAGCCGCTGCTGGAGGAGGCGGGACTCCCCGACGGTGGAGATCCATGCTGAGCCGGGACGCATCATCATCCAATCGGCTGTGCGTCCGCGTGCCGGGTGGGCGGCTGCCGCCCGCCAGATGGCAGAGCGGGGCGAGGATGCCCCGATCGACGCGCCTACCCCCACCGAGTTCGACGCTGAGGAGTGGACGTGTTGAGAGCGCGGGCGCATGCCCTCCCGGCCGAAGCTTCCACGACGCGGAGCTGTCTATCTGGTCAACCTGGATCCTACGCGGGGAAGTGAGATCCAGAAGACGCGTCCTTGTGTCGTCGTATCCCCGATGAACTGAACGAGCCCCTCCGCATGGTGATCGTCGCGCCCATGACGACAGGTGGGCAGCCCTATCCGTGGCGTGTGGAATGCCGATTCCAGGAGCAGCAGGACCGGGTTGCTCTGGATCAGCTGCGGACCGTGGATCGGGAACGGCTGGCTCGCTATCTCGGCGTGCTTACCGAGGAGACAATGGGGACGGTGCTCGATACGCTGACCGAGTTGTTCGCCCGTAGCCGGACGGCCTGGAGTGACACGGACGCTGGTAGGCTACGCTTCGTTCACTCGCCCCTCGGCTTTCCGCACTGTGGGGTACTGAATTCCAAGCTGCTCCAGGTAGGTTTTGTACCTGGTGGAATCGTAGTAGTACTTCCGCATCTCCGGCCGGTAGCGCTGCATGATCTGCGCATTCAGCTCCACCGGCGGCTTGTCGCCGGCGCGGATGAGCGGTTGGTACTTCACGTCCTTGGTTTGCACATTCCGGAAGTACGCTTTTGCCTATCCACCAGGGCCGGCTTGGTGAACAGGTCGAGCAGCGTCATCGCGGTTACCTTCGCCCCAGCCGTGGCGCCTTTGTGGGCGATAGGGGTGGCCATGGCGATTGCGCTGGACCAGTTGTGCCCCGGCAGTCCGGGGATGTTAGATGGGTAGCGTAGAGTAACCGTCGGGACTACCCAGGAGATGTCGCCAATGTCATCAGAGCCGCCGCCACGGTTCTGCTCCGGCGGCACCCCAGTGTCGATCTTCGCTACGGCGGTATCCAGTCCGGGTGTCCGCTCGTTCCCCAACTCGCGCTGCACGGCGCGGGCGAGCGTCTGGTCCGCTTCGCTCCACCAGGGGAGCCCCACCTGCTTGATGTTGTCGTACATGGCGACGGCAACCGGCTTGTTGAAGTGCCGGGGCCAGGCCGCACCGAGCACGCGCATGGTGTCCAACGTGGTTCCCGTCATCAGCGTCGCGCCTTCCGCCATCTTGTTGCCGACCTCCCACAACTCCTTGATGTGTGGATAGTCGATCTCCCGGAAGTAGTACCACACCGAGGCTGTGCGCGGGACCACGTTGGGCTGGTCACCGCCATCCACGATTACGTAGTGCGAGCGGTGCGGCAGGCGGAGGTGCTCACGGCGGTAGTTCCATCCGGCGTTCATCAGTTCCACCGCATCCAGCGCGCTGCGCCCACGCCAGGGTGCGCCCGCCGAGTGCGCTGTTTCACCCTGGAAAGCGGTACAGCACGCTGACCAGCCCGGTGCCACCGGCAGGGCCGTACGACACCTCCAGATTGCTGCCTACGTGGGTGAAGATGGTCACGTCCACGTCCGTGAAGAAGCCCTCACGGACGAACCAGGCTTTGGCCGCGACCAGCTCCTCGGCCACGCCCGGCCAGATGCGGATCGTCCCTGGCAATCTGCTCGCGCTGCATCACCTTCTTGGTGGCGATCGCGGCAGTGATGACCACGGGAGGCCGGAGTTGTGCCCCTCACCGTGGCCCGGCGCACCTTCCACCAGCGGCGCCCGGTACGCAACGCCCGGCTTTTGCGACGCCTGCGGGATACCGTCGATGTCCGAACCCAGTGTGATCACCGGTCTCCCCGCACCCCAGGTTGCCATCCATGCCGGGGATGCCGGCGATCCCTTCCTGCACCGTGAAGCCGTTGCGGCGCAGGATTCCCACCAGATAGCGAGAGCTTTCCGTCTCCTGGAATCCCAGCCCCCGTAGGAAAAAACCTGATCCACCATCTGCTGGGTGAAAGTGTGCATCCCCTCGATCTCGCGGGCGATCTCCTGTTTCAGGACGACAAGGCGGGCGGAGTCCACGGGGGCGCGCTGCCGCTGCGCGGACGCAGCGACGGGGTGAGAGCACGAGGGTGAGAATGACAACACGCAGGGTAGAGCGGGCGCATACGGCTCCTATCAAGGGCGAAGTTGCAAGTGATGATAGCGGTTGGACGAGAGGCGGTACCGGACCTCATCCCGGCCGCACCAGCGGATAGAAACGGCGACTTCCTGATCCATCCCGCTCCCGAGCCCGAAATGGACGCGGGTGTCATGCTGGGATGAAAAGCCATTCGCGGCCTGGACCTCACGGAGCTGCACCGGCCTCCCGGAACGTTCACAGACACGGTGGAGCCGAGCGCCTCACGATTGCACTGCCTGCCGGCACCCTCCAGCCGCAGACCGATCCAGGAGGCGCGGCCAGCAGCGGGGAGGGCGCGTTGCGCAGCAGGGAGGCCTCTCCATGCTGGTTGGCGATGACCACGTCGAGTCGCCCGTCGTTGTCCAGATCCGCCATCGCAATTCCACGCGAGTTGTCGCGCCACGTCTACGAACTGCGTCAGGCCGTTAAGGACCCGGCGCGACATCCACGAACTGCGGCCCGCGCAGGTCTCCCCACATGTCCGAGCTCTCGGGACCGGATTTAATGAGCACTCGGCGCGCCTCGACTGGGATAGATCCACAGCGTTTGCCGCAGATGTCCCCACATGTCGAGATCGCCGACGCCTACCCGGTTCTCGTTGCACCCCGAGGGTCGCCGCGGAAGTGCATGCCCCCGGTTCATCCACAGCTTGTGATCCATACCAGTAGTCCACATCACGGATCGTTGCGTTGGACACGAACAATATCCAGCCAGCCGTTGTTGTCCGTCGAACCCCGCGCCCCACCCGAAGCGTTCATTCAGGCACCCCGAGAGGTGGCCTCATCGTGTCCATCCCGACCCCGATTCATCCACTGAATAGAGCCCTCCGCCTGATGCACGCTGGGACCCGCCACCCGCCGGAATCCGCCGCCCCCTTCATTCAGGTACAGGTCATCACGGCCAAAGTCGCTCGCCAGGTACAGGTCCGTCCAGCCATCTCCGTTCAAGTCACCGGTCCCGATCGCCAGCGTCCAGTGCGTTTCCGGCATCCCCATGGCGGCGGCATCCAGCGTCTCGAAGGTGCCGTCGCCACGATTCCGGAGCAGCAGGTTACGCCCGCCGTTGGTGGCGTTGTGCCATCCATCGTGCATGAAGCGGAACATCCTGCGATCCCCGGGGAACCCGGCTGCGGAAGGCGGAAGATGTTGAGCCGGGTGGAGTCCGCGTACCCTCGCAGGTAGGGCGAGAACGTTGCCGATCAGGAGATCCGGGTGACCGTCGCGATCGAAGTCGAAGACGTTGGCGGCCACGCTGATCGTGTATGCCGGCATGCCTGCACGCTCGACACGTCCACGAACTCGAGACGATCGGTCTCGGCGTACAGGTTCCGGAGGAGCCGGGGGTCCGAAGCTCACCAGCACCAGCAGGTCCACAGCCCCGTCACCGTCATAGTGGGGTACTGAATTCCAAGCTGCTCCAGGTAGGTTTTGTACCTGGTGGAATCGTAGTAGTACTTCCGCATCTCCGGCCGGTAGCGCTGCATGATCTGCGCATTCAGCTCCACCGGCGGCTTGTCGCCGGCGCGGATGAGCGGTTGGTACTTCACGTCCTTGGTTTGCACATTCCGGAAGTACGCTTTTGCGCTGTCCACTAATGCCGGCCTGGTGAAAAGGTCGAGTAGGGTCATCGCGGTTACCTTCGCCCCAGCCGTGGCGCCTTTGTGGGCGATAGGGGTGGCCATGGCGATTGCGCTGGACCAGTTGTGCCCCGGCAGTCCGGGGATGTTGGATGGGTAGCGTAGAGTAACCGTCGGGACTACCCAGGAGATGTCGCCAATGTCATCAGAGCCGCCGCCACGGTTCTGCTCCGGCGGCACCCCAGTGTCGATCTTCGCTACGGTGGTATCCAGTCCGGGTGTTCGCTCGTTCCCCAACTCGCGCTGCACGGCGCGGGCGAGCGTCTGGTCCGCTTCGCTCCACTGCGGGAGCCCCACCTGCTTGATGTTGTCGTACATCGCAAGCGCGACCGGCTTGTTGAAGTGCCGGGGCCAGGCCGCACCGAGCACGCGCATGGTGTCCAACGTGGTTCCCGTCATCAGCGTCGCGCCTTGAGCGATCTTGTTGCCGACCTCCCACAACTCCTTGATGTGTGGATAGTCGAGCTCCCGGAAGTAGTACCACACTGAGGCTGTGCGAGGGACCACGTTGGGCTGGTCACCGCCATCCACGATTACGTAGTGCGAGCGGTGCGGCAGGCGGAGGTGCTCGCGGCGGTAGTTCCATCCGGCGTTCATCAGTTCCACCGCATCCAGTGCGCTGCGCCCCCGCCAGGGTGCCCCCGCCGAGTGGGCTGTTTCGCCCTGGAAGCGGTACAGCACGCTGACCAGCCCTGTGCCACCGGCAGGGCCGTACGACACCTCCAGATTGCTGCCTACGTGGGTGAAGATGGTCACGTCCACGTCCTTGAAGAAGCCCTCACGGACGAACCATGCCTTCGCCGCGACCAGCTCCTCGGCCACGCCCGGCCAGATGCGGATCGTCCCGGGCATTCCCTCGCGCTGCATCACCTTCTTGGTGGCAATCGCGGCAGTGATGACCACGGGAAGTCCGGAGTTGTGCCCCTCGCCATGCCCCGGCGCACCTTCCACCAGCGCGGCCCGGTACGCAACGCCCGGCTTTTGCGATGCCTGCGGGATACCGTCGATGTCCGAACCCAGTGTGATCACCGGCTTGCCCGCACCCCAGGTTGCCATCCATGCCGTGGGGATGCCGGCGATTCCTTCTTGTACCGTGAAGCCGTTGCGGCGCAGGATTCCCACCAGATAGCGAGAGCTTTCTGTCTCCTGGAATCCCAGTTCCCCGTAGGAAAAAACCTGATCCACCATCTGCTGGGTGAAAGTGTGCATCCCCTCGATCTCGCGGGCGATCTCCTGTTTCAGGACGACAAGGCGGGCCGAGTCCACGGGGGCGCGCTGCCGCTGCGCGGACGCAGCGACGGGTGAGAGCATGAGAGCCAGCAGGGCAACACGCAGGGTAGGGAGTGGGCGCATACGGCTCCTAATGTTGCAAGTGATGGTAGCGATTGGGCGCGAGGCGGTACCGTGCCTCATCCCGGCCGCACCAGCGGATAGAAACGGCGACTTTCTGGTGAACCCCGCTCCCGAGCCCGAAATGGACGCGGGTGTCATGCTGGGATGAAAAGCCATTCGCGGCCTGGACTTCACGGAGCTGCACCGGCCTCCCAGGAACGTTCACAGACACGGTGGAGCCGAGCGCCTCACGATTGCACTGCTTGCCGTCACCCGCCAGCCGCAGACCGATCCAGGAGGCACTGGCAGCAGCGGGGGAGGGCGCATTTCGCAGCAGGGAGGCCTCTCCATGCTGGTTGGCGATGACCACGTCGAGTCGCCCGTCGTTGTCCAGATCCGCCATCGCAATTCCACGCGAGTTGTCGCGCTTCTCGAGGCCGACGATCCGCGCCACGTATACGAACTGCGGCCTGGCTCGTGCTCCGCGGTTAATGTACACTCGGCGCGCCTAGTTGGGATAGATGCAGCGCCCGCGCAGGTCTCCCCACATGTCCGAGTAGGTGTGCATCTCGGGACCGGATTGCATGAGCTTGTGATTCACATACCAGTAATCTGGACACCCGGGACGGATCGGGTCCAGGCGGTTGTCCACCATGCCGTTTGCCTGAACGATGTCCACCCAGCCGTTGTTGTC
>JAUJOM010000023.1:26307-44657 GCA_030447645.1 Longimicrobiaceae bacterium | reverse complement strand
GTCGAAGAAGAGGCCACCGGAGGCGAGACCGTGCCGCTCCGGTGCGGAACCGAGGGAATCCAGCGCCGGGAGTGCGACCCGCTCGAACCGGAAATCTCCCCGACTCAGGTAGAGCGCGCTCCGGAATTCGGGACGGGCGAGGGGATGCGTGAAGAAAAGGTCCGGGAGGCCATCGCTATTGATGTCGCCCACGGCGACCGAAGCTCCCACCGACAGGAGCCACTTGGCGATATGGCGAAGTCGCGGGTCCACGAGATCGTAGGCGGCGGGGTCCATCGCCACGCCAAGGCCGCTCTGGTTCGCCGGGATCTCCCGCAGCACGAAGCCCACGTCCCGCAACGCGACCTGTGGGTGGAGCACCGTTCGGTACACCGTCCCACCAAGCACCGCCAGCCCTCCGAGGATTCCGACGGTCCGCAGGAGCTGGGTTGATCCAGCGGCCGCTCGCATGTATGGCGCAAACCCGACTCGCCAGGCTTCACGCGCATGGAGCCATAGAAACTTGGCGCCGGCCACCGCAAACGCCGCGTAGAAGAAGGTGAAGACACTCGCCTTCGTGTGTAAATAAAGATCCACCACGGTAATCGCGAACGCCAGCGCGACCTGTCCCCTGGGTGTGGAGGGAGATGTCTTCGGGTCCGTCAACATGAAGAACACGAACAAAAAGAACGGTGGCGTCGTCAGTGTTCCCCAGAACAGCATCTCCGGCGGCAGATGGGCACGCATGATGTACGCGCGCAATCCGGTTTGCAGCGCGTAAAAGAGGAGAAAGGAAACGATCAGCCATCCCCGTCCCACACGAAACACAAACAGGGCGAGTGCCGCGGTCACCATGAAGGCGGACATAGCCCAGGTGCCGCCCCACTGGTAGGCAGGCGCCGCAGTGATCAGCCCGCCGGTCACGAGCAGCGTGCCCGCCACGCCGAAGAGTGACGGGTTGAAAACGTGCCGGCCGCGGAAGGTAAACAGGTACTTGGATCCGATCGTCAGAAAGATCGGAAAGAATAGCAAAAAATAGTTATGCGAGTAGTTCAGCAGCAGTGCGATGGAGAGCGAACTGATGTACGCGCTGAGCGGAAAGAGCAGCTCGCGTCTCCGCAGCAGTGCGTGGAGGAGCATGTCCAATGCACAGCCGCTCGCCACGGTGAGCAGGATCTGCACGGGGCTGCGATTGAACCCCAGCCAGAGCGTACCCAGAACCGCGTAGCTGGTCAGGATCAGCGCAAAGGGGATCCGGGGGTCCCCGCGCTGTGGCAGGGATGCCCACCGCCCAGCGGCTGTCGGCGGGGCGGGGCGCGGCAGCGCGGTACGTTCCGGAAGCTGCAGGGTCGTGCTCATTACACCAGTGCCATTTCGAAGCCAGGGCGCGCCTGACGAAAGCGTTCCAGGTTGACCTGCGCCTCCGGGAGCGTCACCAGGTAGAGTCGCGCAGCCAGGTCTGTGATTTGGAATCCGCGGAATGCCGGCTCCAGAGGGTCGTCTACGAGAACGCAAACACTCAGGAAGTGATAGCCGCTCCTCCGATGCTCTCCGTACGCTGCGTCCAGCAGTGCCCGCATGATCTCCGGGTCTTCGGACGCAATTGCCTGGTGTGTGACATACAGGTAGCGAAACGTCTCGCCGGCCTGGGGGAGCGGGGGGAAGCGAAGCAGCCGTGCCGCCAGATTGTATGCCAGCTTCACCCTCCGCATGGCCCCACGGTACTCCCGCAATCCCCCGGTTTTGCCCGCGAGCAAACCCGAGGGTACACGCGGTAGTGAGGAGCAGGGGGACCAGACGGCGCAATCTCACGGTGCCACCACTGAACTGACGCCGAAGGCATCCGTCCACTCCAGCCCCGGATCCAGCGCCGCCGGCTTGATCGAGCCTGCTCGCTGCCCGCGTCCGGTGCAAACCCGCTCATACGTGCGCTCGCCCTCCCGTACCGGTACGCCCCGAACGGGATCGAGCTGCCCCAACGCGCGGCACAGCGCGTAATGGTGTGCTTCGGTCAGCAGTCTTTCCATTGCCTCTGCGAGCCGGTGGACCTCCTCGGGCGGCAGTTCGGCATACAGGAGGTAGCGGGGTGGCGCCCCCCATGCGGGTGCCAGCATGGCGAACGCCGGCTCCACTCCGGTCATCTCCGCTGCCTGCGCAAGCACCTGCTCCACAAAGGACGCAGTCAGCTTTTCGCCTGCCAGATCGCTTGCCCGGTCTGCTCGTCCCACAAAGGATAGGAGAGGCGTCCGGTGCAGATACCCTTCTACCCGGACCAGGTCATTCAGGCGGTAGCGGTACAGTCCACCCCCGGTGGAAAGGACCACTTCGTAGATCGCACCCAGCTCCAGTTCGTGCACCATACGCGGTGTCGAATCATCTACGGGAATGAATTCCAGAAAGTGCGAGGTCACCGCTGCGACCGGCGCGTCGGCATCGAAGAGCGGAAAGGACACCACTCCCTCCGTGGCGAGCAGCCCCTTCCCCTGGATCTCCACGGCAGGAAAGCGACGGCGGACGGCGCCCAGTCCGCGCCGGGCATGTCCGTCCGTCCAGCACGAGATCAGCTCCAGCCGCATCCAAAGGGCACCAAGATCCTGCGGAAGGGTCTGCCCGAAGCGTCGCCTAAGGGCACTCGCACGGCTGGGGTGAGCCGGAAAGTGCGGGAGCAGCCGGCCCCGGAGTTCGGCTGGCATCTCCACGCTCAAGTCCCCGGTGTCCAGGTCGCGGAGCAACGCGGGGAAGTGCTCGTCCAGGGCGGCTACGAGCAGAGACAGAAAGCTGGGGCTCCACACCGAGATCAGCGCCAGGTCCGGCATCGCGAGCAGCGCCCGGAGGGTGAGATACCGGGCGGCGGGAACGTCGGGTGCAAGTGACACCGCGCGTGGCACCCCGAGCATGTGATCGAGCAGCCGCCGAATCGGAGCGGGGAAGTAGTCGCTGTCGTGCTCCATCCCTACGGGGATTCCTCCCGGGGTTCGTGCGGCGCGCCGGGCCGGTGGTGAAATCGCCCAGTACGCCCGCCCGCCCCGAAGGCGAGGGCGGCCCCAGAGCAGGTCGAACACCCAGGGCAGGGTGGCAGCGGAAAACTCCCGCAGCAGTGAGCGCGTATACGGCACCTCCTTTGATGGCCCCGAGGACCCCCC
The DNA here is from genome assembly GCA_030447645.1 of Longimicrobiaceae bacterium. Classification (GTDB taxonomy): domain Bacteria; phylum Gemmatimonadota; class Gemmatimonadetes; order Longimicrobiales; family Longimicrobiaceae; genus JAUJOM01. The sequence goes on along the minus strand of JAUJOM010000023.1, from coordinate 41,535 downwards.
GGTGGGCTCCACGAAGCGAACCAGCTCCGCCGTCAGGACTGAGGGCTCCCCCAGCCCAATTCTGCGAACGTATTCCGCGTACTCGTCGTAGCCCCGGAGCGGCACCCGTTCCTGGAAGTCGCGGATGGAGGCGATCCGCCCAAAGCCATAAGCGCGCCCGAAGGCAGTCCCCACATTGCGGCGCACCAGGTCGTGAAGAATTGTGCGCTGTGCCTGCTCCGGGTCGCGGAGCGCACGCTGGAACCGTGCGTGTGCGGGTGCGGCCGCTGCAAGGTATAACCGGTTCGCCACCCAGGAGGCGGTGCTCACGTTGTTGTCCGCCTCCGCCGCGCCCGTGCCAGGGCGATCCTGAACGCTACCCGGGCCAGGTCCTGCATCCGTACCTCCGCAAGGCAGGCGAGCTCGTCGCCGTTCACGTGCCCGGGATTTCGCTCTACAAAGAACCGGATGTGGGGGTCGGCGAGCAGCGATGCTTCCACGGGAGCGACCTCCGCACGCACGCGCTCGTGCGGCGTCTTGTAGCGGACCAACCCTGAGCGGGTGTCGTACTCCGTCCCGAAGCGTTCCGTCGCCAACTGGTCCAGCACTGCCCGAAGTTGGGGGACGTCGGCACGATCGTGTCGCGGAACCGCTCGGGGGAATGCATGCGTTAGGAGCAGGTACGTTTTGTATCCCTTGGAAATCAGAAACCAGTACAGTGGGCGGTGTGGTCGGCGCAGCTTGAGTCGGACCAGCAATCTGCAGAACTCTTGTTGGAGCTGCTTTTGGCCCCAGTACTCCTTGTCGATCACCGTATCACCGGAAAAAACCACGTTTGCCGAGCCTCGTGGCGTCCTTACAGCCTGAATCAGCACTGTGGAGAAGCCCTTGAGCTGACCCGCTGCGCGGTCGCGGAGCAGGATGACCAGCTGCTTTTCTGCCAGATCCCGCTCGAACCTCCCTCGATCCGCTCCCGCGTATGCGCTCTGAAAGAGGGCGAATGCATCCGCTCGGATCTGCTCATCCAGGTCAGGGACAGCTACCGTGCGGGCGGCGAGCATCCGTTTTGATGCGGCTTGTGGATGCTCCGTTCGGTGGAGGCGCAGAGCGGATCCGGTCATGCGGAACTCCCGGACAGGAGGAGCGCCGGCAGGACCAGAAGGTCGGCGGCAAGGGCACCGAGGATCGCAGTGGCCGCAAGCAGTCCGAAGTAGACGATAGAGATCGAGCCCGCCGCCATCAAAACGGAGAATCCCAGCGCAAGCACAACCGAAGTAAAGATCATTCCCCGTCCTGCTCCCCGGATCGCGGCTGTGACTGCCCTTCAGCCGTGTGCCCGGTCGCCCGTGCACCGCGGTACGCCCAGAGAAAGTGAATGGTGTCATCCACTGCGATCCCGATGACGATCGCCCCAATGGTAGCAACAGCAATGTCCAGCGGAATGCCTCCCCACCCCAGGACCCCAAAGACCAGAACCACGGGAAAAAGATTGACCGGTACGGCGGCCGCCAGCAAGCCGACCGAGCGTAGTGCGATGCCCATCACCAGGAAGACGATCACCAGGGCAAGCCCCAGTCCCCAAAGCGTGCTTTCCACCACGTAGTCGATCGAGCGCACATAAAGCGGGAGGTAGCCTGCTACTCGCACCACTGCCTCCGGTCCCAGTGCCCGTTCCCCTTCCTGCTGCAGTCGCTCCGCGACCTGCGCAAAACCCTTGCGCTCATCATCGGTAGGTACGCGGTTACGCGGGTGGAGCGCCCGTCCGCGGCAAGGTAGCCCCTGGGCGCATCCGAAGCGCCCAGGGTTCTCCCCACCTGGGGATCAGCGTCAAGTTGATGTCTCCATGCATCCACCCTGCCGAGGAACGCTGGTGAATGTGCCCCACCGTTCGCCCCCGTTTCGATCACAAATTCCAGCGGTGTGTAGAACCCCGTATTTCGCTCGATCCACTCACTGTCCCGCCGGATGGCGTGCTCCTCCGGGAGATGCGCCAGCGTCTGGGTGTCCGCCGAGATTCGGCCGCTGCCAGCGAGGAGCGCCAGGGTCAACCCCAGACCTCCCGCGAGCACCCATCGTCTCCACCGGGGAAGTCGCTGCGCCAGCCATGCCAGTGCACCGTCCACAAAGCTGTCGCGGGCCTCCTCGCGCGGAGGTGTCACGGCCCAGAGGGAAAGGCCTGCCGCGCACACGATCATGGCGAAGACCCAGGCAAGCCCCACCCCGATGGCCGCAAACAGCCCCAGGTCCCGCACCACGGTCATGCGCGAAGTGGAAAGTGCCAGAAAGCCCAGAGCGGTCGTGAGCGACGTGAGAAAGCATGGTACCGCCATCTCCGTGACACTCCGAACCACCAGCCGCCTCCGCTCCTCTCCCGAGCGCGGGGGTGCCGCCCGGTACGCCGTGTAGTAGTGGGAGATGATGTGAATGGCATCCGAAAGTCCGATGACCAGCACCAGAGTGGGGAGGATGGCCGTCACCATGCTCATTGGCCGGCCCGCAGCCGCCAGGAGGCCTAAGGTCGCTACGGCCGTCGCGAACGGGGCGGCAAGTGCAATCCCTACCGCCCTCCACCGCAGCAGGGTGACCCGGAGGAGGAGCGCCATCACCACCAGTGCGAGCGTAAAAAACATCCCACTTTCCCGCATCGTTTGCCGGTTGATGGCCTCGTACAGCACTCCCTTCCCGGCCAGGTGCGCGGGGCGGCCCGCCGGGGTCAAGATTTCCGCTATCGCCTCGTCCACCTTTCTGAGAATCCCGCCGCGGAGTGCCTCGGCGTCCGGATGCGCCGCCATACGCACGACGACGGTTGCCGTCCGCCCATCGGGCGAAACCAGCCCGCTCCGCTGCAGCGCCGCTCTCGCCCGGGGGCTTGGGTCTTCTGCAAGCAGCGCCGGTGCTTGTACCTCCTCCACTCCCTCCACCGCTTCGAGGCGTTCCGCCAGGCGCGCCTGCAGTGCCCGCTCCTCCGGAGCAAAGACGTCACCCCGCGGCTGGTACGCGATGATCACCGCCTCATCGTTCCCGTACTCCGCCAGGAACTGCTGATACCGGAGGAGAGCGGGGTCGTCCTCGAGCAACCAGTCGGCCAGGTTGTTGTCCGTACGCAGCCCGGCGAGCGCAAACAGCGCCGGGAGCAGGGACGCCACGACCAGGGCCAGGGCCGTGCGCGGGCGGAGCGAGGCCATGTTGATCACAGCCCATAAGGCCTCCTTGTGGTGCCGGAGCCTTCCGGTTACTGCAGCGTCAGTCACGCCCACTCAGAAGGCCAATCGCCAGCCCGGCGAGCAGCCCACCCGTCCCATAGCCGATCCGGTTCCAGCGCACCTCGGCGTGGACAAAGGGGTTGTCTACCGGGTCCATCGCGGAATGCATCCGCAGCACTCTCCAGGTTCCATCCGGTGATTTGCGGATCACAGCGGTCCAGTGTGACTTGTAGCGGAATTCCCGTCCGGTGTTGGTGACCACCCGTTCGTCCGCCCACCCACGGCCAACCGCGATGTCGCCGTACAGGTCGCTCAATTCCGGGTGAACCTCGACCCGGTAGCTGCCGCCCCGACCGATCAGCTCCCAGACCTTGTTCCAGTAGGCACACAACTCATCATACCCCCGAACTTCTTCGCCAGTCACGGGAACGCCCGTGACACTTGGGTCCAGCACCGGCCGGAGCAGCTCCAGGTTATTGGTGTTGACCGCCTCCTCGAAGATCCTGCGGACGGCGCGTAGCTGCTCGTGGTCCGATTCCACGTCAGCAGACAAGGGTGTGCTCATGATTGGGCTCCTGAATGAGTGACGATGCTACCTTCCCGCACGCGCCTGCCCCCCTCCCAGACGCTGTACGGGGGAGAAAGCAGAAATGCCCGGGTCGCCTCGTTCGGGGCGATCTCCGTTCCCGCGGTCAAAAGCGAATACCCCCCGATCAGCGCACGCTCGCCAATCTTGATGGTGGCGAGCAGCAGGTTGGATTCGCCACTTTCCTCCCGCACGATCACGTGGGCGTTCAGGCGTACACCGGCCCCGAACACCACGTCATCGCCGATGGACAAGAACGACCGGTCCAGGATCAGCGTGCCGGGGGCCCAGTAGGTGAGGCGCCCGATGCGGGCACCCCAGAGCCGCAGCCAGGCGGAATACAGGCCGGGTACCATGCGGAGGATCTCCTCCAGGGCAGGGAAGCGGCAAAACACCACCTGCCACTGCATGGAAAGCCACCAGACGAAGAAGTCTCGGGAGCCGAACGGAATCGAGCCTTCCCGGATCCCCAACGTCGCCAGCGCCGACCGGGTAGCCACCGGGGGAAGCAGGTACAGCCCGGCCAGCACCGCCGCTACCCGTCCTGGCCAGCCCACGAAGGGAACCAGAGCCAATCCCGCCAGAAAGACGACGTGCGCAAGCGGAAGCAGGTTCAACAGCAACAAGATCGTGCGCTGCCCTGCCGTCATGGACTCACGTGCCCCGTCACTTGATGATCTTCCCGGCATACCGGTTCTGCACCCGCTCGGTCGTAAATCTTGGCCCACGCCACATGCGAAGGTACGCCAGCAGCAGACTGCTTCGCTCAAACTCCTCGCCTGAGTGGAGAAACGGGAGGTAGACCCAGGAGATGGTCGGGGTGAGATGATGGTTCAGATGCCAATTGTGGTTCAGCCAGAGCAGATCCACCAGAAAGAACGTCTTCAAGTTCCGAGCACCCATTTGAACGTCCCGCTCGGTTCCGAAATGGTGGACGTACTGCAGCGCCGACCAGATGATGCCGAATCCAGAAAGTACAATCGCGTAGTGGAGCAGCGGCACGGCAAAGAGCAGGATCAGGCTCGCATGCAGCAAGATCACGGCGACGGCCTCGATCTGGATCAGGCGGTGGTACTTCGGGTTGAGCGTCTCCAGCAGCGCTGCGGTCGGCCGATCGAACGTCGCGTGCTTCGCCTTGAGGAGCGAAGGAGCAAGCACGGCAATCAGGTTGCTAAGCACGATCACCAGCCAGAACAGGCCAGTGAGGATGCCGTAAAGCTGGAGGTACTTCCAGACCCGGCTCTCGCCCTCGAAGTAGAAGTCGAATGCCTCGTCATCCGAGCGGTTCCGGATGTGGTGCCCAAGATGCCCCTGGCGCAGCAGGTGAAACGGCGCCGGGAAGAAGAGCGCGAGCGTAGCCCCGGTGAACTCGTTCACCTTCTTGTTGGGGTGGAGGAGGTTGTGCTCCGCCTCGTGCAGCATGGCGTACGTGGAGTTCATCACCAGCCCATAGCCGAGCGCAACGAGGGCGAGCATCCCCCAGGACTGGACCTGCCCGGCCACCCAAAGCAGGGACACGAGCGTGGCTAGCTGCAACGCGGCGATGACAAGGTTGAGGCGGCCAGGAATCGGATAGGCTTCTCTTCTCATTTTGCACCTGTAAGGTTGCTGTATCCCTGGAAAACCCGGCCGAGCGTAGCGAACTCTGGCCAGCGGTCGAAGTGCGCAAAGGTTCGTGGAACGATGCTCCGCGCGTAGAGCGCCAACTGAAATTGCTGGTTGTGCTCCAACGCTCGCAACTGGTGTCCCATCTCGGGAAGGCTCGGTAACAGCTCCGGGAATTCCCGCGCAAGTTGCCTGACCACGTTGAGCCCAGCCCGCTTTGGGCCGAGGAAGAACTCGCCCATCATCCAGGCAAACAAACGGGCATTGATGCGGCGCTTGGCGCGCGTGGCCGGTACCCACAACCGTTGCAGCAGATCTTCATCCCAGCGGACGTGGTCCACCTCGTCCGCCAGGTGCTTGCGCTGCACGGCCACGAAGTGTGGCTCCAGCGGCTCCTCGGAGCGCAGAAACTGCTTTGCGTAGTACATCGCCCTCTCCTCCTGCATCAGCATGATCCAGATAAAGAACGGGAACCGCCACGGGCGAGAGGCGAGCCAGCGGAGGACGGCGACCGAGCCAGGCGGAGGCTTGATGAAGTGATAGTCCGCAGTCCCGTAAAATTCGGGTGCGCAACGGCGGTTCAGCTCGCGGAACATGGCCGTGTGCCGCATCTCCTCGTCGAGGAAGTTCTCCAGGGAATCTTGGAGAGATGCGCACTCGGGCCGATGCAACAGCACTCCCAGGATATGGCGAGCCATCGCCTGCTCAAAGAACGTGATTTGCTCGTTGAAGTACAGGGCATGCAGCTGATTGTACCGCAGCCGTTGTTCCTCACCGAGTGAGTGGTAGCTCGGCGTGAAAAAGAGCGGTGTGAGAGATGCTCCGGAATGAACCGTTTGGAAAAATCTACTGGGGTGTCGTCGAGCAAAACAGTCATACGTACAAGTCTACACCCCGTGCCAGTTTCTCGCTGGAGGTGGGATGACGTAGTCCCAGGGCTAAGGCGACGTAGCTGCCGCCGCAAACTTGGCTTGATGTGAACCGTGCGCTCCAGATCATCACGCGCCTGGAGCACCTTGAGCCGCAGGTCGCGCGGCAGATCCGGCCGGTCCGCCAGGAACCGGTCCACCACGGCGAGTGCCTCGGCACTTTCCTGGCTGCCGATGAACGCCGACAGCCAGCGCGGCAGGAAAAAGATGCGCCGATTGTCGCGGATCCACTCCAGCCGGTCCAGCGACGTGCGGAGGTGTGGCAGGGTGAGCGTGGTATGCGCCGGTGGTGGAACGCACCCAGACTGGCGGTGACCCACTCCTCGTTCAGGTTGGGATCGTCCAGGTAGCGCGCAAAGTACCCGCCCTTGGTTGCGGCGCTCGCGACAGCAGCGCCGGCCACGAACGCTTCGCGCTTTGCTTCCGGAGTAGTGTCCCGAGCCTGCTCGGCGGCAAAAGTTTCGGTGCCGAAGGGTCACCGAGCGCCAGCAGCGAGCGGACGATGGCCCAGCGGGTGGGCTGCTGCACGGGTTTACCGTCGAAGCGGCGCGTTCCCGCCAGGTACCCGCGCAGTGTCGAGAGTGCTTCCGGGGTGCGGGCGACGCCGATCAGCGCGTCCAGGCTGGACTTGCGGAGTCCGTAAGACAGCCGGGTGTCTTCAGCGCGCGCCAGCAGCAGGCGCTCCCAGCGGGGGGAGGAGCCGATTCGCGTCCGCAGTGCTGGCATACCGAGTCAGGGCTGCCGAGCTGCGCGCCAGGACTTGTGTGGCGATCTGCTCATCCTGCTCGCGGGGAAGCTCTCGCAGGGCAAGCTCCACGTACTCCGCGGGGGCGAGGCGTGCTTCCCGCACCAGGTCCCAGAGCCCACCCCACACCATGGCGCGCAGTAGCGGGTTCCGCACCTCGCCGACGTGCGCCAGCATGTAGCGGGTGCTGCGGGGGTCCAGCAGGAAGAGACCGTAGCCGTAGTCGCCCTCATTGGCGAACAGGTAATCGGGCACCGGTAGCCCTGCCGCACCCTCTACGCGCGTGGTGTCGCCGGTAAAGGTCACAGTCAGGACCGTATCCGGGCGATCCCGGTAGCCGAGCCGCACCTGCACCCGCCCTGGCCACCAGCCGCCGAGATCACCTTCCAGTGTGCGCACCGGGCGCTGGGTCAGCGTCAGTGCCCCGATCCGCCCGCTCGCTTCCTGGAGCACCGGCTCGATCACCGGCAACCCCGCGCGCAGGATGTACTGTTCGCCAAACGCGGCCAGGGAGCCGGGCCGGTCACCCTCGATCTCCCGCAGCAACTCTTCCCAGGTGGCGTTGCTGTATGCATAACGGCGCAGGAAGCGCTGCACTCCCGCGCGAAACGCATCCTCACCCACCAGGAAGTTCAGCTGCTTCAGGATGGCGGGGGCCTTGTTGTAAACGATCGGGCCGTAGTTGCTCTTTGCCAGATCGAGGTTAGGAAGCTCCTGCCACACCGGGACGGTTCCCGCCGTCACGTCCACCCCCGTAGGCGAGCGGCTTGTTGCGCAGGTAGAAACTCTTCCACGCGTCCGACTCCGGGTCCAGCGCGGCCTGCATCTTCGCCGCCATGTAGGTGCTGAACCCTTCCTTGAGCCACAGGTCGTCGAACCAGCGCATGGTGACCAGGTCCCCGAACCACTGGTGCGCCACTTCGTGGTAGATGGTAGCTTTGCGCCCCAGCCGCTCGTTCAGCGTGGGTGCTTCGCGGAAGACAAAGCTGTTCTCGTTGTAGAAGATGGCGCCGACATGCTCCATCCCACCGAACGGGAAAGCGGGGGCGAGCAGCGCGTCCATCTTGGCGAAGGGGAACTTCATGGCGAAGTACCCCTCCAACCAGTGGGCCGCATCCCGGTTAAGGCGGATCAGCGTGTCGGCGTCCACCTTGGGAGCAACCGAAGCACGAGCGTACAGCCGCATGGTGGAGTCGCCATGCGCCGTCCACGGCCCCGCCGCGAAGGCAGCCAGGTAGGTGGAGATCGGCTCCGTCGGCGCAAAGCGCCAGCGTACGGCACCCGGCTCGGGCGCGCGCTCTACCACGGGGCCATTGGCGAGTACCTGCCACCCTTTCGGCGCGACGATCTCGGTTCGGAACACCGCCTTCAGGTCCGGCTGATCGAAGCTGGGGAAGAGTTGATTGGCGTCCGCGGGAACGAGCAGCGTGTAAAGGTAGCGCGCGCTGTCGGTGGGATCGTCGTAGCGGATGATGCTCGTCCCTGCGGGAGCGATGGCGGCGGCGAAACGGAAACCCAGCGTGTTGGCACCGGCTCGAGGTGCCGCGCGGGGATCACGATATGCCCCTGCTCCCAGCTGTAGTCGGTGACTGGTGTCCCATTAGCGCTGACGCTGTCCAGCACGGGGCCGCGAAAATCCACTACCAGGTCACCGGCGTTCGCTGAGCGCTGGAAGCGCAGCGTGAGCGTACCAGGCGCCGTGTCCGGCGCCGTCACGTCCAGCGCCAGATCGTACTCCACCCCCGAGATTGTAGCTGCGCGGTGCCGCGCCAGCTCCAGCGAAACGCCAGGTTGCATGAACGCTTCCGTGCGAACGGGCTGTGCCGTCGGCAGGGGCAGCGTTCGGGCACACGCGGTCAGCATGCACAGGAGCAGAGCGCAGTACGCCAATGCCCTCACCCCCGCCTCGCTGAGGCTCAGCACCTCTCTCCCAAATTTGGGAGAGGGGACGGGGGTGAGGGCGTGCAGAGCCGAAACACGCTGCAGACGCAAGACAACCGCTCGCGCTACCGCCCTGCCAGATAATCCACCGCCAGGTGGGCCATCGCGCGCACACCCACCGGGAGCGCCGCCTCGTCCACAAAAACTTGGGTGAGTGGTTGGCTGCTACCTGGGTCAGGTCCTGCCCTTTGGTACCGCGCCCAGGAAGAAGAAGAGTCCGGGATCTCCTGCTGGTAAACGGCGAAATCTTCCGCGCCCATGGTGACAGGAGCGAGCTTCACACTCTCCGCCCCAGCCACCCGCCGGAGCGTGCCGACCATCCGCTCCGTGAGCGCGGCGTCATTGGAGGTGACCGGGGTCATGCGGGTGATCTCCACCTGGGCCGTGGCGCCGGCGCTCTGCGCGATCATCTCCGCAGTGCGGCGAATGCGCGTGTGCATGTCGCTCTGCATCGCAGCGTCGAAGGTGCGGATGGTGCCCAGCATCACCACCGAATCGGGAATGATGTTGTTGCGAATCCCACCCTGAATGCTGCCCCACGGTGATCACGGCGGGCGCGGTGGTCAGATTCACCTGTCGACTGGGGATGGTTTGCAGCGCATTGACGATCTGGGCGCTGACCACGATCGGGTCCACGCCGCCCCAGGGCACCGCACCGTGTGTCTGTCGGCCGCGCACCACGATGCGCATCATGTCCGAGGCCGCCATGAAGCCCATTGGACGGTAGGAGATGGTCCCCACCGGCTGCGGCTGTACTCCCACGTGCAGGCCAAAGATGGCCTCGGGGCGAGGGTTCTGGAGCACGCCCTGCTTCACCATCAGCGCCGCGCCGCCCTCTTCCCCAGGAGGCGGTCCTTCCTCGGCCGGCTGAAAGATGAACTTTACCGTCCCAGGGAGCTGCTGACGCATTCCAGCAAGCACCTGCGCCACACCCATGAGCATGGCGACGTGGGTGTCGTGCCCGCAGGCGTGCATCACCCCCACCTCCTGCCCGTTGTAGGTGGTGCGCACTTTGGAAGCGAAAGGCAGATCCACCTGCTCGGTTACCGGGAGAGCGTCCATGTCGGCGCGGAGCGCGACCACCTTTCCGGGTTTCCCACCGCGCAGCACCCCTACCACGCCGGTGTGGGCCACCCCGGTCTGCACCTCCATGCCCAGGCTGCGCAGGTGATCGGCGACCAGCTTGGCGGTGCGGGTTTCCCGGTTGCCCAGCTCAGGGTGCTGGTGAATGTCCCGCCTCCAGGCGACCACCTTGGATTGAACTTCGCCTGCGCGCCGGTCGATCTCGGCGGCTGGCGGGGCACTCGCCTGCGCTACGGAAGGTACGGGCTGGAGCGCGAGCAACAAGCCGATGGCTAACAGCCATGAGCCGTACAACGCACGTGAATGAAAAGTCACTGGGGATCTCCTTTTTGCATGATTCGCCGAACGATGGGAATAGATAACACTGCGGCGACTGCTGCCGCGACTCCCAGAAGCAATCCCTCTCCAGGCGCCGGCAGCCCGGCAGCCGTGGCTCCGGCCCGCAACACGCCCGCGACACCCAGCACAATAGTCACCGCGACCACTGCTCCCATCAGCGCGTTGGCGCCAGGTCCGTTCACCGCGCCCCTCCCCATCAGCGCGCGGTCGTTCACCACCAGCAGGAGAAAGACGGCGGCAAAGGGGAGCAGGATACCGTTCAGCGCCTGCGCCAGGATGATCACCGGGATGGGCCGAACGCCCGCCAGCCCGAACCCCACTCCCACCAGCAGAACGCCCATCCACACACTCCGGTAGCGCAGCCCCTGCACGTGCCAGCGTTCCGTGCCGCTGTCGAACAGGCTACGCGCGGTGATCGCCGCCGCGAGAGGCGCCGTGATAGCGGAAGAGATCCCCGCCGCGAACAATCCCCAGGCGAAGAGCGGACCTCCCCAGGCACCGAGCCGGCCGGAAAGGGTGCCGGCGAGTGCCTCGAAGCCGAAGGTGCCCTGCACGGCAGTGCCCACCACTAGTATCCCCATGGAGATGATACCGCCGAGCACCACCGCCACCGTGATGCCGAAGCGGATCTCCTTCAGCGTCTGGCCCGCCGCGATTCCGGAGCCCAGGAACAGGTTATAGGGAACTACCGTGGTCCCCACCAGCCCCAGCACCAGCAGTCCGGAGCCGGCCGGGACCGTCGGCACCAGGCTCCCTCGGATGATCTCTCCCAGTGAAGGGCGCAGCGAAAACGCCGTAACCAGAAACGCCAGCCCCATGAAAGCAACCGTCGCGCTCAGCAGGCGAGCGACCACACGCGGCGTTCCGATCCAGAGTACAGTGGCGGCGAGCGCTCCGATTGCGAGCGTCAGCACCCTGGGCGAAAGCCGGGTGCCCAGCGTGGCCCCCGAAACCGCGCCCAGAATGTTCCCCGCCTCGTACGCCGCATTACCCAGCACGATCGCTCCAAGCACCAGCAGGAGCACGAGCACGCCCTGTGCGCCACTCTGAAACCGGGTGCGGATCGCCTCCGCCAGGTTGCGGCCCGATGCCACCGTGACCCGGGCACTCGCCTCCTGCAGCACCACCGTGGCGATGGTGGAAAAGACCAGAGCCCAGAGCAGCGCGTATCCATGCTGCGCTCCGGAGGAAGCAGCGGTGGTGACGGTGCCCGGACCGATGAACGCAGCCGCGAGCACAGACCAGAAGAGAATCGAGCCGAGGCGCTTCACGGGTGGGGCATGTCAGCCAGAGCGGAAGGGATTAACCGATGCTGTTCCCGACAGGATACAGGCACAGCAAGCAGGGTAGCAAGAGATGACCTCTCTCGGGAATTCCATTGAGCCGCACGCGTCTTGCACCGTCCGCAGAGCATGGCCGAATCCATTCTGCGCGTCGAGCGTGTTGATCCTGCACTCGTCCCAATCTATGAACGTATGACAGTACCGGAGCGTCTCGCGGCCTCGTTCGCGGCGACGCGTCTGGTTCGTGCCCGAATCCGTGCACATCTGAGTGGGCTGCACCCGGACTGGACGAGCGAACAAATTGAGGCTGAACTCGCACGCCGGATCAGACATGGAGCCGGATGAGCTGTTGTGGTACGTTGTTGAGGCCCTGGAAGAACTCGAGATCCCATACGCTCTGGCCAGGTCCATTGCCAGCATCGCGTACGGGGAGCCTCGATCAACGCTGGATATTGATCTCGTCGCGGATCTCCACCCTTCGGATGCCGCACGACTAAAAGCTCGGTTTCCCACGCCTGACTTTTACCTGTCGGAAGAGGCCGCGGTGGAAGCTGTCGAGCACCGGCGGCAGTTTAACATCATCCATCCCGCCTCCGGGTTCAAGGTTGATGTCTTTGTTGTTGGGGACGCGGTGGAGGCGAGTCAGATCGCACGTCGCCGACGGCTGCCCGCAGTCGGTGCGCTGACGGCGACGTTTTCGCCTCCGGAAGAACTGATCCTCAAGAAATTGGAGTACTACCAGTCAGGTGGCTCGGACAAGCACCTGCGCGATATCCGCAGTATGCTGCGAATTTCTCGAACCGAAATCGACGAAGAACGTGTTCGTGGTTTCGCTGATGAGCGTGGGCTAGCCAATATCTGGTCTGCGCTCCTGGAAACGCTGGAGTAGTGCTAGGCTGCGGTGCGGGTCAGCACCGCCACTTCCTCTACGAGCCGGGAGCCAAGTTTCTCACGCTCAACCTCAAGATCATACCGGGTCTGAAGGTTCCGGGATTATATACCACTTGCACGGTAGCCACTGATTCGTTATATTAGTTGGAGTGAGGTTTAGTCCTTGCCAGAGAACTTAGAGTCCTTTTCGTGAGCCGCCTTCTTTAACTCTTCGACTACCTTTTTGGGGAATACTTTCTCCATAAGCTCGTCGCTCGTAAGTCGGCTCACGTCCTGGGGAAGTTTGTTCTCGCTCCTGCGCTTAGAATCAGCCATGCCTGCCACCGCCTCTCTTAATCTGATGTCCCTGATAGACCGCTTCGGGGACGAGGATACCTGCCACGAATACTTGGAAAAGCTCCGCTGGCCTTCCGGTGCCGCTTGCCCCCGTTGCGGCGACTGTTCCGTGTCCGAAATCAGCACGCGCGATCAATTCGACTGCAACGGGTGCCGCTACCGCTTCTCGGTCACTTCGGGAACGATCTTCGACAACACGAAACTGCCGCTCCGCAAGTGGTTCGTTGCGATCTACCTGATGATCGAATCCAAGAACGGCATCAGTGCGAACCAGATGAAGCGCACCCTCGGAATCTCGTACAAGACGGCGTGGTATCTCTGCCATCGCATCCGCGAAGCGATGGGCAACGATCCGTTCGTTGGTCCTACGCTCTTCGGGATTGTCGAGGTTGACGAAACGCTGGTGGGCGGCAAGCGGCGCGGGGTTGGAACGGGCAATCGTGAAGGCAAGACGTGGGTTGCAGGTGCCGTCCAGCGCAACGGGCAAATCCGCCTTGAGAAGATCCCGAACATTCGCAAGAGCACGCTGCATGACTTCATCAAACGGCACGTCCACGATGAATGCGAGGCGATCTACACCGACGAACTCAAGTCCTACCTTGGAACCGCTGACGAGAACACCCGCCACGAAACCGTCAACCATCGTATCGAGGAATGGATGATCGGTGACGTGCACACCAACAGCGTAGAAGGCGTTTGGAGCCTTCTCAAGCGTTCTATCGTCGGATCGTTTCACAAGATTAGCGTGAAGCATCTTAATCGCTATCTGGAAGAACTGGAGTGGCGGTTTAACAACCGGGAGAACCCGTTTATGTTCCGCGATCTTCTTGTTCGTCTGATTGACGCGGACGCAATTCGGTACCAGAACCTTACTGCGTAAGGCAACCTAGATATTGCCAGTTCGCCCGTCGCTGATGACTGGAAGGTTAGCACGAACCGACTCTGGGAGCTGGCGGTACCCTTGAAACGTCTTAAGGAAGGTGATCCGGTATAAACCTCACTGAACGAACTTAATTTCGTTTAATAACCTCGCAACCATTNACCTCGGGATCGGCATGCTGGTCATGTGCGAGTGCACAGCGCTGGCACCATCCCATCCCGGTCCAGCACCGGTGCCTCCGCACACCGTTTCGTAGTAGCCGAAGCGCTCGTTTCCCCACAGCACGTTGTTCATGGTTCCCTGGCTGCAGGCAACCAGGCCGAGAGCCTTGAGGAGGGTGTCCGTGAGGCGCTGACTCACCTCGGTATTGCCGCCAACGACAGCGGGGCAGCGGGCGGGATCGGCGGGGAAGGGCGGATTGAGCAGGCCCTCGGGAATGCGCAGCTCTACCGCGCGCATCAATCCCTCGTTCAGCGGGATAGGCTCGTCCACCAGCAGCCGCAGCACGTACAACACCACGCTACGTACAATGGCTGAGGTGGCATTCAGGTTTCCGGGGTGAACGGGGAAGGTGCCGCCGAAGTCGATGACCGCGTGGACTCCCGTGATCTCTACCCGTACCGACAGGGTGCTACCGTCATCTAGTCGCTCGGTTGCTTCTCGCACGCCGTTGGGGAGCCGAGCCAGCGCATCTCGTATGCGCCGCTCCGCACGCGAGGTGAGCGCGTTCATGTAGCGGCGTACCGTGTCCGGACCGTGCGTCGCAGCCAAACCCCGCATCAGTTCCGCCCCGCGGTGGTTTGCAGCGACGGCGGCGCGCAAGTCCGCCAGGTTGTCTTCCACGGCGCGGGAGGGGAAGGGGGGCGCTTCCAAAAGGGCACGGATCTCGTCCCAGCGTGCCTCACCCCTGTGCAGCAGGTAGGTGGGAGGGATGACCACGCCCTCTTCCGCCAATGTGGTGGCCGTCGGTGGCATGGAGCCGGGCCGTGAACCGCCGATTTCCGCGTGGTGTGCCCGACTGGCTACATAGCCCAGCAGCTCCCCGTCGTCTGTATGCACGGGGGTGATCACCGTGACGTCCGGCAGGTGAGAGCCGCCGGATGCCGGATGATTGGTGACCACCACGTCTCCCGGCTCCAGTGGCAGCGCTTCTCGCACGCTGCGGACGCACAGCCCTAGCGCACCCAGATGAACGGGGATGTGAGGTGCGTTCACAACCAGCTCCCCTTCCAGACTCAGCAGCGCGCAGGAAAAGTCGAGCCGCTCTTTCACATTGGTCGAGAGCGCCGTGCGACGGAGCTGCTCTCCCATCTCGCCGACCAGAGCGCGGAAACGGTGCGTAAAGAGTTCCTCGATTACAGCCTCCGGGTGCTCCAGCCCCTCATCCTGACGCGCCGTAGCTTGCTTCCCCTCCCCTAGAATTGGGGG
>JAUJOM010000023.1:0-26207 GCA_030447645.1 Longimicrobiaceae bacterium | reverse complement strand
GGGGTGGGGGCGCTGTGAGCACCAGCGCGCCTGAGCCATCCACCTCAAGCTTCCAGCTTTTCTCCACCACTGTGGTGCTGTGTGGCTCGCGGATCAGTGCGGGACCGTGGAGGTGTGCGCCTGGAGGAAGTGCGGAGCGGTCGAATAGCGTAACTTCCAGCCACTCCCCGCCGAACCGGGCACGAGCACTTCCTGTTGGCGCAGCATCCGATCGTTTGGCTCTCTGCGGAGTGTCCTCCGTCACCGCACGAGAGGAGGCGATCACGCGCAGTGACTCGACTTCCACCGGGCGCCCTTCGGGCCGATGGCCATACACTGTCTCGTATTGCTGCTCGAAGCGGGTCTGGAGTTCAGTCCCCTGTGGATACTCCACGGTGAGTGCCGAATCTTGTCCAGCATACCTCAGGCTGGCGATGCGGCGGCGGACCACGATCTCGTCGGCCGCCACGCCTTCGGATTCGACTGCGCGTGCTGCCTCCCCAGAGAGATCAGCCATCCAGGCAGGGAGGGTGGTCTCCACGGCGCTCAGCGGCTGAAGCACCTGCCGCTCGGCAAAGCGCTCCAGCAGAGCGTGACCAATGCCCAGTGCGCTGAGCAGACTTGCATCCGGGGGAACAATGACGGTGCTGATCCCCAGGCGCGATGCCACCCCGCAGGCGTGCTGAGGTCCCGCGCCCCCAAAGGCTACCAGCGCATATTCGGCCGGATCATACCCTTTGCGAAGGGAGATCCCGCGGATCGCGTCCGCCATGCGCTCGTGGGCGATCTCCAGGAACCCCTCCAGCAAGCCCTCATGGCCTGGATCTTCGCCTGTACGGTCCAGCAGGGCATTCCGCAGTGCGTCCAGGGCAGCGGCGGATCGCTCCGGAGCGATGGGAATCCCCCAGCCGGACGGGTCCAGCCTTCCGAGCAGCAGGTTCACGTCGGTGAGGGTGAGTGGGCCCCCCGCACCATAGCAGGCTGGACCCGGGTGCGCGCCGGCACTTTCGGGCCCTACGAAAACGCCGTTCGCATCCAACCCACACACCGAGCCGCCACCCGCCGCCACCGTTTCGATGGCGAGCGCCGGGGCGACCAGGTGCGCACCCGCCACCTCGTGCTCCCACAGGTACTCGAAGTCTCCATCGAAGCGTGCCACGTCCGTGCTGGTGCCGCCCATATCGAAGGCGATCACGCGCTCCTGGCCCGCACGGCGACCCGCGAGCGCGGCACCCACCACACCTCCCGCTGGCCCGCTCAGCAGTGCATCCTTGGCGCGAAATCCCTCCGGGCGCACCAGCCCGCCCGCGCTGGTCATCACGTGGAGCTGCCCTGTACCTAGCGCACCCTGGACTCCGTTCAGGTACTCCTGAATGACTGGTGCGAGATAGCCGTCGATAACCGCGGTTTCAGCACGTGGGAGCAGCTTGATGAACGGGGCCAGCTCTGCCGAGCAGGAGACGTATTCGAAACCGGCATCCAGCAAGAAGGCTTTGAGCGCTTGCTCGTGCACCGGGTTGCGGAAGGAGTGCATCAGCGCGACCGCTGCCCCCCGCACCCCTTCGCGCACCAGCCGCGCCGCCACCGGCGCGAGCTGCGCTGTGTCCAGCCGCTGCAGCACGCTGCCGTCGGCTGCCAGCCGCTCCGGCACCTCCACCACGCTTGCATACAGTGGCTCCGGCTTCTGGATGCGGAGCGCGAACAGATCCGGGCGCTGCTGCGTACCGATGCGGAGCAAGTCCCGGAAGCCGCGGGTAATGAACAGCGCCACAGGGGCTCCCTTGCGCTCTAGCAGGGCATTGGTGGCCCGGGTGGTAGCGAGGCGCATGGCAAGCGGAGGGAGAGGTGCGTCGGCGGGAGTGCCGGTGACCAGGCGCGCGGCCAGAATGGGTGCTTCTTCGGGGGAGGCAACCTCGAACGAGGTGCCCGGGGTTACATGCTCTGGAAGCGGACCAGCCAGTTCGATGATTCGCTGCGCGGGATCATGATCCTGGACAGTGGCGACAGTTCCCTGCACGCCGAGAACGCGAAACCCAAAACCATGAATCAGTCCCGGCGGCGCGCCCCACTCCTCGCGCACCCGGACCCGCGTGGGAGCAAGCACCTGCTCGATCGTACCCCGCAGCATGCTGCTGGAAAGCACCTTGGCACGATGCAGCGCTCCTGTGGGGTCCTTTGCCAGGCAGTCGGTAAAGGTGCCGCCGGTGTCGATCCAAACCTGCCAGCCAGCAGGGGGAGAAGGGGGAGTCGGGGTCACACGGACACGATACCGAAGCGGCGAAGGGGGAGGCAAGACGCGCCCCATGCAATCCGATTTCGGAGTGGCGGCGTAGGTATGGGTGAGATGTTCATTTCAATCTTTCGAACCGGAGTTCACCCATGAGGAAGCTGTTCGCGGCGGTACTGCTCGCAGGAGCATCGGTGTCGGTTGCTGTTCCCAGTGTCTCGGCACAAAGCAGTGTGATGGTTGGTGGCCAGTCCATGCTCCGCACCAAGGACATCGTGGACAACGCAGTCAACTCGGCGGACCACACCACGCTGGTGGCTGCCGTCAAGGCCGCCGGCTTGGTGGAAACGCTGAAGGGTCGGGGACCGTTCACGGTGTTCGCGCCGGTGAACGACGCGTTTGAAAACCTGCCTGCGGGGACGGTCCAGAACCTTCTCAAGCCGGAAAACAAGACGGCACTCACCAAGGTTCTCACCTACCATGTGGTGCCGGGCCGGTACGATGCCGCCGCGCTGATGAAGGCGATCAAGGCGGGTAACGGACGTGCGACCTTGAAGACCGCGAGCGGGGGTACGCTCACCGCCGTGATGAATGGGCCGATGAACGTTGTCGTCAGGGACGAGGGTGGTAACGTGGCAAGCATCTCCACCTACGACGTAAATCAGTCCAACGGTGTGATCCACGTCATCAACAAGGTGTTGCTGTCGAAGTAATCCAGCTTCCCTGGTAGGGAAAAGGCGGGCCGGGGAAGCTTCCTGGCCCGCCTTTCCGCATTTCACTCCTCGGTTATCCAACCCCGGTGAGCCAGCCGTGTGCGTCCGGTGCCCGCCCGTGCACGATGTCCAGGAAGTGCTGTTGCAGGGTGCGGGTGATCGGTCCCATGCGCCCTCTCCAATTGGGATTCGATCCACGCTGCGGATGGGGGTGACCTCCGACGCGGTGCCGGTGTAGAACATTTCATCCGCCGTGTACAGCATTTCGCGTGGTACAGCCTGCTCCCGGACGGGAATGCCGAGATCGCGGGCGATGACCAGAATGCTGTCCCGCGTGATGCCCGGGAGGAGCGTGCCGTCCACCGCGGGGGTGATCAGTACTCCGTCCCTGACCAGGAACAGGTTTTGACCGCTCCCTTCGCTCACCAGCCCCCCGGGGCCCAGTGCGATGGCCTCCTGGAAGCCGTTGGCGAGAGCCTCCACCTTCATGAGCTGCGAGTTCAGGTAGTTCCCGGCTGCCTTGGCAAAGGCCGGGTACGTGTTGGGCTCCTGGCGCTGCCAGCTGGAAACGCCCGCGTCGATTCCCCGCTCCAGCGCATCCGCGCCAAGGTACGCACCCCATGGCCAGCAGATCAGGTACGTTTCCACCGGACTAGCCACGGGATTCATCCCGACGGCGCCGTAGCCACGAACCACCATCGGGCGAACGTAGCACGCGTCCAGGCCGTTGCGACGGATAATCTCGCGGCAGCCTTCCGCCAGTGCCTCGGCCGTGTGCGCCGGCTGCATCCGGTAGATGCGGCAGGAGTCGAAAAGGCGGCGCAGGTGTTCGCGAAGCCGGAAGATGGCCGGCCCGGAAGGAGTTCGGTAACAGCGCATCCCTTCGAACAGGGACGATCCGAACTGTACGGAGTGGCTGAGGACGTGAACGGTGGCATCCTCCCAGCGGATGATCTCCCCGTCCCGCCAGATCCAGTCAACTGCGGTAATCTCGCTTGACATGCTTCAGATAGTTTTGGGTCAGGCCTCGGCGCGGGGCCCTCACCCCGGCGCTGCGCGCCACCCCTCTCCCACAGGTGGGAGAGGGACTACGGGTCTCCGTCCTGGGTTTGTGCGGCGTCGAGGATGCGCAGCAGGACGGCTGGTAGATTGGTCATGATTTCCTGGTTGCGGAAGCGAACCACGCGCAGGCCATGTGCTTCCAGCACGGCAGTACGTGCATCATCCCACTCAGCTTGCTCGTCGTGCACGGACCCATCCACCTCAACAACCAGTCGAGCACTCGCACAGTAGAAGTCCAGCACAAAGCGATCAGCTGGGTGCTGCGCTCTGAACTTCAGCCCCCGCAGCCGTCGGTTCCGCAGGCTGTTCCAGAGCCGTCCTCCGGCTGGCGTCATTTCTCGTCGGAGCGCGCGAGCAGCCTGCCTCAGTTCTGGCGTAGTACCCCGCAGCCTGTGATCCCCAGCCTTGTTCATCAACCATAACCATGTAGTCCCTCTCCCACTTGTGGGAGAGGGGTGGCGCGCAGCGCCGGCGTGAGGGCAGCCGGGGCGCAGTTCACAACAGCCCACGCACCCATCCCCCGTCCACAGTGATGGAGGTGCCGGTGATGTAGGAGGCGCGCTCCGACGCAAGAAAAGCCACCAGCGCTGCAAACTCGCGAGGCTCGCCCAGTCGGCCCATGGGGATCTGCGCTTCCCAGGCAGCACGCGCTTCCTCCGGGCTGATTCCCTTCGCCTTGCTGTTCGCAGCGGCAAGCTCGTCCAGGCGCTCGGTGCGGGTGTAGCCGGGGAGCACGTTGTTCACAGTGATCCCCCAGGGGGCGATCTCGTTGGCCAGCGTGCGCGCGAAGCCTGTCACGGCGGCACGCACGCTGTTGGACAGGATCAGTCCGTCCACCGGTTGCTTGACCGCGATGGAGGTCACGTTGAGGATACGGCCCCAGCGTCGCTCCTTCATTCCTGGGAGGACGGCGCGCGTGAGGTTGAGCACGCTGCCCAGGGTGAGCTGCACCGCGCGATCCCAGGCCTCGGGCGAGTGCTGTTCGAAGGGGCCCGCGGGGGGGCCGCCCGCGTTGGTGACCAGAATGTCGATGCCCTCGAACTCCCGCATCCCGGCCTCCACCACGCGCTCCACCTGCGCCGACTCAGACAAATCCGCTGCGACGGCGATAACTCGCGCGCCACGCTGCTCGATGGCGCTCCGAGCCTCCTGGAGGGAGTCTTCCCGGCGGGCGCAGAGCACCAGCGAGGCACCTTCGGCAGCCAGTTCTTCCGCGATGGCGCGCCCAAGGCCTCGGCTGGAGCCCGCGACCAGCGCTACCTTTCCGCTCAGTCCCAGGTCCACGAGCTACTTTTTCCGCAGGTAGGCGTCGGTCTGGTCCAGCCAGTCCTGGCGTGGTGGGCTGAAGATGTCCACATCCAGGGTGTTTTCCAGCGCCTCGGCTCTGTGAGGTACATTGGACGGGATGTGCAGCACCTCGCCGGCGCGCACCACGATCTCCTCGGCACCGTCCTCTCCGATCTCGAAGCGGAGGGCACCTTCCAGGATGTAGGTGAGCTGCTCGTTCTCGTGCGAGTGCTTGGGGACGATGCACCCTTTGTCCAGGTACACGTGCGCCAGCATCATGCGGTCGCCGGTGATCAACCGACGTGAAAGCTGATCGGACACCTGCTCGCGCGGCATGTCTTCCCACCGGAAAAACCGCACACTCGTATTCTGGGGCATGAAGCCTCTTGGTTTGTGGCTGCCGTTAACGGTGGGAACAAGTAGCTGCCGCATGCCCGTGTTGCAAGGACGCGCATGCATCCTGCATTCCGAAGTGCGCCATGAGCACGTCTGCGCTGGACGTCATTCAAGATTCGGAGCGGCTCGCCCGCTTGCGGGCCACCGCGCTGCTGGACGCACCCACCGAACAAGCCTTTGACCGCTTGACCCGCCTCGCGTCCAAACTGCTCGAAGCACCCGTGTCGACGGTAACGCTGATCGACCTGGACCGGCAGTTCTACATGAGCTGCGTCGGAGTTCCCGAGCCGCTGGCCAGTGTGCGGGAAACCCCACTGGAAATGTCCTTTTGCAAGCACACGGTGGTGCTTGGAAAGCCGCTGGTCATTTCCGACACCCGCGGGCACCCGATCGTGGGGGAGAACCCGGCTATCGAGGGGTTCGGGGTACGGGCGTACGCGGGCATTCCGCTGCTCACTTCGGATGGGCACGCACTCGGCACTCTGTGCGTGATGGACTTCGTGACGCGTGATTGGACGGAAGACCAGATCGCGAGTCTGACCGATCTCGCTGCCGCGGTGAGCACCGAGATCGAGCTGCGGATGGACATCGCCGAGCGCATCCGCGTGGAGCAGGCGCTGCATGAGGCCGTACGGTTGCGCGACGAAGTGCTTGGGATCGTTTCCCACGACCTGCGAAACCCGGTACACACGGTTTCGCTCAGCTCAGGATACTTGCTGGACATTCTCCCCGAAGGCCAGCAACAGGACGCGGTACGCAAGCAGCTCGGCATCATCCGCCGGGCGGCGACGCAGATGGACCGGCTGATCCGGGATCTGCTCGATGTCGCCAGCATCGCATCCGGCCGCTTGTCGGTGGAGCGGCACCCACACGATGCGGCGGCCCTGCTGCGCGTGGCAGGCGAAACCTTGCAACCCCTCGCGGAAGAAAAGGGCCTCCACCTGGAAGTTCGTACGCCTCCGGGTGCGTACCCGATTCGCATGGATGTGGACCGCATTCACCAGGTGCTTTCCAACCTGGTGGGGAATGCGATCAAGTTTACGCCGGAAGGCGGCAAGATCGTCCTGAGCCTCGAAGCGGGGGACGGGGAAGCCAGGTTTGCCGTAGCGGATACCGGAGCGGGGATCCCGGCTGCGCAGCTCCCGCACATCTTTGAGCAGTTCTGGCAGGCAAGCCGTGCCGGCCGGCCCGGGGCCGGTCTGGGACTGGCGATCGCCAGGGGGATCGTGGAAGCGCACGGCGGCCGTATCGGGGTGGAAAGCACGGTTGGAAGGGGAACGATGTTTTCCTTCACCCTTCCCCAACAAGCAAACAACAAACAAATAGCCAACCAATGAAACCCAACGGACTCCCGGAAAAGTTCACCCGGATCGGGTTTGGTTCGGACGGCAAGGAGTACATTCAGTGTACCCGGACAGGTGACGTGCTGGTGCAGGCGGGAGACGCCGACTGGGTGCACTTCGCCAGCGCCGACGAGTGGCGCTCCAAAACGGCCGCCCAGCTTTATCCCCAGCTCATTCACCTGAACCGTGCGCTGAAAGAGGTGGGCGAGCACGAAGACGCAGCCAAGCAAGTCCAGGTGCTCCAGGAGGCCATCGCTCTACTCGGGGGACTGAGCGGTACCGTGCGGCAGCGCATCCGGCAGCTCGGAACCGGTTCCGTGTAGCCCGACCGTGTCCCCCCGCGCGTACGCCCCCTGTCAACACCCGGCGTCACCGCCCGCACGCGGCACGCCGATCCAGCTCACGCAAGCACAATCGGCACAGAGCTGTAGGTTCGATCCTCCGCCACGGTGCGACGGTTGCAGTGCCGGAAAGTACCGGTCCACCGTGCACAGGAGCAGCTCCGATGCGTCCCCTCTCTCTGCTTTTTCTCCTCGCCACCACCCTCGCATCCGTATCAGACGCATTCGCCCAGCGGCGGGGGAATGATTGGGGTTGGAGCGGTCCCAGCCGGGTGTACGCCAGCGGTGCGTTGATCTACGGCAAACCTCGGGGTGAGTTCGGCGACCATGTGGACCAGGGATTCGGGGGTGGGGGCCACCTGATCTTCCGGGTAGATCCGGCGGGGCTGCTGGGGCTACGGCTGGACGTCAGCGGGCTGGAGTACGGGCGGGAGCGTACCAGCGTTCCCCTGAGCCCAACCCTTGGCGGCAGGATCCTGGTGGACCTGGAAACCACCAACAGCATCTTCCTGTTCGGTGTGGGACCCCAGCTTATGGTGCCGACTGGTCAGCTCCGTCCATATCTGAACGGCTCCGTGGGTCTCGCCTACTTCTCCACTCAGTCGTATATCCAGGGCCAGGACCAGCCCGACGAGTATCGCTTCGGCAACACCACGCACTTCGATGACGGATCGCTCGCGTACGGAGCCGGGGCCGGCGTGTACATTCCGCTCAGTCGGCGGCGCGGCCCCATCTCGCTGGACATCGGCGCCCGCTATCAGCGGGCCGGGCGTACCGAGTACCTGGTAGAGGGGAGCATCACGGATAATCCTGATGGGACGATCTCCTTTGTTCCCCTTGAGAGCGAGATCGACCTGGCGACCCTACACGTGGGCGTGACCGTGGGGCTTGGGCGGCGTGCCGGCTGGCGTACGCGTGGGCGTCGGCGGTAGGCCCTCACCCCCAACCCCTCTCCCAATTCTGGGAGAGGGGAGCTGATTCAGAGTCGCGGGTCCACGGGCTCGCTTTCGAGCGCCAGCACCCCGAATACGCACTCATGCACCCGACGGAGCGGCTCGCGACGAACGAACCGCTCCAGCGCTTCGATGCCGAGGGCGAACTCGCGGAGCGCCAGGGAGCGCTTCGCGGATAGGCCGCGCTGCCGGAGTCGCTCCAGGTTTTCGCTGGTGTCGTACTCGGGGCCGTAGATGATCCGCAGGTACTCGCGCCCCCGGCACTTTACGGCAGGCTGGACCAGTCCGCGCTTTCCGCGCGCGATCCACTCCAGCGGCTTTACTACCATCCCTTCGCCACCCCGCGCGGTCATCTCCTCCCACCAGCGGATGCCTGTCGCCTGACTCGCTGCGTCGGTAACGTCCACCACTCGATGCTCAGTCGCAAACAGGAGCTGTGTTGCGCTCCGACAAACCGCAGCCAGGGTTTCCATGTGCCACTGGTGGTCCTTGTCAGTATGCACGGCACCTTCCGTGGCGAGGATGTGGAACGGCGCCAGCCGGAGATCGTCGAGCGACCGGACGGGCCAGCAGTACCGCCCGTAGGCAGCGACGTACGCTTCAGCCTGCCGGCTCCGCTCTGTGTAGCGGGCGAGAAGTTCCTCAAGCTCGCCGTTCCGCTGCGCGGATTCCTGGAGCATCGTCACTGCTTCGGTCAATGCTCCACGTGCGGCGGCTCCCACGGAGGCATACTGGGAGCGGATCAGCTCCTGTGCCTTGGCGGACCAGGGCATCTACTCGCAGTCCAGGCATACCCAGTCGGTGTTCAGGCGCTCCCAGAAGCCGGATGCGGTCAGTGCGTCACGTACGATCTCCAGCGCCTGCGCTTCCAGCGCCGTGTCGTCTAAGAAGCGTCGACCGGTGCGGGTGTACACGATGCCGATCCCCTCGTCGGTCACGCCGAAGCGCCGTCGTGCCACACCCCCGTCTCGACACACGATGGTCACGGCCCGCGAACCCATGTGCTTTTCCTCGCACATGACCCTGGGGATTTCCTGGTGCCGGTAATGGGCGAAGGCCTCCGCGGGGTGCTCCAGCAGTCCCGGCTCTCGGGTGGTCTCGGAGGGAGACATGGTTGGGGGGAGGTAGATCAGCCACTTCGGATTGGCGGCGAAGCGGCTCATCACCTCCAGGGCAGCGATGGCGTTCTCCTCCCGGATGGTGACGTTGCCGTGCAGCCGGGTGGATATGATCCGCTTCCCGGTTACGTCCTCCAGCTCCAGTACGTCGTCCTGCTGGTGCTGCGCGGAGAGCGCCGGGGCTGCCTCCTCGACCGGGAGGAAGGGACGGGCGGGCTCCGCGTAGACTCGTCGCGCGGGGACAGAGACCAGCTCCCGCTCCGGGTAGCGGAGCGCGGTCAGCTTGCCGCCGAACACGCACCCGGTGTCGATGTTGATCGTCCGGTTCAGCCACTCCGGCTCGGGGATGGGGGTGTGGCCGTAAACCACTGCCCCAAGCTTCCCTCCGCTTAGAAGCAGGTTTTCAATGCTGATGTCCTCGTCGAGGTCGGTCCAATGGATGCCTTCCCCACGGCCGATCAGACGCCCGTGGCTTCGCTCCTGCGCAGTGCCGTGCAGCAGGCGCGGGAATCAGGCCAGCGGCACCGAGAGCGTGCGGACGTCCGCGAGATCGACGGTAAGCGCATCGCCGCTGACCTCTACATCTTGAGCTTCAGCAACCCGAAAGTCAGTCGTTGAAGACTTGTTGGGAGGTTACTTGTGATGCGACTGAGTTCGGGCTCGCGTGATGAAATGCCATCCCGTACCAAGTACAATCAGCAGTAGTGGAATCGCACCGGGTTCACTCTCAACAGTGATCATGTAGATCAGAAGCACTAACCCGATCGCAATCGTTAGTGCCGATAACATCTTATGCACCCTTAGCTTCTCAAGTGTATTCATCTTTAGCTCCTTGATGGGGTTTAGAGCGTTGCGTCCGCAAGCGAACTTCGAAAAGTACTTTAACGTGCAAAGTAAAGCCGCGCAAGCCTGCCCCCACCAGTCTCCGGAACTACTCTTGACTCGCTGAACTTTCATGTTAATAATACTGATATGAATATTCACGAGCCTGAAATCCGCCGCCCCTACCGGATGCACGCACGTGCCGAAGCCGCCGAGGCCACGCGTGTTCGCATCCTGGAGACGGCGCGGAAGCTCTGGTGGCAGCGTTATTACGACGAGGTATCGCTGCAGAAGTAGCAGATGGTGCGGGTGTGTCGCTCCAGACCGTCATTCGCCGGTTCGGCTCCAAGGACGGATTGCTCGCCGCGGTCTCGCAGCACATCTCGCCCGGAATCATGGCTGAGCGCGAGGCCATTCCACCGGGGGACATGGACGCCGTCGTGAACCACCTGGTGCCCCATTACGAGGAGTTCGGGGACCCCATGATCCGGCTCCAGGCGCTGGAAGACCGCATCCCCGCGGTGAAGGAGGCGCTCCGCCTGCCCCGAACATGGCACCGGCAGTGGCTGGCACGCACCTTCGCCGAGTTCCTCCCCGAGCTCCGATCTCGCCCGATTACAACTGGAAGCTCGGTGTGTTCGCGGCCGCGGTGGACCTCCACACCTGGCAGGTGCTGCGGCGGGAGCAGGGCCTGTCGCAGGACGAGACAGCCCGCGCCATGCGGGAGATGTTGGAGCGCCTTACCGGGCGCTGAATCACTGAAGCATCAGGAGAAAACCATGAGCACGACGCTGGACACACCGAGCCGGTTCCTTTTCGTGATGTGGGAGGGTGGGGGAAACGTCGCGCCGCAGCTCGCACTCGCTCGCAAGCTGGTGCAGCGCGGGCACCGGGTCCGGGTGCTGGCGGACCCGTGCATCCGCGAGGAGGTGGAGGCTGTCGGCGGCGAGTGGATTCCTTTCCGACGCGCGCCGCACCGGGTGGACCGCTCGCTGGAAAGCGACATCGTGCGCGACTGGGAGGCACGGAGTCCGCTGGGTGCGTTTGCCCAAGACCGGATCATGTTTGGGCCTGCACTGCATACGCCGAGGACGTGCTGGAGGCATCCGCGACGTGGCTGCGGTGGACTACACCCTGTTCGGGGCGGCAGCGGGCGCGGAGCGGGCCGGAGTCCCCCTGGCACTCCTCGCCCACAGCGTGCTGCAGATGCCGCGGCCGGGGGTGCCCGCTCCTGGCCCCGGCTTTCTGCCGATGCATGGTCCCATCGGGCGGCTGCGGGATGCCGCCTTCGGGTGGATGTTCATTCGCATCTTCTCCACCGGGCTCTCAAAGCTGAACCAGGCACGTGCGAAGCTGGGGCTGGAGCCGATTCACACCGTCCCCGAGGTGTTCGAGCACGCCGACCGGGTGCTGGTGCTCAGCAGCCGGGCATTCGACTACGACTCCGACGGTCTGCCGCCGAACCTGCGCTACGTGGGTCCGCAGCTGGACGATCCCGCCTGGGCGGAGCCGTGGCACTCCCCCTGGGAGGCAAATCACCCCGATCCGCTGGTGGTGGTGGGGCTCAGCACCACCTACCAGGCCCAGGGAGACCTGTTGCAAAGGGTGACCGACGCTCTCGGTCAGCTACCCGTGCGGGGACTGGTGACCACCGGCCCCTCGGTGGACCCCGCCACGCTGCGGGCCCCCGCCAACGTGGTCGTGCTCCGCTCCGCATGCACAGGTATTCCGGGAGGCGGATGCGGTGGTCACGCACGCCGGCCATGGCACCGTGATCCGCGCCCTGGCGAACGGGCTGCCGCTGGTGTGCATCCCCATGGCCCGGGACCAGCCCGACATTGCCGCGCGCGTGGTGCACGGTGGGGCAGGGCTTCGGCTTGCACCCGGGGCGAGCGTGGCGAAGCTGCACAGGACGATCGAGCGCGTGCTGAAGGAGCCGCATTTCCGCGAGTCGGCGCAGCGCCTGGAGCGTGCAATCCGCCAGGAAACCGAGGCAGACCGAGCCGTGGCGGAGCTGGAAAGCCTGGCCGCACGACGGGTGGGAGTTGCCTAAGCGAGGCTGGGCGGTGGCCCCCAGTACCCGTAGAACACGTCGTCCGGCTTCTTCCATTTGGCCTCGGGCATGTGCTGCTCGATCCACCTGACGATGTTCGGCTGCCGCCCATCCACATCCGTGAAGCCGTACTCCGGTCCCAGATCCCAGGCGGCATACGCGCGGCCGGTCTTGCTGAACACATCGGGATCTGCCGCCAGTGCCGCCACCGCCTGGCCTACGTAGAACGGGGTTTCCGATTCGCTGAAGTCCGGTCTGTCCCTGACCGCGTCCTGCCAGGTCGCTTCCGTCACGCCCATGTGGTCGAGCATGGCTTCCGAGCGGATGAAGCCCGGGGTGATCGCCAGCGCCGTGATCCGGTGCGGGCGCAGCTCGGTCGCCATCCCGAAGGCGAGACGGATGACGGACGTCTTCACCAGGTCGTAGAACAGATTGCCGCGGTAGTAGAACCCGTCCCCATCGGTTACTTCGACGATCAGTCCCGGACCTGTCTTGATCATCAGCGGCACCGCATGGCGGCTGGTGATGATGTGCGTGTGGATCCCGCGCTGGAGCATGGTGAGCCCCTTCTCCAGCGAATGCTCCCAGAACGGCTTCTGCTCACCCAGCTCGTCACCACCCCAGATGTCGTTGACCAGCACGTCCAGCCGCCCCTGCTCACTCCTGATACGTTCCACAAGGGCCGCAACCTGCGCCTCGACGGAATGATCGGTCTGCACCGCGATTCCGACACCGCCGCGCTCGGAAACCATCTCGGCGGTTTCCTCGATGGTTTCGGGGCGATTCGCCAGGTCAAACGGGGAAGCACCGTCAGCGCGACGGGCGGTGCGGTTCGCACGGGTGCTGCGCCCGGTGCAGTACACGGTTGCACCAGCCGATCCCAGCATGCAGGCGATTCCCCGGCCGGTGCCACGGGTGGCACCCGCGAGCAGCGCGACCTTTCCTTCCAGCGGCTTCATTGCGTTCTCCGTGCCTGATTTGCCATACTAAACTGCGGTTTAGCTTTCAAGCTAAATACTCGTTTAGAAACCGTCAAGCCGCATGACTCCAAGGCCTCGAAAAGCGACTGACGAGGAGATCCTCGCGGCGGCGCAGCGCATCATGTCGCGGCTCGGCCCCACCCAGTGGACGCTTGCCGACATCGCGGTCGAGGCGGGACTGACCGCCGGTGCACTGGTGCAGCGCTTCGGCTCCAAGCACGGAGCACGGGCTGCTGGTTGCGCTCACGCAGCAGGCGGCGGACACGGCGCCTGCACTCTTTGCCCAGCTACGCGCTGCACACCCATCACCGCTGGCGGCACTTGGGGGCTACGCCGACTGTGTGGCGCAGATGGGCGCATCACCCGCGGGGCTGGCGCACCACCTCGCATACCTGCAGCTCGACCTGACCGATCCCGACCTGCACCGCAACGTCAGGGCGCAGGCGCACGCCAGCCGAGTTGCTATCCGGGAGCTGCTCGACGACGCCGTCGCCGCTGGGGAGCTGACAGCGGGCGTGGACACGAGCGGGCTCGCCCGCAGCGTGGAGGCAGTGCTGAGCGGCTCCCTGATGACGTGGGCGTTTTACCAGGAGGGGACCGCCTCCGACTGGCTGCGCGAAGACCTTGGGAGGCTTCTGGAGCCCTACCAACCGGGTTCCTGTTAGATTGCGAGCTGTGCGTCACAACCCGCTCTTCCAGAGCTTCTTTCAGGGTGGCTTCGAGTGCTCCACCCATCGCCCGCGCACGCGCAATCGGCTGGACCTGATCGCGGCGACCGGGCACGACACGCACGCCGCCGCGGATTACGCACGCCTGCAAGCGCAGGGCATCCGCACCGTACGCGACGGCATCCGCTGGCACCTGATCGAGCGTGCGCCGGGGCAGTACGACTTCAGCAGCGTGCTGCCCATGGTGCGTGCGGCACACAATGCCGGGTTGCAGGTGATCTGGGACCTGTGCCACTACGGCTGGCCCGACGACCTGAACATCTTCAGCACTGAGTTCGTGCGCCGATTCGCGAACCTGGCACGAGCCTTCACTCGCCTGCTGACCAGCGAGACCGATGCGGTCCCGTTCATCGCCCCCATCAACGAGATCTCGTTCTTCGCCTGGGCCGGCGGCGAGGTCGCCTACTTCAACCCCTTCGCGGAAGGCAGGGCGTACGAGCTGAAAGCACAGCTCGTACGTGCGGCCATCGCTGCGATCGAAGTGGTTTGGGAGGTGCACCCCGGAGCCCGTATCGTCCACACCGATCCGGTGATCCACGTGCACACGCATCCGGAGCGGCCGCAGGACCGCAGCGAGGCGGAGGGGTACACCCGCGCCCAGTTCGATGGATGGGACATGCTGGCGGGGCGCCTGTATCCCGAAGTGGGCGGGCACCCCAGGTACCTGGACATCGTGGGGGTGAACTATTATCCGCACAACCAGTGGATCTTCCGCGATCTGCCTTTCAACCCGGAGTTTGCCATCGGGCGCGACCACCCGCTGTACCGCCCCTTCCGGTACATTCTCGCCGACGTACACCAGCGGTACGGAAGGCCCATATTTGTCGCCGAAACGGGCGCTGGGGACGAGCACCGGCCAGGCTGGCTGCGCTACATTGGGCGCGAGGTGCGCGCTGCCATACAGTCAGGAGTGCCGGTCGAGGGCGTGTGCCTGTACCCCATCGTGAACTTTCCCTGGTGGGACGACGGCCGGCATCTGCACAACGGGTTGTGGGACTCTCCGGATGAGACGGGCAAGCGTGAAATCTACCAGCCCCTGGCGGACGAACTGGTTCGGCAGCAGCGACGGTTCTCACGGATGTGCTCCAGGACTTTGAGCGCAAGAACCGGATAGTCTTCAGCTTCCAGGAAGATTAATCTTCAGCTACCGGAACGGGAGACCTTTTCCAGGAGCAACGATGCACGCGATTGCCAACACCGCACCCGCCCAGTCGGATCAAGCAGCGCCGTCGGAGGACACAGCCTGGGCAGCGGTGCTCGGGCGCGACCGCGGGTATGACGGGAGCTTCTTCTACGCTGTGCGCTCGACCGGCATTTACTGCCGGCCTTCGTGCCCAGCAAGGAAGCCGCGGCGTGAAAACGTGGAGTTCTTTCGCAACCCCGGGGAAGCGGAGGGAGAGGGCTATCGCGCCTGTCACCGCTGCCGCCCACGCTCGGCGAGCGGAACCGCGGCAGAGCGCGGTGTTCAAAAGGCCATCGAGTATCTGGATGCACACCTGGATGAGCCGATCACGCTGGAGCAACTGGGTGCGGTGGTGGGCATGAGTCCCTTCCATCTGCAGCGCACCTTCAAGGCACAGGTTGGTCTGTCACCCAGGGCATACCGGAACGCACGCCGCCTGGAGCGCTTCAAGACGCCTCAAACAGGGAGACCTGGTGAGCCGCGCCACCTACGAGGCAGGCTTCGGTTCCAGCCGGAGTGTATACGAGCAGGCTACGGCGGGCCTGGGCATGCCGCCTGGAGCGTACCGTCGCGGCGGCCGGGGTCTCACGATCCGCTTCACTACACTCCCGGTGCAGGGAGGGTGGGTGCTGGTGGCTGCAACCGGGCGTGGTGTCTGCGCTGTGTCCCTGGGCGCAGATGACCCATGCGCTCGAGGCTGAATTGCGCAGGGAGTTCCCCGTGGCATCCGTCGAGCGCGACGACACGGGCCTGCAGGAGTGGACCATCCCTATCGTGTGCCACCTGGAGGGCAACGATACCGGTTCCGCCGTACCTGTCGATCTGCAGGGGACCGCGTTTCAGATGCAGGTCTGGAAGGTCATTGCGGGAGATCCCATACGGAGAAACGCGCTCGTATGCCGAGGTTGCGGCTGCGATTGGCCGGCCTTCGGCAGCCCGTGCCGTCGCCCGTGCTTGTGCCAGCAACAAGGCCGCACTCGTGGTGCCCTGTCATCGCGTCGTTCGGGGGGATGGAGCCCTGGGTGGCTACCGCTGGGGAATGGAGCGCAAGCAACACCTCCTGGAGCAGGAGCGGGACGGGGAGAACGATACTCACGTGGGCTAATCAATGCGGAAAGCCGCTCATGAGGTAGTCGTAATAGGCGGGGGTGTGCTCGGCTTGACTGCGGCTGTCCGGCTTCAGCAGGAATTCGGAATCCGGGTGCGCATCTGGACGGCGGACGCGCCGGAAGACACGGTATCCAGTGTGGCGGCCGCGCTCTGGTACCCATACCGCGCCTACCCGGAAGCGCAGGTCACCGAGTGGGGCGGAGCACGTACGAGCAGTTTGCTTTGCTTTCCGACGAGCCTGCAACCGGGGTGCGGATGGTACCTGGCATCGAGGTGTGGCGCCACCCGGTACCCAATCCGCCATGGGCTGAGTCCGTGCCAAGTCTGCGCCGCTGCCGGCCGGACGAGCTGCCGCCGGGCTTTCAGGACGGGCACCTGTTCACCGTTCCAGTAGCGAACATGCGGGTGTACCTTGGGTTCCTGACTGCCTGCTTTGCTGCAGCGGGCGGTACCCTGGAGCGCAGACATATCAGATCGCTGCACGAAGCCGGTGCAGCCTGCCCCCTGGTGATCAACTGCAGCCGGGGCTCGCGCGCGCACGCCTGGTTCCGGACCCGGAGGTGTTTCCGATTCGGGGGCAGATCGTGCGGGTGAAGAATCCCGGCATTGAGCGTTTCTGGTTGGACGAGGGGCACCCGAACGGCGTGACGTACATCGTGCCCCGTGGTGAAGATTGCATCCTGGGCGGCACGGCGGACGAGGGAGTATGGGACACGGCCCCGATCCAGCCGTGGGGCAGGATATCCTGCATCGCTGTGCCAAGCTGGAACCGAGGCTGTCGGATGCCGAGGTACTGGAGCACCGGGCGGGATTACGCCCGGGGCGGCCCGCGATCCGGCTCGAAGCCGAGGACTTCCCGGATGGGACCCGCGCGTGATCCACTGTTACGGGCACGGCGGTTCGGGCGTCACCCTGTCGTGGGGGTGCGCGGACGAGGTAGCGGTTCTCGCGCGGCCGTTTCTGACCTAGATCGCTGCCCCAATCTCCCTGCGTACGGTTGGGGCGACCTGGGTGCCGAAAAGCTCGATGGATCGCATGATCTTGGCGTGCGGCAGCGTGCCGACGCTGAACTGAACCAGGAAGCGCTGATGGCGGAAGATCTGGTGCTGAAACAGGATCTTCTCGATGACTTCCTCTGGACTCCCGACGAAGTTCGCCCCCCGCAGCGTACGCGATGCTTCGAACTGCTGCCGACTCATCGGGGGCCAGCCACGCTCCCGCCCGATCTTGTTCATGGTAGCCGCGAACGGTGGAAACGCCTCGTCACTGGCCTGCTGCGGCGTATCCGCGATGTACCCATGCGAGTTGATGCTCAGCGCCGGCGCGGCGTGTCCGGCCTGTTGTGCCGCGTTGCGGTGAAGCTCGGCGAAGGGTGCGAAGCGCTCAGGCATGCCGCCGATGATGGCGAGCGCCATCGGCAGGCCGAGCGTGCCGGCGCGCACGGCGGACGCGGGATTGCCCCCCACGGCGATCCAGACCGGGAGCGGGTCCTGAAGCGGCCGGGGATATACCCTGCCCATCCAGCGGCGCGCGGTGCTTGCCCGCCCAGGTGACGTGCTCCGAATCGCGCAGCAGAGCAGCTCCAGCTTTTCCGCGAATAACTCATCGTAATCACCCAGGTCGTAGCCGAAGAGCGGAAAGGACTCGATGAACGAGCCGCGCCCCGCCATGATCTCCGCGCGCCCACCGGACAGGAGGTCCACCGTGGCGAAGTCCTGAAAGACCCGCACCGGATCGTCGGAGCTGAGCACCGTCACCGCGCTGGTGAGCCGGATGCGGCGGGTGCGCTCCGCGGCGGCTGTCAGCACGATGGCAGGCGCGGAAACCGCGAAGTCGGGGCGGTGGTGCTCGCCGACGCCGAAGACGTCCAGCCCACCTGATCGGCAAGCTCGATTTCTCCTACAAGGTCACGCAGACGCTGTGCGGCGCTGATCGTGTGGCCCGTGCTGGGGTCCGGGGTCGTTTCCGCGAAGGTGTAGATGCCAAGTTCCATGGTGTAGCCTTGTTTGGAGGCGGCTCTCAACACTAGCCATGTGAGGCGCGTTTCGTGCGCACCTGGACCTCTCCACGTTTACGCAAAGGAGAATCCCAATGGCAGATGTAGGTGGCAAGCGTGCGCCGAGCCCCGGCAAGGGCAGTGGTGATGAAGAGGTGAAGCGGGACACCGGAAGCGGTGAGCAGGGGGGCGATCGGGGTGGCGATCAGGACCGAGGCGAGCGCGGAGGCGATGTAGGAGGTGGACCTGGAGCACCAGGGGGCGGCGGCGAGTCGCGCCCCTGGTAGTGTTCTGTGTAATCGCCGTCCTGCCGCATCACCAGGGTACGCTTCCCGCAATCCACCCCGATCCTTGGATGCGTGCACGGCGTGCCAGATCGTGGCGCATCCGCCCGCCCGAGACGCTGCGCCGAGTTCCGTAAACGAACAGGTACCTGGGGCCGGTCACGCGCTCCAGGCGCGGCTCCAGTAAAAGGCGAGCAGGAGCAGACCGAAGACGATCCGGTACCAGGCGAAGCCGCGGAAGGTGTTGTGGGATACAAAGGCGATCAGCCACCGAATCACCAGCAACGCAGACACAAAGGACGTCACCGCGCCGATGGCAAACAACGGCACGTCGGCAATGCTGAGCACGTCGCGCTCCTTAAACAGCTTGAGCGCACTGGCCCCCACCATGACCGGGATGGCTAAAAGAAAGAAAACTCCGCCGCCGCCGTGCGCGACAGGCCAAATAGCAACCCGCCCATGATGGTTGCCCCGGAGCGGGACACCCCGGGAAACATGGAAATCACCTGGGCGAACCCGACATTGAGTGCGTCTCGCGGAGCAATATCGTCGACCGTTTCCGCGCGCGGGGCGGCCTTGCGCGCTTCGATGAGCAGGATGGCGATTCCGCCCACCACCAGCGCCATCGCGACGGTGAGGGGGATTGAACAGGTAACGGTCGATCAAGTCCTCGAAGAGAAGCCCGAGCACCGCTGCAGGGAGAAACGCAAGCAGGATGTTGAGAGTGAAGCGCCGTGCGGCGGGGTCACCCGCGAGCAAGCCTTGTATGACCCGCCACACCCGTTCGCGATAAAGCCAGACCACCGCCAGAATCGCGGGGAGTTGAATGAAAATGGCGAATACCTCCGCCCGCTCGTCGGTCCACCCAAGCCAGCTCTGCGCCAGGATGATGTGGCCGGTAGACGAAACCGGGATGAATTCGGTAGCACCTTCCACCAGGCCGACGATCACAGCCTTCAACCAGAGCGGGAACTCAGCCATCGTGCTGGGCATTGGGTCCGGGGAATCAGTAGTCCGCCCGCGCTGGGCAATGCCCGTGCCGCGCCATGCATGGACAACCGCGGCTCGGCACGTTGATTGCTTTCAGGACAAGCAGCCGCGGGACAACTCCCTCGGTTCTCGACCTCACAGCCTGGAGATGATCGATGCGTGCTCGCAAGCTTTTCTGGATTCCGGCATTCGCTGTCGCGCTCGCCGCGGCATGCACCGCCGAGAAAACGCAGGAGGGCGAACTGCCCGATGTCGACGTAAAGGGTGGGGAGATGCCCGCGTACGACGTGGATCCTGCCAACGTTACCGTGACTCAGGACACGCAGCGAGTCATTACGCCTGAGGTAAACGTTACGCCGGCGGAGGGGAACCCCCCCCGGCCGTAGCCTTTTTCAGGGTAGCTCACGTCCCCGTGTCCGATAGCGCCGGGTACGGGGGCGTGCTGCTGTTGAGGGTTCCCGCGTGAACCCTCGTCTGGTAGGCATACTGCTCGTGGCCGGTGGCCTGGCCGTGGTGGCAGTGGGGCTCCTGGTCCTGGCCGGTGGCTTCGGCTGGTTCGGGCGGCTGCCGGGTGACCTTCGGTGGGAGCGCGGCGGCGTCCGGGTATACGCGCCGCTTACATCCATGCTGCTCATCTCGGTAGTGCTGAGCCTGCTGGTGTATCTGGTCCGGCGCTTTTTCTAGCCGCCTTGCGAGCCTCTTTGTAGCTGCCGATTTTCGGTGACATGAAGCTGCTCGTTTTTGGCTTGACGGTATCTTCGTCGTGGGGGAACGGTCACGCCACTCTCTGGCGGGGGCTGCTCGGGGCATTTGCGCAGCGGGGGCACCAGGTGGTGTTCTTCGAGCGCGATGTGCCATACTACGCCGAGCATCGAGACCTCTGGGAGATCCCGGGTGGCGACCTGGTGCTGTACTCGACCTGGGACGACGTGCCCGCCCTCGCGCGCCGGCACCTTGCCGATGCCGACGTGGCCATGGTCACGTCGTATTGCCCGGACGGGAGCCCTGCCGCCCGGCTGGTGCTCGATTCCCCCGCCCGGGTCCGCGCGTTTTATGACCTGGACACCCCGGTTACACTCGACCGGCTGAGGGCGGGTCTTCCGGTACCATACATCCCCCCGGAAGGGCTGGGCGATTTCGATCTGGTGCTCAGCTACACCGGTGGTGTGGCGCTGGATGAGCTGCGCAGCCGGCTCGGCGCGCGCCGCGTCGCGCCGCTCTACGGGAGCGTAGATCCCACGGTCCACCGGCCGGTGGCACCGGTCAGCAGATATGAGTGTGACCTGTCGTACCTGGGCACCTATGCCGAGGACCGGCAAGCGGGAGTGGAAGCTTTTTTTCTCGATCCGGCCCGGCAGTCTCCCCAGCGGCGCTTTCTGCTTGCGGGGGCGATGTATCCCCAGGATTTCCCGTGGACGCGCAACATCTGGTTCGCGCAGCACGTACCACCCGCGGATCACCCGGAATTTTATGCATCATCCCTGCTGACGCTCAACGTCACCCGTCGCGCCATGGCGGAGATGGGGTTCTGCCCGTCCGGACGGCTGTTTGAGGCTGCGGCGTGTGGCGTGCCGATCTTGAGCGATACCTGGGTCGGCCTCGACGCGTTCTTTGAGCCCGGCTCCGAAATCCTGGTCGCACACACCACGGAAGATGCACTCGCCGCGCTGGACATGCCACGCGAGCAGCTTGGTCGCATCGCACGGGCTGCGCGCGAGCGGGCGCTCGCGGAGCACACTGCGGAGCAGCGGGTGCTCGATCTGGAGGCCGCATTGGATTCGGTGGCACAGCCGGTGGAGGTGTAGACGATGTGGGGGATCATTCCGGCGGCGGGCGCGGGCAGCCGCATCCAGCCACTCGCCTTTTCCAAGGAGTTGCTGCCCGTCGGCAGCCGTTTCGAAGGGAACGTGGAGCGCCCCCGCGCAGTAAGCGAATACCTGGTGGAGCGGATGATCCAGGGCGGAGCAACCAAGATCTGCTTCGTGATCTCGCCGGGTAAGTCGGACATCATGGAGTACTACGGGGGGCGTGTGGATGGTGCCCACGTGTGCTACACGGTGCAGCCCCACCCGGCTGGGCTTTGCGATGCAATCTTCCGTGCCCTGCCACTGATTCCCCCGAACGAGTCCGTGCTTGTGGGCCTCCCGGACACCATCTGGTTTCCGGAGGATGGATTCCGAGCGCTCGGAGAAGATCGCCTGTCTTTTCTGTGCTTTCCGGTGGATCATCCCGAGTTTTTCGACGCCGTGGTCACGGATGGTGACGGACGGGTGCTGGAAATCCAGGTCAAGCAGCCCGGAGCCGATTCGTTCTGGGTTTGGGGTGCATTCAAGATGCCAGCGCCGGTGCTGGCCGAGCTGCACGATCTGTGGCAGCGGCGCGGATGCCGGGACGAGTACATCGGTACGCTGGTGAACGCCTACCTGGGCGAGGGTGGCGAGGCGAATGCCGTCCACGCAGGTGAGGCGTATGTGGATGTAGGAACCATTCACGGATATCGCGAAGCCATCAGGGTGCTGAGCGCCCGTTCCAGCGAAGGTGGAGAAACCAATGCATACACAGGCTTTGTCACCGGCTGAGATCCAGCAGCGCGTTCAGGAACTCGAGCCCTGGTTTCACAATCTCAACCTGGGTGGCGTTCGCACCGCACCCGACCACTTCCTGGGCGACTACCCGATGGTCAAGTTCCAGGGGATTCGCCCATGCGCTGCCGCAGGATATGCGGGGGAAGACGGTGCTGGACATCGGGTGCAACGCGGGCTTCTACTCCCTTGAAATGAAGCGGCGCGGCGCCGCGCGGGTCGTGGGCATCGATACGGAAGAGCTGTATCTCGCCCAGGCCCGGTTCGTCGCCGAAATCGAGGGTGCGGACATCGAGTTCCACAAGATGTCCGTGTATGAGGTGGGAGCACTGGGTGAGCGCTTCGATTTCGTCATCTTCATGGGGGTGCTTTACCATCTGCGCCACCCACTGCTCGCGCTGGACCTCCTGTATGAGCACGTGGTGGGCGACACCATGCTCTTTCAGTCCATGCAGCGGGGAAGTGCGGAGGTGGAGCCAGTCGAGCCGGATTACCCCTTTTGGAACGAGGAGATCTTTGACCAGCCGGGATTCCCCCGGATGCACTTCATTGAGAACCGCTACGCGCAGGACCTCACCAACTGGTGGGTGCCGAACCGCGCGTGCACGGAAGCGATGCTCCGCAGCGCCGGCTTTCAGATCACTGCCCACCCCGAACCCGAAGTTTACCTGTGCCGGCGTCGCCCGCTTCCGGATCGGGAGCCCCGGGCGGTGTACCCGGCGCGGAGCGCGGCAGAGTAGCGAAACGGGAGGTGTGCGGGTGGAATGCAGCAGTGGTCTGCCCTGGATCAGCGTGGCACCCGGTGCGCCCTATTTTGTCACGGAGCAGGGTGATGCATGGACACCAATCGGACATAACGACGCGATCACCTGGCCGGAACTCACCGGTCTTTTTCGGCGGCGTGGCATCGCCCAGGTTGAAGCCCACCTGCGCTGGCTGGTGTCACATGGCGTGACGTGCGTGCGCTTGATGCTGGAATATACCCACCGGGAGCACCGCTACCTGGAGCGCTCGGTCGGGCGCTTTGCCCCGAACATGGTGCGGCTCTGGGACGACCTGTTCGCCCTGTGTGAACGGGTGGGGCTGCGGATTCTGCTCACTCCCTACGACACCTTCTGGACATGGATCCGCTGGGCCAAGCATCCGCTCAACCGCCGCAATGGTGGACCCTGCGCCCGGCGTGGGCACCTGCTGCTCTGTCCGGACACCCGCTCGGCTCTCAAGGCACGTCTCACCTTTGCAATTGAGCGCTGGGGCGGGAGCGGTGCACTGTTCGCCTGGGACCTGTGGAACGAGATTCACCCTGCCCATGCCGGAAACAGCTCCGAAGCATTCACTGAGATCATTGAGGATCTGAGCACTCATGTACGTACTCTGGAGATGAAGCTTTACGGGCGCTTCCACCCGCAGACGGTTTCCGTGTTCGGCCCCCTGATCGACAAGGACCCTCGCATTGCGGTGCCGATCTTCCGCCACGCTTCGCTCGACTTCGCCAGTACGCACTTCTACGAGCACGGCACCATCGACGATCCGCGGAACACGGTGGAC
The DNA here is from genome assembly GCA_030447645.1 of Longimicrobiaceae bacterium. Lineage (GTDB taxonomy): Bacteria > Gemmatimonadota > Gemmatimonadetes > Longimicrobiales > Longimicrobiaceae > JAUJOM01. The sequence continues at coordinate 2,512 of JAUJOM010000023.1, read as the reverse complement.
GCAGCGGTGAGCACGGGCAAGCTCACCCGCCTCGCGCTGGAGCAAATTACGGATGGGCGGCCATTCTTCGACTCGGAGCACGGTCCGATTCACACCTTCAAGGATCACCGGAAAACCTTGCCCGAGGTCTTCGACGACGAGTACTTTCGGCACATGCAGTGGGCGCACTTCGCTTCTGGAGGGGCTGGGGGTGGGATGCGCTGGCCGAACCGCCACCCACATGTACTGACGCCCGGGATGCGGCGGGCCCAGCACGCCCTGGCCGGGTTCCTTCCGCTCGTGGACTGGTCCCGCTTTCGACGCGGGAACCTGAATCAGGAGCTTCGGGTGTGCACGCCGGGATTCGCCAGTTTCGCCAGCGGGGACAACAACCAGGTGGTGGTGTGGCTGCTCCGCGGCGACAGGATCGCCCCCGGTGGAACGCTGGATCAGAACGCGGAGCCGGTGGCACCCCGGATCGGTATTCCCGGGTTGAGCCCGGGCTCCTACCAGGTCACAGCGTGGGACACCCGGAGCGGTACGCGACGCTCAGCCTGGCAGATGTGTCAGCCGGCGGAGGGGCCGCTCTTCCTCGACTTTCCGCCGCTGGTGACGGATCTCGCCCTGGCGGTGCGTCGTTTCGACGCCTGACGCAGGCTCACCAGTCCGGGTTCGCGCTGCCTACCGGGTCCCGCTCCACGATGGGCAACCCCCGATCGTGGAAGTACCGCTCAAGCGCTTCATCCAGGGGGCGGAGCAGCACGCCGCGCTCGCTACCAAGAACACTGTACGTAAGGCGGGGAGCGGCCAGGCCAAGCTCCCTGGTAGTGCGTGCCTCGATCCGATAAGTATCCATACCCGCCATCTCCGCCACCTTGCGCGCGAGATCGGCCCAGGTGATCGCTCCGGGGTTTGCGAGGTGCCACACGCCACGCTCACCGTCAATCAGCAGATCCAGGCTGGCGTGCACCAGGTCCGGAACGTACGTGGGGGATACCAGCGCGTCATCCGCGGCTACAAACGTGTCGCCATTCGCCAGCACCCGCAGCACGAGAGTCACGAAGTTGTATTCGTCCCAGGGACCAAAAAAGGCACTGGTGCGGACTACCAGGGCGGATGAAAGGATTTCCAGAACCCGCGTCTCCGCTTCCGCTTTGCTGCGCCCGTACACGTTGAGAGGTGCCACGGTGTCGCTCTCCACGTAGGGTGTGGCGCGCTCGCCGTCGAAGACCAGGTCTGAAGAAAAGGTGAGCAGCGCGAGGTCCCGAGCCGCGCAGGCGGCTGCCAGGATAGCCGGGCCGCGGGTGTTTTCCCGCATGCATGCCTCCGACTCCCTTTCCGCGTCATCCACGCGCACGTACCCGGCGGTGTTCACCACTGCCCAGGGCTGCAGCTCGTCGAGTGCTGTCGCTACAGAATCAGGCTGGGCGATGTCCATCTCCCGACGGGACAGCAGGTGGTACGGAATCCCGCGTAGATCGCAGATCCGGGCGAAGGCACGGCCCAAAGTCCCGGTTGCACCCGTGATCAGCAGGGCGCGGGGCGAGCTTGAGTGCCGCCTTGTATTCTGCGGGATGCTCCCCGTGCGCACCCGGCGGCTGGGATAAAGCAGCCGTTCGGGCCTGTGCCACCAGCCCCGCACGTCAAGCACGGGATGGTCGTGCTCGCCACGAGTCGCAAGCTCCCGCACCATGTGCGCGAGTGCGGTGGGGCGGGGCTGTGGGCCACGAAGGTCAAAGACCCCAGGCTCGTAGCGGCCCTCGGCGCACGTGAGCAGGCAGTGCCAATCGTACGAGCCGAGCAGCGACCAGGCGGTGACGGCACGCACGTCCACCCCTTCACTCCGCAGCGCGCGGGACGCACACCAAACTTCGTGCAGCCAGCGGAGCTGCTCTTCTCGGGTGCAACCCAGGTGTGCTTCAGTGATGGCAAGCGGCAACCCGAAGCGTTCCCATGCCTCCCGAATCAGGGCACCCGGTCCCGCCAGTCCCTCCCGGCACACCCTGACCAGCTCCACGTCCGCGTAGCTGTGGCGACCATTGGAGCCATGTGTGTGGGCCGGGTAGCGATCGAGCCGTTCGTCCAGGAAACGCTCGCTGGTCAAATAGTGGTTGATCCCGATGATATTCGGGGGACAGGAATTTTCCAAAAAGAATTCCAGCTCCTGCTCCTCGATACCCTCCCACCGAAGATAGCCCCACATCGGGTGATGGCGGTCCACACGGCCGCAGAGCAGATCCCACGTCAGCCAGCGGCGCTCGTTCTCGAACTCGGCCTGGTAGGTCAGACTGCGCGTACTGAACGTTTTGCCGAGATCATCCGTCTGCACGAGTTGCGCGTCGGGGTTGATCTCCCGAATGGCGCGCATGGAGAGCGCAACGCCACGGCACTGCGTGAGCAGCGCACGGGCGAAGGTCAGCCCGTCCTGGCCATGCGGAAACCAGGTGCCGTACAGGCCACTGAAACGGGCAGTGGTGAGTGGCTCGTTGACCGGCGTGTAGCGCTCCACCCAGGGATAGCGCTCGGCGAAGGC
>JAUJOM010000070.1 GCA_030447645.1 Longimicrobiaceae bacterium | reverse complement strand
ATTCAGCCCTGCAACGGCTTCCGCGTCCTCTGCGAGCACGATACGCAGCCGGTCTGGGTGCGTGCCCGCGTATGTGGCGCGCAGCTGCTCGCCGGAGCGTGGATCGGCAACCACGACATTCAGCCCCCTTTTCCGCAGGTGGCGTTCAACCTCCAGTCCGATGTCCGGGTTCATCGTCGCCAGAATCAGCGGCTTTCCCAGTGCTCCGGCCGTCGCCCGAACTGCTCCGATGTGGAAAGGTGTGGTCACCACCAGATCGGCGTAGCGAAGCTCAGCCGGGAGCCCTTCGACATCAACCGCCTCCCCTGGCTCGTGCACCGGGATCGCGTCCACATACACCGGCCGGACATCGAGGCCGAAGCTGTTGCTGAGCTCGACGCTGAGCACTGTCATCAAATCCTCACTCGACTCCACGCAGGCACAATGAAGACGGACGGAGGCGCTGCTGCTACGGATGAACTCCGGAAGGGCGGGAAACGGAATCATCCGCTTCCATGCCTCCACCAGCACCTCCGTGAGCCAGCGTGCCGTCTCCGGCAGCATCTTGGTGGTGAGCTGATCCTGCTGGGCCACGTACACCCCGGAGCGCCCCCGTACTTCCACCAGCCCCTCGACTTCCAGAGCGCGGTATGCCCGCGCTACGATTCGGCCGTTGATGCCGAATTCGCGCTCGATCTCCCGGATACTTGGAAGGCGGTCTCCCGTGTGGAGATGCCCAAGGTGCAGGCCCCGGACGACCCGCATGCGCAGGCGACGGATAAGCTCGAGTTCGGATTCCATGAGTACGCTCCTCAGTTGGCGCTTTCCGCCGCATACAGCAGTTTTGCCAAACCGTCCAGTCTGCTGCGAGTCCTTACAGCAGATTGGACCCGTTCTTGCGGATGCTTGCAGAGCCACCGCCCCCGAGCGGGGCTCCACAATTCCCGTGCCTCACCTTAGGAGGGATCCATGACACGCATGAGTCGTAAGCGAACCGTTGCCGGTACGGCGCTGTTCGCCCTGGCGCTCACCGCCGGGTGCATACCCAAGCCGTTGCCACCCCTGCTGCCGAGCGGAGAGGTTCTGCCGGCACCCGAGGGACCCAAGCCGACGCCGCCAGCCCCGCAGACGCCGCCCCCAACGGAAGCGGAGCGGATGGGTCCCGTTCCGTACAGCGGCGCCCTGCAGCCGGGTGATCCGGTGCAGGTGCACCCGCCGCAGCGGCCGCTCACACCGGAGCTGCAGCGGGAATTGGATGCACTCTACGAGCGCCCCGCCCCGCTGGGCCCGCCGCCCATCCTGCGCAATCCCCCGTCCGCGGTCTACGCCGAGGGGGGTGGGGACATCATCCGGGCGGTATACGGCAAGATGCCTTTCGCCGACAGACTGCCGCGTGAGCGGCAGATCGCGACCGGCGGGATGCACCACTACACGAGCGAGAACGTGCGGCTCCCGCGCGGCAAAATTCGCTTCGCTTCGTTCGACCGGAACCTGAACGACACCCGGCTCTCGCTGGACTCCATGGCCATCGAGGCGAGCTTCACCGACGAGAAGGGCAACGACTGGTACGTCATCCAGACGCGGGTCGCGATCATGTCGCCCACCCCCGTGACCGAGCCCTGGTTCGGCGGCGTGGTCATCGACACGCCCTTCCACGGCCTGACCAAGCTCAGCACCGAGGCGGAGCCGACCGTCCTCTGCAAGATGTGCTCGTGGGGGTGGGCGGAGGTCTGGATGAATGGCAAGAAGGTGGCTTCGAGCGCCTTGCTGCACATCATGCTGACCACCGATGTGCGGGACAAGGCAGCGAACTACGCGTACGTCTGCTACGACTGCCGGAACCGGCCGATCCGCCAGATCCATCTGGACGTCTACCCGCAGTCCAACCTCCCCACGGACTATGGGGGGCTGCACGTGATGTGGCAGAACTCCACCTGGAAGCAGGGCACGCCGGAGGAGATCATGCGGACTACGCCTCCGGTCGCGGGACCCGGCGTGCCGACCGTGGTGCTGAACGCGGTTCCGACCCTCCGGTGGAGCGATACGGAGATCAAGGTCCCGGCCGGCCGGCCGGTGCGGTTCGTCATGACCAACCTCGATCCCCAGTCGCACCACGCTTTCGTGGTCGTCGGCCCCGGGAAGTCGATCCAGCACGTACCGCTGCCACAGGGAGAGCAGTGGACGAACATGATGACGTTCGACCAGCCGGGAGAGTACCAGTTTTACTGCCCGGTCATGAACCACCGCGGAAAAGGGATGTACGGCCGGATCATCGTCACGGAAAGCCTGCCCGGCGGTACCGTGGGGCCACCGGGAGAGAAAGGTGGGGAAGCCGCGGCGATGCTGACCGTACCGCTGAGCCACAGCGCCCATCACAACCACTAGCCGGGGACGACACAATGAAGATGACAGGAAGATCGGCGGGTGGGTTGTCCCTGGCGGCGGCGCTCGTGTTCAGCGCCGCAACCGTTGCACCGGCCCACGCGCAGAAGGAGCAGTATAAGAAGCCACCCACCAACCCGGCGGCCACGGTCACCTCTCAACGGATCATGAGGGCGCCCGTCGCCGAGCCGCAGAACTGGCTCACCTACGGCGGGGGCTACGACAGCCAGCGCCACAGCCGGCTCGACCAGATCAACACCCGGAATGTGGCACAGCTCAAGCCGGCGTGGATCAAGCAGTTCGGGGTCCCGAACGGCTTCGAGGCCACGCCCATCGTGGCGGATGGGGTCATGTACGTGACCACCGGAGGGCATACCTCCCTCTGGGCTCTCGACGCCAAGACCGGGGATCCTTTCTGGCAGTATACCGCCCAGATACCCGAGGACGTGCCCGCCTGTTGCGACTGGGTGAACCGCGGCGCGGCGATCGCCGACGGCAAGGTCTTCTTCGCCTCGCTCGACGCACAGCTCATCGCGCTGGACGCGCAGACCGGCCGGCCCCTCTGGAACCAGCGCGTCGCAGACCCGCGGGACGGCTACACCATGACCGTCGCCCCGCTGGTCGTAAAGGACAAGGTGATCGTTGGAGTCTCGGGCGGTGAGTACGGGGTGCGCGGCTACGTGGACGCATACGACATGCGGACGGGCCGGCGAGCCTGGCGCTTTTATACAGTCCCCGGACCGGGAGAGCCGGGGCACGAGACATGGGGCGGCAAGGAGACGTGGCGCACCGGTGGCGGCACCACCTGGATCACCGGCTCCTACGACCCGGAGCTGGACCTGCTCTACTGGGGGGTGGCCAATCCCGGCCCGGTCTTCAACGGCGCGGTCCGCCCGGGCGACAACCTCTACACGAGCTCGGTGGTCGCCCTCGACCCCAATACCGGACGGCTCCGCTGGCACTACCAGTGGACGCCGCACGACATCTGGGACTACGACGGGGTCAACGAGGTCATCCTCGCCGATCTGCCGATCGGAGGCCGCACGGTAAAGGCATTGCTCCACGCGGACAAGAACGGCTTCTTCTACGCGCTGGACCGCACCAACGGGAAGTTCCTGTACGCCAAGGAGTTCGCACGGCAGACGTGGGCCAGTTCCATCAACCCGCAGACCGGCCGGCCCACGGTGAACCCGAAGGGGATCCCGGGCCCGGACTACACCATCGGCTGCCCCGGTCCGGCGGGGGCCAAGGAGTGGAACCACATGGCCTACTCCCCGCAGACCCGGATGGCCTATGTCCCGGTGGTCGAGAACTGCGCCTACTTCCGCTCCGGACAGGCGTTCTACAACCGAGGTCAGCCGTTCTGGGGTAGCTACGCCACCGCCGAGGCGCTTGGACCCGGCGAATCGCACGGCTTCCTTAAAGCAATCAACGCCGCCACGGGCCGGGAGGCGATGCGGCTGGATCCCCGCCACATGTCATTCCCCCAACTCCTGGGCGACGCGCTGATGCGCCTGGGGAAGAAGGAGGAGGCGATTGCGGCGTGGCAGACCGTCCTGACGCTGGACGAAGGGCGGAACACGCCGGATGCCCAGCTGGCCAGGCAGTCGATCCAGCGGAACCGCTGATCTCTACGGCGCCGCTTCGTCAGACATCCCCGGCCTCCCGACGAGCAGGAGGTCCGCTGCCCCTTGCCATGAGGTTGGCCCGCCGGTCTCCTCATGGCACATCGTAGCGGACTTCCGCCTGCACGTTCTCCGCGCGCTTTGCCTCGCCTTCGCCC
>JAUJOM010000069.1:1555-4415 GCA_030447645.1 Longimicrobiaceae bacterium | reverse complement strand
CAGTCCGCTCTCAACATCCAGGGGCTGGACACCGTGGTCATCGAGGACGCGCAGTTCACTACCGTGATCGAGCGAGGCAAGGCAGTGCTGACGCGGCTGCCACTCGGCGCCAACGAAATTCTTCAGATGGCCGGACGGGTGCACGGGCGCGTTGCCGGAGGAGAAGTGTGGATTCTGTCGGACCGGCCGCTGCGCTTCGAAGACCTTCGCCCCACCGAGCCGAACTTTCAGCTCGCCGGCGACCCCGAGCGGGTGGCGATGACCTGCGCGGACATGGGCGTGCGTGCCGACGAGCTGGACCTCCCGGTTCCCCTGGACCGGGTCGCGTACCGCCGCGCGGTGGAGCTGCTGGAGCGCCGGGGGCTGATTCAGGACCATCGGTTGACCCCGTATGGCCGCCGGGTGGAGGTACTGCCCGTGGACCGCGCCTGGGGCGAGATGCTGGTGCAGACCGACGATCACCTGGTGCCGCTGGTCGCGGTTGCGGCTTCCATCGAGTCCCTGCACCGCATGCTCAAGCCGGACAACTCCATCCGCCGCCTGATCGTCCCGGGCAGTGACCACCTCACCATCTACAACCTGTACGCCGACGCGCTGCGGGATTGCGGCAGCCTGGGAAGCGTGTACGGCCTCCCCCGCCACGTTTTTCCGGAGGAAGAACTGGCCGCCTGGGCGGAGTCGCTGGGAGTGCTGGTGCGTTCCATCGAGGATGCGGCGCTCGCCATCGCGTCGATTTACCGCTCGCTCGAAATACCGCTCCCACGCCGGCTACCCGAACTCAACGACCGTTTGATCCAGGAGTGGCGCCGCCTGGTTGCCCAGGTGATGCCCTTTCAGCTGGTCCTGGATGGGGAAACCAGCTGGGGGGAGGAAGTGCAGACTTCGCGCACGAGCGTGTGCGGCAACTGGGGCGCGGTTGCCGGTGACATCCGGTACTTTTCGGACAAACACGGCCGGGCGCGGGGCTCCATCGAGGGTACGGAAATCCCGCACACCATGTTCAGGGAGTTCGCGCGGGCGGACATGGGCACCCTCCGCTACGACATGGACCGGAGGCGCCCCCTCACGTTGCGCCGCTCCCGGGTTTTCCACGGCTTCGAGCTGGATGCCAGCGAAGAGCCGATCGACGCCTTCCCGGCAGGGCTGGAGCAGGATGCCCGGCAGGTGCTCGCCGCCGCTGTGGCCGCGGGCGAAGCGTACCATCCCGACGCGCGAGAAAACCGCCGGGCCTTTCGGGAGCTGCGGGAAACGTTTCGCCGCTCCGGCGGTGCCGCCCAGCAAATCACCGAGCAGCTGCTCACCGACCACCTGCTGGAGCGGCTGGCCCATGTGAACTCGCATTCGGAGTTCCTGGAGATCGATCTGAAGGTCGACCCGGACGAACTTATCCCCGCGGAAGAGCGAGCGCGCTGGGCAGCGCTTCCGGACACCATCACCCTGGTTGGTAACGAGTACCCGCTGGACTACGCCTTCGAGGATGGCACCCCGGTCGTTCGCGCCCGCATCCCCGCCAAGCTCCTCCCGCAGATCAGCGAGCGGGATCTCCCCGTCTTTGACCGGCCGCTTCACTGGACGGTGGTCCGTGGCAAAAAGGACGCGATTCGCGCCGCGACGCTGGCAGAAGCCCGCGCACTGATCGACGCACCCAAGCGGGAGCGAAAAAAGCACCGCCCGGAGGAAGAAATCACCGAGCCACGCAAGCGACGCGGACCCAGGGTAACCTCCGGATCCAGCCGTGGTGGAGGTCCGCATGTAGGGGAGCGCCGCAAGGGTGGGCGCGGCAAAGGACGCCGCAGATAACCAGAACAGCAGCACGATAGGCGGGGCAGATCCGCGGGGAGCCAAGCACCGCCACATGTCCTAAAACCGGGTGTAGGGGATGGACTGAGGGGACCCGCTTGATCGAGTCCCCAGCTCCAGTTCACTCTTATGCCCGGCGCCCATGCTACCAGACGCCGTACTCCGCTACATGGAAGACGTGCACAACCAGCACGGTCCACCCATGATCGTTCCCCAGGACGAACACAGCAACGACCTGACGGAGGTTAGATTCGACGGCGGGCCGACGCTGATGGTGAAGCGCTCCCGAAGCTATCCCGAGAGCGCCGCCGCACGCTTCAGCACCTGCCGACGCGCCTCACGACTGCTGCGGGAGCAGGTCGGTGTCATGGCTCCGGAGCACCTGGACCTGCCGCCCACAGCCTCCGATCCATTCATGGCGTACCCCCGCATCGAGCTGCCGACGCTGGCGGAGATGTGGCCGGATGTCCCCGAGCGAGCGAGACCGCGGGTGCTGCGTGCCTGGGGCCAGTTGATCGGACGCATGCACCAGGTGCGGCTGCCGGGGCACGGACCGCTGATCGAGGCCGAGCAGAATGCAACCCGACTGGCCGAGTTCCTGACCTGGGACCTGGCGGAAAGGCTTCGCCCTGCAGTGGGTGCCGAATGGAAGACCGGCGCACCCGTGCTGGATCGGCTCCTGGGGACGATTCCCGAGATCGCGGCCCGGGTAGACGAGCGCAGTGAAGGTGCGGTGCTGAATCACAACGACCTCCACATGGCGAACGTGCTTTGCCGGGTGGGAGAGGGCGAGATCCAGTGTGTCGGGTTTCTGGATCTTGAAGCAGCGTTTGCCGGACCCCCGGAAGCGGATCTGGCGAAGATCGGCATTTACCACGGGTCGCTCTTCGGAAAGCCGCTCGCAGGCGAGTGGTTCGAGCGGGTTTGGGAAGGGTACGGCAAGCCGCTGGACCCACTCGTGCTCGCGTTCTTGGGCCTATCACCTGGTCAACATCGGCTTCCACTCGGCGTTCACCGGCAACAAGGCCCACGCCGGCGAGATCGCGCGGGCTGCGCAGGA
>JAUJOM010000069.1:0-1455 GCA_030447645.1 Longimicrobiaceae bacterium | reverse complement strand
CGGCGTTCACCGGCAACAAGGCCCACGCCGGCGAGATCGCGCGGGCTGCGCAGGAGGAGATCGATGCGCTCAGCTAGGCCAGGGCGGGCTCCGGCTCCCTCGGGTGTCGGAGCGCGTCCTCTTGGCGTGCGCGGCGCCCGGCGCGCATGGTGAGCAGCACCCCGGCAAAGATCATCAACCCCGCGGGGAGCAGGCGGGCGGAAGGGCGCTCTCCGAGCAGAGGAGCGGCCAGCGAGGCCGTGAGAATCGGCTGAATGCAGCCGTATACCGCCACCACGCTGGATTCGGTGCGCTTCAAAGCCCACACGTGCAGGTAATACCCCCCGACCGATGGCCCAACGACGATCCAGGCCAGCGCCCACAGGGTGACGGTGGTGACGCCGCCCACCTCCTGCAGCGCTGAAGCGGCAGTGAATGGCGCAAGTCCGACCGCTCCCCAGACGTAAACCCAGGTGATCACCGTGAGCGGATCGTAGCGCTGCAGCATGTCGCGGGAAATCACCTGGTAAACGCTGAATGCGGCCACGTTCAGCACCACCAGCAGGTTCCCGATCCCGCTGCCAGAGCGCACATCCACCCCGACCAGGAAGAGCGCGCCCGCGGCCGCCAGGATGATCCCTCCCCACTTGCCCAAAGTGCCGCGCTCTTGCCGAAGCACGATGGCGATGAGCAGCGTAAACGCCGGCCCGGCCGTCACCAGGGTTTGCGCCGCGGTGGCCGTGGTCATGGTGAGCGCGGTGATGTACAGCAGCTGGTTGAGGATCACACCGAAAACCGCGTACAGAGCGAGCCGGGCGTAGTCCGCCCGCGAGCGGATACGCTCCCCTACGAGCACGCGCTGGATTACTACAAAGAGCAATGCCGCACCAGCAACTCGCAGCAGTGCGAGCGCGGGGCTCGACAGGTCGCGCAGTGCGATCTTGACGGCGATTGGGAGAGTGGCGAAGAGCACCTGCACTGCGAGAAGGGCAACTACAACTAATTTTCTGGACTGCACTCGAACTCCGGAGAAACGGGGTGTACACCTGTTGCGGCCGCACCCCGGAGCATATCTTGCGCCGCTCGAATGCCACCCCAACCCCGGAGACGATCAGATGAACCACGACCACGACCACGGAGAGGGCGTCGGCATGGCGCTTGGCTTCCGCATCTTCGAGGACGCGGGGCAGATGTTTTACGCGGAAGCCGAGATCACGCCCTATGTGGACGAGCCGAACGCCCTCGGAGCCACTCTCGTGTTCCACCCGCTGAAGGATGTGGATCCCACTGCGGCCGATGACGAAATGGACTGGCCGGCGCTGGTGCTGGACATCGACGATGACCTCACCCGGGAGCCTGCCGGCCCGGTGCGCCAGCAGTTCCAGGCAATCCTTGGCCAGCTCAGCGCCATGTCCGAAGGCCAGCTTCGCGAATACCTCCAGCAGGCGCGGGAAGAGTCCGAAGCGGACGAGGAAG
>JAUJOM010000068.1 GCA_030447645.1 Longimicrobiaceae bacterium | reverse complement strand
TACCCCACCAAGGGCGCGAACGTGCTGGCGCTCCGCGCGCTCAGCCCCGAGGAGGAGAGACTTGTCCGCGCAGTGGCATCGCGACGGCTGCATCCCGGCGTGAGGGGAGCCGCGGACAACTTGCTAACTGCGTTCAGGCAGCGACGCCCACGCGGCGTCTTGGCGGACTATCGGCGGGCAATCGCCCTCAATATCGCGATGAGTTATGACGACGATCTTACACATATGGAGTAGGCATGCCTAGCATCAATGTACAGCCGGATGAACTCCACCTCTTCTTCTACGCTGACCTCCTGCAGACTGCTGCTCTCGAACACGCGCCGGAGCAACGCTGAAAGGTGCGCGGTTACACGGCGAGCCTCATCAACACGCGTGTGCATAAGCGACGACACCGTATTCAGTGCGTTGAAGAGAAAGTGCGGATTCAGCTCCGCCTTGAGTGCCTGAAGCTCCGCTTCGGTTCGGAACTGTTCGCTTTCCAGGAGCAATGAACGGAGCCGAAGCTCCGAGATCCGCTTTGCGTGGTATTCACGGATGTAGTTGAACCCGTGCGCGATTCCCGCCAGCGGCAGGTATATGGTGAAGTTGCCCCACTCCCAATACCTCATGAAGCCGATCAGGATGCTCCCCCCCTCGACCACATATCGCTGGAACGGGAAGTATGCCACGCCGTTCAGAATCGATACGGTCATTACAGCAAGCGTGTGCAGGACGAGCATGCGGGGCCAGTTTCGCTGGCGAATGGGATACCTATGGGAAAGAAACCGGGCGGCCATCACAAACGAGCCCCACCAGAGCGCCGCGTAGAGGCCGCTGCCCATGACGTACAGCCAGGCAGGAGCGGCGAGAGTGATGTCTGCTTCCGTAACGCGGCTGTAGGCCGTGTAGAGCGCGAGCGCAGTATAAAACAGGACAAAGGTCGAGTACGTAGCGACCTCGAGGCCTCTGCCGACTGCGGGCTGGCCCTGGATGAGAGGAGCGGGTGCGGAGGCTCTGCCCTCCAGGCTGTACGTATTCCCCACCGGGTAGCGTGTCGCCTCCTCACCCCCTTTCCTTGCCTGTGGCTCGGATGCACAGCGCAGCTCGAGCCGCAATCCGTCCGGCGCGATCGAATGCCGCTGGAACTCGTGCCCGGCATCATTCAGAATTCGGAAATGCTCGCCTGCGCTCTGCGGATCTGTGACGCCCGATATCCCTTCTGCCACCACACCGAAGGCATCCACACGCAGGCGGACTGTGCTCCCGTCCGGCATAGCCCCAATCCGGAGCCGCCTCGGCGCCGCCTCGCCGCGGTCCTGCAACGCCTGGTATACCAGCGTGAGCAGGGACATGTGAGGCACCGGCAGCTCCAGGGACGCCTCGTCGATCTCCCACTCCACCGTCAGATCGGTGCGCTGCAGGGTTTCCACCTTGAGCACCTCCTGGACGAGCTCGACCTCCTTTTCGAGGCGGACGGTCTCAGTCCGTACGTGGGTCAGGATACGTCGCAGTACGGAACTCAGGCCGAGCAGCATACGCTTCGCCCGGGCGACATCGCGTGCGAGAAGCTCGGTGATGGATTCCAGCGTCCCGGTGAGGAACTGCGGGCTCCACTCCATCCGGAGTGCGCGCACCTGCACACGCATGCGCTCGGCGGTGCTTTCGGCCATCTCGGCGCGCAGCCGCAGCTCTTCCCGCTCTTTCTCGTGGTAACGCTCGCCATAAAGCATTCCGTGGGCGAACATGGCAAAGACCACAAACTCAAAGGTTCTGTGGCCATAAAAAAGCCAGCTGTGGAAGGGATCGAGGCCCAAGCGCACCTGCAGAATACTCCGGAGATATGCCGACAAATGAAGCGCGGCGAGCACACCCACATAGTAAATGATGTTCCGCTTCCACCGATGCCAGAGCGGAAATCGGCGGCTCACCGCGAAGGCGACCAGCGGAAAAAGCACAGGATCCGTGATACGGAGGAGCAGCAACCAGCCAACCGGTATGGGAGGATCGCTCCCGCGCACGGGAGCCTGGGGAAGAAGGTCAAGGCCGACCCGGAAGGAGAGAATCTGGGAAACAACAAACCAGAGTACGACAAGGAGCTGAATCCGCTCGAAGCCGTTCAGGCGCATGTGCAGCCACACGCCTCGATCGGAGGGCGGCCGCTCGTGTAGGGGGAGCATTGAAGGTCGGGATAGAACCATCAGGACACAAGATGATGCTCCCCGCGGGATCTGGTAAGGGGTGGCAACTGCCGAAGTGTACACGCCCATGGCCGCGCCGTCCTTGGTACACTTCCCGGGCTGCCCATGCGGAGCCGTTCGATGGATGAGTTGCACCATTCGTCGCCGGGTTGTCACGCCCCGCATCATCAAGGTTCGGTCAAGCCTCTGCTTGATGTAAACTGGAGATATGCGCTGGACGATCGACGTTGCGGCTGAGGTGCAGCATCGCACGGATCCACCAGCCACGTCATCCGATCACACGAGGAACACATGAACATCCAACATTTTGGCGCGAGCGTTCTCGTTGCAACGCTCCTGACCGCCGGTTGCGCCGCCGCACCGGGAGCTGCGCCCACCGCTGCGCCTGACGTGGTGCGCCCCGCAATGCTGGACCCGGTGGGCACGTTCAACTTCAGCTCACAGATGGGCGGGGGCAACTTCGATGGTGTGATCCGCATCACCCGCCAGGAAGGTGGGGCATACACGGGCACCGTCTCGACCCCCGTCACGGGGGAGCTGCCCGTGAAGGGCGTCGACGTCCAGGGTGAACGAATCCGCGTTACTGCCAGCGGGCGGCACGGCGATGCGGTGATCAACCTCCACCGCAGCGGCAGAGACTTGACCGGAAACTGGGCATACGCGGGCGAAACCGGCGTTCTGACCGGCCGGCATGTGTCCACTCTCGTAACGCAGTCGCCGGAAAACCTCCCGACCACGGCGGAGGAGAGGGCCCGTTACGTCGGGAACTACGACATATCGGGCGTAAAACTTCAGGTTCGAATCTTCGAGGAGAACGATCGTTTGATGGCGCGGCCAGTCGGACAGCGGGCGTTTCCGCTCTTCCGCAAAGGCGAGCACCGCTTCCATGCGCCCGCCTCGCTTGGAGTCGTCGTTTTTGACTTCGCTGTAGAGAACGGCCGCGCAACCGGTTTCGCGCTTCAGCAGCACGGAAAGACCTTCCCGGCAACGCGAATCCAATGATTCTGCTCTGGAACTCCTTACGCCATCCGGCCCGGCAGGTGCGGCGGCGGACGGCGTTCTCGATCCTGGTCCTCACGGCACTTGCCGTGGGGTGCGCACCTGCGCTGCGGCCCTCTGCCTCGCCACAAGCCGTCGCGGGGGAAACCGCCGTCTATCCCGGTGCCTCCTGGGCGCGAATCGAGCAGCCGGAGGCGATCGGCTGGTCACAGACCCACCTGGACAGCGTACGTGCGCGACTCACGGCGCTCCCCACCACGGGCTTCATGGCGGTCGTCGGCGGGCGCGTGCTCATGGAGTACGGCGACGTCCAGGCGGTGAGCTACATCGCATCGGTACGCAAGAGCGTCCTCTCCATGCTTTTCGGCAATTACGTAGCGAACGGTACCGTACGGCTCGACAAAACGCTCGCCGAGATCGGCATCGACGACATCGGCAGGCTGACGGCTGGGGAGAAGGAGGCCACGGTGCGCGATCTCCTTACGGCCCGGTCGGGCGTATACCATCCGGCCTCCACCCCAGGCGACGACCTGGACAGCGCGCCGCCCCGGGGATCGCACCGGCATGGCACGTATCACCTCTACAGCAACTGGGACTTCAACGCACTCGGGACCGTGTTTGAGCGCGAGACCGGGCGGAACATTTACGACGCGCTGGAAAGCGACCTGGCCCGGCCACTCGGGATGCAGGACTTCGACCGTGCCACGCACCGGAAGTCCGGCGACTCGACGCGCTCCATACACCGGGTCTACCACATGAACCTGTCCACGCGCGACATGGCGCGCATCGGGTACCTGATGCTGCGCGAAGGGAGATGGGTAGGGCGCCAGCTGGTACCTCGCGAATGGGTTCGGGAAAGCACGCGGGCGTTCACCACGGTGTCGGAGATGAACCCCGAGCAGCATCGGCGGGGGCCCTTCGGCTACGGCTACCTGTGGTGGGTGTGGGACGGACCGCATGCGACCGGGCCTTACCGGGGTGCCTACACCGGGCTGGGCGTGTTCGGTCAGCAGATCGCCGTGCTCCCGGCCCTGGACCTGGTGGTGGTGCACAAGACGCGCCCCGGACAGGCGCGCTCGGTTTCCCATTCCGAGTTCCTCCGGGTGCTGGACCTGCTGGTGCGAGCGCGGATGGCGAACGCCACAGTCGTACACCACTGAGCGGATGATGAAGCATTATCGCACCCCGATCCACACTTTTTGGAGCAGCCTCGCTGTGCTGCTGCTGATACTTGCTCCGGCTATGGCGG
Organism: Longimicrobiaceae bacterium; assembly: GCA_030447645.1. Taxonomy (GTDB): domain Bacteria; phylum Gemmatimonadota; class Gemmatimonadetes; order Longimicrobiales; family Longimicrobiaceae; genus JAUJOM01. The sequence continues at coordinate 5 of JAUJOM010000068.1, read as the reverse complement.
AGGCG
>JAUJOM010000022.1:44222-57930 GCA_030447645.1 Longimicrobiaceae bacterium | reverse complement strand
ACAGCATCAATCGTGCGCTGTAGGCCGATGACTCGCAGAAAGACCGGACGATGAAACTACACGCAGTCGGACTCACGCCACACGGTAATGTATCTTGCCGGCGCGTCCCAGTACTGATGAGGCTCCACGAGGGCCTGTCGTCCGTACTCGGTTAGGACGGCGGAGCCGGAATCGCCAACACGGAAGCCTGCAGGCGTAGCGATCTCCGATGTTCTGCTCACCGATATCCGCGTCAGAACGCCGTTCCGGATCATCACAAGGACGCCAGCCGGAGCTTCGCCAGGCCGAAACTCGTCGCACGTAGCCGGGTCAGGGCCGCCTACGGCGTCGGGGTTTGCATCGTCGCCGGCTGCGGCCACAACCTCGGCGTGACTCATTCCGATTCGCAGCGGGCCCCAGCCGTCGGCAGTGAGGAGGCCCGGGCCTGGCTGTAGACGCGCCGAGTCGCCCGGCTCATTCGTCGTTGATGCTGCGACAGAATCGCTCGCGACGACAGCCGAGGCCGCATCCGGGGAGCCTTGCCGGGACTCAGCATCGCACGAGACGAGGAGCGCGAGCAGTGCGAAGCTACTTAAAGAGCGAACGTCACGCTGCGGACCAGCGGTGATTACCAGGACCTGCAGGAAGTGAAGTAATCAGGTCCGTCGCAGGAGAACCCCGGCCGTGTCGTCACAGTGACAGAGTCCTTGCCTCAGCGGTTCGCCGGAAGGTTCCGCTTCACGGCCGTGCGCTACTGCCGTAGCCCGCAGCGAGGTGCCGCCGGTCCAGCCAACCATCGAGATCACCGGACGCCTTAGGGCTGCCATGCCCGCGCTGCTACCGAGCGGATCAGGCGGCGTTTAATTGGGAGGTGCAGTGTGCGCAGCGAGACGCACCGATGGGAATGGAGAACCGGCAGAACGGACACTCCTGCTCTGTGGGTGCAGCGGGCACGGATTCCCTCTCTTCCCGAAGACGGTTGTAGCTGCGCACCAGGAGAAACACCGCGAAGGCGACGATCAGGAAGGCAATCACATTGTTGATGAAGTTGCCATAGTTGAGCGTGGGCGCTCTTGCCTGCTGCGCCGCCGCCAGCGAGGGATAGCTCCCACTTCCCAGGTTCACATACAGATCCTTGAAATCTACCCCTCCGAAAAGCAAACCGATCGGTGGCATCAGGATGTCATCCACAAAGCTCTTCACCACGGTGGCGAAGGCTCCGCCAATCACAATACCGACAGCCAGATCAAATACACTCCCGCGTGCAATGAACTCCCGGAACTCTTTCAGCATGGGGAAGCCTCCTGGGTGGATCGGGAAACCAACTGCCCTCAGGACACGGGGCCACACTGTAGCGGCCCCAGTTGGACCCTGCAAGGCTTAAGTGCTCAAAGCGAGACCTTGATGAAATCACGCAGGCGAGAGGAAGTGTTGCGGGAGGGTGTGTGGACAATCGGGGCTCCACAGCCATGCAGGATCCGGCAAGGTGCAGGACGCAGTGGGCGACGCTCAGCGCAAGCTGGACAACAACAACCGCTGACCGCCGGGAGGGAGTCGTAACAAGGGGAGGAGTCGAATTCCGGCTCCTCCCCTTTGTTTGCAGCGCGTTCGACGGTCACCTCGGGCAATGGGGTCACAGGCAACGTGGCCAACGTCATCACCAACGCAGTCCTCTACCTCGCGGTTCCAAAGTTCCCAGGTGGATTCACCGTCTGTCGCCGGAACTTCGCGGCGCTAGATTGCATTAACCGCCGCCCGACACTAATGTTATAGGTTGCCGCACCCGCGCAGGCGACGCCGAATGAAGGTGGGTTGCGCTGCATTGCTCAGCCGACAGCCCGTTCCTGGTGCGCCCAGCAGAGCGCACGCGCACTCCCCATTCACCCCTCCAGCAGAACCAGCCCCTCGCCATGGCTCACCCTGAGAGCATGACCCAACCCCCGCAGCCACTCGCCCTGGATCAGCCTGCCCGCCTGGCCGCACTCGAAGACACTGCTCTCCTGGATAGTCTTCCCGAGGAGAGCTTTGATCGTCTCGCTCGTCTGGCCTCACGGCTCCTGAACGCGCCCGTTGCTCTGGTTTCCCTGGTGGAGCAGGAGCGGCAGTTCTTCAAGAGCTGCGTGGGGCTGCCGGAGCCCTGGGCATCGCGCCGCCAGACCCCGCTCAGCCACTCCTTCTGCCAGCACGTGGTGAATGCGGGCGAGCCGCTGGTCATCGAGGATGCACGCAAGCATCCGCTGGTCCGGGACAATCTCGCCATCCGAGACCTGGACGTGATCGCCTACGCGGGGATTCCTCTGATCACCTCCGGGGGTCACGCGCTTGGCTCCCTTTGCGCGATCGACTCCGAGCCGCGGCGCTGGACCGAAGACGAGATCGCGACGCTGCGCGACCTCGCGGCCTCCGTGGTTACCGAAATCGAGATGCGCGCGCTTGTCGCCGAGCGCGCACAGACCCAGGCCGCACTGCGGGTCAGCGAGCGACGCTTCCGATTGCTGGTGGACGCTTCCCCCGAGATGATGTGGGACAATCAGGTGGATGGTACCCCCGCCTACTTCAACATGCGCTACCGGGAGTATACCGGGCTTCCGCAGGAGGAGCTGCTCGCAGGTGGATGGCGCAGTGCCATTCACCCGGAGGATCTGGAGAAGGTGCTCCTCGCACGCGAGCATGCCTTCGCCACGGGCACACCCTACCAGGTGGAGGACCGAATCCGAAACCATCAGGGCGAATACTGCTGGCACCGTGTACGCGTGGTCCCCGTCCGCGACGAGCGGGGAGAGATCACGGCCTGGATCGGAGCGGCGGCCAACATCGACAGCGTCATCGTGGCGCGGCAGGAGGCGGAGGCGGCGAACCGGGCCAAGAGCCAGTTTCTGGCCACCATGAGCCACGAGATCAGGACTCCCCTGAACGCGGTCATTGGGTATGCGGACCTGCTCGATGCGGGTGTGGCGGGGTCGCTGTCCGAGGGGCAGCAGGGCTACGTGGAGCGGATCAAGGGCAGTGGCAAGCACCTGCTCACGCTGGTCAACGACGTTCTGGACCTGGCGCGGATCGAGGCCGGGGAGATGACTGTCCAGCGCGAGCGCGTGCTGCTCAAGGGGGTCGTCCTGGATGCGCTGGGAATCGCAGGACCGATGCTGGAGAAGCAGGGGCTCCAGCTCTCGGATGAGACGGACTGCTACCCGGCGGTGGAGTTTTGGGGAGACGAGGCCCGCGTGCGCCAGGTGCTGGTGAACCTGCTCAGCAATGCCGTTAAATTCTCCGAAGCCGGCTGGGTGAGACTCCGCTGCAAGGTACACGCGGAAACTCCGCCCGAGGTGGACTCTGCCTACGAGGGGCCGTGGCTGGCCGTCGAGGTGGAGGATACTGGGGTGGGAATCGCACCTGAGCTGCAGGAAGATGTATTCGAGCCATTCGTCCAGGTGGACGGTGCGTACACACGCCTCCGCAAGGGTACGGGTCTGGGGCTCTCGATCAGCCGAACCCTTTCGCGCCTCATGGCGGGTGACCTGACGGTGCGGAGCACGCCGGGCGAGGGTTCTACCTTCACGCTCTGGCTCCCGGCGGCTACCCGCGACAATCAACGCGCGCCGGACCGCCGCGGCAGCGGAGATCGACGAACCAGACAAGATCGCAGGACGGGAAGACCGGCGCGGGAGCTGAGTGAATGAGTGCCCGGCGTGAACATAAGCCATACTCGGTTCAGCTCCGGTCTCCCCTATTGCTACCTGGGCTGTTGAGAATACGGTTCGCAGCTTGCGGCGACGTCGCCGCTTCTTTTGGCCTTAGCAGGAGCAGTAGGAGTGGAGTCCAGGGTAGTTTTGATCGTCGACGACAGCGAGGATAACCGGTTTCTTTACCAGACAATCCTGACGTATGCCGGATACGCGGTGCTGGAAGCTAGGCACGGTGCGGAAGGCGTGGAGCTGGCACGGGAGTACCACCCGAACCTGGTGCTGATGGATATCCACATGCCGGTGCTGGACGGCTGGGGCGCAACCCGGCAGATCAAAGGGGAACCCGGGACTGCGGAGATCCCCGTCCTTGCGGTGACCGCTGATCTCGGTATCCAGCAGGCGCACGAACGGGTTCGGGAGACCGGCTTCTGCGGCTGTCTTCAAAAGCCCTGTACGCCTACCGTTCTGCTGGAAGAGGTCAGACGCAGGATCGGAGCGCCTTAGCGCATCCGCCGTCGGTGTCGGGCGGAAGGACGACCGGAGTTTGGGACACCTGTGCCGCGCGGCGTAGCTGAAGCCACATCCGTCGGGCATGCCGGGACCCAGCGGAGCACTCAAGCCCAAGTCCCACACCCAAAGCCAGGAGGAGAATGATGAAGGCACAAGACATCATGACCGAGAACCCGGCCTGCTGCACACCGGATGACACGGTAGAGCACGCCGCGAAGCTGATGATCGAGCATGACTGCGGGTGTGTGCCCGTGGTGGAGGATACCCAGACCAACCGGCTGGTGGGTGTGGTGACGGACCGCGATCTGGCATGTCGCTGCCTGGGCCAAGGCAAGGGCGCGGACACCCGCGTGCGTGAAGCGATGTCGGCCAACCCGAGCTGTTGCACGCCGGACACAGATCTCCAGGAGGTGGAGCAGATCATGGCCATGCGCCAGGTCCGGCGCGTTCCAGTGATCGATGATCAGGGCTGCTGCGTAGGGATCATCGCGCAGGCGGACCTCGCACGCGAGAACCGGGCAGTCGGTAACCGCGAGGTGGGCCGGGTGGTGGAGCGGGTGTCCGAACCCACAGAGGAGCCGCGCTCGCCCCTCGATGTAGGCGTACGTCCGAGCTAGGACCACCGGATGTGGGTCTGATGCCCCGTGGGTCGCCAATGCGACACATTCGGGGAATGTCGCATTCCCATATGCGTCGCAGCACCGCTCCACGTCGCCGAAGTTCCGCGGATAGCACAGGGTAGAGCTGGAATGCGGAGCTGATCATCTTCGCCGGGCAGCGGCGGCGATCACAGTGGGAGGCCTTCGGCTACCCTGCGCATAACGCAACCGCCCGAACTCAATCCTCGAGTTTGATCACCCTTTCGTGCAAAGCCCGCCTGTGTGTTTCTGTTGACAATCAAAAGGATACCAACTACTCTACTTCTGTAGATTATCAAAAGGAGAGCGCATGGCTGGTGATAGTACAGACCTGCTCCAGGGTACCCTTGAACTGCTGGTCCTCAAGACACTTTCCCTGGAGCCGATGCACGGCTGGGGCATCGCGCAGCGCATCCAGCAGATCTCCCGTGATGTGTTCCAGGTGAATCAGGGCTCCCTCTACCCCGCGCTGCAACGGATGAAGACCAAGGGGTGGATTACCTCGGAGTGGCGCACCACCGAGAACAACCGGCGGGCGCGCTACTACATGCTCACGGCAATCGGGGAACGGCACCTTGCCTCCGAACGCGGCGAGTGGGAGCGCTCTTCGGGCGCGGTGAATCGAATCCTGAACTGGGAGGGCGGTGCCGCATGAGGCTCGTCTCTGGAGTCCGCGAACGGTTTCGGGCCGTGTTTTTCCGGGCGCAGGAAGACGAAGACCTACACGAGGAACTCCGTTTCCATCTGGAGATGGAGACTGAAGCGAATCTCCGGCGCGGCATGAATGCCAAGGAGGCGCGGCGACAGGCGCGACTCACGCTGGGTGGGGTGGAGCAGGTCAAGGAAGAGGTCCGGGATGCACGCGGGCTGGGCTGGGTGAGTGGTCTGTCCCTAGACTTCAAGCTTGGCTTTCGGATGCTGGCGAAGTACCCGGGCCTGACGCTGGTCGGGGGAATGGCCCTCACTGTCGCGCTCGGGCTCGCCGCCGCATGGTTCGAATTCGCTAATGACTTCGTCAATCCGACCCTGCCGCTGGAGGATGGCGATCGGATCATCGCGATCCGCAACTGGGACGCGGCCGCCGCGGCTCCCGAGCGCCGGTCCATCCATGATTTCGTAAGCTGGCGCGAGGAGGCCCACTCGGTCGAGGACCTCGGGGCCTACCTTGAGCGCGAGCACAACCTGATCACGTCGGACGGGTGGACCGAGCCGGTCCAGGTCGCCGAGATCAGTGCGTCCGCATTCCGACTGGCCCGCATCCCCCCGCTGCTGGGGAGGCCCCTGGTCGAGGCGGACGAGCACGAAGGGGCACCGCTGGTTGTGGTGATCGGGTACGATCTATGGCAGACCCGCTTTGGTGGCGATCCGGAAGTCATTGGGCAGAGCGTGCGGCTGGGCAGCACTCCAGCAACTGTAGCGGGCGTGATGCCGAAGGGCTTCGCGTTCCCGTTCAATCACAGTCTGTGGGTCCCGCTCCGCATTAGGCCCTTGGTCTCAGACTATCAGCGAGGCCAGGGCCCGGCGATCCGAACTTTCGGGCGCCTTGCCCCCGGTGTCACTCTCGATCAGGCGCAGGCTGAACTGACCACCATCGGACTGCGTGCGGCCACCGACTTTCCGGAGACGAACGGACGCATGCGTCCACAGGTGCTGCGTTATGTGGATTCGTTCATTGTGGGAGCCGCCGCGATGCACGCGACGAACGCCGTTTTCTTGATGATCGTGATCGTAATCTGCGCCAATGTCGCGGCGCTGGTCTTCGCGAGAACGGCGACTCGCGTGGGGGAGATTACTGTGCGGACCGCCCTGGGAGCACCCCGCAGCCGGATCCTCATGCAGCTCTTTGTGGAGGGGCTGGTGCTCGTCTTCCTTTCCGCAGTTGTTGCCCTCACGGTCGTGAGGTTCGGGATGAAACGCGGAATGGACGTCTTTTTCGCCGTGCAGGGAGGAGTGTCACCCCCCTTCTGGTGGGACGACGGCCTGGCGCCCGGGACCGTCTTGTACGTCGCCGCGCTTGCTGTCCTCGCCGCCGTATTGGTCGGGGTACTGCCCGCGCTCAAGGCAACCGCGGGTCGGGTGCAGCCCGGACTTCAGCGATTGGGAGTGGGTTCGTCGACCATGCGCTTCGGAGACATCTGGACCGCGGTGATCATCGTTCAAGTCGCCTTCTCAGTCGCCTTTCTTCCGACGGCTGTCGTGAAGGCCTGGGGGGCGAGTGGGGCTCGCGAAAGCAGCACGGCGTTTCCGGCGGACGAGTACCTCACGGCCCGAATCGCGATCGACTCCGAGGGTTCACCCGACGGCTCGCTGGCGGTGGACGGACGGGACCAGGTGCGTCTCGGCGCGGTGCACGCGGAATTGAAGCAGCGGCTGGTGTCGGAGCCCGGCGTTGCCGCTGTGACGATGGCCACGCGCTTGCCCGGCATGGATCATCCGAGCGTACGGGTTGAATTGAAAGGGGTGGAGGCGGTGGATGGAAGCGGTTCCCACCCTCGGGTGCGCACGGCCTCTGTCGATGCAGAGTTTTTCGACGCCTTCAACCTGCACATCCTGCAGGGGCGTGCATTTCAGCCGGCGGATCTCAAGGCGGACAACAACGTGGTGGTCGTGAATCGGTCATTCGTCCGCCGAGTCTTCGGCGGGACGAGCCCGATCGGCAGGCACGTTCGCTTCGTTGGTCGTCCTGGTGAGGACCCGAGTCCTTGGTACGAGATCATTGGCGTCACCGAGGATGCAGTAGTAAGCACCGACATTACGCTCAATCCCTCAGCGGTCTACCGAACTCTCCTGCCGGGCAGCACCAACTCTGTCCAAACTGCTATCCGGGTGCGCTCGGAGGCGGAGGCATTCGGTGCACGGCTCCGAGCGAGCGCGCTCGCGGTCGATCCCAGGCTGCGACTGTACGACATTCGTCCGCTCAGCGACGTGGGTGCGGCCGAGCAACGGATGTACGAGTTCTTCGCCCTGATCTTTGCCTTGGTCGCTGCGGCGACGGTGATCTTGTCGACTGCCGGGGTTTACGCGCTGGTGTCGTTTACAGTGTCTCAGCGCACTCGGGAGATCGGTATCCGCTCCGCACTCGGTGGCCAGCCAGGTCAAATCGTCACGGCGATCTTTTCGCGGAGCATCGCGCAGGTGGGGCTTGGTGTGGTGATCGGTGCCCTGCTCGTNGCCCGATCGGCAGGCACGTTCGCTTCGTTGGTCGTCCTGGTGAGGACCCGAGTCCCTGGCACGAGATCATTGGTGTCATCGAGGATGCGGTAGTAAGCACCGACATTTCGGTGTATCCCGCCGCAGTCTACGGAACTCTCGTGCCGGGCAGCACCAACTCCGTCCTAACTGCCATCCGGGTGCGCTCGGAGGCGGAGGCCTTCGGTGCACGGCTCCGAGCGAGCGCGGTCGCGGTCGATCCCACGCTACGTCTGTACGACATTCGTCCGCTCAGCGAGGTGGGTGCGGCCGAGCAACGGATGTACGAGTTCTTCGCCCTGATCTTTGCCCTGATCGCTGCGGCAACGGTGATCTTGTCGACTGCCGGGGTTTACGCGCTCGTGTCGTTCACCGTGTCTCAGCGCACTCGGGAGATCGGTATCCGCTCCGCACTCGGTGCCCGCCCAGGTCAAATCGTCACGGCGATCATTTCGCGGAGCATCGCGCGGGTGGGGCTTGGCGTGGTCCTGGGTGCCCTGCTCGCTCTTCAGCTCGCTGACAGGACGCTAGCCGACAGGACGTCTGAAGGCAGGGTCCTCGCGCCCATCGCTGCTCTCATGATGACGGTCGGCGTGTTTGCGTGCGTCGTACCGGCCCGGAGAGCGCTCCGCATCCAGCCAACGGAAGCGCTGAGGTCTGGCGGGTGAGCTTTCGATGCGTTTCGCTGGCACCCCGCCCGGAGCCCCTCCGAAAGTGGCACGCCTGGCCCGGCGAGGCCGCGGCGGTTGCGGCATCGGTGCTCGTCCATGCGCTTGTGCTGCTGGGACTCGTTCGATTGTACCGCCCGATCCAGCCCCCGGGAGCACGCCAGGACCCGCCACGGCCAGAGGTTCTATGGATCGAATTTCCCCCGGTCAATACGGTGCCTGCAGCGGTCCGGCTGTGGGATGATCCCCCAGGCGCGGAACGATCGCCGCATCCGTCGCCCCGTGCGGCAGAGTCGCCGCGGATTGATGCCAGAGCCGCGGGGGAGTGGACGCATGTGCCCCTTCGGGACCAACCCCAATTGCCCACGACGACGACAGCACCTCCAACTCCGCATGCCGGAAGCTCTCCGCTGCAGAGCGGGTTCCGTGACCCGCGCCTGTTCGTGGACGCACGCGCCTTCCCCCGGGCGGCATCCCGTTCAATGCACGAGCGGCTCCAAGCGGCCGCTGTCCACGCCATCCATGCCCATGAGGACAGCGTTGCCGAGCAGAGGAGCCGGGCTCTCGCAGCCCGCCAGACTACGATGTTGGGCCGGAGGATCACAGTACTCGGCGACAGCACCGCCTATCATCGCGCTGGGCTCCGCCACGACATTGCAGGCCAGAAGATCATCACTCCGGGGGACGGGCGCGAATGGGAGGACCTCCAGTTGAAGAAACAGGAGCAAGACCGCGAGCGGGACATGATCCTCCGGGAGAGGCTCCGCGCTACGCGCGAGCGCAAGGACGCCGAGCGCCGAGCCGGCCGGCAGTCATATAGATACCCGCATTGACAGTCAGGCGCTCCGAGCTGTTGTGAGCGCGACAGTTTGTCAATGCGTCGCATTCACTCCCTTCCGTTGAATTGCCGCGATTCGATTGGAGCCCGAAGGCATTCGATTAAACTGCGCTTTGTTAGCAACTCCAGGTGCACCACACCTCGATGCCCCAGTACACGCGCAGGGGAAACAAAGCGGAGCTCGAGTCTCCATCCGGCAAGGGGTGAAGTGGGTGCCCCAGGCCTGCATGACGGCTCATGCGGTAACTGTTGCCGCGGCCATTCACGATGTGGCAGCGACGCGGCTCCGCCCTGGTGCCGGTGAACCTGCGCGGCCACGGGTTTGCAGGGGCTCCCCGGAAGACCCGCGCCTCCGGGTACGACGAGGGCGGAGAAGGGGCTAGAGGGATCATGCTCGGGGCAACATCATGGATCGTTCAGTCCCATGGATGAGCTTTGCATCCTCAACACGGGTTCCAGGCACAGGGCTCTCGAGAGGAGAAGGATATGCGTCTGCGGTGGGCGATCGGCGCTCTCGTGCTCGTCCTGCTCCTGGCCGCCGGTGGGGCGCTGCTCCTGCCTGCTAGACCGGTGGCGGATCATCCCTACTTCCACCAGACCGGCACCCGTCCGTTGGTGATCGCCCACCGGGGCGGCATGGCGCTCTGGCCGGAGAACACCCTCTATGCCTTCGAACAGGCTGCGTCACTGGGCACCGACGTGATGGAGACGGATGTGCGCGCCACCGCCGACGCCGTGCTGGTGCTCCTCCACGATGCCACGGTGAATCGGACCACCGACGGCACCGGCGCGGTGGCCGCCCTCACGCTGGCGGAGCTGAAGCGGCTGGATGCGGGTGCCCGCTGGTCACCGGACGGCGGTCGCACCTTTCCGTACCGGAGCCAGGGGCTGAGGGTGCCGACGCTGGCAGAGGCGTTCGCCGCTCTACCACGGATGCGCTTCAACCTCGAGATCAAGGATCCCACCCTGGCCGCGCCGCTCTGCCAGGCGCTGCGGGAGCACGGGAAGGCACAGCAGGCGATGGTGGCCTCCTTCCACGACGGCGCGCTGGCGGAGTTCCGCCGGCTCTGCCCGGAGGTCGCCACCTCGGCGAGCGCTGCGGAAGCGCGCAATTTCTACCTGACGGCTACCGCCTCCCTCGACAACGCCTACCGCCCCGCCATGCAGGCGCTGCAGGTGCCCGAGTACATGGGCGGCATCCGGGTGCTCAGCCCCGCCTTTATCCGCGCCGCCCGCCGCCTCAACCTGCAGGTCCACGCCTGGACGATCAACGAGACGGAAGCGATGCGGCGCATCCTCGCGCTGGGGGTGGACGGCATCATCACCGACTACCCGGACCGGCTGGTGGCGCTGCTGGGGGAGGCGGAGCGCGGGCGTTGAAGGATGGAGGCGATCTGCTGCAAGCATCTGGAGCGTGGGCTCTGTTAGCAGCTTGCTCTGTTGAAAAGCTCCACGAATGCACCCCGTCACGGGTGGTCCTGCGAAGCGATCCTCTGCGGATTTCCTACACCTGCGCCCCTTTCGCGCCATAGCGGCTAGCGCTCGAGCTTGAATCCGGGTCTACTCCCGGTCTCTCTGGGGCGTTCGCCACCGCCCATCCGGTCGCGTACATCCACCGGGTCATCCGCGCGAGCTTGCGGATGTCGATCCGCTCCGGCTCATCCTCCGGGGTGTGGTAATCGGGGTGGAGCAGCGTGGTGAAAAAGACCGCCGGGATCCCCGCCCGCGCGTATGGCAGATGATCGCTGCGGAAATACCAGCCTTCCGCGTGCGTGGGAGCATCCCAGGTGGAATCCAGCGCGAAGCCCGCCGTCTGCCGGTTGGCGGCGAGCGCCATCTCCACCAGCGCGACCGAGTTTCGGTGCGGCGGAATCACACCCAGCAGGGCCGCTGAATCAGGGTGATTTCGGCCGAACATATCCCCGTTCAGCACCGCCACGATGGAGCCCTTGGGCACTGTCGGGCGCTGCGCATACCAGCGGGAGCCAAGCAACCCGCGCTCCTCGGACCCGTGCCACACGAACAGCGCCGAGCGCGCCCTGGCTGCCGGGCAAAAGCGCGCCCGATCGCCAGCATCGCGACACTCACCGTGGCGTTGTCATCCGCACCATTCCAGATGGAGTCCCCGTTGATCGGGGAGCGCACACCGTCGTGATCCTGGTGGCCGCTGAACAGGACGTGCTCGCCCCGCAGCGCCGCGTCCTCCCGGCACCCGCGCCACCACGTTCACCGATGGGTACACGAAGCTTTCGCTGCGCAGGTCCACGACCAGCCGCTGCCCCGGAGTGCGCAGCCGCTCCGCCACCTGCCGACGCACCCAGAACACCGGCACACCGGTGCCGGGGCGCTGCTCCGTGCCGAGGGAGTCCAGCAGGAAGCGACCGTCCTCGAACACATGCCCAACAAAGGGAACTGCGTGGCCGAGATGGAGTCTGCCACCAGCACTACCGCTGCGGCGCCTCGCCGAGAAAGTGCAGCCGCCTGCTCCCGGATTGCAGCCAGCGTGTAGCGATACGCCCATAAGCTGACCCACCGCGGCGGCAGAGTACGAGGTGGCGCGAGCGTCGCGACCACGGCCTTGCCGCGCACGTCGGTGGTCCCGTTCGCCCACACCAGCGGGGCATCCAGCCGGGCGTCCACGGGTGTCACCACGAAGGCGTCCTCCCAAAGGCGCAGCGGACTTCCACCGACACTCACCTGGCTGTTGGATGCCACGCGAACCCGCCGTACTGGGAAGAATTGGAAGAAGGTGCCATCATCGCCTGCGGGCTCCATCCCCGCCTCGCGAGCCCGCTCCGCCAGCCACACCGAGGCGCGCAGCTCGTCCGATGTAGCGCCCATGCGGCCCCGCATCGAGTCACTCGCCATGGCAAACAGGTCGCGCCGCAGATCGGCCTCGGTGATGGCGTTCAGCCCGGGGAGGCTGGTCCGCTGGGGAGCCGGGATGATTGCTGCAGGCGTGCACGCACCCAGCAGAACCAGCGGGAGCAGGAGTCGAATACGGGTCATGAGATCGTGTCTGGAGGACGAGTTTGTGGCCCAAGGGGCGCTCCGCAGCGTTTGCAGAAGCGGGCATCCACGTCGTGCCCCTCCGCGCCACACACCGGGCACGCCTGCGTGGAAATCTGGGCGCGGGCCGCGTTCGCCAGCTCCACCGTAACGATGCCGGTGGGCACCGCGATGATCCCGTAGCCCAGGATCATTGCTCCGGCGGCAAGCGCCTGCCCGAACGGAGTTTGCGGGGCGATATCCCCGTAGCCGACAGTGGTGAGCGTCACCACGGCCCAGTACACGCTGGTGGGGATGCTGGTGAACCCGGAGGCGGGCCCCTCCACCAGGTACAGGAGCGAACCGATGATCAGCACCGCCGAAAGCACTGTCACCAGAAACACAGTGATCTTGTAGCGGCTCGCGCGGAGGGCGTCCCGGAGCACCTGCGCCTGACCCACGTATTCAGCCAGCTTGAAGATCCGGAAGACGCGCAGGATACGGAGGCTTCTGACTACCACCAGGACACGTCCACCCGGCAGCAACAGGTCCAGATAGGTGGGAAGAATCGCCAGCAGGTCCACCACCCCGAAGAAGCTGCGCGCGTAACGGAGCGGGCGCGCGACGGCGAGCAGGCGAAGCACGTACTCCACCGTGAACAGCGCGGTGAACCCCCACTCCACATGCCGCAGCAGTGGTCCATGCGCGACACGAACGGATTGCACGCTTTCCAGCACGACCACCAGCACGCTCGTTATGATCGCGACGATCAGGGTCACATCGAATGCCTTCCCTGCGGGGGTGTCTGCCTCGAAGATGACCTCGTGGAGTCTGGCTCGCCACCCGTGCAGACGCTCCGAGTCGGTGATTCGCTTCACGGTTTGTTACCGCAGGCTATCGCAGCCAATGAATCGCTCCATAGCTCTTCCATCCCTGTTGACCTCCCGGGAAGATTGCTCCCGTAGAATTCCCTTGCAAGCCGCCTGCGGCGGGTTACATTCGCCCACTCGCTGCAACCCAACCCAACCTGGTAGCCCCATGCTCCTTCGCGAATTCAGCATCGACCCGGACATCTGCCGGGCCTCGACATTGCTGGGCGCAGTCTACCACCATCCGGAATACTATGCACTGCAAAAAGATCGGGTCTTCGCCCGGAGCTGGCAGTTCGTCCCCAGCGCGGAGCGGGTGAAAGCGCCCGGGCACGTGCTCCCCTTC
>JAUJOM010000022.1:33374-44122 GCA_030447645.1 Longimicrobiaceae bacterium | reverse complement strand
GCAGTTCGTCCCCAGCGCGGAGCGGGTGAAAGCGCCCGGGCACGTGCTCCCCTTCACCCTGTTGGAGGACTGCCTGGATGAGCCGCTGGTGCTGGCCGTCGGCGACGACACCGTGGTGCGCTGCCTGTCCAACGTGTGCACCCACCGGGGCACGCTGGTGGTCGAAGGCGAGGGGCACACCCGCACTCTTCGCTGCCGCTATCATGGCCGGCGCTTCGGGCTGGACGGCTGCTTTGTGTCCATGCCGGAGTTCAATGACGTGGCAAACTTCCCCACTCTCGCCGACAACCTGCCACGCATCGCCCTGGAGCACTGGGGTCCGCTCTTTTTTTGCAGCCTGGACCCCGCGATGGGCTCCGACGAGTGGATCGGCCCGGTGCGTGATCGGGTGGGATTCCTCCCCCTGGACCAGTTCGTCTTCATCCGTCCACCTCGCGGGATTACCTGAATGCTGAACTTTTATCCCTGGGGCCTGTCAGTGAACCTGGTGCACCCGCTGGGGCCGGACCGCACCCGCGTCTCGTTCCTGTCTTATGTCTGGGACCCCGGCAAGCGGCACGAGGGCGCCGGTGGCGACCTGCACCGGGTGGAGATGGAGGACGAGGAGGTAGTGGAAGCCGTGCACCGCGGCGTCCGCTCCCGGCTTTACGACCGCGGCCGGTACTCGCCGCGACGGGAGGTGGGCACCCACCACTTCCACGGGCTTCTCGCGCGGTTCATGGACGCCAACTCCTGAGGAGTGCTACCAGCGGACCCAGTCGACCCGCGCGCAGCGATCGACAGGCGAAGGCGTCCACGGCAGCCACGTCGGCCACCAGGCGTTGAGCATGACCCGCATGGGCTCCGTCGGTAGCCCGGAGGTCCAACGCGCGAGCAGAGCGCCATCCGCGTGTAAGCTCAGCTGCCCCGGATGGAAGTCGATGGTGTAATCGTGGGGAGCCTCACTGGGATCCCATGGGAGCGGCACGGTGGCCGCCTGGGTCTGCCGCCCCGCGGCCCAGGCGGCCACGATGGCGCGGTGTGGTTCGCCGCCGACGATCTCGATGTCGATCTCGTCGTTGCCCCCCGGTACGTCCTGGTACAGAAAGAATGCGGTGATGCTCCCCGGCGCCGGACACGATTGCAGCCGCGCGGTGTAGCTCCCGTACAGGTGACGCTCGCGAGAGCGCAGCTCGGCTCCGTCGCACGTCCCGGCAGGGAGGCATAAGCGAAGCTGCCCGTCCTGTATCGAGACGTTGTCCGGGTGCAGTATTCCGCGCCCCAGCGGGTGTTCGCCCGCCCGCCAGACCGTGCCATCCAGGCGCGGAAAACGGTGCAGGGTGCGGTACACGTGGAAGGTGCCCTCAGAACCTCCATCCTCCGAAAATACTGAACGCCCGGTACCGATAGTCCGCATCAGCAGCGGGGGAAAGTTGATGCAGTCCGGAGTTGGAAAGGCCGGCGGAGACGCCCACCTGACGCCCCGGTGTGACCGTGTACCCGATCCGCCCCGTGGCCCGGAACGCCCCGGTTCGCTTTCCGGTGCTCCCTACCTGTTGCAGGCCGGGAGCGATCTCCGTCCCGAAGCTCCACTTTCGGACCTCCTGGTACACGCTCGCCGTGATCTCGCCGATCCCATAGAAGTCCGGATCGAAGTATCCTTCGTTCAGGTCTTTTTCGAAGCCGAACGCCCGCGCCGCCACGCCCAGGGTCAGCGGGCGGCGAAGCAGGCGGGTGGCGGCGGCGTTCCCGGACAGCTGCCGGTTCCACTCATCGCCATGGTAGCCAGCTGCCGATGCACCGCCGCTCAGTGTCCACCCTCGCAGCGGGCTGGTGTAAGCGGAGGCCGCGATCTCATGGGTGACGACCCGGTTGCGCACCAGTAGCGCCGTGGCGTCGAAGGCGTTGCGCGACACAGACACTGACCCCTTCACCGGGTACGCCACCGGGGTGAACAGGGCCACTCGCGCGGTGGGGATTGGTGACCCGTCCGGTGCATCCGACGAACTCGCTCCGGCCCCGGCCGATAGTGCCCACCCCGGCTCCCACTGTGTCCAGGCCGTCAGCATCCCACCCAGCACCTGGTGGCCGAACGGAGTGCCGAGGGTCTGCTCGACATCGCGGAAGTAGCCCTGGGCACGGAGTTCCAGGCGCGGGCGCGGGCGCCACGCACCGCTGATCGAGGTGGTGACGATCCGGTTTCCATCCGAGTCGGACTCGTAGACCACCGACGGCGCGGTACGCGGAGCCATCGTCACGCGCAGCCACTCCAGCTGCTCGCGCACATCGGCATCCTGCGGGGCGAGCCGCTCCGCGCGAGCGAGGAGCGGAAGCGCCGCCGCATCGCGCCCCTGCCAGCGAAGCACCGCCGCCAGTCCCACCAGAGCGGCAACATCGTCCGGCGACGCCGCCAGCACCTTCCGCCAGCGTCGCTCGCCTTCGGCCAGGTCACCGCGCCAGCTCGCCACGCGCGCCAGGCCCCGCAGCACTTCCGGGTCTCCCGGCGTTTCTTCCAGCAGTCTGTTGTAGGTCGCGGCCGACTCCCCGTAGCGCCCCGACCAGGAGGTGAACTGCGCGCGCGCCTCCAACGCCGGACGGTTCCGGGGGCTGCGAGCCAGGATCTCGTCGAGCGCGGCGATGGCCCGGGCGTACTCCTTGCTCCAGGCGAGTACCCGCGCCCGTTCGAGCGCGATCGCTTCATCGGCGGGGGCCAGGCGCACAGCGCGGTCGTAGAGTGCGATGCTTTCGCCGTACCTGCCCGCCCAGGCCCGCAGCAGGGCAATGCGGCGGAGCGCCATCACGTCGGACGAGTCGGCGGCCAGGCGCTGCGAATAAAGCCGCTCAGCCAGATCGGTGTCCTTGCGTTCCCACGCCGAGTCCGCCGCCGTGGTCTGGGCGCGCGCGGGAAGGGTCAGGCCAAGCAGCGCGCCCATGGCGGCGAGCGAGGCAAGCAGAGTTCGGTTCATCAGTCCTGACGGGTAACAGGTGGGTCGAGGGTGCTCCAGGTCTGCCGCATGACATCGTACACCGGGCGGGTGCGGGCGCGCCATTCAGGCTGCTCCCAGGTGGGCCAGGTGAAGCGCGCCACGTCCGTCGCCCGTCCGGCGGCAGGCCAGGCGCGCCACGCACCTCCCCGGTCGCGCATGGCCGCGATGATCCCGATGGATGGCACCCCCACGGTCCCCAGCTCGCGCGAACCCTCCGGGTCCCGCGCCGAGGGATCCTGAAGCACCCGGCGGCTGCTCGGGTCGGTCACGCCGAGCAGCGTCCAGGGAATGCGGACCTCGATCACCCCCGGCCGGTCCAACCGTTCCCAGCTTCCATCGGGGGCTGGACCTTCGCGGAGCACACCCCAATCATAACCCATGGCCGCGTATTCGGTGGAGTCACGGCCGAACCGGGAGCGGCTGGTGAGCACCCGCAGTGAGTCGTAGCGCCCGTCATCGTTGGCCTGGGTAACCAGCGGTAGGCGCAGCTCTCGTCTGTAGCGGCCGCGAAAGAAGCCTGGTGGCTGTCGGGCGATGGCGGGGCGGTCGGTCGGGGCGTCCCGCACTCCCACGCTGGAAGCGTCCAGGCGCACCGGGTTGGATGCGCGGTCCACCAGCATACGCACTTCACCCGGACTGATCCGAAGCGCGTACTCGATCCCCACAGGGAGACGATCGCCAACCGCGTCCGGCCAGCGGAAGTCCCCCGCATCCGGACGGAGCATGTCGAATCCGAGCAGAATCTCCTCCGGAAGACGCCCGCTTCCCGCCTCCACCAGGAGATGCAGGTACTGTTCATCGGCGCGCGCGCGGATGCGGCTTCCATCCGCGGTGGCGTACAACGGGGCGAGTCGCCGCCACGGGGTGAGTCGCTCGACCAGCGTGGCACCCGCCAGGCGGGGAGATGCCTCCATGGCGATCACACCGTAGTGCTGCTCCGCATCCATCCGGTTGTACCAGAGCCGGTTGCGCTCAAGCGGCACCGCGAACTCCTGCGTGATCCAGGTCTTTTTGAACCACTCGTCGATCCACTCGAACAAAATTCCGCCCGCCATCCCCGCCTCGGCAATCTCGCGGGTCATGCGGGCGTTGACTGCGGCCATTTCCGTTTCGGTGAGGCCGCCGTGGTGCCACCCCTGCGGGTGCATGTGCGCGATGCCAAGACTGGTTGGGATTCCGTATTCGGAGATCAGCACCGGGATCCGTCGGTGGTGCTGCTTGAGCTGACGCAGGTACCCCCAGTAGTTGGAGGGACCGAACGGCGACTGTGCGCGCCCGTACTCCGGGTCCAGCACCATGAAATCCGGGTAGTACGGGTAGACATGGTACGAGGCAAAGTACCCGGCGGGCAGCTCCGCGGTGGAGCGAACCAGCGATGGGTCCAGCGAGACCGCGTCGTCCCCCAGCAGCGCCGGGCGAATCTCCACCCTCTCGCCCAGCGCCCGGCGAATCGCCGCCTCCTCGATCAGCGTGGCCTCAGTAGGGTGGTGCAGCGGGTCCGTCGTGGGCCAGTTGGTGTACGCGACGGGCCGTTGCGCCCGGTAGGTCCGCATCTCGTAGGCGACCGCTTCCTCGCACGCCTTCGCCATCCAGGCGTCCATGGCGTTGCCTCCGGAAACTCGCAGATAGCGGCCGGACCAGACGGGGCGCTTACCCGGGAGCGCGTTGTACTCGAGCACGGAGTGCTCTTCCCACTCACGCCCGAGAATGAAGCCAAGCGTCCATGGGGAAACGTCCGCGGTGTAATGGCCGGAGGCATGCCCCGCACGAGGCGGCAGATCCGCCCGACCGTGCAGAATGTCGACTACCGCATGAATATCCCCAAAAAAGGCCCGCTCCCACTCCGGGTCCTCATAGTCACTCCCTGGGGGAAGCTCGGCCCAGACGCCGTGGATCAGCCAGAGCGGGCGATCGGGATGCGCCAGGTTGTACGTCCGCAGCGCCTGATAAAAACGGGGCGGGTGCATGGTATATACCCGGACCGTGTTCGCCCCCATCGCCCCGATCTGTGCCAGCCAGCGCGCGTAGGTGGTGGAATCCGGGAACTCGCTCGCGTAACGCCCCGGGAGAGCGGCCCCGATGTTCACCCCCTGGCTGTAGAAGGGCTGCCAGCCGCGGGCGGTGCGGATCTCGAAGCGGTCTCCCACGGCACGCGCGGGATACACGACTGTGTCAGGGAGGACCAGAGGAGGGCGCTTCGGCGCGGGACCGACACCCTCCGGAATGCGGGCCAGGTACTCCCGCGCATCCGCGTTGCCCGGATCGAGCCGCCGCACGCGCGTGAAGGCCGAGCGTACCGTCGGCAGATCCCCCTCACGCCAGGCCACGAGTCCCAGTCCGACCAGAGCATCCACCTCGTTGGGGTTTGCCTGGAGCACGTCATTGAACCAGCGGCGTGCCGCGGGCAGCTCCCCGCTCTGCAGTGCGACGTATCCCAGGCCGGTACGCGCCCCGACGTGCCCCGGGCAGCGCCACGTGGCCGCCTCGAATTCCCGGCGAGCCGTCGGGAGGTCGCCGCTCCGGTACCTGCTCCATCCCGCGTTCACGCGGGGATTGACCGCGACGGGACACCCGGCTGCCTGTGTTGCGGCGGGGGTGAACGCGCCGCCCACCAGCAATGTCGCGAGGACCAGGGAACGGAGCCGGTTCATGACGAGCAGGAGCAAGCGGATGAGGAGAGCCGAGGTTGTGGGTCGTGCGACACGCGCGGTGGGGACTATACCAGCCGCTTGCCGTCCAAGCCAGGGGACCGATAGTTCACGTCACCGTATGTAAAAGCTTGTTAGGCAACCGAAACTCGTGTATTATCTTACACCATTTGAGTCCTCCAGTCCACGCTCGAACCCAGTGAGCCGTTGCATGCGCGTCCCCGTCGCAGCCAAGGCACGAAAGATCCTGCTCATCGACGATGAGGCCGACATGCGGGAGGTGGCGCAGCTCAGCCTGGAATTGATCGGGGGATGGCAAGTCACCACCGCGCGCTCGGGAAGCGAGGGACTTAGGCTCGCACGAACCGAGCGGCCGGACGCCATTCTGCTTGACGTGATGATGCCCGGGATGGATGGGCCCGCCGTGCTGGAGCAGCTACGTGCCTCCCCGGCTACCACAGGCGTGCCGGTGATCTATCTTACCGGCAAGGCCCGAAAATGCGTGGCAAGCCGACGGTCCGAATCCCGTGCCGACGCGGTGATCCCCAAGCCGTTCGACCCCATCGAGCTTCCCGGGCAGGTGGCCGCGGCACTCGGTTGGGAGACTTGAGGATTCCTTTCCCGCCCGTGCCTGTCGCAAGGTCACCCCAGCATCACGTCCGTGCGAGGATGGCCGAGATGTGGATCCGCTTTCGGCATTCCATCTTCGGTCGCCTGGAATTTTTGGAAGAGGCGGTCGCCTCTGCTTTGGAGGATCAGCTCAGTGCGGAGCAGCGTCGGCAGGCCGAGTGCGAGGCACACAAGCTCGCGGGTTCCATCGGTACGTTCGGCTTCATGGAAGCTTCACGTTGTGCACGGGAGATGGAGCAGATCCTGGAGGAGTCGGTCCCACTCGCGCCTTCCGAAGCAGCCCGGCTGGCGGCTCTGGTTGTCGGGATCCGCAGCGAGCTCGAGCGCGCCTCCACGAATCCCGAGCCCGCGGAAGCCCCAGCGATCCTGGAGACCGGCCCCGGATCGGTGCTCCTGGTCAGCGGAGATACGGGCTTCTCCGAGCGGCTCATGCTCGCGGCGGCGGCGCGTGGGATCGGAGTCGAAACCGTCCCGGACATCGCGCGTTCGGAATCTCTACGTACCAGCAAAGACGTTCGGGTGCTGTTACTCGACATCGACACCGCTCCGAGTTCCACAGAGGCGTTCGAGCTCATCGGGGAGCTGGCGGCACGGTCGCCAGCGATTCCGGTCCTGGTGCTCGCCGAGAGTGGGGCATTCACCGACCGCATCCAGGCCATGCGACGGGGAGCCGCCGCTTTTCTTCAAAAGCCCTCATCGCCCGACGAGGTTTTGGATGTGGTGGCCCGCTACCTTGGCGAAGCGGAAACCAGGGGGCTGCGCCTCCTGGCGCTGGATGATGATCCACACATTCTAGCCTCGCTGCATGGAATGCTGGTGCCGGCGGGCATTCAGCTCACTACGGAAAGCGATCCGCTGCGGTTTTGGAAGGTGCTGGAGGAAGCTACTCCCGATATCCTCATTCTGGACCTTGACCTTCCCCACGTGAGTGGGATCGAGATTTGCCGGGTACTTCGGAGTGATCGACGCTGGAGCGGCCTCCCGATCCTCTTCCTCACCGCCCGAACGGATACGGAGGCGGTCCGCACCATCTTCGCCGCTGGCGCGGACGACTACCTGGCGAAGCCGATCGCGGGCCCGGAGCTGCTGACCCGCATCCACAACCGGTGGGAACGGATGCGGCTCGATCGTCGGCCGGCGGGAGTCGCAGTCGCACCCGAAGACGCTGCAGACCTGCATACGCGCGATCCGGCCGCGGACGAAGCAAGCGCGGATGCCACGAGCGTGGATGTGGTGGTGGTGGAGGACGATGAAACACTCGGCACGCTGCTGATCCATTCCCTGGAGACCCGCGGCTACACGACGCGGTGGATCCAGGACGGGCAGGCTGCCGACGAGGCTCTCGGTGGCGACAGTCCCCGCCTCCGAGCGCGGGTGGTACTCCTCGATGTGGACTTGCCCGGCCTCAATGGACTTGCCCTCCTGCGACAGCTGATGCGGGACGGGGTGGGCCGCCATACCCGCTTCATCATGCTCACCCTGCGGTCCGAAGAAAGGGAAGTTGTACAGGCACTGGAGATTGGTGCCTTCGATCACGTGGCCAAGCCGTTCAGCGTTCCCGTACTCATGCAGCGAATCCGACGCGCCCTGGAGACCTGATCTGTGATCTCTGATCTCGTGGTGGTTCGAACGCTTGCCGTGGTAGGGGTGCTCCTCACCCTCTCGGTGGCGCTGTACCTGGGCCATGGGCTCCGGAGTCTGCGCTACGAGCGTCGGAAAGCGATGCAGTTGGCACGTGCCCGCGTCGTGGTGCAGACGGTGGCGCACCAGGGTGAAATCAGCGAGCAAGAGTTCCGGATCCTTCACTCGCTTCCCCGGAACCTCCAGATCCGGCTACTCGGCGAGTTTCTCAGGAACCTGGCGGGGGCATCGCGACAGCGCGTGCAAGTGCTCGCCGAGCGAGTGGGTCTCAATGCCTTTGCGGAGCGTCGATGTCGCAGCCGCTTCTGGTGGCGCCGTCTTGAGGGCGCGCGCATCCTCACGCTGTGCGAAGCGGGAGAGGCCCTGATGGTGGAGCTTTTCCGAGACCCAAGCCCCCTGGTGCGAACCCAGGCAGCGGAATGGGCCGCCACGCATCCAAGCCTCCGCGTCATCCATCACCTTCTCGGCCTGCTCCAGGATCCTCAGGGGCTCTGCCGCTTCACCGTGCAGGATTCCTTGCTGCGGATCGGGCGCCCTGCCGCCGAGCCACTGCGCCACTACCTCGAAACGCATACGGGCCCGGATGCCGAGTCCGCGCTCGCAGTCGCGGCGGGCAGCGTAGTTCCATCCTTTTTAGGTCCCGCCCTGACCCTCAGCAGGGATCCCGATCCCTCCGTGCGTACGAGGGCAGCCGCTCTGCTGGGTGCCCTGGGGGGGCAGCAGGCGGCTGACAGATTGGGCGCGCTCCTCGCGGATCCCGATCCTCGGCCGCGTGCCGCTGCAGCCCGGGCGATGGGAGCACTGGGGAACTGGCGCAGCGCTCCCCGGGTCGCGGAACTCCTTCGGGATCCAGCCTGGATCGTGCGTCGGGAGGCCGGACTCGCGCTTCGGGCCCTGGGCAATCCGGGCATGGTGCTGCTGCGGCGCTCGCTCCGGGACCCGGATCGTTTTGCAGCGGACATGGCGCGGCAGGTGATGGACATACCCCAGATGAACCAACGGGCGGGAGTCAGCGTCTGATGCGCTGGACGGATGCTGTCACGCAGGGACTGGTGTGGGTCGAAGTGGGCGTGATTGCCTACTTCCTGCTCGTCAACAGCTTCTACGCCGTGCTCCTGGTGAGCGCCGCGAAGGAGCTGGTGCGGCACACACGACAAATTCGAGGGGAGCGCCGCTGGCGGGTACTGGATTCCAAGGTCGCGCCCAGCGTCAGCATGCTCGCTCCCGCATACAACGAGGCCGCTACCATCGCGGAGAGCGTGCGCGGGCTGCTGTCCCTGTACTACCCGAACCTCGAGGTGGTCGTCATCAATGACGGTTCCAGGGACAAAACCCTCGACGTGCTGACGCGTGAGTTCGATCTCGCGCCGATCAATCCCGTTTATCAGCGGCGCATCGAGACCCGGCCGGTCCGGGCACTGTATCGCTCGCGCATCCATCCGAATCTGGTAGTCGCGACCAAGGAAAACGGAGGCAAGGCGGACGCGCTCAACGTTGGCCTCGATCTCGCCACGGGGGACCTGGTCTGCGCGATGGACGCCGATACTTTGATCGAACCGGAAGCCCTGCAGCGCATGGTCCGCCCGTTTCTGCAAGGCAATGAAGTTCTGGCCGCCGGGGGCACGATCCGGGTGGCGAATGGCTCGGTCGTGCGGGGCGGGCGCGTGGTGCGGGTGCGTGCGCCGCTCCGCCCGATCCCTGGAATTCAGGTCATCGAGTACCTGCGAGCCTTTCTCTTTGGTAGGCTCGGATGGAACCGCTTTGGGGGAAACCTGATCATTTCCGGTGCCTTCGGCCTTTTTCGGCGCTCCGCGGTGATCGACGTCGGGGGGTATGCGCATGATACCGTCGGCGAGGACATGGAACTTGTGCTGCGCCTCCGGCGGCGCGGCTATGAGACCGGGGGGCCGCATCGCGTGGATTTCATCCCCGACCCCGTCGCATGGACCGAGGCTCCGGAATCGCTGCGCGTCCTCGGCCGTCAGCGTGACCGCTGGCACCGGGGCCTCGCGGACGTTCTCTGGCGGCACCGGCGGGTTGCCTTCAACCCGCGGTACGGCACGATGGGGATGCTGGCCTTCCCATATTTCGTCCTGGTGGAGCTGCTCGCGCCGGTGATCGAGCTGCTCGGGCTCTTCGCACTGGGAACGGCGTTTCTCATCGGAGCCCTGGATCTTCGCTTTGCCGCTCTCTTCTTCCTGGTCGCCTACGGGATCGGCCTGTGGCTCAGCGTCGCGACGCTGGTGATGGAGGAGCTCACCTTTCGTCGGTACGACCGTATGCGCGACCGGCTGATCCTCCTGCTGTGGGCTTTGTTCGAGAACATAGGCTTTCGACAGCTCACCGCATGGTGGCGATTGCGAGGTCTGCTCAAATTCATCCGCGGGCGGACGGACTGGGGCGCCATGGAGCGGCGCGGCTTCCACCGGGCGGGAGCAACGACGACATCCGCACAAAACATCCATGCTCGACAACAAAGCTCTCGAACGGCTCCGGAAGCTGGGCGGTGATCGTCTCGCCGGCCGGATGATCGCACTCTTTTTGGAGACCGGTCCGGAACGCATCCAGGCCGCGCGGGCGGGCGAGAGGGCGGGCGATTTCGACCAGGTGCGGCGGGCCGCGCACTCCCTGAAGTCCTCGGCGGGAAACATCGGCGCCACGTCGCTACAGGCAATCGCGGATCGTCTTGAACAGCATGCGGAGGCTGGACAGGCGGAGCCTGTGTTTCGACTGGTGAATGAGCTGGAAATGGCCTTCGCGGAGGTTCGCGAGCGACTGCCTAACGGAGAAAACCGATGAAAACCATTGCCCTGGTGGAAGACAATGCGGACAACCGTCTGCTGGTCCAGGCGATCCTGGAGGA
>JAUJOM010000022.1:0-33274 GCA_030447645.1 Longimicrobiaceae bacterium | reverse complement strand
CCCTGGTGGAAGACAATGCGGACAACCGTCTGCTGGTCCAGGCGATCCTGGAGGATCAATACCGAGTCACCGAATACGAGGACGGCCAGATGGCGCTCAACGGGCTGCGGCGCTCCCGCCCGGACCTGGTGCTGCTCGATATCTCCCTCCCCGGCATGGACGGAGTCGAGGTCCTGCAACGGATCCGCACCGATGAGGCCCTGCGGGACCTCCCGGTGATCGCGCTTACCGCGCACGCCATGGCCGGGGATCGGGACCGCTTCCTCGATGCGGGCTTCGACGGCTACGTGACCAAGCCGATCGTCGACGACGAGCTGCTGTTGGCCGCCATCGAGGAGCGGCTGCGCGACTGAGCGAACTTTCTTCTCCTTGATCCCTGTGATTCCCATGCACGGCTCTCACGATCCGCTCCTGGTGGTGCTTTCCATCGCAATCGCCATCCTGGCCTCCTACACGGCGCTGGACCTTGCGGGGCGGGTGGCGGTCACCGCAGGGCGCCAGCGGCACGCCTGGATCGGCGGCGGCGCGCTGGCGATGGGCTTCGGTATCTGGAGCATGCACTTCACGGGCATGCTCGCCTACAACCTGCCGGTGCCGATCCGCTACCACTGGGGTCTGACCGCGCTGTCGCTGGGGATCGCCATCGGCGTTTCCGTCGTCGCGCTGCGGATCACGGGGCGCGAACGCGTGGCTCCCGCCGCTCTCCTGGGAGCGGGGCTGGGGATGGGTGTGGCAATCGCCGGGATGCACTACACCGGAATGGCCGCCGTGCGGGTGCCGGGTGCGCTCCGCTACCACGCTCCGCTGGTGGCTGCCTCCGTGGCCATCGCGCTGGTCGCCGCCACCGCGGCGCTCTGGCTGCTGCTGCACTTCCGCTTCCGTACGGGCGCGCGCGCGGCCTGGGGGAAGGCCGCCAGCGCCGGGGTGATGGGCGTTGCCATTACCGGGATGCACTACACGGCGATGGCCGCGGTGACCTTCGTGCCCGCACCGGGCGCGGCGGATCTCGGCGCGGGAGATCTCCTGGGCCACTCGGAGCTGGCGGTGGGGGTGGTGGTCGGCACGCTGATTGTGCTGGCGCTCGCGCGGCTGGCTACGATGATGAACCGGGGCGCGCTCCCGCTCCCGGTGATGGCGGCGAGCGGGATGCTCGCCGGACTGCTCTTCGCCGTGCTGGGGTGGGCGGTCTGGGGGATGTACAACTCCTTCCAGCAGTTGACGGCCGAGGCCTTCGTCATGCAGCACAGGATCGACCGGGTGGACTACCTGGACGAGGCGCTGACCATGTCCACGCAGATGGCGGCCGCCAGCGGCAATCTCGTGTGGGAAACGCGCTACCGGCAGCTGGACGACGAGCTGTCCGCCCACCTTCCGGAGATCGTCCGCTGGGCGGAGGCGGCGGCTCAGGACGCGGTGGCGGTGCGGCTCCGGGCGGCCGCCGACACGCTGCTCGCCCTGGAGGACCAGACCTTTGCACTGGTGCGCCAGGAGCGCCGCCAAGAAGCGCTGGCGCTCCTCGCCAGCCCCCGGTACACTCTCCAAAAGCAGAGCTACCTGGAAGCGCTAGCGGCGCTGAAGCGTACGGTGCACGAGCGCATCACCGCCCAGAACGACCAGTTCAACCGGCGTGTCGTGCTGGTGGGCCTGCTCGCCGCCCTGATCCTGGTGACCCTGGTCCTGGTTGGGCTCTTCCTCCGCCGGGCGATCCTCGCCTACGCGGCGCAGCGCAACCGGGACGAGGCAAAGCTGGAAGAGCAGAAAGCCCACTTCCGCTCGCTGATCGAGAACACTTCCGACATCATCACCATCCTGGACGCGGACGGAAAGATTGTCTACGAGAGCCCCGCGATCCAACGGGTGCTCGGCTACGAGCCGGAGGAGCTTGTCGGGCGTGGTTCCTTCGAACTGGTCCATCCGGACGATCTCGCCGTTGCGCGGGAAGCCCTCGACCGGATGCTGCGTGAACCGGGGGTGGTGCAGATCATCGTGTACCGGTTCCGGCACAAGGACGGCTCCTGGCGAGTCCTGGAGACCACGGGGAGTAATCGCTTAGAGGATCCCGCCGTACGTGGGATTATCCGCGTCTCACGCGACGCCACCGAGCGCAAGCGGGCGGAGGAGGCGCTCAGGGAGGGCGAGCGCCGCAACCGGGTGATGCTCGACGCCATTCCCGACCTGATCTTCCGCTTCACCCGTACGGGCGAGTTCCTGGACTTCAAGGCACCGGACGAGTCCGATCTGTACGCTCTCCCGGAGCAGGTCGTGGGCCGTAACCTCCGCGAGCTTCTGCCCCCGGACGTGGCTGAGCCGATCCTGGTCCACACCGAGCGCGCCCTGCGCTCTGGCGCCGTTGAGAGATTGGAGTACGCGCTCCCCATGGCCACGGGTATGCGCGAGTTCGAGGCGCGCCTGGCCCCGACCGGTCCCGATGAAGCGCTGGCCGTCGTGCGCGACGTCACCGAGCAAAAGCAGGCGGAGCATGCGCTGCGGGAGCGCGCGCGATTCGACGCGCTCGGTGCGAGCGTGGGGCAGGCGGTGATCGGGACGGGAAACCTGCGGGAGATCCTCCAGCAATGCGCCCACGCCTTATGGAACTACACCGACGCGGCGCTGGTCTGTATCTGGACGCTCGACGACAGTGAACAGATGCTGGAGCTACAGGCCAGCGCGGGGATGTACACACACCTGGACGGGCCGCATGATCGGGTGCCGGTGGGGCAATCCAAGATCGGATCAATCGTCCGGGACCGGAAGCCACACCTAACCAACGATGTGCCGAACGACCCAGGTATGGACGACCTGGTATGGGCACGGCACGAAGGGCTGCGCTCGTTCGCGGGCTCTCCCCTGATCGCCGGTGAACAACTCGTCGGAGTGATCGCGCTCTACGCACGGCATCCCCTCTCGGGGGAGGCCACGCTCGACGCACTCGGGACCGTCTCGGACCGAATCGCGATCGCGATTCAGCGTGCGCGCGCGGAACAAGAACTCCAGCGCAGGGAGGAGCACTTCCGGTCCTTGACCGAGAATGCCTCGGACCTCAGTACGCTGCTCGACGCGGAGGGCGTCATCCACTACGAGAGCCCTGCGGTGAAGCACATGCTCGGGTACGAACCCTGGGAACTGGTCGGCCGGGTCGCGTTCGAGCTGGTTCACCCGGATGATCGGCCGCGGGTCCTCGAGGCCTTTGGCCAGAGTCTCCACAGCCCGGGCCAGGAGATCTCGGCGGAGTACCGGTTCCGGCATAAGGACGGCTCCTGGCGCGTTCTCGAGTCCCGGGGCAATAACCAGCTTACCAATCCGGCGGTAGGCCGCATCGTGGTGAACTCCCGTGATGTCACCGAGCGGAAGCAGACGGAACAGGAGATCCTTCGGGCCAAGAACGAGGCGGAAGAAGCAAACCGGGCCAAGAGCGAGTTCCTCTCGGGCATGAGCCACGAGCTGCGCACGCCGCTCAACTCGGTGATCGGCTTCGCCAATGTGCTCCGCAAGAACAAAGGTGGAAACCTGCGGGAGCGGGACCTGAACTACGCCGAACGGATTTTGTCCAACGGCAAGCACTTGCTTGGCCTGATCAACGACATTCTGGACCTTTCCAAGATCGAGGCCGGGAAGATGCGGGTGGAGCGCACCCCGGTCGCGCTCGACGCTCTCGTCCAGGAGACGCTCAGCGAACTCCAGGGAGCGGTACACGGCAAGGACGTCGAATTGCGAGCGGTGGTTCCCGATGGGGTGATGCCCCTTGAAGCAGACCGGAGCAAGCTCAAGCAGGTGCTGATCAACCTCGTCGGCAACGCGATCAAGTTCACCGAGCGGGGGAGCGTGACCGCGTCCGTGATGCTCGATCCGGAGACCGGTCGGCCGGCGCGTATCGATGTGCGTGATACCGGGATCGGCATCCCCCCGGAGCGGCTGTCCGCGATCTTCCGGGCGTTTGAGCAGGCGGAGAGCGGGACGGCGCGCCGCTTTGGCGGCACCGGACTGGGGCTTGCAATCTCGACCTCTCTCTGCGAGCTGAT
The DNA here is from genome assembly GCA_030447645.1 of Longimicrobiaceae bacterium. GTDB lineage: Bacteria > Gemmatimonadota > Gemmatimonadetes > Longimicrobiales > Longimicrobiaceae > JAUJOM01. The sequence goes on along the minus strand of JAUJOM010000022.1, from coordinate 29,255 downwards.
GGGCTACCGGCTTGAGGTGCGGAGCAGCGTCGGGGTTGGCTCCGTCTTCAGCGTCGCTCTGAGAGCGGACGCCGACGCTCTCACCTCCGTGGCCGCGGCCACCCCTGCTTGGGGAGATCCGGGCTCTTTCGCTGGTGGATGAGCTCGCCAGAAGCAGGCATGGCATCCGGGGGGAGTACCGCCATAAACGCGCCGAGCACGGCCCCGATCAACCCTCCCCCCAGCATCGCGCCGAACCCCAGCACGCCGCGTGCGACTTCGCCCCCCGTCCACGCGGCCGGGGGATACATCGCCGCGACGGTCGCGGCGCACATGGCGAGCGTGTGCCCCACCGCCCCACCCCAGAAGGCGCCCCGCACCCGCGCACTCCGCCGGTGCAGGCGGTGGCCGAGCCAGAGCAGCAGCGCGGGCACGGCAAAGAGCCCCAGCAGCAGCGCGAGGTGTCCCGTGCTCACCGACGCCAGCGGGGCCAGAGCCAGAGCCAGTACCCGCTGACGAGCAGCACGATCAGGGCAATGGCGCCCGCATCGCTGAGCAGCACCCATCCCTCCCCCAGGGCCTCGCCGGAGTGCAGGCGCTCCAGGAAAACGTCGCCGCGGGCCCCGACGTGCAGCACGCTCCCACTGGCGATGTCCAGCGTCACCTCGGTGGACTCCGGATCGCGCATCCGCACCTTGACCAGACCATTCCTCGGGCGCACGTCCATCCGGTCAATAGACGCGATCCCCCCACTCTCGCCCGCCGCTTCCAGCGCGCGGCGCGCCAGCTCCGCGAGCGGGAGAGCGGCCGTGAATTCCGCCGTGGGCTCGTGGCTCACCTCCGGCATCAGGCCCAGCGGCACCTTGTGATTGAGCAGGATGCCCGTAATGCTGACCCCCAGCAGGACGGCAGTGAACAGCACCCCCAGCCACAGGTGCGCGTAGAACGCAGCGCGGGAAACTTGTTGGCCGGGAGTACGAGCCCGCTCCGGTGCGACGTGAGGAGCTTTCATCGTTCTACAAGTACAGGTTTGCGCTACCCCCCGCAACGCCGGTGGCGAATGGCGAGCTGTCACCGCCATATTGCCGACAGCCTACAGCTTTTGAGACTTCATGCGTCTTTTCTCCACGCTGCTCTGCCTTGCGCTGAGCGCCATTCCCCTGGCAGCCCAAACACCCGGTCGCACACTGCTCCGCCCCGCGCGTGTGTTCGATGGTGCGCAGCTGCACACGGGGTGGACGGTGCTGGTTCGCGGAGACCGCATCGAGGCCGCGGGGCCGGCTGCCCGGGTGGGCACGCCAGCGGACGCCAGGATCATCGATCTTCCGGGGATGACCCTGCTCCCCGGGCTGATCGAAGCCCATTCCCACCTGCTGCTGCACCCCTACAACGAAACCTCCTGGGACGATCAGGTCCTGCGGGAGTCGCAGGCACTCCGGGTGGCACGCGCCACCGTGCACGCACGCAGCACCCTCCATGCGGGCATCACCACCATTCGCGATCTGGGCTCCGAGGGAGCGGGCTACGCGGACGTGGGAATCAAGCAGGCAATCGACCAGGGGATCATTCCCGGCCCGCGGATGCTGGTCGCCGGCCCCGCCATCGTGGCGACGGGAAGCTATGGCCCGAAGGCATCGCCGGACTGGCACCCACCACAAGGGGCCGAAGAAGCCGACGGGCATGACGATCTGATTCGGGTCACCCGGCGCCAGATCGGCGGAGGGGCGGACTGGGTCAAGGTGTACGCGGATTACCGCTGGGGACCCAACGGTGAAGCCCGCCCCACCTTCACGCTAGAAGAGTTGAAGACGATCGTGGAGGTGGCACGCACCTCCGGCCGCCCCACGGTTGCCCACGCCTCCACACCCGAAGGCATGCGGCGCGCCGTCCTGGCCGGCGTGGAAACCATCGAGCATGGGGACGGCGGCACCCCGGAGGTGTGGCGCCTCATGCGCGAGCGACGCGTCGCGCTCTGCCCCACCCTGGCAGCCGGCGACGCCATCCTCCAGTACCGCGGCTGGAAGAAGGGAGTAGAGCCCGAACCGGAGCGCATCCGGCAGAAGCGCGCCAGCTTCGCCGCCGCGCGGCGGGCGGGGGTAACGATCTGTCATGGGAGTGATGTGGGTGTATTCACCCATGGCGAGGCAGCACGCGAACTGGAACTGCTGGTGGACTACGGGATGACCCCGCTGGAGGCCCTCCGCAGCGCCACTTCGGTGAACGCGCGGTTGTTGCACTGGGAGGAACGGGTAGGAAGAGTGCGGCCAAGTCTACTGGCTGACTTGATTGCCGTGGAGGGAGACCCCACGCGCGACATCTCGGCTGTGCGTCGGGTGCGCATGGTGATCAAGGGCGGAGAAGTGGTTCGGAGCCCGTAGGCAGAACCGGCTATTTACGGATTCGCATATCACCGCTTCAAGAGAAGGTGAGCCCTGCTGCCACTGTCTATTTTCGCGCTATCAGCCGTTGCATGACGTTGCGCCGTCCGGCGCACGGCTCCTCCACGGCCTTCAGCGTCAACGTCTCCCCGTTGCGCTTCGACTTGTACGTCCCGGTTTCGTTCCCACAGGCCTCCGGCCCCTTCTCGTTGCTGAACACGATGCGTTTCGCCGTCGAGACGTACTGTCCCTCGACCCCGGCTTTGCCATTTCGGGTCACACGGAACCGGCTCTGATCGGCGAACACGGCCTCCCACTGCTCTTCGCTCGCGGAAGCGGCTGAATATGTGCCCTTCGGAAATTCAGCCCTGCTGGACGTGCAGCCGAACGCCGACACGAGGGCAAGAAAGGCGATGACGTGTGCCAGCGTATTCCACCGTTGCGTCATGATCATTCCTCCATGTACGCTGGTAAGGTCCACCTTCACGCTACGGCTACCCAATGCCCAGCGTGTGGTTGGGGGCGGCACGGCTTACGATCCCCATCGGGTGCATGATTTCGTGCAACGTGCCGAACTCCATGTAGCCCAGAGCGGCGCTCGCGGACGTCGCCGAAGCCGCCCGGTTGGGGCGGAGATGGGCTTGTCGCCGCCTTTTCCACATGGCCAGCGTCCCGGCTCAGAGTCGGTCGTCTGCACCCAACAGATACCGAGCGTCATAGTCGCACTCGTACCAAACATCGACGACTTTGACTCCATGACCAATCGGGATGGTCACGGGCAGCCCGCTTTTGAGAGTGCAATGCTTGGGTTCTAGGTGTGGCGCAAAAAACTTGAAGGGTTCTCCGGGCAAGGTCACAGAATAACCACTTCTACGCCAACTGAATTTGACCCGGTCATTGTACCCCCCGAAACGGGAAGATTGTGAGTATAAAGGGTCCTCACCCCATGGTATGTATTGGTGTAGAAGAATTCGGATCTAAAGGACATCAGCTGACCAGTAGCCACCTTCCTGCCGAACTGGTCTCGAATCGGAAACCGATCACTAAATGAACGGTTTTGATAAAGCCACACCCGAGATCAGGCGAGTTCGTGAATGTATAATACTCCGTGGGACATTTGTCGTCCTTGTCAGGGATCCGGTCGTAGTCGGTATCTTTATAACCCGCCGAGTTTACGAAGATATCGATACGCCGAATCACCTCCGGATTGGCACTGCTGATCAGATTGATTATTGCGCGTTCACCCTGTACGCCACCGGCAGCAACTGCTCGCACGACCCCTTCTCATCCACCGTAGCAACAGCCGGATGCAGGGACTGATAGATGACGTGTGCGCCAGCGAGGGGACGCTCTTTTACGTCGAGAACCGTGGCTGTAGGCAGTATAAACGTGTCGCCGATGTTCAGAGAGATTTGACCCGGCATGTTGATCTTGACCCGTCCCTTGCAGAGCTTCTTTTCATAGACCTTCTTCGAGAATGCGAAGAGCTGTACTGGAGAGAGCCAATATTGCCTTGCCGAGAATCTTGAGATCCGCCTGAATGTGACCTTCCAACCCCGCCAAGATTTCGTCTGACGTGCAGAAAATTTCAGTCTCGGCAATTCGGCTGTAAGCCAGGTTAGGGTGAATTCCAGCTCCGCAGTCAGGGCTTTGTAGAACTTCAGCGCGATCGTCGGCTTCACTCCGAGCTTAACGTTGAGATGCGACTCAGCGCTGAAGGTGGGGCCGCGCGGCTGTACGGTCGGCGTGCCGGAAGCCTCTTTGCTCCAGGTGGAGTTCTCGTACCGCACACCAGCACTTGCCTCTGTGCGCTGATCAATGCCCGCCTGCGCGGTGGCGGAGACTTTGGCGTCGACCGCGTAGTCTGCCTCGAATTTAACGATCGCCTCACCGTAGACAGGCACGCCCCCGACGACCCCGGCAAAGGGCCGCTTGTAGGTGAGCAACGTTTTGTCGCCCTGAGTCGCTCCAGCCATCGTCGCCGCGACCGCTACCTCGGCGTGCAGGCCAAGCGTACCCTTCGCGACGACGTGGAACTTGAGAGCTTCGCCCCGATCAAACCCGTGCGCTCGAATGTTGCCCCCACGTCCAGATCCGGCTCAAATCCGATTGATCCAGTTGGGATGGTGACTTTCAAACCTTCTCGGTCAAAGAGCGTGGTGCCACTAAGGTTCAGCGCACCTTGACCGAGGGTGACGCCTTGCATCGCATATAAGACAACTGGCTCACCCCACACCACGTTTTGCAACGCCGCACTCGACGGAGCTGCAGATGCGGCAGCCCCCGTGCGGAGCGGGACATTGATGTTGAAGCTGCCCTCCTCCACCGCTTCCTCCAATGAGGCAAAGGTGGTCTGCACCACCAGGGTGTCTCCCCTTCGGACAAATGAAGACACGCGGCGCAGGAACCCCCCGCCTTGGGGCCCCACGATGATGTCGTTGGCTTTGATCGAAGGCGCCGATCCCGACACCACGAACCGGTAGGTCCCGGCAGCTTCCGTGGCGCTGTCGCTGACCAGCCGTGCCTGCGTGGAATCCAGCACCACGACGGGCGGCTTGGTGGATGCGGGGGGATCAGGATCGATAATGTCGCTGCCTCCCTCTCCACACGCAGCGGCGAGCAGCAGGACAGCTCCCAAAGCAAACCGGTGCAGCGAACGACGAGACTTGATCAGCATATCTGCTCCTTCAAAGTGACACTTCTGCCGCGACAGACGGCTGTCTCCACGGGCACACCCGCATCAGACCTGCGGCTCCGGATGTAAGCACATAGTACATAACACCTCGCCACCAGTCGCGCATACGCAAATAGAGTATTTTTCTCCGTGGCTCCCAGGGACTAACCTTCGCTTCAGTATCTGGACTGAACAACAGTCCAGCCGGACTGTTCCCCCGCCAACGTTTCCTCAAACATTTTGAGCCGACGCGCCGCCTCATCCGCGGGGTACATCCGCTTCAGCGTACTCTCAATGTCGTAGTTCCCGCCCGGGATCACAGGATCCATGATGAAGATGTAGGTGTAGGTTCCATCGGCATTGGGTCTCGTGGGGTTCAGGACCCGCGTATGCTGAAACACCCGCCGTTCGGTCGGGTCCGTTTCACCCAGCTTCAAGCTGGATGCCCAAAACTCCTCCACGAAGCGCTCGAACTGCTCCCGCTTGTCTGCCTTGATCCTGTTGACCAGCACCCACACGGTGTCGCCCGTCGCAGCACGCGCCGCCGGAACTGCCGCAGAAGGTGCGCTTACCGAAGCGGCACTTGGCGAAGGAGCTTGCGGGGGAGCGCAGGCAAGTACAGCAAGGCTAGACACCCACGGGAGAAAGCGGTTGGAGATTCGCATAAAACCTCTTCAGGAGTAAGGTGAGCGCTGCTGCTGTAGTCTACTTTCGTGTTATCAGTCGTCGCATGACGTTGCGCCGTCCGTCGCACAACTCCTCCACCGCCATCAGGGTCAGGATGTCCCCGTCGCGCTTCCAGGTGTACGTACCTGATTCCTCTCCACAGGAGTCCGGACCCGTTTCGTTGCTGAGCACGACGCGGTCCGTCGTCGAGGCGTACTGCCCTTCCACCGCCGCCTTGCCGTTTCGAGTCACACGGAATCGGCCCTGGTCGGCGAACACAACCTCCCACTGTTCATCGCTCAGAGATACGGCTGCATACGTGCCCTTTGGAAATTCGGCCTCGCTGGATTTGCACCCAAACGCAGGCGTGAGAGCCATAAAGGCGATGACGTGCGCCAACGTGTTCCACCGTTGCGTCATGATCATTCCTCCTTGGAGCCGTCTCCGCCGGTGAGGATCTTTGTCGCGACTTCCGCGCGGGCGCGGACGCCCAGCTTGTCGAGGATGCGCTGCGTGTGGGTGCGGGCTGTGTGAGGGCTGATGAACAACGTCTTAGCAACGTCAGCGTTTGACTTGCCCTTGGCGAGCAGGTGTGCAATGCGGCTTTCCTGTTTGCTGAGTCCGAAACGCTCCCGGAGCACCTCCGCGGGAAGGAGGGTGGCGGCCGGACGCTCCAGCGCCACCATCACGCTTCCCCCTCGGCGGAACAGATCCAGCCCGATGTAGCTGCCCCGCAAACGATAATGCTCTTCCTCGGTGGGAACCTCCAGCACCGACATCTCCTCCACCACCGCTTCGCCGTTCAGGTGCCGCAGCTGGACCACACGGCACAGCGAGCCGGCGAATTGCTGAATTTCCACGCGGAGCCGTTCGCCCGCGGGGCTCGCCTCCAGCGCGCGCGACACCGCACGGTTGGCGTGCAGCAGGGTCCCCGAGCAGTCGAAGAAGGCGAGCCCCTGATCCACCGCGTCCAGCGCGCACAGGAACATCGCGGCATCGCTGTTGCCACTCGGCGCGGTCTTGAGCAGGCGCTCCGGTGGAAGACGGAACGCGAAGCCACCCGCCTCCGCGCCACCCCTCGCTCGCCCAAGACCGAATTGCACGCCGATCTCCCGTTAGCTCAAACCCGCCCGGCGAAGCTCGCCCAGCTTAGCCACCGCCAGACCCCGGACCAGGGTCTCATTATGGGGGCGTCGGTCCTCGGCCACTGCCGTGCCGGCGCCATCCGCCGCGCGGGCGCGTGCTTGCCATGAATCGTTCATGCCGGTAGCATACAGCGGCGCTATCAAACGATTATTAGAAATCCATCAACTGCCTATTATGCTTCAACTTCGGACCTTCGGTGGGCTTTTTACCAATGTAGCCGGTCTGGAGGACGAAGACGGCCCGCTCACCGGGACGGCAACCCAGCGGCGCAAGCTCGCCCTGCTGGCGCTCCTCGCCGCCACAGTTGAGCGGGGTAAGCCGTGACAAGCTGCTCACTTACTTCTGGCCGGAAAGCGACGCGGCGCGGGCCCGCAACAGCTTGGCCCAGCTGCTGTACGCCTTGCGCCAGGCTCTACCCGCGGACCCGGTGGCCACTGGCTCCGCGGAGCTCAGGCTGGACGCGGACGTGATCTCCAGCGACGTCGGCGAGTTCGATGCGGCGATCGCCAGCGGTGGCCACGAGTGTGCCGTCGCGCTTTACGCAGGGCCATTCCTGGACGGTTTTCACCTGGACCAGGCGCCGGAGTTCGAGCGCTGGGTGGACGGTGAGCGCAGTCTGCGGGCACGGCAGGTAGCCACGGCACTCGAAGCGCTGGCCAACGACGCATCCGGACGCGGTGAACACCTGGACGCGGCGGGGTGGTGGCGGAGGCTCGCCGCGCTGGACCCGCTCAACGGGCGCGTAGCGCTCGGTTTGATGACCGCGCTGGAGGCTAGTGGGGACCGAGCGGGTGCGCTTCAGCACGCGCGCGTTCATGAGGTGCTCCTGCGCGAGGAGCTGGACACCGCTCCGGACGCGACGGTGCTGGCGCTGGCCGAGCAGCTGCGCACGCCGCCGGCCTCGGAGAAGCCCGGCCGGACACAGTGTGGCCAATTGCAAGGAACGTCACTCAAGATCAGTCTCCGCCCGAAGCAGAGACCACCCCGCGCCATGCGCCGCCGGGAAGGTTGGCCGCGCAACCCCGACGGTGGAGGCTAGCCGTCGCGGGTGCAGCACTGGTGGCGCTTGTTCTGGTTGGTGTTGTCGGTGGCTGGGCAGCGTGGCGGCGCTCGCAGCTACCGCCCCCGGCCGCAACCGCGCCCGTGGCGGTTGCAGTGCTGCCGTTCGAGGTCCGCAGCAGCCCCGAGTATGCCTATCTTAGCGAAGGGATGGTGGACCTGCTCAGCGCCAACCTGGACGGAGCCGGTGAGCTGCGTGCCGTGGACCCCCGCGCTCTGCTGAGGTTTTGCGGCACGCCAAGGCGAAGACGCCGCCGACCCGGAGCAGGGGCGTGCAGTCGCGGACCACTTCGGTGCGAGGCGATTCGTGTTGGGGAACATCGTGGAAGTCGGAGGGCGGCTGTGGATCTCCGCCACCCTGTACGATCGGAGCTACGGCCCTTCCGTGATCGCCCAAGCCAGCGTTGCGGGTGAGGCGGCGCAGCTTTTCCAACTGGTGGATGATCTGACGGCGAAGCTTCTCGCCAGCAGCTATGCGGGACCCCGCGAGCGGCTCACGCGGACAGCCGCTATTACTACCCATTCGATCCCCGCGCTCAAAGCTTATCTGGTAGGAGAAAGCCATCTGCGAGCCGGCCGCTACGGCCCCTCTGTGGAAGCCTTCCAGCGTGCCGTCAACGAAGACAGCACGTTCGCGCTGGCGTACTACCGCCTCAGCCTGGCGGCGGAATGGGCAGACAGGCTTGATCTGGAAATGGATGCTGCCGATCGCGCGGCGCGCTACAACGCCCGACTTGCAGAACAAGAACGGCTGCTCGTCCAGGCGCTTCATGCTCGGCGCAGCGGTGCGGCCGACAAGGCAGAACGCCTCTACCGGACGGTTCTCGCCCGGTATCCCGACGACGTCGAGGCGTGGTACCAGCTCGGCGAGGTGCTCTTCCACCACAACGCATCCCGCGGCCGCTCGTTGGTTGAGTCGCGCGTGGCCTGGGAGCGCGTGCTCGCGTTGGAGCCCAACCACCGCACCGCCCTGGTGCATCTGGCGCGTGTCGCGGCACGTGAGGGAAAGCGCGCCGAGCTTGATTCACTGCTCACACGTGCTCTCGCCTCTCTCCTCCACTGGAACAGATCGAGCTGCGGGCGTTCCGGGCTTTCGCCCTGGGTACCGGAGCGGACCAGGATCGCGCAGTCGAGGAACTCCGCACGGCGGAGCTTCCACTGCTCTCGCAGATCGCCTGGCGGATCACTGTGTACCTCCACGACCTCACCGGCGCCGAGCGTGTGGCTCGCCTCATGGTTGACCCTCCCGCCCTCCGGCGACGCGCTCGTCCGGACGTGAAGTACTGATGATGTTGCTGCTGGGGCAGGGCCGACGACGGAAGCAATCGCGGTGGGCGCACAGGTGCCGCGTCCAATCCCCTGGTCTCCGAAGGCAGGGCATCCCCTGTTCTCGGCACCTCCCTTATTTCCCGTTGACCCGACGGCACTTGCGGATTTGCGCGATCAACTCAGGCGCTGGGATGCATTCGCTGCCGCCACGAGCGAGACCAGCACTCCCATCTACCGCGACCTGTACCCACAGACCCGAGAGTACTTACTGGGATGGCTGAGCATTCGGTTGGGCAAGAGCGCCCTAGCGCGGAAGCATGCTCAGGTGCTGGATACCCTGAGTGTGACACTCGCCACTCGTGGGTTGGCCCGGCTTTCCGCTGCGGTGCTGCGGGCAGACGCCGCGCGAGCGGAGGGGCGGCCGGCCGAAGCGCTCGCGTTTCTCGAGCAGGCCTCTGTGGAGGTGCCAATCGAGCTCGGCGGCGCCTTTCGGGGTTGGACCGTACAGCGGATGGTTGCGCGCCGAACTGCTCCGTCAGCTTGACCGCGACCGGGAGGCGCTGGCGTGGTATGCATCCCGCGTGGACCTGTTCGTCAACGAAGTTATCTACCTGGCCCCCGCGCACCTCCGTCAGGGTGAGATTTACGAGCGTTTCGGCAACCCGAAGATGGCCATTCAGCACTACAGCCGCTTCGTCGAACTTTGGAAGGATTGCGACCCGGAACTCCGGCCCATGCTCTTGGACGTACAGCGGCGGATTGCCCGCCTGCGGCAGTAGGAAGCGTTCCGCCGGGCCCTCAAGGACCCGGCTCCAACGGCAGACCGTCCTCGCGGACGGAACCACACCCTGGTGTGCGTCGGCAAGACGCGCTGGGGTTCGAGCCGGGTCGTTCACGACCCGGCGGGAGGGATCGCATGATCCTGGAACGTGAGCGGACGCCCGTCGCGCGTGGGAGCGGCAACGCGGCACGGTGATGCAACACTGGATCGAGACGTACGGCTACTGGGCAGTGTTTCTAGGCGGAATCTTCGAGGGGGAAACAGTGTTGATCGTCGCCGGCTATGCGATCAGCCAGGATACTTGCAGGGGTTCCCACTTTTCTGCTGGCCGCTGCGGGAGGATCCCTGGGGACTTTGTTTATTACTCCCTGGGCCGGGCGCACGGGCAGGCGGTGATTCACAGGTTCCCCCTTCCGCCGGCTCCGCGCCCGATGCCGCACTTTTTGCGCCGCTGGGGGCGGGCGGCGGCGTTTCTTACCCGGTTCGCGTATGGACTCCGAGTCATCCTGCCGATGAGCATGGGAGCGGCCGGGTTGCGCGTACCATCTTCGTGCTTTTCAATGCGCTGGGGGCGATTACCTTTGTTACGGTCTACCTGACGCTCGGCTACCTGTTTGGTGAAACGATCGAAGACCTGCTCGGACGGGTGCGCCCCTACGAGCGGATCATCCTGGGGCTGCTTTTGCTCGGTGCACTAATCTGGGCGGTGCGCGAATGGCGATTGTATCACAACAACACGGACGACGAGGCGCAGTAAGCGCTCTCCCCACTCGCTGCCTTGATGCTGGGGCTGCTTGGTGTGGAGCCCTCTCATGGGCAGCGCGCCGACTCTGCAGCGACTCTGCGCGCGGCGCGGAGTGCTCAGGCCCGATTCGAGACGATCCGGCGCCACAGCACCTGGACGTGGAGCCGCGGCAGCGGTTCGTGCGACGAGCGGATTGGCCGCTTCTGCCTGACGCACGGTGACGACGACGAAGACTTTGGCGCCCTCCCCGAGCCGAAAAAGGTGCAGCAGGCACGCAGGGAGCTGCTTGTCCGCCTGGACAGTGCCGCGGCCCGGGTGCCGGGTGACCGATGGATTGCCGGCCAGCGGGTCCGCTACTCGACGAAGCCGGTCGTCTTTCGGATGCCGTTCGGGCAGCGGAGCAATGCCGCGCGCCGGGGCTGGTGGTGCTTCGCCCTCGCCGGGTACGCACGGCACACCGCCGGCGACTTCGCTGGAGCGGATTCCGCCTTCAACAGGGCACTCAACACCATGCCCTCCAGCAGGCGGCGCCAGTGGACCGACATCTCCGTGCTGGTTGAAGGCGGGGGCTGGCGTGCGTACGATCGTGCGCAGGGTGCGGAGCGCGATTCGCTGGAGCAGCGCTTCTGGTGGCTCGCGGACCCGCTCTGGATGATCCCGGGGAACGAGCTGCGAAGCGAACACCTCGCGCGACACGTGATCGACCATTTGCAGGACCGCTCCCGCTCGACGGAAGGGCTATCGTGGGGTGCGGACCTGCGCGAGATCACCCTGCGCTACGGGTGGCCGGTCGGGTGGGAGCGCGAGCGCCCGGTTTCGCCGACGCAAACATCTCCGTCGATCATCAGCCACTACGCACCCAGGAGCCGGCACTTCGCCCCCACGCCCCGATCGTGGCCGATCCCACCGGCGTGGGTTCAGGTGAATGGAGCGTCGACGTGGAGCGCCCCCGCACGGCGTATCTCCCCCTCGCTCGCGCGCTTCGACGATCTGGAGCACCAGCTCGCCACCTTCCGGCGCGGCGACTCGGTGCTGATGGTGGCCGCGTACGCGCTGGACGCGGACAGTGTGGGTGCCGGACCGGTGGAAGCCGGGCTGGTCGTGGCCCGTATGAGCGGACGGCGCCGGTCATGGCACGGGACCCCGTGGGCGGCATTGCCGGAGCACTCGGCGTTCGGGTTCCCCCGGGCCTGCCGTGCTGAGCCTGGAGGTGAAAACACACGGCGACAGTGCACGGGCAATGCGGGCTCGCTACGGCATTCGGCCGGCACCCAGCCCGCAGGGCGTTTCCATGTCGGACCTGCTGCTACTCGTCGCCGACGACAGTTTGCCCCGGCTTCTCGAGGGCGCCATGCGGGTAGCGCGTGGCTCCGCCCGAGTCCGGGCAAGGGAGCGGCTGGGATTGTTCTGGGAGGTGTACGGGCTTCCTCCCGGCGCGGAAACCGTCAACGTGTCCGTAAGCCTGACTCGCGACGGAAGAAACTGGCTGCGCCGCCCCGCGACTCCCGTCCGCCTGAGCTGGGAAGACCGGCCTGGGGCGGATGCGGATTGGGGCGCGCGCTCGCCATCGCGCTGCCGGACCTGCCGCCGGGGCGCTACACCCTGCGGGTGACCGTGACGCCGGAAGCGGGGACAGGCCGCCACCGCGTCACGGACGGTGGAGGTGGGCCGTCCGTCGGCCCGGCTCGTCACCTTCCCAGGCGCCGTAGCTGGCCGGGAGTGAGGGCCCAGCGGAGCACGGCCTCCTGCCCGCGCGTTTTCCTGAAAGCCGAGCAGGCAGGCGGCACCCTTCTCAGCTGGACGAAGGAGCCTTCCCTCCCGGTAAGCAGCCAGCTGAGCAAGTCGCTCAGGTGAGGCTCGTGACCCACGACGGCGACCGTGCTGTCCGCGGCGGACGCCCAGCCAATAAGCAGGTCCGCCGGGTGACGCTCGGGCGTGAGCTGTTCCAGGACCACGGTGTCGACACCCCCGTATGCCCTGTCGAGGATGTCAGCGGTTTCGGCGGCGCGCGTCAACGGGCTGGTCGCGAGCACGTCCGGCATCGGCCCCAGCCTGGCCAGTCCGCGTGCCACCGCCCGCATCTTTTGCGGCCCCCCGTCGGTGAGGGGCGCAGCGCATCGTCTTCTCCGGTACGCGCCCAGACATCGCGATCTTCGGCAAGGCCATGGCGGATAACCAGCAATCTCATCTCGGATCTGCCTTTCATGCTGCGGGTGGCGAAAAAACCGCAAAGGTACGAGCCTCGCTCATCTCCCGAAAGCGGTCCGCCTCCGGGCGCGGAACAACCCCGTGTCGGAGGCGTAAGAGCCAGGTTCCAGTCCGCATTTTCCAGGGCTGGCGCACTTCGCGCCGGTGAGCACCTAATCCCAAGGAATTTCCGTGAAGCAAACGTCGCTCTTGGTCGCCCTTTCAGCCGTGCTGCCGCTTGCCCTTCGCCGCGTGCGGCGGTGACAACCAGACTGCCGGCGCGCAGAAGGCGAACGCAGCGGACGCCACCGCCGCTACCGGTGCGCGGGGCGCTGCCACGCAGCAGGGGACCGACACGGCACAGCAACAACAGCGGCCCGCGACGCAGTACGCTTTCCGGGAACAGCGCGGCCGAGGCACAGCAGTGCATGCAGCGGCGGCAGGCGCGACTCGACTCCGCGGCCAACGCGCTCCAGGCCGACTCCTCGGCCAAGCGGCCGGGCGCGGGGCGGAACCCGATCTTCGCCAAGGAGCAGAAGTGGTACCCGAAGATGCCGGAGTTCCGTGACGGCGTGATCCTGCCGTGCAACCGCATCGTGGTTTACTACGGCAACCCCAACTCCAAGCGGATGGGCGCACTCGGCGAGTACCCGAGGGCCGACATGCTCGCCCGCCTGCGCCGCCAGGCAGACCAGTGGAAGCAGGCCGACCCCGGCACGCCGGTCATTCCGGGCCTGCACATGGTTGCCGTCGTCGCGCAGGGCGACCCGGCCCTTCCAGGACACTACCGAACGCAGATGCGCGACGCGCAGGTCGATTCCATCTACCAGATAGCCAAGTCGATCAACGGCATCTTCTTCGTGGACATCCAGGTTGGCACCGACGACATTCGCAACATCCTGCCCCGCTTCGACTACATCCTGAAGAACCCGGACGTGCACCTCGCCGTGGACCCCGAGTTCTACATGCGGGGCAGGATCCAGCCCGGCCGTAAGATCGGGACCATGTACGCCCGGGACATCAACTACGTTTCCGAGCACCTGGCAAAGCTGGTGCGCGAAGGGCACAACCTGCCGCCCAAGGTGCTGATCATCCACCGCTTNGCAGCGGCGGCAGGCGCGACTCGACTCCGCGGCCCGCCCAGGCCGACCTCGGCCAAGGCCGGGCGCGGGGCGGAACCCGATCTTCGCCAAGGAGCAGAAGTGGTACCCGAAGATGCCGGAGTTCCGTGACGGCGTGATCCTGCCGTGCAACCGCATCGTGGTTTACTACGGCAACCCAACTCCAAGCGGATGGGTGCGCTCGGCGAGTTCCCACGGGAGCAGATGCTTGCTAAGCTCGACGCCGAGGTGAAGAAGTGGACCGCGGCGGACCCCGGCACGCCGCCCTGCCCTGCCTGCACATGGTCACGGTAGTGGCTCAGGGCGATCCAGGTCCGTCGGGACAGTACCGCACGCAGATGCGCGACTCCCAGGTGGACTCGATCTACAACATGATCAAGCAGAGGAACGGCATCTTCTTCATCGACGTGCAGGTTGGCACCGACGACATCCGCAACTTCGTGCCGCGCTTCGAGGACATCCTGAAGCGGCCCGACGTTCACTTCGCCGTGGACCCCGAGTTCTACATGCGGGGCGGCGTCAAGCCGGCGCCAAGATCGGGACGATGACCGCCGCGGACATCAACTACGTCACCGAGCAGCTGGCGCGGATCGTGCGCGAAAACAAGCTGCCGCCCAAGGTGCTGGTGATCCACCGCTTCACCCGCAACATGGTGCAGGGATGCAAGGACATCAAGCTGCGCCCCGAGGTGCAGATCGTGATGGACATGGACGGGTGGGGCGCGCCTGGCTGAAGCGCGACTCCTACCGCGACTACATCGTCAAGGCACCCGGTGCAGTTTACCGGGTTCAAGCTCTTTATCACAACGATACCAAGAAGGGCGACCCGCTGATGCAGCCGGCGGACCTGCTCAAGCTGAACCCGGAGCCGCTCTACATCCAGTATCAATAGCCCATGAATCGGCGGGTGCGAAGAGGGGGAGCCCCGTAGGCTCCCCCTTCTCGTTTTACTTGCGGCCTCCCAGCAGTCCCCCCAGCAACCCGCCCAGCGCGCCACCACCCAGCACCGAGGAGCCGAGCCGGGCAATGTCATCCACGATCTGACCATCGTCGTTGGCGTCCAGAATGCCGGCGAGACCGGCCGCCTTCCCGGGGCGGGGCGGAACTAGCGGATCCAGCTCCGGCTCCGCTGGTCCAGCACGCTGGCGAGTTCCCCTGCTCCACCTTTAGAAGCAAGAGCGCCTTCCTTCCGTGCCCGGCCGAGTGCCCCCATCACCAGCGGAGCGAGCATCAGGAGCAGCGGCAGGGTCTTTTGCATATCCATCCCACTTGCCTTGGATACTCCCTGGGCGACCGCCTGCTGCCGGTTGCCGAGCAGGTGCTGCAGGATGCTGGCGCCCTTGCCGGCCTGCGGGTGGCTGTCCAAGCCATCAGGTGTATCAAAGATGCTCCCGTCATGGTGCTGATCGATCGCTCCCATCAACGCTTGCGCGCCCTGCGGCTGCCGGGTGTTCCGGCTGAGGGCGCCCACCAGCACCGGCAGTGCTACAGCGACGGCCCTGGCAGTGGTCTGGGGATCGGTGCCCAGCCGGTCGCTGATCTGCTGTACAGCGTTGCCACCTAGCCGGTTGGCAAGCATGCCGAGGAGTGGGTTCATTCCTTTGTCTCGCTGCTGAAAGCGGGTAAACATTCGATTCCACGGCGCGTTCGCAAGCATCGTGCTTCCACCTCCGGCTCGTCTCCCCGAATCAATGCGGGGTCCGGATGGAGAGTAGGCAACGGAAGAATGGAGGCGCCGTTCGCAGCTAGCCGCCTCCAAAAACTCGCGCGCATTGAACAGCGCCACGAAGTCGAGGAGCGGCTCGGGGAGGTGCGTTGCTGCTGGCTGAGGGTCCACAGCTTGCGGTCGGTGCGAATTACGAACGAATCATCACCAAACTCCCGACTGCAATGGCCAAGCCGAATGAATGGGAGCGTCTTGCCGAGCGGCTGCGCGACGCGCTCCGAGCAGGGCTGGAGGTTCCACCCGACCTGCCCGCGCAGGTCACCGAACACGTTGCGCGGCTGCGTAAGCGTGCCGGTCCCAACGTGGACCCGGTCGAGATCGCCTGGCGCCGAACCCGTGAACGGGCGCGCGCAAGACCGCGGCGATCGGTGCAGTGACCACGCTGCCCGCAATGGTGCCCGGCGCAGCGCGCTGGCTGCATTCGGCCTGGTGGCGGACTGGAAGTACGTGGCCGAGCAGCAGCGCGACCTGGTGCTGGAGATCGCCGCGCTGCTCGGAACACTTCCGGGAAGACCCACCGAAGACGTGGCCGCGCTCTTCCTGGCGGGTGCAGGTGCGGCATTCGGCGGCAAGATGGTGGGCGAGGCAGCGATCCGGCTGCTGGCTGAGCGGGCCGCCAGGCGCGCCTTTTCCCGGGTGATCCCCGGAGCCGGCGCAATCGTGGCCGGCGCGGTCAACTACGCAGCGACGTTCGCCATCGGCGCGCGGCGATCTCCAGGTTTGCGGCAGATGCGGGGTCTGGAGGTCCGGGGTCTCATTCCCGCACGGGTTCACCCCCGCATGGAGGAGCTACGGAAGCGGTGCTCGCCGCTGTTGGAGCCGCCAGCCCCTCGTGGAGCTTCATTCCGGATCAGCTGGCGGTGATCGGAGAATTGAGCCGCTCGAGCGGGAAGAACTGCTCGACCTCGCCGTAATGAGCGCGGCGGCGGAAGACGGTGTTTCCACCGCGGAGCACCGGGTGCTCAGCAGGCTGGCGGACGGCCTTGGCTTCACTTCCACCGAACTGGGCGAAGCTCTGGATGCCGTTCAGCAGAGCAAACTTCACGTGCCGGGCGGATGCGGAGCGTGATCGGAACCACTCGCGAGCTGGGCGGGGTAGCGCGTGGAGTGTGTGAAGCGGGCACGCACCCTGGCCGAGGATGGCGCCCGCCGTTTCCGCCGGGAGGAGAGTTAGCTCCGGCTCCCCGCTCCTCGCGAGGATGCCCGTGTCCCTGGTTTTTGGCTTCGCCGGACGCGTCCACGTCGTCCTTGCCGGCGGAGTGCTTGCGGTTCTGCTCTCCCTCGGAAGGCGTATCCGCGCCGCCCTGGAAGCCTGTCTGGCCCTGTGAAGCATTCTTGAGGTCCGTCATCGTGATCTCCGGGTTGAGTGTGGGCGAACCCACGGGCGCAAGGAGCATTCCTCGTGGGCTTACGTGACCCGCCACCGCAGGATGGTTGCGGTTGAGGGATCTCCCTCCCGCACCGCGTCGGATGCTTCGAGATTAGCGGGTAGATCCTGAGGGTGGATCTCCTCCCATCCCAGGTGGGCGAACGCATCGGGTGCGATCCGGCTCAACACGTATAACTCATGAATGCCTATGACACTTGCAAGATCCATCAAGGCAAGCACGAGAGCCCGAGCGAGCCCAGCGCCCTGAGCGGATGGGCGTACGGCAACCATCCGAGCAAGCCTGCGTCACTATAACGCTCAAGCCCAGCCAACCCTGTAGAGCGCTCCACTCTACATCCCGAGCCACTACCACGTAGCCGCTCGGGAAGTATGGCGCCAGCCCTGTCGACGGTAAACCTGCCGACTCCAGCAGAGCGACGGCTTCCGGCCGGTCGAACGGGCCGGCCGCCCGGAGGTCCACATTGAGCGTAGTTGCCTGGGCAGGATCTATGGAGATTCCTGGAGCAGGAGGGCGTCGGTGAAGCCCGCCCGGGTGGCCGATGCACCGGCAATCTGCCGGAGCCGCCCGATCATCCCCCGGCGTGCACCTGCCGAAAACAGCCGGAGCATCTCGATGTATCCTGAAGCGCATGGGCGTTGATGCGCTCGTGGAGCTCGCTCCCGGTGGGCGTGACCTCCAGCCGCAGTGCCCGCCTATCATCCGGATCAGTGACACGCCAGACGTAGCCCTTCTCCACCAGCCCTGTAACCACCCGGCTGGCCGTGCTCTTTTCCCACGAAAAGCTCGGTGGCAAGCTGATTGAGCGAGATTGGCCCAGTCGGGTGAGGACCTCGAGAATGTGGGCTGCCGAGGCACTCACGTTGTGCAACTCGGTACGATCCCGATCGCGGAGCTGATAGATCCGCACGAAGTCCAGCATGGCGCGGTGGAAGTCAGCCGCGTCGTGAGTGAGCGTGACCTGCTTCTCCGGGCTCTTACCAAGCGCTGAGGCCAACGGTGTCATGGGTAGCTTTTCACAGGGAGAGAGAGATACGAGCGCGGGCTGATGCAGGTACTACGGCGGACTTAGAGCTCGCACGGCTCGTGAAGCCGCGGAACACACGGTGTGGGTAGGTCATCGGTCCTCTTCTTCGGCGGCTGGGCTGTCTCCGAGAACCCTGGCTCTGCGTCCCCGCCTCGCGACGGGTTTGCTCTTATCGGTTAGGAAATGCAAGAACAACCTTAGCACGAACTACAAAAAAATCAAGTACTCTGCTGCTCCTGCAGCAACACTAGCATAAAGCGGGTGCCGACTTGCATGTCGGCACCCGCGGGGCGGAAGATAGAAATGTGTGGGGCTTCTCTTGTGAGAGAAACCCGACAGTCCTCTTATCTACCTGGTGAACACGATCACGTCACCGCCACTCAGCACGTCGATGGCGACAACCTGGCCGATGTCGACTTTGTTGTTATTCAAGACGTTCTTGATGATCTCGTTGTTGTTCAGAACATTCCGCAGATTCAGAATTTCTACGTTGTTCCGATTCAGCGCGCGTTATTGAAAGCGTGGACATTGTTGTTGTTCAGCACGTTGTCCACGTCTACTACCGCACGTCGCCAACCGTCAGATTGTTTAGCGCGTTGAGCTGACCGATCTCCACGCTGATGTTGTTCAGCGCAGCGATCAGGTTCCCAACGGTTACCTGCCGAGTGGTCTGCTGCTGCGCCATCGCCGCCGGCGCGCCAAACGCCAGCATTCCCGCGATGAGCGCCATCATGACCGATAGTTTCTGGATCCTCATGGTAGTTCCTCCAGACAAGTGGTGAAAAGTTTGCCTACGTGCCCTGATGATCCTTGGCGTCTATAGCGCGCACCCCGACGTATGCGGGTGTGACTGCGGCTCTTTCAGGGTGAAATGGGGAGAAGCAAGGCTCGTGCCATTGTGTTGTACGATACAACTGTTGGGGCCTGCAATTAGTGTCCTGCCAGTGGGTATGTCCGATGGATATTCGGCGGCAAGCCGGTTACGTCGAGCCGACGGCGAACCCCCGGAAGCTGCTGTGCTCGGCTCGCTGCAGGAGCCGCGGTCCACAGTTCCTTGGCGTTCGGAGTGGCCCCGCTGGCCTCCTTCTCGGACAGTAGGTCCGTCCTGCCCCCACATTACGACGTGGGGGTCCGCACCGTGAACGTGGTTCCTTCTCCTGGTAGACTCTCCACGTCTACTTCGCCGCCCAGGAGCCGCGCAAAGCGCCGGGCGACACTCAGGCCCAAGCCGGTGCCGCCGAACCGCCGGGTGGTCGCGGGTTCCACCTGCCAGAAGGGATCGAACACCCGCTCCAGATGCTCTGGTGAGATCCCGATCCCGGTGTCACGCACCCGAAGCAGCGCAGTTCCATTCTCCTCGCCCAGATCCACCCGGATCGTACCCCGATCGGTGAACTTCACGGCATTGGAAAGCAGGTTGAGCAGGATCTGCTGCACCTTGGCTGCATCGGTCTCCAGGTAGAGGGGGGCGTCGGGGGTGTGGATCTCCAGCCCCACCCCTTTTTCCAGCGCCAGCTCGCGTACACTCTCCGCCGTTTGCCGCACCAGACGAGCCACATCCACGCGCTCCCGCCGGAGCTGTTCGCCGGTGGCTTCCATGTGGGAGAAGTTGAGAATTTCTTCGATGATGCGGAGCAGGTGGCGTGAGCTTGCACCGATCCGGTCCACATGCTGGCGCTGCTTGTCCGTGAGCGTCCCCCCGATGCCGAAGTCCAGCAGATCCGCATAGCCCACGATGGCATTTAGAGGCGTGCGTAGCTCGTGGCTCATCACGGCAAGGAAGTCACTCTTGGCCTGATTGGCCACCAGCGTAGCCTCGTACAGCCGGGAGTTGTCCACGGAGATCGCGGCACGCCGGGCCAGCTCCTCCGCGAGCGCCAGGTCATCGGGACCATACTGGCGGCCGGACTCCGCGGTGACAAAGACGATTGCACCCAGCGTACGCCCGCGCGCCACCATCGGGACGACGATTGCGGAGCGGAAACCCAGCGTGCGCAGCAGCTGGAGATGCTCCTCCCCGCGCGCGATCGCCTGGAGCATCCGCTCCGGGATGTTGGGCAGGAGCTGGGGTATTCCGGTGCGGAATGCCTTGCCGATCGGGTGCCTTTCATCCGTGTAATCGGGCGGAAAAAGGCGGGCCATCTTCTGGACGGTCCGTTGCTTCTCCGGGTCCGCATGCGCGCCCTCCAGCCGGTGTACCTTTCCGTCCTGTTCCACCACATAGACCAGGCACCAATCCGCCATGCGGGGCACCGCCAGGTGTGCCACGCGACGGAGTGTAGACGTGTAGCTCAGGCTGGACGCCAGCAGGCTGCTTGCCTCCGCCAGGAAGCTGGTGCGTCGCTGGGCGGCTTCGGCCTCCATGCGCGCCTGACGCTCCCCGAGCAGGAGTTGCTCGCGTTCTTCCTCCGCGCGCTTCCGCTCCGTGAGATCCCGGGTGACCTTGGCAAAGCCTACCCGCGTGCTCGCGGCGTCGTGAAGCGGGGTGATGACGGCGTTGGCCCAGAAGCGGGTTCCGTCCTTGCGTACCCGCCATCCCTCCTCCTCGTACCGACCCACGCGCGTGGCTTCTTGTAGCTCGTACTCGGGATGGTCGCGCGCACGATCTTCCTCCGTATAGAAGAGGGAGAAGTGCTCGCCCAGGACATCTTCCGCGGGGTAGCCCGTGATCCGCTCCGCCCCCGGATTCCAGCTCACGATGTGGCCTTCCGGGTCCAGCGCGAAGATGGCGTAGTCGCGCACGCCGTCCACCAGCAGGTGGTGGAGGTCTGTGATCCGGCCACTGGGTTCCGCTGGCTTGCGGGGGTAGCTCCGTGTACGACTCGGCATTCGGTGTCCTTGCAAAGAAATCCTCCTCAGGGGCGGCTGAGCGGCAGCCTGCCCCTATCGCTGCCATGCCTATCTCATACCGCAGCAGGTAGCGTTCCAGCAGGAACATGTGCTCCCCGCGGCGTTTATCAGCTTCGGGTGTGGCACGTCGCGTGCGCCTGGCAGCCCCGCGCCTGCGATCATGCAGCAGAACTCCCGAATCTACGCAGATGACCACCTCCACTGACTGCACGCTGGCCGCTGCACTCGCCCAGACGCTCCGCGCCAATTGCAGGGATCTGGTGCGACGCTGGCTGGAGCGGATCGTCGATCGCGTCACACTCGATCCGAACCGTGTCTTCCCGACGGACGAACTGCTGGATCACGTCCCGCTCCTCATCGAGGGGATCGCCGACTATCTGGAGGACCCCGTCGAGGAGATCACCACCGATGTGCCTGTCGTCGCCAAGGCGATGGAGCTGGGCGAGCTGCGCCACGCGCAGGGCTTCGACGCCCACGAGATCATGAAGGAGTACGAGCTGCTCGGTGGCATCCTCTTCCACTGCCTCATCAGGGCCGTCGGCCAGATCGAAGAGCCGTGCAGCCGCAGCGAG
Organism: Longimicrobiaceae bacterium; assembly: GCA_030447645.1. Taxonomy (GTDB): domain Bacteria; phylum Gemmatimonadota; class Gemmatimonadetes; order Longimicrobiales; family Longimicrobiaceae; genus JAUJOM01. The sequence goes on along the minus strand of JAUJOM010000022.1, from coordinate 7,688 downwards.
CTGCTCGCCTGCGCCCATCGGTTGTTCCGAGCCATTGCCGTGATTCAGCAAGTCACCACCGACCACTTTCTCCGGCTCGCCGACGAGCGGGTGCGGGAGCGGGAAGAACGGCTCCGCGGCTTCAACCGCATGGTCTCGCACGAGATGAAGAACCGGATCGGCGCCGTGCGTGGCGCGAATGCCATGCTCCAGGAAGAGTGGATCGCGGAAGATCCGAAGCAGCGCAGCCGGTTCACCAGCATCATCGCTCGGAACACCGACGGGATGCAGACCGTGCTGCAGAATCTGATCGAGCTGTCTCGCATGGACACGCAACAGCCCCAAGGGCGGAACGTGCTGCTCTCCGACGCGGTCACCGAAGTGGCTCGCCAGCTTCGGGACTTCGCCCACGCACGCGGGGTGGAAATCCGGCTCGCGGAGGAGCTGCTCTGTCGTGGAAGTCCCCGCCGCGGCGGTGGAGCTTGCCTTTCCAACTATGTATCCAACGCGATCAAGTACCAGCATCCCGCCAAGCTGGAGCACTGGGTACGGGTGGAGGAGAAGTGGCGACCGGTGGGCACGCTGGGCACCGTGCGAGATGATCGTCCGGGTACGCGACAACGGGCTCGGTGTACCGTGGAAGTGCGCGATCGGCTATTCCAGCGTTTCTTCCGCGCTCACACCGAAACGGTCACTCGCGAAGAAGGCACGGGGCTGGGACTGTCGATCGTGCGTGACACCGCCGAGTCGGTCGGCGGGCGAGCGTGGGCGGAGTTTGATGTGGAAGAGGGGACAGTTTTCGCGGTGGCATTCCCATTGATGCGTGGAATAGGCTCCCCGACTGGACGACGTTGGGTAGTTCGGGGTCCGGCGCGATTTTTGATCAGCCGTGAGGCATCCACCCTTAAGTGGACCGTTGGACACCCAGGAATCCAGAGGAGGCACGTATGCCGAACCATGTTGAAATCCGTTGCTCGCTGCTTGATGCTGGTGCTGGTCTCAACGCTTCCGGTGGCAGGGTGCCGAACCGCGCGAACAGCGGCGGACGAGATCGGGGATGCAGCCGGGGCGGCTGGGCGGGCGATTGCGTCGATCAACCCCACCAATCAGGGCGCCGAGGCGCTCGTGCAGGGCTCGGTGTCCAACGTGGACCGCCGCGCGCGTACCGTTCTGTCGAGCATGGGGCTGCAGCTCACCAAGGCCGAGTATGAAGACAACGCGACCGAGCGCGAGTACGAGGCGAGGAGCGGGAAGCGTGTGGTGCACATGAAGCTGGAGGCGCGCGGCACCACCAGTACCAGGTCAACGTTTCCTCACGCGAGGGGACGCTCGACTACGACAAGAGTCACGCACGGACGATCGTCGAGCGAATCCAGAGGCAACGCTAGGCAAGACCAGGGATACCACTACGGGGCGTGGACACTCCCGCCCGCGCCCCGTGGTGTACATAGTGGTGTACATGCGAGCACAGGAGTTACGTGCTCCTCCCCTGCGGTGCTAGTGCGCGGATCTCCTCACGAAGGGCGGCAATCTCGCCCTGGAGGGCTTCGACCGCAGCGGCGCCCGCCACCTCACCCTCCGGATCCTCGGCGTCACGCCCGAGAAAGAAGCTGGCGATCGTCGCGGTGACGTAGCCGAATACCGCAAAGGCGTAGAGCGCCAGCACCAGGCACAGCACCCGTCCTTCCGCCGTTTGGGGCCAGTAGTCCGAACCCATGGTGGTCATCACCATCGCGGTCCACCACAGGGCCGTGCCGTAGTCGTCAATCCCGTGCCCGCGCTCGAAGTAGTACATCCCCGACGCACCCGCGAGCGTCACCAACAGCGTGAGCGCCACAACGTAGCCGAATCCCCGCCTCCCCATGGTGCGCCCAAGAGCACGCATTCCCCGGTTCAGCGAGCCGATGATCTTGACCAGCCGCAATCCACGTGCTGCCCGTGCCGCGCGGAGCACCCGGAACACCCGCACGATCCGGAACACCCGCAGCGCCGGGAGAATCAAGGAGATCACCGTCAGCCAATTCGCCTGCAGGTAATCCACCTTCCGGGGGGCCAGCGCGAAACGCAACGCGAAATCCAGGATGAACACGACCCAGATCACCGTCCCGGCGGTTTCCAGTGCCGTGGTTACACCCCGTGTCAGCTCCAGTATCAGCAGCGCGAGCCACACGAAGCCAAGCACCACCATGGGAGTTTCCAGCCACTTCTCGATCCGGTGCAGAAGCTCGTCGCGTTCCCGGTCGAGTTCCCCGCGTGCTTTTGGGTTGGTCATGGTATCGGCACCGGTTGATACCTTCTGCCACTAGATCGCGCCTGTAAACGTGTCGCACGACTCCGGATTTCCGGACGTGAAGCCCCGCTGGAACCAGGATGCGCGCTGGGCTGCGGTTCCATGGGTGAACGACTCAGGGTTGATGGTGCCCCTGGTTCGCCGCTGGATGCGGTCATCACCCACGGCGGAAGCGGCACCGAGCGCTTCCTCCACGTCTCCCTGTTCCAGCAGCCGTCGCTGGCTGGTGCTGTTCGCCCACACGCCGGCATAGCAGTCGGCCTGCAGCTCCACACGTACGGACAGCTCGTTCGCGGCGTCGGGCCGCGCCCGCTGCAGCTGCCGCACACGCGCGTCCGTACCGAGAAGGCTTTGCACATGGTGCCCAAGCTCGTGAGCGAGCACGTAAGCCTGCGCGAAGTCTCCCTGTGCACCGAAGCGAGAGTGCAGCTCGTCATAAAAGCCAAGATCGATATAGGCCTTTTGATCGAGCGGACAGTAGAACGGCCCCATGGCCGACTCCGCGACGCCACACCCCGACTCCACCGCGTTCCGAAAAAGGACCAGCTTGGCATCCTGGTATTGGCCCCCCGAGGCTTGAAAAATCTTTGCCCAGGTGGTTTGCGCGTCATCCAGCACGAAGGATACGAACTGCGCGCGCTCCCGCTCTTCGGGGGTTTCTGAAACCGGTGGAACGGTGCCGCCGGGTGCGGCTACGCTTCCGCCTGGCGCAGGCTGCACTTCTTCGAACAGGTTGCGGCCGAACAGAAGACTGAGCACCAGTAGCAGTGCCCCACCCCCCAGACCCACACCGCGCCCCATGCCCATGCCGCCCGCACCCCGACGATCTTCAATGTTCGGGCTCTGCCTTCCCGGTGTCCACTTCATACGAATTCTCCCCGTCGTCGGTCGAATCCCACTTTGTATACTGGGCGAGGAGTGGCACGAAGTGGACCAGGGTTCGTACTTGCCAAATGCTAACTACAGATGTATCACCACGACACGCGATCCGAACCCACCCCTGACCGGAACCAATGCCCTGCTACTGGCTGATGAAATCGGAGCCCGGCAGCTACTCCATCGTTGACCTGGAACGCGATGGGACGACCTCATGGGAAGGCGTGCGGAATTACCAGGCGCGCAACTTCATGCGCGACGTGATGCAACCCGGTGACGGGGTACTCTTTTACCACAGCAGCGCGGAGCCGCCGGGTGTGGCCGGGCTCGCGCGGGTGGCTCGCGGGGGCTATCCGGACGCCGCTGCGCTGGACCCCCAAAGCCCGTACTTCGATCCCAAGGCCACGGATCAGGACCCTCGCTGGTACCGGGTAGATATCGCCTTCGAGGAGCGCTTCCCGGAGATCGTCCCGCTGGCAGTGCTGCGCGAAACACCGGGCCTGGAAAAGATGCTGGTGATCAACAAGAGCCGCCTTTCCGTGCAGCCGGTCACCCCGGCGGAGTGGGAGATCGTGCGGGAACTCGCGAACCGATTGCCTTTCCGCACTCCGTCAGGTACCGTGTAGCTCCAGCTCCGATCAACTTCGAGTTTGTCGCACCCTGTCCGGGAGACTCCATGACCGTTCGCCACACCTTCGACCAGGTAAAGTACTGGCGCAGAACCGTTCGACGAATCCTGCTTCTGCTCTCCGTCTGGTTCCTGGTGGGACCGGTGATGAGCATCATCTTCGTCGAGCAGCTCAACCAGTTCAGCATCGGCGGCATCCCCTTCGGCTTCTGGATGGGGCAGCAGGGATCCATCTACGTCTTTGTCCTCCTCATCCTCCTGAACTGCATCCTTGCGGACCGGCTGGACAGGGAGTTCGACGTCCACGAAACCCCCGAAACGACGCGCCACGTCGTCAGCGATCACTGAGGGGGGAGAGACAGAGCTAATGGGAATTCAAGAGTGGACCTACGTGATGGTGGGTCTCACCTTCGCGCTCTACATCGGGATCGCGATCCTGACCCGGGTAAAGAGCACCGCGGGCTTCTACGTGGCCGGACAGGGGGTCGGCGCCCTCGCCAACGGAATGGCCACCGCGGCGGACTGGATGAGCGCCGCGAGCTTCATCTCCATGGCGGGGCTGATCGCCTTCATGGGCTATGACGGCGCCATCTACCTGATGGGGTGGACCGGAGGGTACGTGCTCCTGGCGCTGCTGCTCGCGCCCTTCCTGCGCAAGTTCGGCAAGTACACCGTGCCGGACTTCGTCGGTGACCGGTACTACTCCCGGACGGCCCGTGTGGTGGCGGTCATCGCGGCGATCTTCATCTCGTTCACCTACGTGGCGGGGCAGATGCGCGGGGTAGGCATCGTGTTCAGCCGCTTTCTGGGCGTTTCGATAGAGCTTGGCGTGGTACTCGGGATGATCATCGTGGCCTTTTACGCGGTGATGGGCGGCATGAAGGGAGTCACCTACACGCAGATGGCCCAGTACCTGGTGCTGATCTTTGCGTATCTCGCCCCAGCTATTGCCATCGCCTTCCTGCTCACCAACAATCCACTCCCGCAGGCAGCCATCGGGGATATCCTCCCCAAGCTGAACCAGATTACTGTCGATCTGGGTCTGACCAACTACGCGGCGCCCTTCACGGAGCTCTCGTTCATCAACGTGCTCTTCATCACCGTCGCATTGATGGTGGGAACGGCGGGGCTGCCGCACGTGATCGTGCGCTTTTACACCACCAAAACGGTGAAGGCCGCACGCTGGAGCACTTTCTGGGCACTGCTCTTTATCGCCATCCTGTACACCACCGCGCCCACCATCGCGATCTTTGCGAAATACGTCATCCTGGATACGCTCGCTAACCGCCCGGTCGCGGAGGTGCAGGCGATCCCCTGGGTGCAGAACTGGACGCAGACGGGCCTGATCACCCTCAAGGACGTGAACGGCGACGGGCTTGTGCAGGCCGCGGAGCTCTTCGGCTCCAAGACCCCGGAGATCAAAGCGGCCATCGACCGCGACATCATCGTGCTGGCCACCCCGGAGATCGCCCGCCTGGCACCCTGGTTGATCGCGCTGGTCGCGGCCGGTGGTCTGGCGGCGGCGCTTTCCACCGCTTCGGGGCTGCTGATCGTGATCTCCAGCGCTATCGCGCACGACATCTACGGACACCTGATCAACCCCACGGCCCCAGATGAGAAGCGGCTGCTGGTGGGGCGTATCACTACCTTTCTGGCGGTGATGGTTGCTGGATTCTTTGGGATTTATCCCCCCGGCTTCGTCGCCGAAGTGGTGGCATTCGCTTTTGGCCTGGCGGCGGCCAGCTTCTTCCCCGTCATCATCCTGGGGATCTTTTGGAAGCGGGCGACCAAGCAGGGCGCGATCCTGGGGATGCTCACCGGGCTGGTGTTCACGGCCGTGACCATCGGGATGATCCGGGCTCCGCAGATCTTTGCCTTTCTGGGCGTGACGCAGCCGATTATCCCAGACTTCTTCGGGATCAACGCGCAGGGTGTGGGCACGGTCGGCATGATGCTTAACTTCCTGGTGATGTGGATCGTCAGCCTGATGACACCGCCCCCGCCGCAGGAGGTGCAGGACATGGTGGAGCGCATCCGCTATCCACGCCTGCTGGAGGGCGCGCAGGCCTTCAATCCGACGCAGGATCCAGCGACCGTGTAGACAGAATCCGGTGTGGAGGGGGGCCGAGCACGAATATTTATCAACCAGGGGCGTCGGTTACGGCGCCCCTGGTTGCATGACCCTGGAAGTGGAATTCCGCGCATTTGAATCCGCCGGATCGCGGCAGAAGCAGATAATTTGCGTCACCACCGGTGCGTACTGAGTTGGGCTCAAAAGACTTGCAATCCCTCAGCACTATCGTATTTTGCTGGTTCAGGGGTCAGTGCCCCACTCTGCCGAAATCAAAGCCGCCATGCCGCGAACACCACATATCCCCGAACCTGAATCCCGCCGCTGGCACGTTCCTCCACCATTGATCAGGGGTGGAGCAGTACTCGAAGGTGCAAGCCTTCTGCAGGAAGTCCCTGGAGAACTGGGTATCCTGCTCTGGCAATCGCTCCGAACTGTAACGCTCTGGGCATCCTCCCCGCCATCCGAGCGCTCCGAATTATTCCTCCCCGAAGCGGAAGAACGCCGTGCGGCCGCCCTGGAGGAGATCGGACCCGAGCCCGAACTGCGGGAGCCCCTGCGCGCGATCACCGAAATGCTCGGGCGGCGCGCCGGGGTCGAGCCGACAGCGGTAGGTGTGACCTGCACCCGGGTTGCGCAGTGGGCACTGGGCAAGGGAGTGCCGGCAACCGCGTTCGAGTTCACGCAGGCCGCCGCGATGGCATCGCCGCAGGACCCCAAGCTGGCACTGACGGTCGCGCACACCGCACGGAATGGAGCTGAATACTCCGGTGCCGAAGTGTGGTACCAGCGGACAGTGGGGCTGGCGCGGCAGGCGGGAGACTGGGACACCTACGCCCGGGCGTACCTCGGGCTGGGGAAGATGTGGCTCGCCCGCGGGGTGTATCCGGCTGCACGTAAAAACCTGCTCAAGGCTCGTCGCGCAGCGGAGCGCAAGGGGCTCAATCACGTGCTGGGAATGGCGCTGCACGACCTGTTCACCGTGGAATCGGAGAGCCGTCGCGACGGGGAAGCCATTGCGAATGCGCAGGCTGCGCTGCGTGCCTACGGCCCCGGCAATCCCGAACTGGGGGCGCTGGCGTACGATGTGGCGTTCTACTGGCTACAGCACGGGCGCTTTGCACAGGCATTGCCTGTTCTGCGTGCCGTGGCCCCGCACATGAAGGAAGCGCATCAGGTCCAGGCACAGGGGGGTCTTGCCCGCGCAGCGGGCGCCGTGGGAGATACAACCACATTCGAGGATGCCTGGCGCGCGGTGTGGAAGCTGGATGATGAATCGGCAGGCAAGGCGGACACGCTGGTCGAAGCCAGCCGCGGCGCCGCCAGCCTGGGGCGCTGGGGGGATGCCGAGCGTGCTGCTGCCCATGCACTGGAGCTCGCACGGCAGCGACGCCAAACCAAGATCGCGCACGATGCCGAGGGGGTACTGGAGTCGGTGCGCAGCGAGCGCTCCGCCGACACCGCGCCGCGCCAGGCGGAAACGGTACCCGCGGGTGGAGCGCCGGTAGATCCTGCCGACGTGCTCGCCCGGGGACTGGTGGAGTCCCTGGAGGCGAGCGCTCGGGGCAGGTGAAAATCAGATACAAAACGGATACCTGGTAGCTACTCATGCGAAATCCATCCCGTCGTCTTCTTGTCCTCCATGCCGACCCGGTGTTCACCGAGCGGGTGCGCGCCGCCGCACAGCCTCGCTTCAACCTGGAGTGGATCGCCGGGTGGAAGGCCCTGCCGGACGCTGTTCGGGAGGCGGCCCCCAGCGGGCTGCTCGTGGTGGATCCGTACTATGACCGCGGGAGGCGCGACGGCCCGGCGCCTGATCTTCAAGCACTTCTCCGCAACTTCCC
>JAUJOM010000067.1 GCA_030447645.1 Longimicrobiaceae bacterium | reverse complement strand
TTGTAGCCGACTTCCCAGGTCTGATTTTCCTCCGGTACCAGCGGGGTGTAGGAAGCTTTAGTGGTGTTGCCGCTAGCATCGCGGATGGTGAAGCCCTCGGTGTTTCCGTAGATGGAAACCGTGGAGGTCCAGTCCGGGATGAAGAAGTTGGTTTGCAGGATGGTGGGAGACTTGAACGCCCGGTTGTACGTCACCCGGAATGCCTGTCCCATCGCCGGCTTGAACACCACACCCGCCTTGGGGCTGAACTGCGTCGCATAGTTGTCATGGTCGTCGATCCGCCCGGCAAGGACCACGTCCAGGAAGCGTGTCACCGGTGTGGTGGTCTGGCCGTAAAAGCCGAACTGGTCGATTTCGATGTCCTGGTTAGTCAGCCGGTCCGTGAGCCACTGCCGGTCGCTACTTACCGCATCGCGGCGGTACTGCGCACCGACGATGAAGGCCGTGTTGAGCAGCATCGGCGCTCGGAAATTGGTCTGGCCCTCGGCTGCGTACATTCGCCCATCGCTCGGCCAATCCGACATCGAACGCAGCGAGTCCGGGGAGGCGTTCGGAAAGAAAGCGAGATTCCCGGCGTACCGGTTAAGCGCGAATGATTCACCGGACTGTGACTGCGCCCGATAGGCATTCAGGTAGAAGCGCGGCGTGGAGTACTGGGCCTGTAGAAAGTTGTAGGTCCAGTCGCGGAGCTGGTTCCGCCCGACGTTGGTCTGCCCGACACCGTTGGTCTGGCTGGCACCGCCACTGAAGCGCAGCTCATTGTCGCCCTGGTAGTAGCTGACGGCTCCGATGCCACGGATGACTTTGTTCTCCCAGTCGATGGCGTTGCCGCCAGGAATGGTGTCTTCCCGCCAGGTGACCGGCCCGCGCCCCGGAACATTGGTGGTGTAGGAGAGGGAGTTTTCCCAGTCATCCGCGCGCATGTACTCGCCGGCGACCTTGTAACCCCAGTTGCCGATCACGCCGGCATTGCGCCCCTGCACGTCGAAGTAGTTCCGGTTGCCGCCGGTCACCTCCACCGTGGTTCCTGGAAAGGTGCGAGGGTCCTTGGTCTGCAGTGAAATCACGCCGCTGGAGGCGTCAGCCCCGTACAGCGCTGAGCCCGGACCGACCAGCACTTCGATGCCGGCCAGATCGATCTTGGGTGTGGGCGTGAACTGCCCCACCGGCAGGCCGTTTTCCGGAAGCACGGAGATGCGGCCGTCTTCCATCATCAACATCCGATTGTTGAAGGAAGAGTTGAAGCCGCGCGCGTTGATCGCCACACTGCTCACTCCCACCTGGATGAAATCCAACCCCTGCACCTCCTTGAGTGCCGCGGCGAAGTTGTTGCCGACGGAGTTTTCGATCGTCGCGGTCGGGATGCGCGTGATCATGGCAGGTGCCTCCGTCACTCGCTGCACCTGGCGGGACGCGGACACCACCAGCTCGTCCAGCTCCGCCGCGGTGGTGGCGAGGCGCAGCGTCACGCTGGCATCTTCGCCCGCCAGGACAACCACATCCTGCGTAGACACGCCCGGAAGACCCGGGCGAGTGGCGCGGAGCTGGTAGCGGCCGGGTGCCACGCCGGAGATGGTGAACGCACCGGCTGCGCTGGTCATCGCGCCAAAGCGGGTGCCAACTACCACCACACGTGCACTCGCCACGGGCTGTCCTGCTTCGTCGACCACACTGCCGGCGATCCGGCTCGTTCCCTGCGCCTGTGCGAACACTGGGACGAGCAGCAGCGCCGCCGCCCGCAGGATCCGCTGAGTCGAACACCAAAGTCTACGCGTCATGGAAGGATCTCCTCCGAGGGGTGAATGTCGCGCCCAAGAACCCGGACGCAGGGGTGAACTGCCCTATCATGTACTCGGTATCAGCACCGTGGCCTCACCCTCCAGAACTGTTTCGCCGTTCTGGTTGGTGCAGGTCGTGAGAAACCGTGCCCGCTTCTTGGGCATCAACTCCAGCAGCTCCGCTCGCGCCGTAACCGTGTCGCCGATCCGAACGGGCCTGGTGAACCGAAGGGTCTGGTCCAGATAAATGGTGCCCGGACCGGGAAGCTTCATCGCCAGCACGGCGGAAACGAAGCCCGCGCAAAGCATCCCATGGGCAATGCGGCCGCCGAACCGGGATTTTTCCGCATAGGTTTGATCGATGTGCGCCGGGTTAAAATCCCCGGTAATCCCGGCGAAGAGCACGACATCGGCCTCCGTGACGGTCTTGCTGAATTCGGCGCTCTGGCCGACGGTGAGCTGCGCCATTAAACCTCCATCACCAGGCGAACATCGGGGAATGATGTCTTCCTCCGCCTGCCCGGGGTGAACCAGGACACCACGAAAACACCAGGACGGATGCAACCAGCGACAATCCGGACACGGTCACACCTGCCGGAAAGGAGCGGAGCTTGAGGAAGTCCACCAGTGTCCCGAAGACGAGTGTAAGACCGAGGCCCACCGAGATGGAGGCTACCGCACCCGCGCGCGTCGCTCCCTGCCAGTTGAGCCCGATCGCCAGCGCCGGTACTAGGGTGGAGGCGAACAATCCCCACCCGAAGATGCCCAGGAAGGCGATGAGCTGCCCCGAGTATTGGGCGATGAGGGCCGCGGCCACGGAAAGCACCACGGTGGAAATGCGACCCCAGAACAACTCATTGCGCAGTGGGCGGCCAAGCGCCGTCGGCAGGTCATGGGTGACCACCGCTGCGCCAATGTTCATGAACGAGTTCACCGTGCTCATGATCGCCGCGGCCACGCCGGAAAACACGATGGCGGCCAGCAGAACCGGAGTGAACTGGAGCAGGAAAGTGGGCGTGGCATTGTCCGCGGCGGCAAGCGGGGCGAGCCGCCCCTCGACCACCAGCGCCTTCACCGCCACGCCGACACCAAAGTACAGGAGCATGGAGACGAGCAGCGCCAGCGTCACCAGCAGCGGGTACCACTTCAAGTGCCGTGGATTCCGGAGCATGTAGAACTTGTGCACCACGTGGGGCTGCCCCAGCGAGCCGAGACCGAAAACGAAAAAGAAGGAGAGTGCGGCAATAGGTGTCAGCTTGCCCCAGGGTCCAAGGAACTCCGCGTCGACAGACATGATGGTGCGGCTGATCCCGTCCATCCCGCCCCCAACGCGCAGCGTGAACAGGAAGACGAGCACCGAGGAGACCGCCATCAGAATCCCCTGAAAGACATCGGTGTAGATGCCCGCGATGATCCCACCCGCGACCGAATAGGCGAGCGTAATCCCCATGCCCAACCAGATCCCAGCGCCAAGCCCAATGCCGAAAATGGCGTCGATCACGAACCCGAGCGCCAGCATCTGGCTCCCCATGTAGCCGATCGCGGCGATCAAAATCCCGATGCCGGAGAGCGCTTGCGCAAGGGGTGACTTGTAGCGGACCCCGATTGCGTCCGGGACGGTAATCAGGCCGCGGATCTCACCTAATAGCCGCATCCGCTTGGCGAGCACCCAGGCACCCATGGAGTTGGTGATGGAGGCCGGAAGCAGGAGGAACATCGCGCCGAGGCCGATGGTGTAGACCAGGCCGGGCCCACCGATGAAGGCGAATCCCGAGAGTGTGGCCGACATCGCGGCAAGGGTGAGCGCGAGCAGGCCGATTCCCTCCCCCGCCACGAAGAAATCACTCGCAGTCCGCGTCCGACGCGTAGCCCAGGCGCCGATCACCGCGACCGCGCCGAAGTACACCACCGCAACCGCCGTGATGGTGGGCTGTGTGAGGCGCGGCAACTCCGCAGCCTGCAGCAGTGCAAGTGCCATCACCGATCACCTCCCGCCGCTACCAGCTCTGGCGCCTCGGGCTTGGGCTGCTCCCGCAGGGCCAGGGCCGCACGCCGTACACGTTCCAAATCATCCTCGCTGAGCGTCATCTCGTCGAACGTCAGCGCGTACGCGACCGGTACGATCAGGACTGGGAGCAGGCCGATGCCGTACAGAATGATTGCGGCACGCACCGGCAGACCGAACCAAAGCGAGGCACCCGGCCCCTCAGAGGCAGGAAGCGCGAGTGCCAGGCCGAAACCACCGGCGATCACCAGGAACACAAAGGCGAACGGGATAGCCAGCTTCCCGATGCGCCCGTTGCGCTCAGCGCCGAGGACCATCGTCGCCGGCAGCGCGACCGCAATCCCCATGGCGAGAAGCCAGTTGGCCCATGCGGGAGCGCCGCCGGGGAGAAAGGCCGCCGTATACGCAGTCGCAACGGCAAGTGTAGCGAGAAAAATAGCGGAAAGCGCAGCGCGTTTCACCATGTCAGCGTCAGCGGTAAAGGGCATCCAGCCGTTCGCGGAACCGCGCCGCCACGATCGGCCGGCGGACTTTGAGAGTCGGGGTGAGTTCGTCGTGCTCCGGGGAAAGCTCCCGCTCCAACAGCGTCCACCGGCGGACCTGCTCGCTACGAGAAAGGCCCTCGTTCACCCGATCCACTGCGTGTTGGACGCGCTCCTGCACTCCGGGGTGATCCAGCAGTTGTGTGTAGGAGAGCGTGAGCCCCTGCTCGCGAGCCCATGCCTCCGCAACAGGCCGGCGGAGGGTAAGCAGTGCCGCAACGAACTTGCGCCCCTCACCGTGCACGACTGCCTGCGAGATCCATGAGTCCTCCACCAGACCCGCTTCAATCGGGAGC
>JAUJOM010000066.1 GCA_030447645.1 Longimicrobiaceae bacterium | reverse complement strand
GCGGTGGACCGCGCCCTGCGCGCGTTCGCCCGCGAGGAGTTCGTCCCGCCCGGCGACGTCGGACCGCACGGCCCGACGCAGGTGACCCCGCAGCAGGCGGACGAGCCCAACGCAGCGGCCCCCGCCTCGTGCGAACCACCTCCCCGAGAGGGGTGGGTAAAACTGCTACTTCTTCAGCGCAGCGCTTTGACCGCGGCAAGCGCGTCGGCGTAGCCGGCACCTATCTCCCATTCAGCATAGCCAGCCAGAGGCTGCGCGGTGCTGGTCAGGACTGACAGCGCCTGGTCCGGCGTAAGTGTGCCGCCCGAAGCTTCCTCCATCAGGGCCACGATACCCGCGACCATTGGAGATGCCATGGAGGTGCCCGAGATGCAGGTGTAGTACTCGACGTACTCCGTGGCAATAGCGCAGGTGCGCGCGTCGTGCAGGAGGGCGCTCCCGGTGACGGCAAAGCCGGTCAGCGCCCGGGTGGAGACGATGTGCACGCCCGGCGCCAGGACGTCTGGGTGGTACATCGGGTCGCCCGGGATGCCCCGCGAAGAAAAGTCCGCCAGCACCGACTCGCGCCCCTGCGGGTCTTCGCAATGCACGCGCGAGCCCGTCGGATCCTCCCCCAGCTTGCACCCGGCGGCCACGCTGATCACCCACGGCGCGACGCTGTGCGGGTTCATGGTGTTCTGCGCAGGCCCCGAGTTCCCGCCCGCGAAGACGACCGTGATGCCGGCATCGTGCGTCTCCTTGGTGGCCACCGCGATCGGCGACGTGGGGCGGAAGGCGCCTCCCTTGGAACCCCAGGAGTTGTTCACCACCTGGATGTTGTACTCCCGCTGATTGTCGATGATATAGTCGAAACCGGCCAGCAGCATGATCGTCGGCAGCGATCCGCCCGCTGCGGCGGCCACGCCGATCAGGTGCGCGCCCGGCGCGACACCGGCGTACTTTCCGCCCGAGATGCCCCCCGTCCCGGCGACCGTTCCCGCAACGTGGGTGCCGTGCCCGTTGTCGGTGTCGGTGTTGGTGACGTTCTCCACGTACAACTCGGCACCCTTCTTAACGGGCTTCGGGGTCTTGAGCCCGGTGGTCTCGTCCTTCCCCGCGAAGGTGTACAGGTCCTTGGTGTGGCCGACCATCTTGGCGTTCTGCACCGTCTTGCTGCCGAAGGCGAGATCCGGATGGTTTCCGTCGATCCCCGTGTCAAGGATCGCGACACCCACCCCCTTGCCGGTGAACCCCAGCGCGTGCACCTGGTCGGCTTTTATGCTCGCCGTACCCTCGGCGTTGAGCAGCTCCTGCGCCGTGTTGAGGTACAGCGACTGCACGCCCGTGAGCGACTGGATGGCGGTGACCTGCGCCGGCGTGGCAAGCGCCGCAACCATCGGCAGGTGCTTGAATCCGATCACACCGGCATCAAGGTCCTGGATCGCGGCGGCGATCGCGTCGGCGCTTGTCAACGTTTCCTCGAAGCCGACGATCACCTCGAGCTGATCGGTTTCGGTGGCGCCGGAAAGTGCGGCGGTGAGCGCCGGATCGATGTCGATCCCTGTGGCTTGCAGGTCCGACGCAGGGCCGCTCTGGGTGCCGAGCGCCGTGGGATTGTCTTGGCATCCCGCGAGGAAGATTGTACAGGCAGCTAAGGTAAGCCAACGTTTCATGAAGTATCTCCAGGGATCAGGTGGTACTTGCTCCGTATCGGAACAGATAAATATGAGTGCAACTCAGGTTGTTAGCAAGCTCAGTCTCCACAAACTCTTAGCGGGTGTTGAGAAACTCATGTGGGAGCGAGTCGTTTGAGCATGAGGTGGATCATGGCGAGGCGGATCCAGGCTTCGCTGCTTGCTGGGGCAGCCTCATAGTCCTTGCTCAAGCGGCGGCAGCGCCCCAACCACGCAAAAGTGCGCTCCACCACCCAGCATTTGGGCAGCACCACAAAGGTTCGCTGCCTCACATGCTTGCGCACGATGTCCGGGTCCAGCCGCCGAATGCGGCAGCCCAGTAGGCCAGAGAACCCGACCACGGGAACCAGTGCATTCGCACCGTCCGTGGCAAACCCCACAGCGGCATCCGCGACGAGGCCCACGAGCACAAGTGCGGTGAGAATCTTCAACAAAGCCATCCCTCGCGGGAGAGTTCCAGAGGCAGTAGATGAACGCTCGGGCACGCGTGCCTTTGGCGTTCGCGCCAGGCAAGCCGACGGATAACGCCCGTGTGGGGGCGTTCCAATGCAGCCCGAGATCGGCTTCGAGCACAGTCGGTTAATCACCGGGCTGCCGGGGCAGCAGTAATCGTTTGGTGCCCGAGCTTGACGACGCGCCGGTCCACTTCGCAACCATCGCCTTAAGAAGGCTGAGTCTCTTCGCGGCACTGGATCATATGACTAGAGCACCGATCGAAATCGGCGGATACCATTGTTCGTCAGACACACGCCACCTCACCTCAGGTGGGACGGCACCGTTGGGCGACGAAATAGCACTCAGAAGCCGAGCGGAGGCGGATCGGATGATTGCGTGGCTACGCAAGTTCGCGGAGCGGAGAATCAACTCCCGGCTGATGGACCAGCGCCGCAACGTGGCACCGCATATCGTACTTGAGCTTGGTCGTCAGGGGTTTTTCGGTATGACCATTCCGATGGACTTGGGTGGTTCAGAGCTCACAGTTGTAGATTTTCTCCGGGTCTTGGAGCAGACCGCCGCTGTGGATCCTACTCTGGCTCTCCTGGTCGGAATTCACGATTCGCTTGGCTGTAGACCGCTCGTTCGCTACGGGTCTGAAGCGCTCCCTCAAGAGCTACTTCGTGACCTCGCTGCTGGACGGCAACTCGCAGCCTTTGCGATCACAGAACCGGGCGCCGGATCAAATCCGCGCGCCATCCGCACGGAAGCCATCAAAACGGCAGGCGGCTGGCGTGTAACTGGAGAGAAGTGGTGGAGCGGACTCGCAGCATGGGCAGGCGTTATTAGTGGTGTGCAAGGCCTACAGCCAGACCCGAGCTCCGGAAGGGATTATTGCGCTGGCAATACCTGCGGATGCGGAGGGGCTACAGCACGGGCCAAACAAACGCGGTTTCTCAGCTCGCCCGCGATTCAGCGCGTGACGGGGCGCTCCACGTTCGATCTGGCGGACCTCAAACCGCGCCGGCTCACGGTATACCTGATCCTGCCGCCTCGGCACCTGGACACGTACAAGCGGTGGCTGCGTCTGATGGTGGTGTCCGCGAGTCTCGCCACAGTTACCACCGTTCCCGGTATGCCCGCGGAGCGGATTTTGTTTATGATCGATGAGTTCCAGAACCTGGACCGCATGGAGCCGGTGCTGCGCGATTACGCTCTTGTGCGCGGCTATGGGGCCACCTTCTGGCTGGTCGTGCAGGACATTCCCAAGCTTAAGGGTGTCTACCCTAATGAGTGGGAAACCTTCTTCGACAACCGCTCCGTCCTGCAAGCGTTCGGGACATCGGGACCTCAGACGGCGGAGTACCTGTCAAAGCTGCTGGGCGAAACCACCATCCTGACGGAATCCGAGAGCCGGAACCAGGGGTACAGCTCCGGCAAGAGCTCGAGCACGCAGCGCGGGACCGGGGAAACGATTTCGGAGAAGGGGCGGCGCCTGCTGACCCCGGACGAGATCATCAACCTGCCGCCGGATCAGCAGCTGCTGTTTGTGCGCGGAGTGCGTCCGATCTTGGGACGACGGCTGAATTATCTGGAAGATCCGGAGTTCACGGGTCTGGCTGAGGACAACCCGCAGCACGCGTCGGCGTAAGTCGTTGTCTGAGAGATCCCAACGCGCTTCATGCTATGGGCGCGAGTCGACGCGAGCGGTCCAGAGTGGACGTGCAATCCCGATCACCTCGCTGTCGTGCACTGGCCCGAAATAGCGGCTGTCGAAGCTCCGAGGGTGGTAATGAGAGAACAGCCAAAGATCCCCCGGCTGGAGGATGTACCGCCCCCACGGATGATGCGGAAGCGGACGGCCGCGGCTGTCGGTCGGATAGGTGGCGCTGTTTGGAAGCGGTCGGCCGTTGACGGTGATCGCTGCCTGTGTCAGCTCAACCGTGTCGCCCGCCAGCGCCACGACGGGCTTTCCGAGTGGTCGCGTCCGGCCGGGACAAGCACCGCGACCCACGTAGCCGCGCTCGCGGCCCAGCGCGGCCCAGGGCGGCCGCAGGCATACGGTAACGATAGCGCCTCGGTGGGCCTGGCCTTCCGTCACTCGGTACAAACCGCGGGGCAGGCTCCCGGAGATGTTCCATCTCACCCCCGCAGGCGCGGCGATAACCACGGTGGCCAGCAGTGTCACCGCAAGCCCCAGCAGTATGCGCGCACCCCGGCTGCCACTCACGGTTAGCGTTCCAGCCCCTCGGTCATGACCCGGGCGTAGGTCAGCGCCCGCATCACCGCCTGGATCTGCGGCGCCGGGACGCGCTGTGCGACCGCCTGCCGCTGCTCCGTCGATAACTGCTGCATGCCCCGCTGGATCTTCTGCTCGAGCGCGCCACGTTCGGGGAGCTGCTTCAGCTGCGTGTTGATTCCAGCAACCTTCTGCTCGGCCGCGCGCACTCCCTGCACCGCCGAATCGCGCTGCTCCGGGCTCGGCAGTTTGTCCCTCAGCGCGAATGCCGCGCGGCCGTCGCGCGCTGCAGATTGCGCGGCCTGCCGTGCCCGGCTGTCGTCCGCCTGGCGCGCGAACGGAAGCCGGAACCGCGGCTCACGCTCGGTTGCCAATCGCCCGAACCGCTCC
>JAUJOM010000021.1:74337-75542 GCA_030447645.1 Longimicrobiaceae bacterium | reverse complement strand
TGCTGGCTGGACTCCCCCTGCTTTTTGGCTGCGAAGACGAGCCGTTCAGCCCGCAAGGTGGAGAGCAAATCACAGTTTCGGGCACGCTGTCCAACAAGACCAGCAAACCCATTCCGAGCGGCACGCGCGTTCTGGTTGCGTGGGTCGTATCCTCCGGCTCACCCGATTACACCTATGTCTTCGGTGAGGGAACAGTCCGGGCGAGCAACAACACCTTCACGATCGACTTCAATGGGCCACCTCCGGCCAGGGCGCTGAATTCGTATGGCCTCGGGGTAGGAATCGTCCTTCTGACCACCAACACCTCCCTCCAGGAGGGTAGCGACGTTCAGGGTGTCGCCGAGTCGGAGATCGTCGGGGCGGCGGGGGAGTACGCAGTGATCTACCTGGACCGCGATCCCGCGGAGCTGGGTGTGAACATTGGGTGGGTTGGGCGCTTCAAGCGAGGATACAACGTGGGAAAAGGAATCGACCTGCCGGGCACCTTCGACGGCTTCGAGCCGGCGAGGCCCTCGTCCGTCGAGATCATCATCGATGCACTGCGCAACATCGAGTTCGTGAACTGGACGTGAGCGGTTTGCTGAAAGGTGGCGTTTCCGTGGATTGTCACGATTCCCGATTGTTGTACGTTTACATGTGGACGGGAATTTTTCAATCGATCCGGAGATTCCATGCGACAGCTGACCTGGTGCATTCTGTTCGGAACCGTTGCGTGCTCTTCCATTCTGAACCCCGTTGGCCAGGAGCGCGTGATCGGCGCGATCGCGGGCTTCAACCAGAATGACCCACGCATCGAGGTTCCCGGCACCGTCGCGCGCGGACAGCAGTTCCAGGTGGAGGTGACCACCTACGGCAGCGGGTGTACCAGCAAGGGCGAAACGGAGGTTCGGATTCAGGGACTGAGCGCCGTCATTACGCCTTATGACTTCGAGAAAAGCGGGGGGAGAAAGGTAGTATGTCCTGATATCCTCAATGCCTTCAGGCATGTGGCAACTGTGCGCTTCGAGCAGCCCGGCACAGCGCGCGTGGTTGTCCAGGGAAGACAGCAGCCTTCGGGCGAGGTGATTGCCGCGGAGCGCACGGTCGTGGTGCAGTAGTCCACCGCCCCGCATCCTGGCCCGCACAACCATAGCAACCATGAACCGCATTGCCATCGCTCTCGCAATGTTGTCCTCCACCTGCCTGCTCAGCGGCTGCGCGAGCGT
>JAUJOM010000021.1:56403-74237 GCA_030447645.1 Longimicrobiaceae bacterium | reverse complement strand
TCGCTGTGTGGTGAGCAGTGACAGGTTTGCGCGGGTGCACGCGGGTGATCGCGTCTGGTGTGTGTGGGGGCGATCCCACACCACGGCAGCTGCGGGCATGCGGGGGAGTTGAGTGCGTTTCCTGTTTTCCTTTTCCCTGGGTTCCACAATGATGCAAGGTTTCTCCGTGGTCTGCCTCGCCTTCGTATGCGGTGCCATGCTGGCTACCGGGGCTACCGCTCAGTACCACTTCCCTGTATCCACGGAGGCGAGCTTCGGTTTTCGGGTAGGACATGGCGGCACATACGCAACGCGCAGCGGTGCGGCCATTGACGTGGTGCTTGGATACCGGCTCCGCGATACACCCGCAGGCACGTTGATCGCGGGGTTCAACCTCGGGGTGCAGAGTCCCGTCGTAGTCCAAGATATCTGTCTGGTCATTCCCGACGGGGGCTGCGCTCCGGTGTTCCCGGTGTTCCTCTCGGGCGGGGCGCTCCTCGGAGTACAGCGGGGCTCCGCTCGGACCGCATCGGCGCGCATCCTGGCGGGGCCTACATACTATCAGGCACATGCCTCTGACGGAGGCGGTGGCGCACTGGGGCTGCAGGGCCGGGTGGATGTATCCACACCCCCGTGGATGCACACCGCCGTGCTCGCATCGCTCCGGCATTCGGTGCTGCCCGACTTCCGCGGAGAGACGCTCGGGATCACCTCGTTCGGGCTGGGGCTGCGCATCCAATAGTGCGTTTGCAGGCGAGTTTGCACGGGGCGCTTCGATGCGGTGTCAGCGGGAGCCTGTCCGGCATTCGCCTGTTCCTGCTGGTTCTCCTTTGGGGGAGTGCCTCCGCATGCGCGGCACGCCTGCCGCCCG
Organism: Longimicrobiaceae bacterium; assembly: GCA_030447645.1. GTDB lineage: Bacteria > Gemmatimonadota > Gemmatimonadetes > Longimicrobiales > Longimicrobiaceae > JAUJOM01. Next base: position 73,387 of record JAUJOM010000021.1, on the reverse strand, counting down.
CGACGGCCAACCGCCTGCTGAACCAACTCTTCGCCCCACCCATTGCGCAGGAGATCGCGGCTGTGGAAGCGGAGTGGGCCAGGCGCGACACCGGGGCGTATGGCTCCCGCGTCGAGTGGGAGCACAGGGAGAGGGACGGGACTCGTACCCTGGTGCTTTCCCACACGGTTGGCGGCTTTCGGCACTATGGTGCGGTGCGCATTCCAGGTGGGCATCCCCGGCGCAAGCTCCCGGTGCTGGTGGTTGCCCACGGGGGTCAACGGGGAACGACGGCGCTTCAGTTCTTCCGTTCCGGTGCGCTCGCGACCGGCTGGGTGCAGGTGCTACCCTCCTACCGTTCAGAGCGCTTGTTCGTGACGCCGCTCCGCTGGTACCGCTCCGAGGCGCCACCCAGCCCGTGGGACCGGGATGTGGATGATGCACTGGCCCTGCTGAACGCCGTGCTGCAAAGCGTTCCCGAAGCGCACAGTACGCGCGTCGCGGCGCTCGGACACAGCCGGGGTGCGGGCGTCGCATTGCTGATGGCCGTGCGTGATCCGCGCATTCGGGGCGTGGTGGACTACTCGGGGCCTACCGACTTCTTGCTTCCGGAGGTGCGCCGCCTCGCCAACCGTGCGCTGCACAGCAGAATCCCGCGGCTTCCGGGTGCAGGGTATCTGGCCGACAGCGTGCTATTCGCCCTACGTGACCAGCGAATCCCGGTTGAGCGAGCACGGATGGAGCTGCTGCGCCGCTCTCCAGCCTATTTCGCGTCTCGGCTGCCACCCACCCAAATTCATCATGGCACGGGAGATTCCGAAGTTGCGGTGGCGCACGGCCGACGTCTCAGTGCTGCACTCCGGCGGATCGGGCGCGCCCCACCCCGATGGACGTACCACGAGTACCCGGGAGGTGGACACCGGCCGCGCTCGCTCCGGGGTAGCCACTCACGCGCAGAGCAGTTCCTGGAGTTTGTAGTGAGTGCCCGGCAGCGCGGCTCCGGCCAGCAACGCCCGGAGCCGCGATCAGCTCGGTGGGATCAGGTGCCCATCTCGACCACGCCGCAGGCGATCCGATCACCCGCGTCGCCCGAAGGCTGGGTGCGATAATCGTCCGGCTTCGCATGGATCAGCACCGCTGCTCCGTCCTGATCCACCACCGCGTTGGCGCCGCGCAGCGTTCCACCGGGGGTGGCACCCCGGAGCACCACGGTGTTGTCGGCTCCGACTGTTATGTTGCGCATATCTCCTAGATGCGGGCCACCTGGCGCTTCGAAGCCGTGCTGCGCATTGGTGGGGTTCCAGTGACCACCCGCGGACTCAAAGGGTGGCTCGCAGCGGCCCGTCGTGTGAATGTGGAATGCATGCTGGCCAGGGGGGAGCCCGCGTAGCTGTCCCGCGAGTTGAATTCCCTGCGCTGTTTCGGTGAGTGTGACTTCACCCAGATCCCGCCCCGAAGCGTCTCGCATCCGGGCGGTTGCCCGTCCGATCCCCACCCCCGCGGCCGGTGCATCGGCGAGGTCCTTCGCTATCGCACTGTCCTGGGGAGAGGTAGGCCCCACGGGCATCGCACTGTCTGGACCGGCGCCGGGTACCGAGGCGGCCGTCCCTTGGGCAGACTCGTCTGCGCGGTCACCGCCACAGGCGGCAAGAACGGTCAGCAACAAGACCAGTGGGGGAGTGCGTTTCATGATGGTTTCCGGTTCGGATGGGAGAGCCTTGAACGGGCGTGTTGCGCTTGCAAGCCGCGCGCCTAGATCAGCCCTTCGCGCGACTCCGAAAAGGCCAGGGCGTACGAGGCGATTACCCCGATCCAGATGGCCACGTACAGGGGAACGAACCGGTAGCGCCACTGGAGAATGTGCGGATGGGTGATCGGCTTGCCGGCGAACTTGCCGCGGGCCTGGATGGAAAAAAGAACGTCTTGTACGTTTCGATGGTGGCGACACTGTACCCCGCACCGGCGATGCTGATCAAGATCCAGTCTTGCGTGAAGAAGGAGACGATCACGGCCCAAAACAATGAGATCGCCGGACTGCGAAAAAACTTGAAGGTTTCAAAGCCTTCCACCGGAGCATCCTTCCAAGCCCCGCCGAAGGCCGTAATCCAGCCGCCCAGGCTGCCGATGGTGACCAGCACCAGCCACGGGGGCAGATCCGGGTAGCTCCGCTGCAGGGCACGCACTCCAACAACCACCAGGAGGAGGATGGCCAGGATCCCCACCAGCACACTCCAGCGGATCCGCCGGTCCTTGATGGGCTTTCCCATCACCCCGAACTGCATCGGGATAAAGTACTTGGACTGGTCTTCCTCGCGGATGTATCCCTTCCAAAGCTCCAGCAGCAGCCGTTCGCACGCGTAAACCAATCCCCAGAGGACCGCGATCCCTGCTGCTCGTGATGGGTCCAGGGCGGTTACCCGCTGGATCAGCGCACCGAGCAGGCCGGCGATGATGATGCTGCGCGCGTACTTGGGCCAGGTGAATCCTTCATGGGGTGCATCCTTGTACATCCCCCAGGTGGAGGCGTGCGCACCCGCCGTCATCCCAACGAACAGTGCCCAAAGTGTATTCACGCGGTTTTCTCGCTAGCGCGATAGATTTCCTGCGGCGGCTTCAGATCCGGATGATTGCTGCGCATCCACGCAACGGTGTCGGCTATGGTTTCTTCCGGCGGGCGCGAACGGTAGCCGAGGTCTGCTTCAGCATGGCGCGAACCCAGGTCCCAGTAGTGCGCCGCCATTTCAACCACAACCGGATCGGGAAGTATGTGCAATCGCCGCCCGCTGATCTCATTGAGCCTGGCGGCATGCCGCAAGAGCCAGCCAGGCAAGGTGATCCACGACGGCTTGAGGCTGGCGCGCTCGGCGACCATGCGAAAAAACTCGTCCAGCGTTGATGCAGTGCCGGCCAGATGATAGACGGGTTGCGCATTCGGGTGCTGCATGGCACGCACCATGGCATCGGCAGCGTCGCGAACGTCCACGAAATGCATTCCGCCGTGAATGATGAAGGGTAGGCGCCGACGCAGGACTCGCAGCACGTTGGATGTCGACCGGTAGCGATGATCTTCGGGACCCAGCAGCACCGGGGGCCGAAAAATGACCAGCTCGACACCGGATTCCCGTGCGAGGCGGCGAGCTTCTTTTTCGGCGCGGATCTTGGAGGCGTAATAGGGCCAGTCGCCTACCACGTCCTCGCGATACGGCGCATCTTCGCCCACGCCCTGCCCGGGACGGGGCGAACAGGATACCGTTCCGGAAGAGGAAACGAACAGCAGCCGGCATTGCTTTTCGGCCGCAAGCCGCACCATGCTCAGCGTCCCTTCGACGTTGGTGCGCACCATGTCGCCCGTATCGGAGCGCGTGTGTTTCACCTCCGCCGCCAGGTGAAAAATGCCGTCGAGGTGCGCCAGACGGGGATCGCTCCGCCAGCTGTCCGCAGGAAAGAGCTGGCCGATCACGACCTCCACCTCACCCAGTCCCTGCCGCCAGTCCTGGGACTCCCATGATTCCGCGTCGCGAACCAGAACCAGCAGGCGGGCCTCCGGAGCGTTCTTTCGTAGCGATTGCAGGATGTGCCGGCCCAGAAAGCCGCTGGCGCCAGTGATCAGGTAGGCTGGCCGCCCGGCCGTCAAGAAACCATCCGGTCCGAGTGCGCAGCCGCGTGCCACACGCAATCGTTCCGGTACGCGGACAGGTCGCTCGGGCCATTCGCCCAGCGGTACGCGTCGCGCTCGCGCACCAATACTCCACGCTCCGTCAAATCGTCCAGCGTGTCTTCGACGTCGCGGAGGAAGGCACCGGGGAGCCGTTGCACCAGGTCGTGCGCGGTGAACACCGAATCGGCCGGCATGGCTTCGACGGCTTGCGACACCCTCTGGTAGTCGCGGCAGATCGGCTCGAACAGCCCCTGCAGCACGGCCTCGGTCACTTCATCGTCGAAGTGCCGGCCCTCCGGAAACCAGAAGCCGTTGCGCCGGATGTGGGATGCCACCGCCACGTTGCCCGGTGCCCGGATCTCCGCATCGGCGTAGAACAGGTGCATCCATTGTCCCTCGTACGTGCGCTGGAGAAGCGGGGGGACCTCGTCCTCGGCGGGCAGCTTACTTTCGATCACCACGCCGCCACGCCGAGTGATGGCGCTGCGCAGCGCTGCCGGATCGATATCCAGCTCCGCGTTGTGATGGCAGAACGCGCTGATGTGAAAGGTGGTGACCGCCATGTGCCGCTGCAGCTCGGCGACGATGGCGTGGCTCAGCGCCTTGACGTCGCTGTCGGCCTCCAGGCGTAGTGGGGGCCCACTGCGGATGTGAATACGGCCCAGTTTCACCTCACCGCGAACCAGCTTCATCGTCCACCTGGCCAGCGGAGCCAGACCGCCCTTGTGCTTGGCCCGCCCGTCAAGCTCCCGCAGGAAGCCTTCTTCTTCGGCGATGCGGTCGTAGCTGATTGAAAGCGGCAGCACCACGGCCGGCCGCCCTGCCTGCTGCAGGGCACGCAGGATGCCCCGCTTCGGTGCCAGGAAGCGCCGGGATCGGCTGCGCGTGCCTTCGGGGTAGAACTCCAGGGAATGCCCCGCCCGCACCAGCTGCGTGATCTGCTGGTTCAGTACCGGATCGGGGCCACCCAGGCCCCGTTTGATGTAGAAGGCACCGGCGCCTTGCAGGAGCGACCCGACGATTGGAATCCGGGAGAAATCATCGGTGGCGGCCACCCGCGGAAGCCTCAGCCCAAGGCCCGGATGGGCAAAACACAGCAGCGAGGTCACCAGAAAGTCCATGTAGCTGCGGTGGCTCGGCGCCAGAACCACCAGGTCGCCCTCCCGCACCTCACGCATGGCGGACTTGATCTCGGCCTCGTTGAAGGTGATTTCGGCGCCGGCGGCACGCAGCGCCTTGCGCATGAAGTAAGCAAAGGCGCGTTGGGTGGAGTTGCCATCGGGCTGCCGGAGCGCCCATCTCCAATCCGTGCCGTGCATACGCAGCGGCGCCTGCCGCGGATCTCGCTTCAGCAGGTGCTCCGAGATGCCGTGGGAGATGGATTCGAGGTATGAGTCCAGATCAAAATCCTTGAGCGGCGGGAAAGCCGTCCGGAAATCGAAGGTGTGATGCCCGAAGTAGTAGAAGGTCCTGTCCAGATAGCCGAGCGCGTTCGCCAGCCGTCGGATTTTTTTCGCGGCTCCCTTCTGCCGCTTCAGCTGGGAGGCCACTTTGGCGGCGCCGAGAGGCACGTGGTGGTGCATCCACGCATTCAGGCGGAAGAACGCCTTGGACCTTCCCACATAGGCCCAGCGGGCTTGCTTCTCGTGGGGATGGGCCCTGAAGTGCCGCTCGTGGGTATACGCAAGCCTGGAGAGCGTGCCGCTATTGGCCAGACCGGCCACTGCATGGCGGATGACGAGCGGCTGCTGGAGAGACGGCTCGAATGCGCAGGAAAGAATGCGGTCGGCCACGTCGTCACACGGCACCACGTCCGCTGCTGCATTGGGGTCGACGCGGATGACCCGCAGGTGCCCCGCGCCCAATAGGGAAATGAATGCGGCATAGGCGGCGCGGCTATCGATCCAGCCCGGAAAGGGATAGCGGCGGCACGCCGATACAACACTGGGCCGGAGGAGGGTGAGCGGCACGTCGCTCCGCCGCCGGGCCAGGAGCGCCTCGGCTATGCACTTGGTGAACGTGTAGGTGTTGGCGTGCCGAGTTTGCGCGAGCAGCGCTTTCTCGTCGGCGCGGCCGGCCATGATCTCCGCGTATACTTCGTCCGCGTCAAACGGTAGTTCGACCAGTTTCTCTTCGACGGGAACGTCCTCACCGGGGTGCGGTGTGACGTAGGCGGTGGATATGTCCACCATTCGTGTGAGGCTGGAGCAGCTTTGCGCGAACGCCAGTACCTCGAGTGCGCCGGTGATGTTGATGCGCGCCGCTTCGGCGATCGGCAGATCGAACCTGACCGACGCCGCGCAGTGAATGATGTGGGTCGCATCGCTCCGCAGCATCGCCCCGTCACCTTCGGAAACCCCGAGCCCGGCTTCGGTTATGTCACCGGCGACGGGGTGACAAAAATTCTGCCAGCCCGCTTCTAGCCGGGAAAAACAGGGCGAGGGTACTACATCCTGTTTGAGGCGCTCGCTCGCCGATTTGTTCGTGCGGGGGCGGATGAGCAGGTACACCCGCTCGACACCTAGCTCGTCGCGGCGACGCAGCAGCTCTTCCAGAACAACCTTGCCGACAAAGCCCGTGGACCCTGTCAACAGGACCCGGGCGCCAGCTGACTCAGGGGTTAGCATTTCACTGCCGGGAAGCAGGTTGAGGGTCATTCAGCGGCACCTGTGCCGCAAAGATGCCCTGAGGATCCAGCGCTGACTTCATCTCATCGCGCCAGCTAATCATGCCGGGTGACATGATGTCGCTCACAAATGGCAGGCGCAATTTGCCTACACCGTGGTGGTGGGAGATCGATCCACCGGCGGCGATGATCTCTCTGCGGGCTTCCGCTTCGATCTCGTGGTAAACGCTCACCGGATCGGCTACTCCCCTGGAGTAAAAGGCCAGATAAAAATAAATGCAGCAGCCGGTCTCGTACACCTGGGTCACCCGGCACGAGACAAAAGGACGGCCAGGAAGGTTACGTGCTTCATGAGCCGAATAAATGCGCCGCTTCACGCGATCAATGAGCTCCTGAGCCTGGCTCCAGGGTACCGACGTTTCAAAGGATTCCCCCAGGATCTGATGGCGCAGCACGAAGTCGCGGATGTAGGCGATGCCGAAGGTCAGCAGGTAGCCGCGCTTGCCGTTTTCAGCCCCGCCCCTGAGGCCCCCATGCCGTTTGGCCAGCGCATATGCTCGCTTCTCCTGGTGCTGGACTTCTTCGCGGGTTCCCTCGAATACCAGGGTTGCGGCCACCATTTGATCGGGGTCGAAGCCCATGGGCCCGGTAATCAGCCATTTTTCCGCTTTGCTCTTGATCCGCTTCGCCCCGCGTGACGCGGGCTTCAGCACCTGGCCGAACTGAAACTGGAGGTTGTCCACCAGCCGCACGCTGGCCGGCTGCTTGTCTTCCTGGGCCATGTCGTACATGAAGGCGAGGCCCTGCTCGAAGGTCTTGAAGATGATGGAGCCGTAGCGCTGTGCTTCCGGAAGGGGAAACAGCTTGACCACGGCCGCCGTCACGATGCCCAGACTCCCTTCGCTGCCGATGATCCACTGCTTGGGATCGAGCCCAATGCTTTCCCGAGGCGCCACGTGCGTGCGCTCGAGCTTTCCAGCCGCGGAAATCACCGTGATGTCGAGAACAATGTCCTCAATGTTCCCGTAGCGGTTCTTTTTCATGCCGCTCGCGTTGGTGGCAATCCACCCACCGAGGGTCGAAAACTCGACGCTGTCGGGTTCGTGGCCCATGGAGAAGCCGTATCTGGCCAGCTGGGCCTGGATGACGCGGCCAGTGGCCCCGGCCTGGATCTTGGCCATGCGATTGACCGGATCGATCCACTCGATGCGGTTGAGTCGGCTCATGTCGACCGACACGATAGGGCGGTTTTCATCGGGCAGACAGCGCAGCGCTTCCGTGACGTTGGTCCCCCCGCCGTAGGGCACGAGCACCACGCCGGTTCGGGCGGCGGCTTCCACTAGAGCAATGACTTGGTCCTCGTCCGCCGGGTACACGACGTAATCAGGCACCCGGGAAAAGCCGGTGGTCCTCACCGCATTGATCTCGGAAACCGTGTGCCCGTGCCCATGTCGGAGGCGAATCTCGGGCTGCGTCGTGAGCTGGTCGGCACCGAGTATCTCCTGCACTTCGGCCAGGAAGTCGGGAGCCGATCTGGATGCCGCCACCGGGGGCGGGTACTCGCCGCGATCCTCCTCCTGCACGGAGAAATCGATCCCGATGACGCTGCGGAACCAGGGGAGCAGGTTGGGTAAAGTTTCGCCGCTCAACCCCGGGTACCGGTTTCCCGTAACCGTGATGGCCCCGGCGTCGTCGACAGCGAATGCAGTGTCCACGAAGCCCCACGCGTCCGGTGTGGCGGCATCTCTGGGATCGGATGTGACAGGCGGCGGGTAGATGCGCTCCTGTCCCGAAGACAGAGCAGCACGTTTCGACTTCGCCCGGAAGGGGAGTTTCAGCATAGGTAGAGGTCGGAAGATTCGAATCACCCCAGGGATTATACGCGCCACACGGAAGATAGGAAACCTGGAATCGAGGCAGGCGAGAAGAACCCACGTAGATATCTCATCCCTGACAAGGGGCCCCACGCAGTACACGATTGGTGTTCAAGGGCGCTCCGCCGTGCGGTAAATCTCCTCCAACAGCTCCATGTCCTTTCTTGCGTGCGCCAGCGTGAAGGCGGGCTCGGTACCCGTGCGAAGCGCGCCAAAGAAATCTTGAAACATCCCGCGATAGCCGAGGAGGTCGGCGGGCTCGGGGATGGCCAGGCGTTTGCGAGTCCCGCGAACCAGCAGGAAGAGCCCGTTCGACTCGAAGGTGATCGAGCCCTTTGTCCCAAAGATCTTGGAAAGCCGCAGCCCCTTGAGGGGCGCATCGATCTCCCACGAGTAGTACAGTGTCCCTACGGCACCGCCCTGGTACTCGAAGACGGCGACCATGGTTCGCTCCGGTCCCCCTCGCGCGCCAGGGCGGAAGCCGTGCGTGGCCGCCACGTCCATGCCCAGGTTCGCCATGAAGTTCACCCAGTGGATCCCGCCCTCGAAGAGCGCACCGCCCCCGGCAACCTCCTCCCGGTCCCGCCAATCGCCCGTGTCCTGCCGCTTCAGCGCATTGATGGCCAGGATGCGAGGCTCGCCGATGGCGCCATCGGCCAGAAGCTCGCGGAGCCGTCGTACCAGCGGCTTGTAGAAGTAGTTTTCGGCGACGAACACGCGCCGCCCGCTTCGGGCCCGTGCCTGCTCCACCACGTCGAAGTCCGAGGCCCGGAGAAAGGGCGGCTTTTCAACGATCACGTCCTTGCCTGCATCCAGCGCACGGAGCGCCAGCTCCAGGTGAGAGTCCGGCGGGGTGGCAACCAGCACGGCGTCCACATCCGGGCTGTCGAGCGCCGCCTCGTACGAGCCGAACGCTCCTGCTCCGCCGAAGCGGCGGTTGTACTCTTCGGCCCTGGCAAGGTCGCGGCTGGCGAAGAAGGGGCGCACCTCGCCCTTGAAATGACGGAGCGTCTTGCCGTGCAGGCGCGATGCAAAGCCGCACCCCAGGAGTGCGAGGTTGATCGGCTTTGTCATGGATGGCCCTCACCCTGCCTCGCAAGCTCGGCTGTCCCTCTCCCACCTGTGGGAGAGGGGTGGCGCGTAGCGCCGGGGTGAGGGCCCGCGATGTACGCGCCTACTCGCAATGCGTTTGCGGCAATGGTCAAGCTCGGGTTCACGCCCCCCGAAGTGGGCATGAACCCGCCATCGGTCACGAACAGGTTTTCCACTCCCCGGAAGCGGCAGTACTCATCGAGAGCGGATGTCTTCTCATTCCTGCCCATGCGCACCGTTCCGACTGCATGCGAAAAGGTCGTCACCCTGTACGTGTAAAGCCAGGGGAACGCGTGCGCTTCACGCAGGATCTCCTTCGCCCGCCGGATCAGCTCCGCCCGGGCTGCGAGATCCCGCCCGGTGTAGTCGTGATGGATGCGCAGGCGGGGAACACCCCAGCGATCGGCTGTGCTCCAGTCCGCTTCCACGCGGTTGCGCGCCTGCGGCTGGTCCTCAGCGATCACCTGCAGGCCAGTCATGCGGTGCGTGACGGGCCGCAGGCCCCGAGCCAGCGCTCCCACCACCGTCCGGCCGGCCAGGCCAGTGCGCCGCAGAGCCGCGGCGGGGACTCGCAACACGCCGCCAAGCTGCGGGTGCATCACCTGTTGAATGTTGCCGAGCTTGCGACCCTCGTCCACACCATAAAAGTCGTTGATCGCGATCTGCTTGTGGTGCCGGTCGGGATCGGGAAAGTTCGGGAAGAAGCCGTACACGAAGGCGTTGCAGTGCCGCATCAGGTACGCGCCCACGGTGTGGCCGCCGGGGTTCAGCCGCTCCAGCCCCGAGGCGAGCAGCAGGTGGGGTGAAGCGAGCGCGCCGGCGGCTAGAATGAACATTCCTGCCCGGATCGTCTCCCGCCGGCCGCTACCCCGCTCGACACACTCGACGCCGACGATCCGCCCCCGCTCCTCCAGCAACCGGACCGCCACCGTTTGCTCCCGCAACTCAAAGCCCGGGTATGCCCGGAGAAGGTCATGGATGATCCTCGCGACACCCCCGGAAGCGTAGCCGTCGCTGCTGGTGCAGGTGGTGCATCCGTCCTCCAGTGCGAGTGGAATGCGCGAGGGGTGGAGCCCCAACCGGAGCGCGGCCGCGGCGATCTCCCGGGAGATGGGGGCAAGAGGGGCCAGGGTGCGCGGGTACGGCGCGCTCCGCTCCGGCTCCGTCGGGTCTGTACCGATCTCGCCCGCGACGTTCAGCAGCTGCTCCGCGCGGGTATAAAATGGTTCCAGCTCCGCGTAGCCGAAGGGCCATTCCGTCCCGGATTCGCCCACGATCTCCGGTCCAGGATTGAAATCGCTTTCCCTGAGCCGAAAGGATGCGCCCCCATAAAAAACCGAGGCGCCGCCCACGCACGCCAGCCTCCCTTCGGTGCCGGTGCGCCCCCGGTGTGTGACCGGGTATGGAGCCTCGGTGTCGTATGCGGGACGCAGCTGGAAGAAGTCCCAGACCGAGTCCCGGCGCTCGCCGCCCGAATCGACCGACTCCCCCCGCTCGAGCATCAACACCCGCATCCCCGCGCGGACCAGCTCGTGGGCCACCATGGTCCCGCCAAAGCCGGAGCCGATCACCGCTACATCGTACACAGCTTCAGTGTGGAAGGAAAAAGAACGCGATCCCCAGGATGACGTACACCGCGAGGAGCTGGATGCCTTCCATCCAGTGGGATTCGCCGTCGTTGGAGATGAGCGCCATGATTCCCACCGACAAACCCACCGCCACCACCTCCAGGGAGGTGAAGAGCAGATCCATTGGCCGGGGACCGATCACATAGCTCAGGAAAACGAGCAGCGGCGCGACAAAGAGCGCGACCTGGATGGAGGAGCCCGCCGCGATGTTGATGGCCGCGTCCATCTTGTTCTTCGCCGCCATGAGCACCGCCGTGGAGTGCTCGGCCGCGTTGCCGATGATGGCGACCAGAATCACCCCGACGAACACCTCGTTCCATCCGAGGGTGCGCGCCGTGACTTCCGCCGCCCCGACCAGGAGCTCCGCCATGATGGCGATGCCCGCGGTAGCCGCAAGCAGCAGCAGGAGCGCGCTCTTCATTGACCCGACCTCCGCGTGCGCCTCCTCCAGCCCGTGCTTGCCGGCATCCCCCATGTACAGGTGCCGGTGGGTGCGCAGCGTGAAGACGAGGCTGAGCAGGTAGGTGACCATCAGTACAATGGAGATTTCCAAGCTCAGTTCCCGCTCCGCCGCCACGCCACCCTCCCCACCACCGGCGACAATATGAAAGATCGCCGGAATCACCAGGCCAATAGCGGAAAGCACCAGCAGTGTGCTCCCCAGGCTGGCGGCCGTGCGATTGAACTTTTGCTCGTTGAAGCGAAGGCCCCCCACCAGCGCGCTCAGCCCGAAGACCAGCAGGATGTTGCCGATGATCGATCCGGTAATCGACGCCTTTACCAGGTCGTGCAGGCCCGCTCGCAGTGCAATGATGGCGATGATCAACTCGGCCGCGTTTCCAAAGGTCGCGTTGAGCAGCCCGCCCACGCCCTCTCCAACGCGCTCGGCGATCTGCTCGGTGGCGCGCCCCATCAGCCCCGCGAGTGGAATGATCGCCAGCGCGGAGGTCGCGAAGATCGCGATCGCATTGGCGTGCCACAGGTACTCCATCGCCAGTGCGACCGGGGCGAACACCAGTAGCAGGAGGAGCGCGTTTTCCTTCCGAAACAATCGGTCCAAGGCCGGGTCGTCGTGGTTGCGGGTATGTCCGGTGCAGCAAAGCGGCAGGATACGCTTCGCTCGGGGGGAACGCAACGGAGACCACTCCCAACACGTGTCCCCCTTCGGCTGTATTACTTCACAGCCAATCGCGATCAACACTCGTCCGTGGAGGTACTCCTGTGAGGGATATTTGGTATCTGACACTTGTCGTCGCCCTTGCCTCAGCGCCACTTCCGGCGCCGGCGCAGGTTTCCGGGCAGCGCCCGCAGACGCGTGGGGCGGAGATGCGCCAACCCGAGCCTCGTCCCTTCGCCCTGCTCATGGAAAACCGGGCGCAGCTGGGCCTCACCGACGAGCAGGTGCGCCGTCTGGAAACCATCCGCAATCGATTGGAAGAGCAGAACCGACCACTGCGTGAACAGCTTCGCACCGCGCGGGAGCGACTGACGGAGCAGCGTCGGGGGGAGATGCAGAAGCTCACACGGCAGCAGCGCCGCGAGCGCATGCGGCAGATGCGCCAGCAGCGGCGTCCTGGCGGAGGCCCGCCGGGCATGGCACTCCCGCCCGAGCTTCGCCCCATCGCTGAGCGCTTGCGCGCAAACATGGATCGGGCCGCGGAGGAAGCCCGAGATGTGCTTTCCGTTGAGCAGCGCGTGCGGGCACAGGAGCTGACCCGCACCCGGATGCAGCGGCGGCGGGAGGAGATGAGGCGCCGACGCCCCGGTGTCTGAAAGCGGACCGCAAATCCCGCCGGACTCCGAGCTCGTTGAGCGGGTCCGGCGGGGCGATACCGCGGCATTCGACCTCCTGGTCGCCCGCCACATGCGGCGGGCGTTCAGCATCGCGTACCGCCTCCTGGGGCACCGCGAGGACGCGGAAGACCTGGCGCAGGACGCCTTCCTTGCCGCGCTGGAGCGGATCGACACCTTTCAGCCGGGGCGCGGCTTTGGCCCCTGGATCGCCCGGATCGTGGTGAACCGCGGGCTGAACGCACGCAAGGCTCGCGCGCTTCGCCGGACCGAGGCCATTCCCGACGATGTGCCTGCGCCATCCACGCTCCCGGACCGGGCGGCCGAGCAGGCGGAGCTTCGGGCGCGCTGCCGCGCCGCGCTCCATGCGCTGCCGGAGCAGCAGCGAATCATCACCGAGTTGTTCGAGCTGGAAGGCTTCACCGGTGCGGAAATCGCCGAGATCCTGGAGATCCCGGCAGGAACGGTACGCTGGCAGCTGCACGAAGCGCGCAAGGCGCTGCGTGGCGCCCTCGCACTTTACACGACCAAACCATCATGACCAGGCACTTCGAGAACGATCCGGAGAGAGACCCGAACCTCGCGGCGTTGCTGCGGGCCGCCGAGCCCGATGCTGCCGCGGCGATGAACTGGGAGCACCTCGGCGCGCGCATCAGCCGACACGCCGAGCTTCCCCTGGCCCGGCGCCGCAGGGAGCGGCGTAACCGAACGCACGGTGTGCTTGCGCTGGCGGCGGCGGCATGCCTGGCGGCGGTGATAGCTATCCAACCATCGGCGTCTTCTCTTAAAACTAGCGACCCGGTGCTGGGACTCGCGGCCGAGCAGGAGCTGGATCGGTTGATCTCCGGCCGGGCGGAAGCCGAGGCACTGCTCCAGGCGGCTCTGGAGGGGCCGGAACGCACCGGCTCCCGTGTGGGTAGCTGAACGTGCTACCCTCCCTTTCTCCAGGAGCCGTGATGATGGCCAGAATTTTCGCGTTGTCCGCCGGTTTGCTGATGCTCGCAGCAGTACCCGGGCCCGCGCAGCAGGGATTCGCCCTCAAGGGTCACTTCCTGTACAACTCATCCGCGCGGGAAGGGGCGCGCGACTCGATTCCGGCGGCGAACGGCGTCAGTCTGGGGGCAGAGGTGGTTCTACCTCTCGGTATCGGGCTGGGTATTTCCGGGTATGCCGCGGGTGGCGCCAGCCGGTTCTTTGACGACGAGGGGAGCAGCCTTACCGGCCTGGCGGAGGCCAACTACTTCCTCAATCTACCCCTGCTTCCCATCTCCCCTTACGTGGGCGTCCATGCCGGGCTCGGGAGGTACAAGTGGCGTGACGCCAGCGGCCTGCTCAAGGATACCGAGCGCTCGCAGCTTGGCTTCCAACTCGGCCTGCGCCTCCAGCTGATCTCACTCCTGGGCCTCGATGCCCAGTTCCGACGCGTCAGCAACTCCGAGGCCGAAGGGCAATCCGGCTCCCTCGAACGCAACCAGATCCTCGTAGGCATCACGCTCTTCTAGCTACTCTTCTCCGTTCCACAGCAGTGCCAAGCAGGAAAACATCTGCACCTTGCTTGACACTGCTGCTGGAGCGTGTCATCTATATAACAAGACTACAAAACCGCGAACGTTGATTTAACCCGGGGTCCTCCCGAGTTGCGACGTTTGCAGCATCCGGGCCGCTAGAAGCGCGGCGCTCCTAGCGGCAATCCCTTCCAAGAGGTGGCATCACATGAGGAGGAATCAATGATCAAGCTTCGTTGGGCGCTTACGATGGTGCTCGCGATTGCGTGCATTCCAGTCGGGATGCACGCGCAGGCGCGCGGCACGGTCGCTGGGCGGGTGACTGACCAGGGAAATCAGCAGTCGCTCGTCGGCGCGCAGGTTACCGTCGTGGGAACTGCTGCGCGCGGTACGACCGACGCGCAGGGCAACTACCGGATCCCGGGTGTCCCTGCCGGGCAGCAGCAGGTCAGTGCCACGCGCGTGGGATACGACACGCGTACCCAGACCGTGAACGTGACAGCGGATCAGACTGCTACCGCCAATTTCACGCTCAGTGTTTCCGCGGTAGAGCTGGGTGGGCTGATCGTGACTGCCACGGGGCGTGAGCAGCGCACCCGTGAGCTGGGCAATGCGGTGAGCACCATCAGCACGGAGCGGGTTGAGCTGGCGGCGGTACCCAACATGGCCTCGCTGGTCCAGGGTCGTTCCGCTGGCGTGACCGTCATGCAGAGCGGGGGCACCACCGGTTCTGGCGCTCGCGTTCGCATCCGTGGCTCGAATAGCGTATCGCTCTCGAACGAGCCCTTGCTCATCATCGATGGCGTACGGGCGAACAGCGCGGCTGAGTCATTCACCATTGGTACGGGTGGGCAGACACCCTCCCGCCTGAATGACATCAACCCCGAGGATATCGAGACCATCGAGATCCTCAAGGGGCCGGCAGCCGCGGCCATGTACGGCACTGCCGCGGCGAACGGGGTGATCCAGGTCACCACCAAACGCGGGCGCTCTGGCAGGACGCGCTGGAGTGCGTATACGGAGCAGGGAACCATCATCGAGCCGACCAACTACGCGGACAACGTCGCCGAAATTGGGTTCGGCTACTGCGCGGTGGTGGAGCAGGGTGAAGGCAACTGCCAACTGGGTGAACTTGCCCGGTTCAATCCGCTGGAGAACCCGGAAACCACCCCTTTCCGGGATGGGCGCCGTCAGAAGTATGGTTTGAACATTTCCGGCGGCGGTGATGCCACAACGTACTATTTGTCGGGTGAGTACTCAGGTGAGCAGGGGATCTTCCGGATCAATGAGCTGAACCAGATCAATCTGCGGAGCAATCTCACCAGCCGCATCACGGACAAGCTGAACGTGACGGTCAAGGCGGGTTTCGTGAATAGCGACATCCACCTGCCGCAGAACGACAACAACTTCGGCGGC
This sequence comes from Longimicrobiaceae bacterium, assembly GCA_030447645.1. Lineage (GTDB taxonomy): Bacteria > Gemmatimonadota > Gemmatimonadetes > Longimicrobiales > Longimicrobiaceae > JAUJOM01. The sequence goes on along the minus strand of JAUJOM010000021.1, from coordinate 57,818 downwards.
GTGCACCTGAATGGAAATCTCGGTTGGCCGGACACCACCACTGCGACCGGCAAACCTGGCACCCAGGGCTATTATGACATCTTTCCGGAGCAGTTCTTCGAGCTCCTGGCGGACCAGCAGGTCAGGCGGTTAACCGGCGGAATCAATGTGAACTTTCAGCCGCTTTCCTGGCTGAGCCTGGTGGGGACGAGCGGCCTGGATCTTGTCAACCGACACGACGAAGAGTTCAACCGCCCTGGTGTCATCACACAGCTCAGCTCCAACGTGGCTCGGGGAATTCGACGCTCGCATCGCATCGAGACCAACAACGTCACGAACACGCTGGACGCGACCGCGAAGTTCTCGTTGCGGGAAAACTTGATGTCCACCACCTCGGCGGGCGCGCAGCATTTCCGTGAGAATTACCACGACACCCGTGGCTTCGGCGTCGGTATCGTCCCCGGAACTAGGTCGCTCGCGGGTACGACTGCGCTCTTCGCGGTGGATGAGAACACGGTGGAGAATGCCACCTTTGGGTCATATATCCAGCAGCAGCTCGCGTTCAACGATCGCTTGTTCCTCACGGGGGCCATTCGTGGTGACCAGAATAGCGCCTTTGGTACGGATATCGGCTTTGTTACCTATCCTTCCGTAAGCGCTTCGTGGGTGGTATCGGACGAGCCCTTCTTCCCGCAGCTTGATGCGCTCAGCAACCTGCGCCTCCGTGCCTCCTACGGAAAATCGGGACTCCGTCCCAGCTTCCGGGATGCGTTTACCTTCTTCGGGCCGGTTGCTGCTCGTGCCAGCGGCTCGGACGTGCCGGCGATCACCCTTTCCGGTACAGGCAATCCGACGCTGCGCCCCGAGATCGCGACCGAGGTGGAGGTCGGGTTTGACGCGGGGTTTGCCAACGACCGGGTGGGTTTTGAGCTTACCTACTACAACAAGAACTCGCGGGACGCCCTGATCCGGCGCCCGCTCGCCCCCTCACTCGGTGCGACGACCACCCGCTTTGAGAACCTCGGCCAGGTAAGGAACAACGGGTGGGAGGCGCAGCTCAACGCGCAGGTACTGGACACCCGCCCGGTTCGCTGGGATGCCACGATCACGGGCACGACGATCAACAACAAGCTGATCGAGCTGGGCAACGAGGTCGAGCCGATCCTCTTCGGGTTCGGCTCGAGCCAGCGGCACGTGGAGGGCTATCCGCTCGGCGGCTACTGGCAGCGCCCGGTTACCTATGCGGACACCAATGGGGATGGGTTCCTGCAGTTCTCGGAGATCAGTCAGGGCGATAGCGTGGTTTACTTCGGCACTCCGTTCCCCAAGCGGGAAGCGTCGTTCAACTCCACTGTCACACTGTTCGATGTGGTGCGTGTCAGCGGCCTCCTGGATTACAAGGGTGGGCATAAGCTGCTGAATTACACCCACATGGA
>JAUJOM010000021.1:0-56303 GCA_030447645.1 Longimicrobiaceae bacterium | reverse complement strand
CAGGCGAACTTCTCCACCGCCGACTACCACAACCAGCCGCCCGTGCGCTATTACACGGCCCGGGTCGACGTCAACTTTTAATGGGCGAGCACCCAATGCGGAAAATACGCAACCTGATCGGGAGGGGCTTCGGGCCTCTCCTCCGGCTCCCCCTGGTGGCAGCTCTGGCGCTGCCGCTGGCCGGCTGCAGTTTGGATAGCATTCTGGAGGTGACGGATCCAGACGTGGTTTCCCCCGAGATCGCGCGGGACCCAAGCAACCTGCCGGGGGTGCGGAATGGAGTTTTCGGCGATTTCGCCGTCGGGTTCAGTGGTGTGGGGGGCAATACTCTTAACTTCGTGACAGCGGTCGGGCTGTTCACCGACGAGTACTATCTGTCCGATACCTTCGGGACACGGCGGGAGATAGACCGGCGCGAGATCGAAGCGATCAACAGCGAAATGACCACCGTCTTCCGCAATCTACATCGTGCCCGACGGGCCGCCGAGGTAGCTGCGGAGATCTTTGCCGAGAACTCTCCCAACACGGTAGGGCATGCGGAAGTCGCGAACCGGGCGGCCTACACCTACGTGTTTTTCGCCGAAAACTACTGCTCGGGCGTGCCCTTCAGCCGCGTGAGGCCGGACAACACGCTCGAGCATGGCCCGCAGAAGACGACCGCGGAGATGTACAACGAGGCACTAACACGCTTTGATCAGACGCTGCAGATTGCGACTGCAGCGGGGACGGGAAGTGCCGCGGTACAGCAGCAGCGTCTCGCACGGGTGGGAAGGGCGCGCGTGCTCCTTGACCTTGGGCGATTCGCCGATGCTGCCGCGGCAGTCTCCGGGGTACCGACTAGCTTCGTGCAGCTGGTCGAGCATTCCGAGAACACCGCACGCCAGAACAACGGGATTTTCTCCCTTGCGCATGAGCGGCGTGGGTTTGGCGTCGCTCATCGTGAGGGTGGCAACGGGATGCCGTTCCGGGTAGGCTCCTCACAAACTCGGGCCTCTCAGGATCCCCGTGTGCCGTACAACCGCACAAACTCTGCGGCTAGAGATGCCCCTTACGCGCACTTCTTCGAGTTGAAGTACCCTGCGCGCACCAGCAATGTCGTGCTGGCCAGTGGCGTCGAGGCGCGGTTGATTGAGGCTGAGGCGGCTCTGAGCCGCGGGCAGGGCAGCGCATACCTGCCGATTCTCAACGAGCTGCGTGCGAATACGTCCTCGCTTCTGACTGGCTTTGGCATGACCCCTGTGGGAGTGACGCTCACTCCGCTCACGGATCCAGGTACTCCACAAGGACGTGTGGACCAGTTCTTTCAGGAGCGTGCCTTCTGGCTGTACCTCACCGGGCAAAGGCTGAGTGATATGCGTCGGCTGGTGCGTCAGTATGCCCGCGGTTCAGAAAGTGTGTTCCCGACTGGCGCCTACGCTCGGCCGCAGTATGCAAGAACAACTGTAGCCGACGAGAACCTGAGCTCCAGAACGCTGGGAACGTATGGGAGAGATGTCGACTTCCCGATTCCCTTTGATGAGCAGAATAACCCGGAGTTCAAGGAGTGTCTTAGTCGGGGCGCCTAGCTTGAACCTGCTGGCACCTTAGCAGCAGCACAGCAAAAAGGGGAGGCCAAGGCTGGCCTCCCCTTTTTGCATCAGCTACTCCCGGATTTCAGTCCGGCTGGACCTTGGTTTCCACCACGATCACGCCATTGCCTGCACCCGTGCCATACCGCGTTGTGCCCTCGTGTCCGGCGAGAATTCGGATGCTGGAGATGATCTGAGCTGGCACCTGGTCCAACGTGCGAAAATCGATCATCCGCACCCCGTCGATCACCACCAGGGGGTCGCTGCTGAGAAGAATGCTGCTCGGGCCTCGATTCATCAGCCGCGCAGGCTGTCCGTTCGAGGTCTCTCGCATAGTCAGGTGAGTCCCAACTCGCCGGAGAGCATCCCATGCGTTCGTTGCACCGGATTTTCGGATCTGCTCCGCCGTGATGACTCGCCCCTCACCATGCGATTTTCGTGGCGTGAAGTGTCGATTGGTGCTGCATGCCGCAAAAACCAGCAGCAGGGACAAGGTGAGTGCTGATACGCCGGTAGGAGAGTGGGAAGACATGGGGCCTCCGGGAAAGGGTGCTTCTCGTATACCGCATCAATCGTGCAAGTGTGCCCGGATGCGCGGGCCCATCAGCGGCCCCGCGATCCCAGGTAGATCGCGTTGGCGAGCAGTCCGGCGGGCGCATCAAATACCAGGCGGTACAACGGCTCCTCGGCGAACAAGATCAGCCGGCCCCGTCCGACATTGTCTACTGTGGCATATGACCGGCCGGCATAGGCGCGCGCCGTGTTAGCGCCCCAGGTGAACCCGCTCATTACCAGTCGTGGACCTTCAGCATAAACCACCGGGTTGGCGCCCCCGCGGGAGGTTCGCAGCGGTGAATTCTGCACCAGCAACGGGAGATCATCCTGCTCGTAGCCGGTGGTGAGCCAGTGCGTACGGTCCAGCCGGCCACGCAGAAATGCACCGGGTACCTCGATCGCTTCGTCCGGCCGGGCTCCAGGGCTAGTGGAGGGCGGGAGGGTGACGCCAGCAGGAGTGGCCGCATCAATCCCGCGCACGACGCGGGCAAGCGAGTCCGCAGCCGGGCGGACGCTGTCACCCGGGGAAAACTCAACGCCGAGCTGCTGATCGAGCAGGTAGGAGGCACTTTCGACATACCCGATCAGCGTGCCCCCGCGCTCCATCCACCCGCGAAGCTGCTGCACCCCACGCTCACCAAGCGCACGGCCGTAGCCGCTCCCGTCCGGCAGAATCACCACGTCGAAGTCATCGAGTGGCACGCGATTCAGGTCCGTAGCACGCAGCGCGGTGAAGGGCTGCCCGAGTCGTCGCTGCAGGTAAAACCAGAGAGCTCCGTAGGAGGTGGGGCTGACACCTTCTCCGGCGAGCACGGCAATACGGGGCCGGGCGAGTGTTCGGGCGACGTTGGAGCCCGTTCCGGTGATACCGCGCTCAGGGAAGGCGGTGCGCGCCGCCGTCACGCGAACGCCCGCTTCGCGCGCTAGGGCATCGATCCGCTGGTGCAGCTCGGGACGGTTCCGCTCCACACGGACGATGAAGGCGCCCCGCGAGTACTCCACAGTGTCCGCCATCAGGGGACGCTCCGAAACCACCACGTTGAAGCCCTCGCCCTGCAGTCGTGCCAGCAGACGGATCGCTCCCTCAGTGCCCGCTGTCCACACATACGCGCTCTGCGCCCGTCCGGTCACACCGCCCCCACGAGCGAAGGCGACTTCGCCGTCCCATCCACCCGGGCTCTTGTCTGCCCCCGGCGGCAAACGGAGGGGCTCGGAAGCGAAGCCGGCGCGGTCTCCGCTCCAGAAGGCGGAAACGCCGTGTGCGAGTGGTAGATTCCACGCGGTTACATCGTAGAATGCGTGCCTTTCCCGCTCACCCTCGGCACGCCGTGCGTTGCGAGCCCGCCGAGCTCGTTCCTGCTCCGCGAAGCGTCGGGGCAGCTCCACCTGGGGCGTGAGCAGCGTTTTAGCGATACGGTAGTTGGGCTGCGCCAGGTCAATTACGAAGCTGCCCGCCGGTACCCCGCGCCGGGCCCGCTGGCCTGATAGGTACTCCGTTCCCGCGAGTGTGCCCGCCTGTGTGACGCGGGAAACCTCCACGCCGTGGCGCAGCAGGGTGGTCGCAAGCCGCGCCGCCCGGTTGGGGTCCGTGCCGGGGAGCAACACCACGGTGCGCTGTGGGTCGCGCTGCCCCGCCGCGAGCGCGCTGGCGAAATACTCGTAGTAGTCGCGCAGGCGAGCCTCACGATGCCGCACCGCGGTTTCGATGGTGGCGAGGGATGCGACGAAATGGTGGGCGATGCCATCGGCGAACGTCAGGATGGTACCATCGTCGCGCCGCCAGCGCACTCCCTTTGAGCCGCCGCCGTCCGTCTCGTACGTCATCCCGGTTGCGCCGTGCAGTGTGGGATAGGTGTCCCAGTAGCCAGGATAGTACAGGTCAAAGACATCCCGCGTGAAGTAGCTCCACCCGAACTGGTCGAAGGCAGCGGCATTGCTCCGCCCGAACACCTCCAGCCAGCGCTCGGTCTGCTGCGGGTAGATCGGGTTAATAGGGTCCGCGGCCGGGGGGAAGAAGTACTGTGTCGTCTGCCCGTGCAGATCCACGAATACCTGCGGCCGCCAGCGCTGCAGCTCCGCTGCCACGGCACGCGACTCGGTCTGGGTGAGCCCCAGCGCGTCCCGGTTCAGGTCGATCTGGTAGTGATTGTTGTTGGTGCTCATTCCCCAGGGTGCGTTGTGCTCCAGCGCCAGCGGGTTGGCATCCCCCATCACGAAGCCGTTGTACCAGGCGACATGCCGCTCATGGCTTTCCGGGTTGTGGGCCAGGTTGATCAGCACTAGCGCCCTCGCGCATCGCGCGGGTGCGTGCGTCCTCGCCCGCCGCCAGCTGATAGGCGAGCTGAATCGCGGCTTCGAACGCGGCCGTCTCGTTGCCATCGTTCGCGGAGTTGACCCACACCACAACCGGTGACTGGCTGATCACGGTACCCGCCTGGGCTGAGCTGGTCCGACGGGGATCGGCCAGACGCTGGATGTTGCCCTGGATCTCCGGAAGTCGGGCAATATTGGCTTCGTTGCCGATGGCGACCAGATACATCGTTTGCTGTTCCACACTTTTACCATACGGGAACACCTTCACCCGTTGGGGAGCAGTTCGAGCCAGGGCTTCCAGGAACGCTCCATCCGCCCATAGGCCGTGTGCCAGCTCCCGAGGGGATACCCCAGCACCTGCTCCGGACGCGGCACGTTCGGGAGGTACTGGCCGCTCGCATAAAAGTCGAAGGTGCTGTCGGGGCAGAGGCCAAAAAGCCAGACGGTTGTCCAGCTCGGAGCGGCAACCGCCCCGCTCCGGGAACCAGGGGCAACTCTGCGCGGCCACATGAGTTGCAGCGAGCAGCGAGCAGTCTACAAACAGGGAGCGAAGTTTCATCGGGTTGTCGGAGGTGTGGATGCTGAAACCGAAAGCAATGCGGTCGCCGCGCAAGCTGACGGCGATGCGCGTGATCGACTGCAGGCCCGCGGCGGAAAAGGTGGCGATCTCGCGCCACGCGCGGTCCCCGGTCGGGCTCCACTCGTACAAGGTTGCGCCCCGTGCCATGAGCAGCGTCCCCCTGGGAGTCCAGGTGTAATGCACGCCGGGCTGTGCCTTCACCAGCGGCGTTGCCTGGCGGGTGCGGAGGTCCAGCCGCTGGATCCCCCACGTGCCGGCGCTATCCTGCTGCATGAAGCTGACGGCATACTGGCCCGGTATCGCCCGAGGAGGTGAGCCGCCCAGACGGCCTCCAATGCGGGTTGCACGCCCGGTGCGCACGTCCGACAGCACAAAGCTCTGGACCGAGTCCGCGATGAAGAGCGCGAGGGTGTTCCGGTCTCCCCAGGCGTAGTAGCCCACTCCCGTCACATCCCCGGGAGCGCGCCGCAGCGGCTTGCCCTGGGGGTGAAAAGCCACAGGTGCTGGCTGGAGTCCGCTTCCACACGGACAACCATCATGGCGCGTCCGTCCGGCGTCAGGGGCAGGGCTGTACTCGCTTTCCGGGGTGTGTGTGACCTGGGTGACGGTGTTGCGTACCAGGTCATGGCGGAACACGTCGGTTTGCCCGCTACGTTGTGACACGTAGAACAGGCTGCTCCCATCGGGAAAAAACCAGGGCTGGTTGTCGTATCCCGGGCGGGCCGTGAGGTTAACGGGCTCACCAACCGTGTGCTGCCCATTCTGCCAGCGGAGCGGGGCGACGAATACATCCGTGTCGGGCACGCCCTGCGCAGATGCCGGGACCGGAGCACCAAGGAGCAGAGCCGGAAGTAGCAGCCACTGTCGAGTCATGGGACATTGCAAGGGATTGGTCGCCGATCGGAAGCGCAACATGCAGGCAGGACCGCCGCCAGCAAGGCCCGCTCAGCGGCGCCAAAACACCAGGGTGGCGAGTAGCAGGACGGCGAGAATCACGGCAATCCACCGGAAGTGTCGGTCCAGCACCTTCCGGACAGTGGGTCCCAGATAGAGTGAGCGTGCCGATCACCAGGTACTTGATGCCACGCCCCACCAGGGCACCGGCCACGAAGGGGAGCAGCGGCACCGCGAACGCGCCAGCGGCGATGGTATACAGCAGATAAGGGATGGGGTGTACCCGGAGGTGACCAGCGCCACGAAAAGATTTTCCTGGTAGAGCCTTCCTACAGCATCGAACCCTGCGGTCAGCTCCAGCCACTCGAGCACCGGGCGCCCCACAGGATCCCACAGGGCAAACCCAATTCCGTAGCCGAGCAAGCTCCCCACACCGGACGCCCCCGTGGCCAGCGCGGCGAGCCACCAGGATCGCGTCGGCCGTACCAGGGCCAGCGCGACAAACAACGCTTCCGTAGGGGCCGGGACGACGCACGCTTCCAGAACGGCGAACAGGCAGAGCAGCCCCGGACCCGCCGGGTGGTCTGCCCAGCGCCCGGCGCGAGTGACAGGAATCAATCCTGTAAGATGGCGTCCAGAACGGTGTCCGTGTCTTCCAGGCTCGCGAAAAGGTAGTCCGTCCGCACGCCGCGAGCTGGTCCGGGGTGTAGCTCCCCGTCGCTACCGCGACCGTGCGCACACCGAGGGCTTCGCCGCACGCGATATCGTTGGGCGTATCCCCGATGACCACGATCTCCTTGCGCTGAAATCGCCTTCCGGTACGTTCCTCCGCGCGCTGCACCGCTAACGCGGGCAGCTCAGCGCGATCCGCATGGTCGCATCCGTATGCACCGACGGCAAAACGCCGGAAGCCGATCCCCGCCGCATCCAGCTTGAAGCGGGCGCCCTCACGCAAATTGCCGGTGAGCAGGCCGAGCACCATGTCGGCGCGACCTTGCTCGATTCGAGCGAGCAGTTCGAAAACGCCTGGCAACACCCGAAGGCGGGAGCAAGCCAGCTCCGGCTCCAATCGTGCGAGATAGCTCCGCCACAGCTCCGGCAGCCCCGCCGTGATGTGCTCGTGCTCAAGGCCCGCCGCCTGGAGCAGCTCCGAGGCGATCTGCGGGTCGGTCTTTCCAGCGAAGGAGTGCCCGTTGATCGGGCCAGGCGTTCCGAAGACCTCCACCAGGGCATCGCGGAAAGCTCGGGCCCTGCTCCACCGGCTTTCAATAGGGTTCCATCTATATCAAACAAGACCAGGCGACGCATGTGTGTGCGGTTGAAATGAATAGGTTGCGAACTCTTCCGGTGCCGGAATCGTGCCGTCCCCCTTGCGCTTTCCCCTTGCACGCGCGTAACGTATTTATCACAATAAACAACAACGGCTGTTCCCCACGGCCCCTCGCTTCCGAGGGCCTGTTTCTCCCAAACGCGCGATATCGCGCGATATGATGATCGCCGCTCTCACTGTACCCATCAGAAAAGATGGAAAACGTCAATTCCGTTCGGACCGTCTCGTTCTCGTTTGCTCCATTGAAAGCACCATCACAACTCAGGAGGGATGTAATGACCAATCTCGTAAGGCCAGTTCTTGCCGTTACCTTGCTGGTGGCAATGTGGGGAACCCCTGCCACCTACCTTGCTGCTCAGACGACCGGTACAGTCCGAGGGACGGTGACGGAAGCGAGCACACGGCGCCCGCTTCCGGGAAAGCGGTCAGCGTGGCGGGTACCAACCGCCGCGTGGTTACCGGGAGTTCGGGTGAGTACACGCCTGGGTGTACCTGCAGGGTCAACGCGAGTTCGTGTTGAGCTGGTTGATTACCGCCTCCGAGCGGTGGAAGTTACCGTCCCGGCTGGACAAGCTGCTGCTGCCGACTTTACCCTGGGCGCATCAGCCGTCGCGCTCGATGAGCTGGTTGCACCGGTACAGCCGGGGATGCACGGAGGCGAACTGTTGGAAACGCGGTTTCGGTAACGAGGCGGCGGATGTCGTAACCGCGCCAGTCAACAACCTCCAGGAGCCGATCAGCGGCCGCGCACCGGGAGTGGTGATCTCGCCCGGCACGGGCCAGGTTTCCGTACCGGCTCCAGGATCCGAATCCGCGGCATCTCGAGCCTTTCTCTCGCAGGAGCCACTGATCTACAGGATGGCGTCCGCGTGAACAATGCCCAATCCACCGGCCCGACTACTCAGATCCGGCTCCAATGCGATCTCCCGCTGAACGACTTCAACCCGGAAGACATCGAAAGCATCGATCATCAAGGGACCGGCGGCGGCGACGCTGTTCGGAACCGAGGCCGCCAACGGGTGATCCAGATCATCACTACAAAGGCGCGATCGGTCGCGCGAGGTGGAACGACCATCAAGCAGGGGGACCAACTCTTTCGCCAATCCCGAGGAGCGCTTATGGACCAACTATGGTTCGCCTGCGCCACCTGTGAAATCCTGTCCATCGATTTCAACCAGCTGCAGAGCAACTACGGGCAAGACATCTTCCAGACCGGACACCAGCAGGAGTACGACCTCAACGTGAGCGGCGGCTCCGAGGGTGTCCGCTACTTCGCCGGGGGCAGCCGCTGGCGGGAGCACGGGGATCGAGCCGAGCAACCGGTTGAAATCCGCCTCAACGCGCGGCGTTAACCTGTCGATCTTCCCTTCGACAAGATCGACATCGTGACAAGCATGGGATACGTGAGCGGGCGCACGGACCTGAGCCTGGAATCGGCGCCGGCGGCACCACCTGACGATTGCCCTGATGCAACCCGGTGAACATCGCCCTGGCTTGCCACAGGGCAGGAAAACCCCACGCAGGGGCTTACAGCGCCACACCGGAAGCGTACTACCACGCATATCTGGACTACCAGGATTTGAACCGGTTCACTGGCAGCGTGCAGATGACCCACCGGCCGCTCGGCTGGTTCACACAGCGCCTTTCCGTGGGACGGGACCTACCCGGGAAGACAACGTGGAGCCGGCAGGAGCGCATCGAAGATCGCAACTTCCAGGTCTTCTTTTCGCCCGGCGAGATCCGTGGCTACAAGGATGCCCTGACCCGGAACGTGACGTTCAGCAGCCTGGATTACGCGGCACGGCGAACCCGAACCTGCGGCCCGGCCTCATCTCGAACACCTCGGTGGGCGCCCAGTTCTACAGTCGCTACCTGAGTCGGGTGGAGCGCCTTTTTGGCGAGGACTTCCCCGCGCGGGGGCTGCGGGCGTCAGCCGCATCCACCCGGCGGGGGAGCGAAGACTACGCGGAGCAACACCACCATCGGGGTGTTCGTTCAGCAGCAGTTCGGTTGGCAGGATCGCCTCTTCCGACCGGCGCCATCCGGGCGGACGACAACAGCGCGTTTGGTGAAAACTTCGACCTGGTCTACTACCCGAAGCCCAGCGGCGCCTGGGTGGTCAGCGAAGAGCTGTTCTGGAATCTTGGTTTCAGAACCAGTTCCGGTTGCGCGCCTACGGCGAGTCCGGCCAGCAGCCACAGACCTTTGCCGCCCTGCGGACCTTAGCCCCGTCACAGGGCCGGGTGACGGGTACGGTCACGCCGAACGCTGTCGGCAACCTGGACCTCGGGCCCCGAACGTGGCTCGGAGGTGGAGCTGGGCTGATGCCGGTTCCCGGAACGAACGGCTTGGGCTGGAGTTCACCTACTACAACCAGCGGACCTGGGACGCCATTCTGCTGCGTGACGTCGCTCCGTCGACGGGGGTTCTCCGGTCGCAGTTCATCAACGCGGGCAGGATTCAACACGGGCGTGGAGTTGCTCGCCTCCAGGCGATCACCACTCCGCGTTTAGGATGGACTACGCCCAGCGTCGCCACTAATGAGAACGAGATTTGACCTCGGCGTCGAGGGACTTTTCTTCGTTTCGGCGGGCACCGGGACTCAGCACCGCGTGGGTCATCCAGTGGGTTCCTGGTTTGAGAAGGGTTGTCGACGCGCAGTTCAACGCGGCCGGTACGCTGGTAGCGGGTTCGGAAATGTGCGACGACGGCGCGGGGGAACTGTACGCTGTGCCACCGCGCCGTTTGTTTTCTCCTGGGGCGGCCCACCCCGAAGATCGAGGGGCGTTCACTTCCACGCGATGCTGTCTGGCAACGCTGACGCTGTTCAGCAACCTGCGCCTGTACGCGATGGTGGATTTCAAGCAGGGCTTTTGCCAGCTGACGGCAACGACCGCGTGCGGTGCAACATCTTCGCCCGCTGCCGGGAAAACTTCTTCCCCTGGAATTCCGGATCGAAATCGCGCTCGCAACCATTCAGCGTGGCACAACGTACATCAGCGGCCTGGTTCACGACGCGAGCCAGCAAGCCCCGTGAAGTTTCGGCGACCTACACGATCCCCGAACGGTGGGCGGGCGCGTTCGGGGCCGCCGCGCGAGCATCAACTGGCTGGGCGCAACCTGTACATCCGGACCGCGATCCGGCCTGGAACCCGAGGCCTGTTCCTCGGCGGCACGCGAGGGGGTGGCAGCGCGCAGCGGGGAGCAGAATGTCGTGCCTCAGCTGAGGCAGTTCGTGGCTACAGTCAACTTCGGCTTCTAGGCGACCACAGGAAACAGACATCTTCGTCGAAGCGAGCGGAAAACCGGCTCGGCTGTCCCCGCCGCCCTGTTGTGCTTTGCCTTCGCCACGCTGGTGGCGGGTGCGGGTGTGCTGGACCGCGCCCTTGAGGAGGCGCCCAGCCGGATTCCGGCGGCCGCACCCGAGGACCCAGCAGGGCGACGCTGCTCCTCAAACGGGGCAATCGGTGCAGATTTCGACCACGCCTTCGGCGCCCAGGTGGTGGTCAGCGGCCTGCGGGTGAGGAGCTCACCGACGCGTCGCAGACCGCCGCACGGCGGCCGCATCTATCGTCGTGCGTGACGCACCGAGTGATGCGCTGTACGCGAGCGGCAGCTGTGAGGGCATCGGGCTGTACACCTGGGGTTTCCGTGGCCCGCTTCTCCGCGGATAACATTCTGAAGAAGCTGAGGAAGCTGACGGATGCGGAGGTACAACCGTACCTCCATGATCGCCACCGCCGCAGCATACTCCGGTACAGTCACGTCCTCCTGGGCGAAATGTTCTGCGAGGCGTCCTGCTCGACGAGAACCTGATTCCCGGTGGTTTGGCGACGCGCCAGCGAAGCTTTTCGAACGCGCGGAGCAGCGGTTCACTCGCGCATCGATGCCGCGCGGGCGTCAAGCAACACCGACATCCTGAACATGGCGCTGGTGGGTGCGTACGCGCGCGGGTTGAACCTGCAGGAGGGCGGAGGCCGCGGATGCCCGGCTGGTTCCGACCAACTACGTCAGGAACGCCACAGCCTCCTCGTCGCGGGGCGGCGAGAACCGCGTGTTCGCGCAGAACAACCAGGGACAGGTGGTGTCCATCGCGCCGGAATACCGGAACCTGACCACCGGTGGTGTGGCCGATCCCCGGGTTCGGGCTACCGACACCGGCAGGACGAACGCGGATGGACCCGGGTTTTCGTGCAGAACAAGTACGCCTCGCTCACCACATCCCTCCCCATCGCCACGGGGCGGGAAGCGCAGCTGATCGTCGCCGAGGCAGATGGTGGAGACGAACCAGCGGTGGAATTATCAACGCGCTTCGCACCCGCGCGGGAGTGGCGCTGCCGGCGTTCAGCAGCAGCAACCCGACCGAGATCATGAACCAGGTCATCGAGAGCGGCGGCGGGAGTTGTTCCTGGAGGGACACCACCTGGGCGACATGATCCGCTACAATCTGCCGTTCCGGCCAGCAACGGGCACGGTGTTCCCGGCACCGACACACGGTAATCCAGCGGGCGGAACGTATGGTGCTACCCGGTGTCTTCCGCTGCCGAACGTCGAGCGCTTCAACAATCCGCTAATTCCGAGCGCGTAGCCGGCCAAGCGAGTTGCCTGAGAAGAGAAATCCTCCACACCCGGAGTCTCGGGTGTGGAGGATTTCTATTCAACAGTCATGTGCGTCTTGCGCTCTCTGCGGGTGCTGATATAACATTGGTGATAAGTTAAAAAACTCTTGTTTCCCTAGTGCCGTTCGGCACGAACATCCTAACCTCCGACGCGCGGTCTCCTCGCTGCCGTCCACCATCAACCATGGAAGCATCACCGTCGCGCCCGATTGCCCTAAGACATCACCACTTAGAGAGAAGTAATGAGCATTCTTGTAAGACCCGCTGGTCTTGTTGCTGGCGATGTGGAGCACGTCCCAGACTTGCTCAAACCACGGATGGCGTCTACACGCCAGCACCGCAGTGTGACGCCTGGCCCAGACCGCGGATGGCGTGTACACGCTACGCGGTGTGAGTCAACTGTGCGTGTCCACGGTGGGGTATGCCGAACGGACGCAGCCGGTTACGGTCGCCGCCGGACAGACGGCGACGCTCAACTTTGCGCTGCGCGACGGCCACTGCCCTGGACCCGATCGTCGTGACCGCGACTGGGGAGCAGCGTCGCATGGAGGTGGGCAATGCGATCGCCCAGGTACAGGCCACCAGAGGTGGAAACCTCGGCCGTTTCCAACGTAGCCGACCTGCTTACCTCGCGGGCCCCCGGCGTGCTGGTCATCCCCGGCACGCAGACTGGTGCCGGCACACGCATCCGCATCCGCGGTACGAGCAATGAGCCTCGCTGTCGAACAACCTGATCTACATCATCGACGGGGTCCGGGCCGAGAACGCCACCGCCTCCAGTTCGGTGAGCGTCGGCGGCACCACGCCGAGTCGGCTGGGCGACCTGAACCCGGAGGAGATCGAGTCCATCGGAGGTGGTGCGCGGTCCATCCGCCGCCACCCTGTACGGCACCGACGCAGCCAATGGCGTGATCGTCATTAGAACCAAGCGCGGCATCGCCGGTCCGCCGCAGTGGACCTACTACACGGAGCAGACGGCGATCACGGACCGCAACCGGTATCCGGATGCCTACACCGGCTGGCGGACCGGTACTAATGCCGCGACAACGACCACCGCGCCAGACCGAGCCATCTCGGCGCAGTGCTTCCTGACGCAAGTGGCGTCCGGCGTTTGCAGGCAGGACAGCGTCACCGTGTATAACTTGACGCAGGACGCGGAGTCCACACCCTTTGGTGTCGGGTACCGGCAGCAGCACGGTTTACAGCTCCGCAGGCTCGGAGGCGGTCCGCTATTTCCTGCATGGGGAGTGGAGGATGAGGACGGTGACCAAGGTGCCGGAGTTTGAGCGCCAGTACCTGGCTTCGGCGGGGTCTATCCCTCCTCCTGAGCAGGAAGAGCCCCAACCGGCTCAACAAGATCACTGGACGGGCCAACCTCAACATTACGCTGCCAGGGAACTCCGACATCGCGGTCAGCGCCGGCTACACGTCGCAGGACCTGCGGCTGCCGCGAAGTGATGACTCCGGCACGCCCGGCATCGCGGCCAATATTTACGGCGGGCCGGGCATCAGGTACAACCTGAACTCGGCGGCGATACGCTGTACGGCTGGCGGGAATTCACACCGCGCCAGATCTACCAGGCGGTGACGACCCAGTCCATAGAGCGGATGATCGGCTCCGTCAGCGGCAACTGGCGTCCGCAGGAGTGGCTGGCCCTGCGCAGCAACGCCGGCCTTGATTACACGAATCGCCTGGACACCCAGCTCTGCCGGTTCACCGAGTGCCCCAGCGTCACGGATCAACAGGGCTTCAAGATTGACAACCGCACGAACTTCTTCGTGTACACGCTGGATGCGGGCGCCACGGCCACCCGGCAGCTCAACCAGAGCGTCGAGTCCCAGACCACCGCCGGCGTGCAGTTCTACCGCAACATCTTCAGCCGCAACGGCGCTGTTGGTCGCATCCTGCCGCCGGGAGCGATCACCGTCACATCAGGCTCGGTTCAGACCGCGGACGAATCCACGGACGAGAGCCGCACGCTGGGTGCTTACGTCGAGCAACGAGTGGCCCTCCATGATCGACTCTTCCTGACGGGTGCGGTGCGGTCAGACCGAAACAGCGCGTTCGGCGCGGACTTCAAGACGGTTTTTTATCCGGAAGTTATCCGCGTCCTGGGTCATTTCCGAAGAGCCATTCTTCCCGGCTTCGGATCTCCTGAGCCAGCTACGCTTCCGAGCGGCCACGGCGCTTCGGGCGTGCAGCCGGGCACCCTCGCCGCGGTGCAATTCTTCTCGGCGACGGGAGTGCTCGGTGAGAGCGGTGAGGTGCCGGGCCTGGTGTTCAGCACCCTCGGCAATGCCAACCTGAGGCCCGAGCAGTCCACGGAAATCGAGGCGGGCGTGGACGGCAGGTTCTGGAACGACCTCCTTTCCACCGAGTGACCTATTACAACAAGTCGTCCAGAGACGCGCTCATCAGCCGGATCCTGCCACCGTCCATCGGCACCGGCGCGACTGCCCGCCTGGAGAACCTTTGGCGAGGTGCGCAACCAGGGCTGGGAGGCGCTGATCAACGCCCAGCTGGTGCAGAGCCGCGCCTTCGGCTGGGACCTCACCCTCAACGGCTCCACCAACAGCAACGAACTAGTGAGCCTCGGCGGCGTGCCCCCACTATCGGCACGACTATGCAGCAGCGTGAGGGTTTCCGCTGAATGTGTGGTGGTCGCGTCGGCTGGTCGGCTTCGAGGACACGGACGGCAACGGCATCATCACCACAACGCGAACCAGATCAGTGAGATCGTGGTCAGCGATACCGCTGAGTTCCACGGCTACTGGTGCCGCGCCACGAGGTGGCTATCACCAATGGATTCGATTTGTTGCAGCGCCGGATCCGCGTGACCGGCATGGTGGACTACAAGGGTGGGCACCTGATCTACAACAACAGCGAACGCATTCGCTGCGCGAGCCGCAACAACTGTCAGGGCCTCATCGATCCCAACGCCCCGCTGTTGGAGCAGGCGCGGACGGTGGCGGTACGCGAGCATCCGAGCCGCACGGTGGCTGGCTTTTTCGAGGAGGGTGACTTCCTCCGCTTCCGTGAGCTGGCGCTGGCGTTCACCCCGGGCGCCGAGTGGGGCGGTCGTCTGCTGCGCAACCGGAACGTGACGGCTACGCTGGCGGCGCGCAACCTTGGTATCCTCTGGACCAAGTACACCGGCGTGGATCCCGAAGCGTTCGGCACCACCGGCGACGCGCCGTCGTCATTCCAGGCTTTTGCGCCGCCGACCTATTTCACGTTCCGTTTGACCCTCGGCCTCTAGGATGATACCTCGAATGAAATCCTGCACGAGCTTCCGTACTGCATCGTCATGGCTGCGCACCTCTGCCAGAGGGGCGATCTTTACAGCGCTGGCCGCCGGTACCCTCCCGATGACGGCCTGTACGTCGGACCTCCTCACGGTGGAGGACCCGGACATCATCAGCCCGGGCAACGTGCAATCGCAGGCGGGTGCCGACGCGGTACGCCTGGGCGCGCTGGCCCGTCTGAACACGGCCACCAGCGGTGGCGAGATGTTCCTGCTTGGCGGTCTGTTCGCCGACGAGTGGATCAACGGCGACTCGTTCATTGCACGGCAGGAGATCGATCAGCGCGTTATCACGCCGCAGAACAACTTCCTCACGGATGCCAATCGCGCGCTGCACCGGGCGCGGCTGTCCGCGGAGCAGGCTGTGCAGCTGTTTACGCAGTACAACCCGTCCGCCCCGGGCTGGCAGGCGGCCGAGATGCACTTCGTGCAGGCGTACGTGGCCAACCTGCTGGCCGAGCACTTCTGTAGCGGCCTGGTCTTCAGCACGGTGGTAGAAGGCCGCGAGCAGTACGGGAACCCGATCACCACCACTGCCGCCTTCGAGCGTGCCCTCGGGCATGCGAACGATGGGCTGACTGCCGTCACCGGCACCACGGCCGCCGACCTGCGTGTCCGCCACGCGCTTC
The DNA here is from genome assembly GCA_030447645.1 of Longimicrobiaceae bacterium. Lineage (GTDB taxonomy): Bacteria > Gemmatimonadota > Gemmatimonadetes > Longimicrobiales > Longimicrobiaceae > JAUJOM01. The sequence continues at coordinate 40,510 of JAUJOM010000021.1, read as the reverse complement.
AGGTGACGCGCGGCCGCATCCTCATGAATCTCAACCGCCCGGCCGATGCCGCGGCGGCGGTTGCGGGGGTTCCGACGACCTTGCGCTACCAGATGTTGCACTCGCAGACCACGCAGAGCAACCAGATCTGGCTGCTGAACAACAACGCCCGCCGCTATAGCGTCGGAAACAACGAGGGTGGTAACGGCCTGAACTTCGCCACCGCAAACGATCCCCGCGTGCCGGTGTGCGTGGGCGGGACCACGGCGTGCGCCGCCGTGGGCGGGACCAGGAACCAGCGCGACGACCTCGGCCAGCCCTATCACGTGCAGATGATCTGGCCGACACGTGAGTCCCCGGTGACGATTGTGAGCGGGGTCGAGGCCCGGCTGATCGAGGCGGAGGCGCAGCTACGAGCGGGGAATGCAGCGGGGGCACTCACCACGCTGAACGCGCTCCGTGCGGCGACAGGCATCGGGAGCGGAGGTGTGGCTGGACTCGCACCGCTCACGGATGCGGGAACCGCGGACGCCCGCGTAAACCAGCTCTTCCGCGAACGGGCGTTCTGGCTCTTCAGCCGTGGGCATCGTGTGGGTGACCTGCGCCGCCTCATTCGGCAGTATAACCGGCCGGCGAATAGTGTCTTCCCTACGGGTGCCTGGCACAAGAGCGGCAACTATGGCTCGGATGTAACCATTCCGGTGCCGCTCGCCGAGCAGAACAACCCGAACGTGCAGAGCGATCAGCTCTGCCTGAGCCGCGAGGCCTGAGCCGCGGCTGCAAATGATGCAAAGAAGCCCGGCCAAACCGCCGGGCTTCTTTGTGCTGACTGCCTGCGCTTCTTCCCGCGAGCGCTAGCGGAACTCGTACACCGCGGCTGCCCAGTTCCCGCTGCTCGCGTATGCGCCGAGCAGCCAATCGGCGAGCGCCTGCGCGGCCACCTCCGGGCCGCTGCCCGTCGGCAGCCCTGCAACGTGACGCGCCAACTCCTCAGCCGCCGCCCGCGATGCGCGATGGTCCGAGCTAAAGAGCAGCAGATGGCGCGATCCCGCGGGGCGCGGTGGCGTGTTTGGTACCCCTAAGCCGCTCCCGCCTCTCCAGCCACACACTCGGCGTTCGCGCGAGACCATTGTGCCCGTCGTCGGATCGAGTGCCATCTCACCTTCGTTGAACACGATGCATTCACGTACGGGGCCGCGGACCACGGGCCTTCCACGCGGCGGCACCGGGCGCGCGAGCCGCGCCGGCTGGCTATGGAGCACCACGCCAGGTACAAACGCAATCGTGTGCGAACCCGCGACCAGAGGCTGCGTGTCAGTGGGTGGGGCGGCGTAGAGCAGTCGTGGCGCGGCGTCGGGCCGAAGCTCCAGGACGACCAGGTGACCAGGACGGGGGAGCACAACCGACAGGCCGGAGTCGCTCACTGACTCGACCGCGAGCACTGGTGCCGCCTCGCGCTCGGGGCCAAAGTGCCGCACGCCGGGTGCGGCAGCACGGCAGCTTACGGCTATGATCGTGAGCGGGAGCGTGAGGGCAAGCGCAAACTGTCGGTCGAGTGTGATCCGTGGAACCATTGATCGCTCCGGGGAAGGAGGCGGCGGTCGCGCGTAACCACGGCACGCCGCCGGCTGCTGCCGCTTGGTTGATGTATACCTATTGTACGTGTCGTACCGCAAGTAGCCCAACGTCGCGTTGCAGCCTGAGGGATCACTCCCCTACTGCTCCCCGGGGCGGTACTGTCGCACCGTCTCCCGCTTGATGTCGGCCTCCGTGAACACCACCCGTTTCATCTCGCCGCGTGCGAACATCGCCGCCTGGTCGGCGTGGTGTGGCGAATCGGTCCGAGCACTCTGCCCGTAGGCGAGTACCGAGTAGGCACGCGGTACCTGGCCGAACTCCACCGCCAGCACCCACCCGTCGCCCCCGGTAACCGCACGCTTGCCGTCAGGATCGTCACGAAAGGTCAGTACCCGGAAGCAGCCCAGCATTCCGCTGCAGCCAGCCACCGGGACATCCACATCGCCGCGCCGCACACGGTGCACGTCACCCCACGCCACATCCCAGCTACCGTACCGCTGCTGTGTCTCCCGCACCGCCCAGGCGAACGCCTCCACCGCGAGTTGCGGGTGTGCGAGTCCCCTTGGCGTGGTGGTCGGCTTCTGCGGAGTCCAGGGCTCCCGGAAGGCCGTGGGCCCGACCTGCCCTGCGTAGCGCCGCCACCAGACTTCGAACAGCACGCCACCCCGGCTCCCGGGCGCGGTGGTGTTGTCCCACCGCTGGATCAGCTCAATCGCCTTCAGCGTTTCGGGATCGGGTGCGGCACCGCGCGCGGCTGCCACTAGCTCGGCTTTGACGCGGTCTGCGAGCAGCATGCGCGGCGAGTGTTTGAGCCGAACCAACTCTTCCAGAGTGTACTGCTTTCGACTGTGGAGCAGCTCCAGCGCAAGCTGACTGCGCAGTCCGAGCCTGGGCTGCTCGTGGTTCGCCGGGTAGCGCGACGCGTCCAGCACCTGATCCAGGTTGGTGTAGTGCGGGGAGTCGTTCTCGTTGTGCAGGTATCCACTGCGCGGGTTGAGCAGCTGCGGCAGCGAGTCGAATGGCACCAGCCGGCTCCACACGTCCGGAGAGCGCCGCGCCGGGATCGCCATGCTGTCACCGCCCGGGGCGTGGGGGAGAACCGGCAGGGTCGCGTTCCAGACGTAGAAAATGTTCCCGCGCCCATCCGCGTAGGTGAAGTTGGAGCTGCTGCGCGCCTGCATGCGCATGGCCTCCTTCCACTGCGCCAGGCTTGTCGCCTTCATCATGCGCAGGAACTGCTCGGAGGCCCGGTATTCGCCCTCTTCGGCGGCCTTGACCACATAGATCCGCTGCGGCGTGCGGTGCACCACCGGCCCGATCGGGGTGCTCCAGAAGTCGCGCTCCATCTGGCTCGCACTGTCGCCGGCTCGATAGGGCACCATGACCACCTCGCGCCGGAGCGGCACCGAGCCGCCATTGAAGAAATAGTGGTCCGGGCGATTCGGATCCGCATCCAGCACGTACAGCTCGTCGCTGTCCACGTCGTTGTTGGTGGTGGCCCAGCCGAGGTGCTCGTTGAAGCCGCCGATGATCCCAATGGGACTGCCGATGCGGAAGTCGCCGTAGAAGTTGAGCTTGCCCGGCACGCTGACGTGCGCCTCGTAGTAGCCGGCACTCCAGGCGAGGTGGGGATTACGCAGCAGGATTGCATTGCCGGAGCGTGTCCGGCTGGGTGCAAGCGCCCACGCGTTGGAGCCCTCGTCCGGGCCGCGCCCTGGCGCCGGAGACTCGAATTGCCCGGTCTCAGCCTGCAGTGCAAGGAGCCGCGCAGCTTCTACGTTGGCGCTGGTCACACCCAGAGCGTGCACGTCCTGTCCGGTGAAGCGAAGCTTCATCCATTCAGGAAACTCCTCCGGATGGAGTTCGACGTAGCGGTTGACGCCCTCGGCAAAGCCCGCCAGCACGTCACGCGTGTCTTCATCCAGCCGGGGGTATGTCTCCCGCGCGCGACGCAGCGTGCGGCGGCTGGCGGCATCCACGTCCACGCTGTCCGCCCCAAAGTGGAGGGAAAGCTCGCCCCGTGCGCGGGCGAGTCCGCGCACCACGCGCTCTCCATAGTCCTCCGCCTGCACGTACCCCAGCGCGAAGCCAGCCGCGCGCAGGTTCTCCGCGCGGATGTGGGGAACGCCGTAGGCGGTACGGCGGATCTCCGCCTGGTTCGCCAGGGCGCTGCGCTGGGCAGGCGCGGGAGTCACATGGCATGCAACAGTGAATGCAGCGAGTAGCAGCGAGCTGGGCCGTGGTGAAAGCATCGGGTGGCGATTGAGAGTGTGCAGGAGAATCAACGTACCCGAATATGCCGCTTCCGGCTTGCATCTGTCTACAAGAAGGATCTGCCACACGCCCACGACGTGTGCTAAGTTGTGGAGACTGGCTAACACCCGAAAGCCCGATTTATGCCCATCCACCCCCTCTCCCTGACAGATGCATAGACCGCTTGCTGGCCTCTGGCTGCTCCTGATGGTCGCCCTCACCGCCGCTCCGCTCGCGGCTCAGGAGTACGACCTGCTGATCCGCAATGGCCGCCTCCTGGATGGAACTGGCAACCCGTGGTACTACGCCGACGTCGCCGTCCGTGGGAACCGGATCGCCGCAGTCGGGAACCTGAAGGCTGCCCGCGCCCGGCGTCATCGATGCCGCGGGTCTGTACGTGGCCCGGGCTTCATCGACGTCCACTCGCATGCGGGGCCCGGGCTCGCCACTCCGGGTCTAAGCCCCGCGCAGCCGCTCCTGGCGCAGGGGATCACCACCGTCGTAGTGAACCCCGACGGCGGCGGTCCCGTGAACCTGGTTGCGCAGCGAGACAGCTTGCTCAAGGACGGCCTGGGGTGAACGTCGCCCTGCTGGTTCCGCACGGTGGGGTGCGCGGCGCAATTCTCCGAATGGCGGACCGCCCCCCGACGGCGGCTGAGATGGACCGAATGCGCACACTTGTCCGCCGGGGAATGGAGGCAGGGGCGTACGGGCTTTCCAGCGGGCCTTTCTACGCACCGGGAAGCTACTCGACCACCGAGGAGCTCGTCGAGCTGGCGAAGGTCGCGGCGGAGTACGGCGGCGTCTACACCAGCCACATCCGCGACGAGTCGGACTACTCAATCGGCCTGGTGGCCGCTGTGGACGAGGTGATCCGCGTGGCGCGGGAAGCGAAGCTCCCCGCGATCGCGACGCACATCAAGGCACTCGGGCCGCGGGTGTGGGGCTTTTCGGGCGCACTCGTCAGTCGCATAGAGCGAGCACGGGAAGAGGGGTGGAAGTCTTCGCAGATCAGTACCCGTACGAGGCATCGCAGACCGGGCTCGACGCGGCCCTCCTTCCCAGGTGGGCGCAGGCGGGAGGGCGGGATTCACTCCTCGCGCGCGCTTCGGGAACGCGGCTACCGGTGCCCGCATCCGCACCGAGATGCTCGAGAACCTGGACCGCCGCGGGGGCGCCCAGCGCATCCAGATCTCGCGCCACGCGGCTGACCCGTCCGTCGAGGGAAAGACCCTCGAGGAGATCGCCCGGGAGCGCAAGCTGGACCCCATCGCCGCGGCCATCGGGCTGATCCGCGCTGGTGATACGCGGATCGTCTCCTTCAACATGACGGAGGAGGACATCACCACGCTGATGAGACAGCCCTGGATGATGACCGGCTCCGACGGCACCCTGGTGCCCATGGGTGAGGGCGTTCCACACCCGCGTGCTTACGGCACCTACCCTCGCAAGCTGCGCCGCTACGTGGTGGAGGAGGGAGTGGTGGACCTCGGGATGGCGATTCGGAGCATGACCGCACTTCCCGCGGCCGTCTTCCGGATGCGGGACCGGGGGCAGATCCGCCCCGGAGCAGTGGCCGACATCGTGGTCTTCGACCTGGCGCGCGTGCGGGACCGCGCCACCTATTCGAAGCCCCACCAGCTGGCGGAAGGGATGGTGCATGTGCTCGTCGACGGCAAGCTCGCGATGGACAGCGAGCGGATCATGAACGTGCGGAGTGGCAGGGTGCTTTCAAGAATTGATAAGTAGGCTGGTCAGTCGGCTCCGCGGCTAGGGATCACCGGGAACGTATGATGGGGAGCGGGCTTCGGCCCGAGGAATTGGCGCCGGTGCGGTTCGCAGGGATAGCCCCTTGTCGTTCATCGACACGGCAGCCGGAGTTGCGGTGGGCGCCTGGAGGAGGTTTCTTTTCGGCTGAACTGGCTGGCCCTACTCTTGATCGTGGGTTGCGGATCCCACGGGAACACTGCCCTACGGAGAGGCGTGATGCGACGATGGATCGGTTGGTGGCTGGTGGGCGTTGGGGGCGTGCACACCGCGCTCGGGTTGCTATTCTTGGCGCGTCCGCTTGGTGACATGATTCAGGCCGGACTCTGGAACAGCCTGGGAAAGAGTCCCCTGCGCAACTTCGCGTTTTGGTTCTTTCTTGCCGGGCTCCTGATCGCGCTGGTCGGCCTGCTCACCGACTGGATCGAGGTGCGCACGGGCGGCATGGTGCCCCGAGTGCTTGGCTGGACGCTGCTCCTGCTCCTGGTGCTTGGTGTAATCGTGATGCCCATCTCGGGATTCTGGCTGCTTGCACCGGCAGTCGTCGGCAGCTTCCGGCGGGTTGTGGCCAGCCATCAGTCACTTTCCGTATTGCCTCACCTCCCCCGCTGAAGTCTCCGCGCCTCCCGAAGCCGCCGCTTGGCATCGCGGGCACTTTCGCCGGGTAGCCGCACCTCGATGTCCACGCCACCCATGATCGCCAGGCCGCTGATACGGAGCACGGGCGCGGATGGGTCGGAAGAAGCTGGGGCCCCACCTGAGTGTTCGAAGCCACCCATGAGCGCGAAGCCGTCGGACTCCACCCGGAGCCAGGGCGGAACGATGATGTCCACGCCTCCCATGGTAGCAAATATGGTTACCGTGGTGGTGCCCGGCCCGAATTGCGCTTCGCGGAAGTCGAGGTCCGCTCCACCCAGCACCGCCAGGACGTGCAGCTGCCGCGGAACCGTCCACGCACCCTTGCGTGCAACTCCGGCCATGATCGCCACTACGGTGCGGCGATCCGGCACTTCTGCCGCGCGTGCCAGATGCATCGGGGATGAGCTTGCAGCCGGCAGCGCCAGCAGGTCAGCTACCAGAGCCTCGATCTCAGCCAGCGTGTTCGCTCGGTGCGCTCGGTCCAGGCGCAATTCCAGCTCCGCGGCATCGATGTGGTCCTGTGCGAAGTGGGTGCAGAGCGCCTGGATCATACGCTCCCGCGCGGGCTCCAGCGGCACGAGCGGGTGCGGGGTGTCCATGGGCGCAATGTACGCGCGGCGTGGGTACTGGGGAAGCCTTCGGGCGTTTGCGGGGTAGCAGGGCGCGACGCACCCCGCGTGGATGGATGCCACATAACTCTTGCCGATCACTGGAATGAAGCATCGCCCGTTTGCTTGTCTGCTTGCCTGCCTGGGGCTCTTTCTGGCGGCAGCGCCCCCGGCTGGCGCGCTGCAGGCACGTCCATCCGCGTCGCCCTCGGGAGCACCCACGCTGGTGGTGTTCTTTACGATCGACCAGCTTCGCCCGGACTTTCTGGAGCGCTACCAGAGTCAGCTTTCCGGCGGACTTGCCCGGCTGGTGCGCAACGGGGCGGTCTTCACCAATGCCTTCCAGGACCACGCCACGACCGAAACCGCGCCCGGCCACGCGAGCACCCTGTCGGGGCGATTCCCGCGCAGCACGGGAATCGTGGTCAACGCCGCGGGAGTGGCGGATGCGCAGGCGCCCCTGGTGAACGCCACCGGGCCAGGCGCGTCACCGTATCGGTTCCGTGGCACCACGCTGCTGGACTGGATGCGCTTCCAGGATGCCCGCAGCCGAGCACTCTCGGTATCACGCAAGGATCGCGGGGCGATCCTCCCGCTGGGGCGCGCCAAGCAGCACGTCTTCTGGTACGCACCCCCGGAGGGGCGCTTCACTACCAGCACCTACTATGCGGATACACTTCCCACCTGGGTGCAGCGCTTCAACGCGCGTCGTCTGCCGCAGAGCTACGCGGGCAAGACGTGGACGCTCCTGCTCCCCCCGAGTGCGTACCCGGAGCCGGACAGCGTGCCGGGGGAGAGCCCCGGGCGTCAAGCGGTGTTTCCGTACCGAGTCTCCACGGACACGACGCAGGCCGTTGGACAGATCACCGAGTTCCCCTGGATGGACGAAATCACCCTGGCGCTGGCGCTCGCCGGGATGCGCGAGCTGCGGCTGGGCACCGGGCCCCAGATCGATCTGCTCGCCGTATCCCTGTCTACCACTGACGGGGTGGGGCATCGCTGGGGACCCGACTCTCGCGAATACCACGACCAGATCCTGCGGCTGGACCGGATGATGGGCACGTTCCTGGATTCGCTCTTCGCTCAGGTGGACTCGTCGCGTGTCGTGATCGCGCTGACAGCTGATCATGGCGTGGCGTCTTTTGCCGCCGTGCACCAGGCCCGCACGGGCAGGCCGGCGCACAACGTCAGTTTGTCGGACGTCGTGCGACGGCACCGGGACGCACTCGTCCGACGGGGACTGGATTCCACCGCGCTCGTCTTCCAGGAGGCGATGCTGTTCGCGGATCGTCCCGCTCTGCGACGTGCTGGACTGGATGCCGATTCGGTGATCCGCGCTTTTGCCGCCGATGCGCGGCAGGTGCCGGGTGTGATGCGCGCGGACCTGGTGCGTACCCTCGCGCAGCAGGACACCGCGCGGGATGCCATCGCCCGCCGCTGGCTTCATTCCATTCCACCGGATCTGCCGGCGGAGATGGTCGTCACCCTCCAGCCCCACTCGGTATGGGGGAGTGGCACGTACGCACAGCACGGGAATCCCCACGACTATGACGCGCACGTGCCGGTGATCTTTTGGGGTCCCCAATTCAAACCGGGGCGCTACAACCAGTTCGCCCGCGTGGTGGATATGGCACCCACTCTGGCCCGGGTGGTGGGAGCAACACCAACGGAGAGATTGGATGGAAGGGTGCTTACGCAGGCACTGCGGTAAAGCGGAAAAGCCCTCACCCCGGCGGCCCTCACCCTGCCTCGCAAGCTCGGCTATCCCTCTCCCGCAAGCAGGAGAGGGACTACAAAGACTACAGCAACGGAGCGCGTACAATCAGCTCCCTCCCCAATTCTGGGGGAGGGGATACAGGGGCGGGGGCACTACTCCTGGGTTGCGGCCCGTCGAGTGCCTGAACGCGGGGGCGCGTTCTTCACGTAGCGGTCCATCCACTCGACCATCTCCGCCAGGGTGTGCATCACTGATTCACGGGCCGCGTAGCCGTGGCTCTCGTGCGGGAGCACCACATAGCGCACCGTCGCACCATGACCCTTGAGGGCGGCATACAGGCGCTCGCTCTGGATGGGGAAGGTCCCCGAGTTGTTGTCCGCCTCGCCGTGGATCAACAGGATGGGCTCGTTGATCCGGTTGGCGTAGTTGAAGGGGCTCATCCGGTTGTACACCTCCATTGCCTGCCAGTAGGTGCGCGGCTCGGCCTGGAAGCCGAAGGGGGTGAGGGTGCGGTTGTACGCCCCGGAGCGAGCGATCCCGGCGCGGAACAGATCCGAATGCGCCAGCAGGTTGGCGGTCATGAAGGCTCCGTAGCTGTGGCCTCCTACTCCCATCCGGTCCCGGTCTCCGACGCCCATTTCCACCAGCTTGTCCACGGCTGCCTGCATGCTGCTCACCAGCTGCTCGATATAGGTGTCGTTGGGCTCCTTGCCGGCCGGACCAATGATGGGTACCGCGGGGTTGTCCAGGATCGCGTAGCCCTGCGTCAGCAGAAAGAGGTGCGACGTCCCCCCGGGACGGCTGAACCGGTTGGGCGAGTCCGAGATCTGGCCGGCTGCGTCCGCGTCGCGGAACTCCTGCGGGTACGCCCACATGACCACCGGAAGCGGCCCGTCCCGCTTGGTATCGTAACCAGGAGGTGTAAAGAGCGTCGCGCTCAGCCTGGTGCCGTCGGCGCGGCTGTAGGTGATGATCTGCCGCTGGATCCCCGCGAGCTGCGGTGCCGGGTCGGGGAAGTTGGTGAGCGCGTTGGCTGTGCCCCGGTTCAGGTCACGAAGGTAGTAGTTGGGCGCCTCGGTGAGTGATTCGCGACGGGTAAGAAAGCGCCGACCATCCGTGTCCACCAGCGCGACGAAAGTTTCATAGTGAGGATTTTCGTTCCGCCACAGGCGCTCGGTCTTGCCGGTGCGCAGCTCCATACGGTCCAGGAACGGGTAGTTGCCGCGCTGCGAGGCCCCCTCACCCGAAAGGAAGATGCCCTGTCCATCCGCGGTGAACTGGAGCACGCGAAATCCCGCCGCGTTGCTGGTGGTGATGGGGAAGCCGGGGTTGCCGTACTGGTCCTCACTGGAGCGGTCCCACAGCACTCGCGGCTGGGCCCCCGGCTGCCCCGGGTTCACCACGTAGGTGCGCGTGCGGCTGGTGGTGGACCACTGCGAGTTCACCAGCGCCACGTCGTTGCGCCCCCAGGTGATCCCGCCGAAGCGCTGGTCCAGGTTGATCAGCGTACGTGGCCTGCCGGTGAACGGGGCGTCCAGCATCAGGACCCGGTCGCGCTGCGCGGTCTGCCGCTGCGCGTTGCCGCTGTCCAGGGCTTCCACCCACACCAGCGTCGCCGGAGCATCGGCGCGCCAGCTTATCCCCCGCGGTCCGGGGTTGGTCATGTCGCGGCCGATGGGGAACATCACCACGTCGGTGCGGTTCGCCACCTGATGGACCCGTCTGCCGCGCAGGTCGAGAACGTTGATCTCGCTCGCGAAGGAGGAGAGGGGTGCCAGGTAGCTGTAGGGGCGCTTGATGCGATCCACCCGGATGTACTGCCCGTTCGGCGCCGCGCTGACGTTGCTGAAGATCCCCGGCTCGCCAATCGGCGTCGGTGCGCCCCCCGCGAGCGGAACCCGCGCCATCTGGGCGGTAAAGTAGTGCTCGAAGAGCTGCTCGTCGTGCGGGTTGGTCAGCAGGTCCTGATAGGTGCGCACCGGCGCAGCCCTTCCGGTGCTCTCCTGGATTACGGGGCCGCTCGGTACCCGTGGGACTGCTGGAGCGGCTCCGCGGCCGGGGACGATCCGCCGAACCAGCAGCGACGCGCCGTCGGGCATCCAGTCAAAGGGAGATCCGAGTGTACCGTTCAGCTCGGGACCTACCAGGCGCCGTACCTCGGCGGTGCGGGCGTCCACCACCCACAGCTCCAGCCCCTGTACCGTGGTGTTCACGAAGGCCAGGTGCGATCCGCTCGGCGACCATTGGGGAAAAGAGATCTGTGTCCCCTGCGGCAGCCGGACCGCGCGCTGCGCTCCCCCCGTGACAGGCGCGAAGGCGATGCCGTTCAGGAACGAGCTGCGGCTCTGCCCGTTGGTTTGTGGATTGATCCGGACGCCCGCCAGGCGCAGCTCGGGCTCGGCGAGATGGGCAATGCTGGGGAGTCCTTCCCGGGCGAGATATGCGAGCGTGCTTCGATCCGGGCTGATGGAGACCAGCGGTGCCGGCGCAGCGCTCAAAATCTGCGGAATCGGCGCGGGTGGCGTCCGGTAGCCACTTGTCGTCTGAGCCGTCGCGCCGCTCGCGAAGAGCAGTGCGATCCCGACTAGCGCGCGCGACGGAGCAAACAGGGTGCGGGCCATGGGATTATGCGTTCGGGTAAACATATGCGAGTATTACCTCAAGCTGGACCCGATTCAGTTCGGCGTCAAGGAGGCACAGCGAGGTCGTGCGCTCCATCAGAGCAATGCTGTTCCCTCGTTGGGTTGCCCCTCCGCGAACCGGCTGGGCCGAAGTGCATGCGCGTCCAGCGTGGTTGCCCTGCCGTCCAGAATCATTTCGGCAAGCAGCTGCCCGAGTGCCGGCGCATGCATGACACCGTGGCCGGAAGAGCCATTTGCCAGATACAGGTTCTCCACCCCCGGAGCCAGGCCAAGCAGCGCGTGCTTGTCCGGGGACATCTCGTACAATCCCGCCCAGCACCTCGCCCGGTCTATGGGCACGTCAGCCAGGCACGGTATCCGTTCGTGGGCGCGCGACAGCACCGGGGCAAGCCACGCGTCATCGAAGCTGGCGTCGAACGGATCGTCTTCTCGGGGCTGGTCCGGCCAGAGGAGAAGTACCCGCCCGTCGCGCACCCGCAGATGAAAGCCGTCTTCCACAAAGATAGTCATCGGCATCTCTTCCGGGAGCCAATCCCCCGGATGGGTGGCGGCTACCTGGCGACGCAACGGGGTGATTGGAATCCGCACTCCGGCGTGCCGCGCTACCTGAGCTGCCCATGCACCGGCGGCGTTCACCACCCAGGCCGCGGCGATCTGCCCAGCCGGGGTCTGAACGGCGGCAATCCGGTCCCCATCCATTCTGAAGCCTTCACAGGGCTGAGCGTAGCTGAACTGGACGCCGAGCCGCTTTGCACCGTCGATGTACCCGCGCAGGAGATCCAGCGGCCGGATGAATCCATCGGTGGGACAAAAGACCCCACCTGCCAGTCCTTCGGAGTTCACGGCGGGATTGAGCTGCTGGAAGGCGCCCGCATCTACCTGCCGCGCTTCGTAAAGACCCGCGGCGTGCTGCACATGCTGAGCAGCGAGAAGCGCAGCGAGTTGGTCCGCATCGCGTGCGAGAAAAAGATAGCCACAAGGGCGGTATCCAGAGTCGACGCCGAGCTCATCCTGAACGCGCCGCAGCTTTTCGCGGGACAGCAAGGACAGCCGGACGTTGATCGCGGATCCAAACTGGGCCCGGAATCCTCCTGTTGCCCTGCCAGTGCTGCCCTGGCCAGGCTGCTCGCCGCAGTCCAGCACCAGGACGCGTGAACAGCCCCGCGCCGCCAGGTGATAAGCAATGCTCGCACCGATCACCCCGGCGCCGATTACTACCACATCAACAGATCTCAACCAGCTAGCGTTGGGTATCCATGTGGAGTGTATTCCTCCCTCAGGAGTTCAAACCAGATTACACCTGCCTCCTCCCCATCGCCCACATATCGAAACCCGAGTTTTTCCAGCACGCCAATTGAAGGGGTCAGGTCCGTGAATGTTTCTGCCACCACTCGGTGGACTTCCGGGAACGTGAAGGCGTGCCTCACCAGTCCCTGGCTTGCTTCGGTGGCGTACCCCCGCCGCTGATACTCGGACGCCACGGTGTAACCTATCTCCACCGTGCCGTTTTCGTGGGGTGGCCCCTTGTAGCCTCCGGTGCCGATAACAACCCGCCCGTCTTCGGACTCACTCCGCAGGACGAAGTAGTGCATCCACCAGCCAGCCTGTTCCGGTCCTGCTTCCAGCCGCAGGAGTGTATACTCCAGCCCCATGGGCTCGTAGAACTCGGGCGGCCAGCTCGCGGGGATACGCGCCCCGAGGCACTTGCCCAGGTACGCGTCGTCTACGAGGGCGGCACGGATCAGGTCAGGTGTGGCGGGTACCAGCTCCAGCCGCTCGGTAGGTATAGGCATTTTATGTTCATCTCCGTGGGCCATGGCTTTCGGGGCAGTACTTGGGCGCGTGCGAAGCTCAAGGTCGGGTGTCAATAGCCGGTGCACAAGAGACGTGCAAACCTGGCAACCCGGGGATTGAGAACTCCCTGCGAACCATGTACCAGCAGGAGCGCGTGCTCTGCTACCGCGCCCCCTTCCCCCAAGTTTTGTACGTTCTGGGTACATAGGTAACAGGTGTTCGGGGAGATCGGTAACACATTCGCAACCGCTCGCGCTCTTTCCTCCCAGGTGTCAGGTGTACGGCAAAAGCGTTCGGGCGGGACGTATCCGCGACACCAGTATTAGCTGTTTGGCTGTCGCGCCTTTCCACGCTCGGTTTCTTCCGCCACTCTCGTCGGGCGCTGCTTCTGCCGCTGAACGCCTCGCGCTTCGCTCCGCTACCGCTTCCTCACCGCGCGGGCACGAGCTTCTTCAATCAGGCCAGGCAGCCGTCGATCTGCCCCTGCCGATCGCCGAACCAATCGGGTGATCACACGCGTGGTGGTTGTTCATCCCCGTACTTCAAGCACCTGCTGTCTGAAGTCATCACGGTCCCGTGCGGGACTTCGACGAATGGGTAGCGACTACCTGTCACCGCTCGATCCCCGCAGAGAACCGCCCAGGGTCTGCGTCGTCGAGAATGCCCCAGATCCACTCGGTAGCCGGCCACCCCAACCTGAGCACAACCGAGATTGCGGCGCGTGAGTTCCATCAGCACATCGCGCTCGAAGGGTGACTCCGTGTCAGCGGCGAGGCTCGTGCTCGTGCTCTCCAGCCGCCCGTGCTCCGCGTAATTCAGAAACTCCCGCAGCAGTTTCGCTCCGTCTGAAGTAGTTGCGGCTGCGTTGATCTCGTCCCCTCTCATAGACGAGAAGACGCGCATTTGCTGGCGCGCTCGCGTTGTGAGAACGTTGAGGCGGCGCCACCCATTCTGACCATTCAGGGGTCCGAAGTTGTAGCGCAGTCTACCGTCCGGCCCCTTGGCGTAGGTAACGCTGATAAAGATTACATCCCGCTCGTCACCCTGGATGTTTTCCAGGTTTTTGACGAATAACGGCTCCTCCAGCCCACGACTGAAGAAGGGCTCGATGGAGGGATCATCTCTGCGGCGCTTCTCCAGCTCGTCCTGAATTCCAAGCTGTTGGCGCATGTTGAACGTGCCTACACCCAACGACAGCGGCTTTTCTCCACGCTCCTGCCTTGCGAGCTGCTCCTTGACGAAGCGCACCACGGAGTCGGCGACACGCCACCTCGCCGGGGTTCAGTCCTTCCTCGTATACCGTCCGCCACAAGACCAAACTGAAGCCCGCCATCCGTGCCGCTCTCAACGCTAGGGAAGGTGTAGAGGTCAGCGTCGTAAAAGCTGATGTTGGAAAAGTTGATCAGCGACTCGTGCGCTTCGGTAGTGCCACCGAGCCGGCTCATCGGAACGCCCGCCCCCATGAACTCCTCCAGAATGCTCTTCGGCATCCTCGTACAGCGGGGTTCCGTCGTCAGCCAGGGTGCATGGGTCTGACCCACGCTGACCGCGAAGAAGTTGGTGGGCGGAAGCTGCTTCGGATCACCGACGACAATAGAGACGGTTGCCGCGGTTATCGCGCCCACCGCATCCTCAGCGGGAAGCTGCGACGCTTCGTCGAAGATGACCGAATCGAACGTGGGGGCGGAGCCGTCCAGGTACTGCGCGGCGGTCAGGGGCTCATGAGGAAAGCAGGGCTTGATCGCACGGATGGCCGGCTCTGCTTGCTTCATCGTCCTCCGGAGCGGAGCCAGACCCCGCCGCCGAGCCATTTCACGCCGCAGATACGGGAGCCCCGCGGCTGCCCTAGAGACGTGCAGCTTGTGCTGCACGCGATCCCGAAGCCGCCCCACGAGTGCAGCCCGGTTCTCGAGAGAACACGCTCGTTATCCAGCGCACGAAACTCTCAGCGACGCGCTGCTCAGCTGCGTGAGCGTGTGAAACGCGAGCGCCTCCCCTCTCGTGCACCACGCGGAGAACCACTTCATAACCAGAAGGCTCGCAGGAGAGGCCAGAGCGAGATCCCGAAAGGATACCTGGCTCTCCATTGCTGCCGGGAGCATTTCGCGCGCGAGCCCGTGCGCTACCGTCTGACGAGCAGCCTCGAAGGCTGCCCATTGACCGCGCCGGATGTTCTTGTGCAAGGGTGTGGACACGCTCGCTCATCTCCGCGAGTGACGTACCTCTCCGAGGTAGCCGTCAGGCCACTGACAACGGCGCGATCTTCAAGTTCCTCCTGCACGCACCTGCGCTCACCTGCTTCAGCCCGTCTATATCCGAGACATCAGGTGTCGGGACATAGGCGATTTCTAGCGCAGCCCTCGGAGCCGTAGCGGACGCAGATGCCTCGAAACTCCACCACCCAGCGGATGGCAACTGTCCAGCAGGTCCCAGGAGGAAGACTCCCCAAACTCCCAAAAGCTCTCGCCCCGACTTCACCTCTCGCAAGTGCCGTCGCTCCGCACGAGGCGGTCCCCCTCCTTCATCTCGTTAGCCTGGTCGATCAGCGAAACTCTGGAAGAAGCGTGGCGGGCCGACGTTTTATCAGAGCGGTATCGGCCGTCAAGAATGCCAGAAAACTGAAGATGCCACGACTACATGCTTGACATACGCGATATCGGCCGCATGTTCCTGCTCCAGCACCTCCGGCCCATGAAATGATGCTCGACACGCTGCTTCAGTCCCAGTTCGCGCACGCGTGCAGCGAGCGCGGATGCCTCGGGAGTGGGCGTTCCACGCTTGGCTTTGCAACACAGTCACCGGCGCTCCCGGCGAGCGCCTCGCACCGCTGCTGACTTCGGCGCGAGTATCCACCTGGAAAGGTGCGAATCGGTGGAAGCGAAGTAGCTGGATGAGCAACATCCGCACGGCGCCGCAGATCCGCTGGTTGCGCTGAAGCAGGCTCTCTCGCGCGCTTCCCGAATCCCCGCAGGATCATCCTCGAATGGAATGTCTTTCTGCCCCGCCGGGTGCTCGGCCGGCGTGCCGATCTCGGCGGTTGCAACCGCGGCGAGGTCTGTAGATCACGCGAACTGTTTGATCCAGCTGCTCGCGTGTCACCGAATCGATCGGAGCCGTAAGCAGGAGGCGCGGCGCCGAGGAGTGCGCGGCCAGTTCGCCATAGGCGCGATACGGCCAGATCGACAGGGTGCCGTGGGGGGCGTGCACCGCTCGTGCATATTCAGGTCAAACATCTGGCGAACGTGCGGGAGCCGCGTGGTGGAAGACGATAGGTGCGGCAACACCGCAAGCAAGGCGACTCAGCGCGGACGCGGTTTCGCTCTTCACCGCCCGCTTGTTGGCCTTCGGTGAATACATCTCCGGGCGAACTCGCCGGACCCGCTCGCCACCAGCCGATCATGAACAACGCTGAGCGCCGCCATCTTCTCGGCCACACCGACAGCACCGACTTGTCCGCGGCAAGTGCCTGCGCGATCAGGTTGGTGATCGTCTACGATTTGCCCGTTCCCGGTGGCCCCTCGATGACGAGGTCGTAATCTCTGGCGGAAAGCCGCAGTCGCGCGGAGCTGGCTCAGTCCGCATCGACCACCTGAAAAGGTCGATTCCGGCAGGTACTCCCGATCCGGCTCCATCCCACGAACTCATATTCCAGGCAGACCGGCAAGCTGACCCCCAGAGCCGGGTCACGAGCTGCCGGATCAAGCAGTGCTTACTCATCGGCTGGCCGTTCGCTTCCAGGTCCTGTACCATAACGAAACTACAGAGAGGAAAAGAGCCAGATAAACCTGTCTGCCTTGACCGCCCAACCCTTCGGCAATCAGTTCAGTGGTGGAAAAGAGTGTCTGGAGATCATAGTCGTCCGGAACCGCAGCGGAATCGGAGTGATTTCTGGAAGCGAGCACCCATCGGCCTGGGGCTATCGGCGATATCGCGGTTGACGATTGGATCGTCGTCTGTCACGCATCAATCTGGTAGCGCGACCGAGCTGAGCGACGGGATAGCTCGACCGGCAAGAGCAGGAGCGGCGCTCTGTACCTGCTCAGTTGGCTGAAGCTCCGTGTAGTGGAGCATGCCCAGGGCGAGAAACAGGGTGTTTACACCCTGCTCCTCGATCGCGAGCCTCGCCTGCTCGTCCAAGCGGCGGAGCGATTTGTCCAGCGCTTCGGGTTGGCGGAGGTTTGCAGCCAGTCGTCCGTATGACGCTCGCCGAGTGACTGCGGATCATATGGGACGAAGTCAGCCCCGAGTGCCTCATCCTCCTCTTCAAACACCTGGCCCAGCGGGTCGGTGGGCTCGCCTCGTTCCACACCACTACTGCCTTCTTCTTCAGGGGTAGCCAGAAACCGCATTGGCTTGCCACGGATGTAGAGTTGCCGAAAGACCTCCGCAGGTTGCTCATCCAAGATCGTGACCGTGGACACCTTGTTCACCCGGAAGTTCAGCGAACGGTTCCGCTTGGAGACATCGAGCAGCTTGCGTTTCCAATTGTCGATCGAAGCCGCAATCCTTGCTTCCGGATCACTGCCCACCGCACTCGCCCGCGGGTGCTGAGCTGTGGTGTCTTCGGATCCAGCAAGAGTATTGATCGACAAGTTGGGCTCGCGTTCTACGCCGATAACGCTGAGTTGGTTTGTAGAAACTGGCAGGCTCGGGCCTGAACGAACTCGGCAGGCCACGTCGTGAGCCCATGCAACCACTGCGCATAGAAAAAGATGCACCATATGATAGCGAGGTGGCCTGGCTGGCGGGCCCTGAGACCATCTAACGCCGCCCTCGGTAAGAAGTCAAGATGTCATGCTCAGCGCGACGTTTCAGCGGACGGATACCGCTTCACCGCATTTGCCAGTCCGGCGGTAGTTGGCGCTATCAAGCCCCGGATAGTCCATTCCGGGCGGATCAATCTCCCCAGAATAACGTCCGGTACGCGGCGCCAGATCGTACGCCTAGCCACCTACCGGGGTGCGGCGCAAGGTCCCCGGCCGGACCTCGTGACGGCGGGGGAGCCCTACGCCGTTCCGTAACTCTTTCCGGCTGTGCAGCCGGAACATCCAGCCGCTGGCGCTCGCGCGCTACGGCAAGGCCCGGTCCACGCGGACGCTCTGGGGCGTTCGCGAAGACGCTTGTGTAGCTGATCGCCGCGAATGCCCGGCACCTTGTAAGGTGTCGCATTGGGCAAATCTTCGGCAACACTCCGCCTCCGAGCCGTTGGTTCCATCGCCGCTACAATCGGCCCAGGCTGATCCTCAACGTTTCGATTCTCGTTCCAGCGAGTTCCGCTCCGCTCAAGTTTGCGAGTTATCCCGGTGGCTATTTCCCCCAGCTGCTGGATTGCCCTCTCTGGCTCGCCTGGTAGCCAGCGGGTTGGGGTGATTGACCGCTTGGGCCAGCGCGACTGCTCGTCGGTAACTCGCTACCGCCTCCTGCATCCGCCCCCCCGCGAAGTACGCGTCACCCAGGCTGTCGTGCGGGTTCCGGTACCTCAGGGTACATCTCCACGTTCGGCTGGAATATGGTGATGGCATCCTCGACGGCCTTGCTGCCCAGCAGCCAGTAGCCGACGGCGTTGAGTTCCTGCTCATCGAAGCGCCAGCTGTCGGGCGCCGTCGCCCGCAGTGTGCGGTACCGCGTGATCGCCGCCTGCAACCCCGCAGTGCAGTAGACGTAAGTACGGCGCGCCCAACCGAAGGCTTGGCCTCGGGGACTTATCGGGGTTCATCAGGTGGACCCCCAGAAGGGTGCTCTCGCGGCCTGCGATATTCGTCATCACGATGATGGCTCGGCCCGCTCCGATCGACAAGGAGAGAGCTGTTGTAGCCGAGGTTCCGCCATTGAGGCCAGCGACCCGTGATCCGCTCCCCCGCGAGCGCCATGGAGTCCCAGCTTCATCGATGGGCCGCAAGGGACGGCGGCTGTCTCGCAGTGCGCCGTAGACGCCGTGTCGTATCTTGGGAAGGTTGGCCGCCGCGAAACGGAGCATGTCGTTCATCGTCGATTTCAGGCTCCCGGAAGCAATGAAGGCGGGCGCGACGAAATACGGCTGCGGATCGCCGAACCCATTGGTGCCTGGGTGAGTCGGCGCTCCATCTCCGGCGTGAGCGTGATGGCGGTTTGTTCCATGCCAAGCGGTGCCAGCACCCGTTCCCGGAGCAAAGCTTCGTACGGCTTGCCGGGCACGCAGCGCCAGGGCGTGGCCGAGAAGACTGAGGTTCGAGTACTCGAACTTCTCGCCCGGATCGCGCGGCAGCTCGTAGCTGGACGGAAAGTCGTATATCTGCTCCATGGTGTAGCTTGCGTGCGCCCTCGCAGGATCCGGTTGGGGGGAGTTCCCCGGCATGGCCGGCAATCCGGAGGTCATGGTGGCGAGGTCGAGGAAGCGTGATCTGCTTCCCGTTGCGCGAGGGAACACGAACACGCGGAGGCAGCAACCGCTGAACCGCTTCCGTCAGTTCCACCTCACCCCGGCGGGCCATGTCGGCCAGCAGCACGCCAACGAACACCTTGGAGACCGAGCCAATCTCCAGCATCGCTCTCGGCATCCAGCGGCGGCCCCTCCGGCCCCGCGCTGCCGTAGGCGATCACTCGCCGGCTCCCATCCGGCTCCAGCAGGCCGACAACCATTCCGTGGATTTTGGGATTGGGTACCAGTTCTGCCAGCATCGCCCGGATCTCGCTGTCGGTTGGGAATCCAGCCGGTTCTGCAACCGGTGGAGCATTGCCTGGAGCGGGGTTTCCGGCAGGCACGCTGACACAGCCGGTTCCGAGGGCGAGGAGGACAAGGCAGAAAATTCGTGTGTAAGCTGTCATGGTTCGATTCGCTCAAAGTGAAGGAGTGTCGCCGTCACGCCGACGGCTGAAATCAACGCGCTGATCAGCAAGGCGCGCAGCAGCGGTCCGCGCTGCCAAAGCCGGGGATCCGCGAGCAGCCAGGGATCCCAGGCGGTGGAGACGAAATGCGGAGTGGCGGGCACCATGAGCCCGAACCACGATCCGGGAGAAGTACGATCAGCACGAGGACGAGCATGATCGCGAGGACCGGCCGCCGCACAAGGCGAGCACCGTCGCGGACGTTGTCACCCACGGCACCGCCGCCAGCACAACCGCGGACGAGTTCGCGAGCATTCGCAACACGGGGTAGCTCGTTCCCTGCCACCAGCCACCCATCAGCAGCACGGCCGCGCACACTGCAGCGACGAGCGCCGTGGCGGCGATGAGCCGGCAAGGTGCGCGAGCACCCACGCTCGGCGGGTGATCGGCAGCGCCAGCAGAAATCCCAGCTCGGACCGCGGACGGGCGAGAATGCCGCCGGTGGTGATCAGGATCGCTACGAATGCGATCACGAACGATGGACTCGGCAGGTGGAACCACGCCGTGTCGATGTACGCAGGATAGCTCCGGCCCAGGGCGATCACCCCCGCCGCCGCGTCGGCAGGCTGGCTGCGCTGCACCGCGAAGCTGAAGGAGACAAATGCTGCGAACGGCACGGCGAGCAGCAGGCCGGCGCCGGTGCGCCCGCGCAGGTCACGCCAGGTCGCTGCCAGCAGCATCGGGCTCTCCATCGGAGGTTTCCGCGAGATAGATTTCGCGCAGGGTGAGCCGGGCGGCTGGTGAGGACATCGGAACCACCAGGCGGAGGCGGTGGAGCACCACCTCGGGATCGGAGCGCACAAGCAGCCGTGCCACCTCGCCGCGAATTGTCACGCGTTCCACCTCCTGCCATTCGCGCAGTTTGCTTGCGGATGGATGCCGCGTGACCTCGATGGCGCGCCATGAGGCGCGGAGGTCATCCAGATCACCCTCGAGCATGACGCGACCGCGGTGCAGCACCGCCACGCGGTCGCAGATCCGTTCCACCTCCTCCAGCCGGTGCGTCACCAGGAGGATCGTGGTTCCGTCTGCTGCTGCGCCGGTGATCTCGCTCAGCGCGTCGTCCACAGCGGCGGGATCAAGACCCGCGGTGGCCTCGTCGAGCAGGAGGCGCGGGCGGCGGGCAAGCGCGGCCGTGATCAGTAGCCGGCTGCGCATTCCGGTCGAGAAGTGCCCCGAGGCGCATGGCATCCGGATTTCCCGAGTGGCGGAGGAGCCGCGTCGCCAGCAGCGCGTTCCACTCCACGGTGGCCGCGCGCGTGTGGTCAAGAAGGTGCGAACCCGCATCCGGGGAAGATCGCGCGCTCTCCGGCACGAACGCCGTCACCCGCCGCACGGCCATCGAGTCGCGTATGGCGTCGAAGCCCAGCACCGCCGCGCTTCCGGACGTCGGGCGTGCAAGCCCCAACAGGAGCTTCAGGAGCGTGGACTTGCCAGCGCCGTTGGGACCGAGGAGTCCGGTGATGCCGCCGCTCGGCACGTGAAGATCGGTGCCCGCCAGCGCCACGCGTTCCCGAAGCACTTGGCAAGCCCGACGGTCTGGATGGCAGCGGTCAAGCGCCGCGCTCCGCCTCCGCCCGCTGCCGGAGTGTATCCGAAACGATCTCGGCAAGCTCGTCGCTGCCATAGCCGAGTGCCCGCCCCTCAGGCCCAGAGCTGGTCGAGAAACCCTTGCAGGAGCCGCCGCCGTTCCTCGTCGCGGAGTCGAGGATGTCCGTAGGTCACGAAGGAGCCCCGCCCCGGCACTCCTCCAGCAAACCGCCGTGCTCTAGTTCCCGGTACGCGCGCGCCACCGTGTTCGGGTTGATGACTAACTCGGAGGCGAGATGGCGCACGGTCGGGAGCTGCTCCCCCGGCGCGAGTGCCCCGGTAGCGATGGCATTCTTGATCTGGCGGATGAGCTGAAGATAGAGCGGCTCGCCCGACGCGGGCTGGACGTGAAACATTGTGGCACCTGGGAGCGTATTGTATTAATGTAACAGTACAATGGGCCAAGCAAAACCGCTAGTGGCGCCACCAGGAAACATCCCCGAACCGAGGGTAAAACCATGCAGAGCAAAAGCCTCGTTCTCTTCGGCGCGCTGCTGGCAGCGGCCACGTTCCGTTCAGGCGCAGAAGGGCGCCCGTTCCTCCCTTCCGACACGAGCATTGCCTTTGTCCAGCGCCAGTCGGCCAGCACATCCAGGGCGGCCGCGGTGACGAGCAGGCACAGCACACTTCTACTTCGTGACCAGCACGTCGTACTCCAGCTTACCGACGCCGGGCTCGCGCATGTACGCGCCTCACTGGGCAGCGATGGTGGAACGGCCCATATCCGCGCAATGCTTGGAGCAGGAATTGCCGAGATGCTCGACCGTGGGATGGCGTACCCGATTGCAAAGCTGCGCGCTGCACGGGTGGGGGACGGCACCCTCGTCCTGGAGGACCACGGAGGAAACCGGGTCTTCGACGAGTGGAGGTGAATGGAAGCAAGGTGATGCGCGAATTCGCACCAGGTCAAGCACGCCGGTTTGCGGAAGCGGTGGAGCGCGTGCTGCGTGCCCGGGGACGCCAAATCACTGTACCCCTCAGCCCCGGCGCACCTCTCCCCTTTGATCCACGTAGCGGTAGAGCGTGGCACGCGAGACGCCGAGCGTAGCACAGATCTCCTCCACTGTCGGGTGGGATCACATCAGCTCGGCGAGTCGCACCGCCTTCAGTGTCATCGCCTTCGCCTCGACGTTGTAGGGCCAGCACCGCACGAGTCGCGCCATCGAGCGCTCGCAGAGGACCTCGCGTTGAAGGCGAACAGGAGCAAGACCGTGCGCGGTATATTTTCCTCCGGAGAGGGTCCGCGCCACGCGCGCTCAATTCCAAACACGGAACGCGGATCCGGGTAGCGTAAGTGCTCACCAGATTTTCGCATTGATGACGCGCCGCTCCAGACTTGTTGTGAGACCATCAGATTAACAATAAGGTATTCTAACCTCCCGTGAACACCCGAACACTACGCACCGCGCTGAATTCAGATCTGAACACTACGCACATCCAGGCGGGCGGAGGATTGCACGTGCGCAAGTCGCGTTGCGCTCAGGCCGCCAACCGTGCACTTTCTTCGTTCGCGCCCGTCTTCCAGCGAGAAACACCTTCACCGACGTGTTGACGTTCCATGCTCCAGAGCCTGCAACTTCACGTCCCGCTCCTGCGATCATTTCCACCCTGCTCACCGGCTGCGCGGTCCGCGCATCGTGGACCGATCGATCTTTTCTCCAGAGCGCGTGGAGATGACACGCGCCTACATCCAGTCGCATTACGGGCTCGCCTGCGGACATCCGCATCGTGCCGCGCATCATCGTGCTCCACTGGACGGCGATCGACGATCTGGAGGCGTCGTTCCGGGCGTTTGATCGCGAGACGCTGGCGGGCAGACCGGATCTGGACAGCGCCGGCCACGTCAACGTCTCCATCCAGTTCCTGGTGGACCGCGACGGCACCATCTACCGGCTCATGCCGGAGACGCACATGGCCCGGCACGTCATCGGGCTCAACTACAGCGCCATCGGGGTGGAGAACGTCGGGGGCGCGGGAGGGGTGGACAACCTCACCGACGCGCAGATCAAGGCGAATGTGCGGCTGGTCCGCTACCTGGCGAAAAAGTATTCCACCATCCAGCAACTGATCGGCCATATCTCGAATATCGCGTGCTGGAACGGAGTCCGCTGTAGCTCGAACGGGAGCGGGGCTATCGCACCACCAAGATCGACCCTCGGCGACCGTTTTATGGGAGCGGTCCGCGCCGGGGTGGCCGATCTGAAGCTGAGGGCCGATGGTGCCCCGGGGGCCGCTACTCCGGGGCAAAGGTGAGGGTCGGCATCCGCCCGGCAGTGCTGCTGTGGGCGCTGGCGGCGAGCGTGCTCGAGTGCGCGTCGCTGCCTCCGGACGGAGCAACGCCCCCGATTCGGGTGCTGGTCTACAACATCCACGCGGGCAAGGACGCCGCGGGCGTCGACAATCCTCCCCGCGTCGCCGCGGAGATACGCCGGAGCCGCGCGGACGTGGTGCTGCTGCAGGAGGTGGATAGGGGGACGGAGCGGTCCGGGGGTGTGGACCAGACGACCGTGTTGTCCCGCCTCACCG
This sequence comes from Longimicrobiaceae bacterium, assembly GCA_030447645.1. Classification (GTDB taxonomy): domain Bacteria; phylum Gemmatimonadota; class Gemmatimonadetes; order Longimicrobiales; family Longimicrobiaceae; genus JAUJOM01. The sequence goes on along the minus strand of JAUJOM010000021.1, from coordinate 16,553 downwards.
GATTCCCCGGCGCATTCGGTAGGACGCTCGACTATCAGGCGGGGAGTACGGGGATCGCCATTCTTTCCCGCTGGCCGATCTCCTCCGACACCCCGATCCGCCTCTCGGTCCAGCCGCCACTGCAACGCGCAGGCGGTTCGTACGAGCCGCGGGGGTCCAGCACGCCCGTGTCGCCGCCCCGGGCGGCGCCGGATGTGTTGAACACGCACCTGGACCCCTCGCGCGAGGATCACTACCGCCGCCAGGGAGGTCGCGCAGGTCGGGCGGTGGTGGACCGGCTGCGAGAGCGGCCAATCCGCGCGTCGTGGTGGGTGGCGACTTCAACGCTGAGCCAGGGAGCGCGGTCATTGCGAGTGTGACCGCAGATGGAGTGGCGGGACGCCTGGAGAAGCTGCGGGACCGGCGAGGGGCTCACCGTAGGGGACGCGCCCATCAAGCGGATCGACTACCTTTTTCTGCGCCGACGCTGGCGCCACTCGGCCGCGGTGTTGGAGACCCGGGCCTCCGACCACCGGCCGGTGCGGGTGCGCTGAGCGCGTTTCAGCCGGCCGGGTCCAGCGCGGGCCCGGTGATCTGGCCGCTCCGGATCAACGCACCGAGCGATTCTCGCACCGCCTCGAACGAGGAGTAGCGCGGCTGGTAGCCGAGCAACCCGCGCGCCTTTGCGATGCTCGCGCAGGGGGAGTGTGCCAGGTGATCTTCCGTGAGTCGGGCGTCCTCCGCCGAAACCGTCTCCCGCCACTCCGCCCAGGGGAGGAACTCCACCTCGGCTTCCCGCCCAAACCAGCGCGCCACCTCCCGCGCGTAGCCGAGCAGGGTGATGGCCGCCGGGGAGACGACGTGGAATGCTTCCCCCACCGCGTGGCTCCGCGCCCCCATCGCCCGCTCGAAGGCCTGTGCCACGTCGTCGGCGTGGACGTGGTGCAGGGTTGCCAGCCCGCGGTCCGGGAGCGCGACGGGCTCGCCGCTGGCCAGTCGCTCGAATATTATCCGGTTCAGGTTCCCTGTGGGCCCGATCGGCATCCACCCCTGGCCGACGATGTGGCCGGGGTGGAGCACCGTCGCCGGCACGCCGCGCGTGCGCGCCTCCCGCAGCAGGTACGTCTCGATCTCCGCCTTGGCGATTCCGTACGCCCCGAAGGGACGGCGCGGCGCCGTCTCCTCGGTCGGTACCACTTCCGACGGGCCATGCACCCACAGGGTGCCGCAGTGCAGCAGGTGCTGGACGCGCCCCCGCAGCGCCTCGGTCAGCTGCTCCGCGCTCTCCCGGTGGAAGCAGATCAGGTCCACCACCACGTCCGGCTTCAGCCCGGCAATGGTACGCCCGAACGTCCCCCCTGCCTCCTCCGCCTGCCGGTCCAGTGCCACCCGCTCCACCCGCTCCCAATCGGGAGCGTCCCGGTACGGCTCACGAACTCCGCGGCTCACCGCCACCACCTCGTGCCCCCCCGCCAGCAGGCGCGGGACGAGGTAGCTCCCGATGTGCCCCGTGGCCCCGATCACCACGATGCGCATCACAAGGTCTCCACCCCCGGCGGGACGGCAGCGAGTCCGGACCGTGCGGCGCAGGCGGACGCGAGCAGGCAGGGCAGACCAACGACACGGATCATGGAGGGCTCCGGTGAGAGGAAGCTGGAGAATACGGCATCGGAGAGCCGGGCGAAACCTGTCCCTGCGTTCGGTGGCCGGCCGCACCTTTGGCGGGCGGCCCTGGAATCAGGTAAATTCGCGGCTTCCTCGAGCCTGGTGGAGCACCGGGAGGAGATCCGATCCGTCCCTGGAGAGTCCGGATGAGAGTCAACACCCTGTCCTTTGCTGTTCTCGCCCTGCTCGCGGCCGCCGGATGCGTGCCCCCCGCGAACAAACCCGTCTCCCGTAACATCATCCTCCTGGTCGCGGACGGCGCCGGCGTACGGGTCTCTGCTGCTCGGCTGCACTCACTTGGGTAATAGCGAAACCGATATGGAAACCGGACCGGTAGCGAATGCACTCTCCGAGCACCCCCACCGCAGATGGAATCCGCTGAGCGGCGAATGGGTACTCGTTTCTCCTCACCGGGCGAAGCGCCCCTGGCAGGGACAGGTTGAGCGGCGCCCCGCCGAAACTCGCACCGCGTATGATCCCGCGTGCTATCTTTGCCCGGGCAATCCACGCGCGGGTGGCGAGCGCAACCCGCCGTACACCGGCACTTTTGTCTTCGACAACGACTTTGCCGCATTGCTTCCGGAGCCTCCACGAGTGCAGCTCGACGTGGCGGACCTGCTCGTCGCCCGCAGTGAACCAGGCATCTGCCGCGTGATCTGCTTTTCTCCACGCCATGACCTGTCGCTTCCGGAGATGGAGATCCCCGCTCTTCGGCGTGTCGTAGACCTGTGGACGGAGCAGTTTGCGGAGCTGGGTGGCCGGCCGGAGATCAATCACGTGCAGATCTTCGAAAACAAGGGGGAGGTCATGGGGTCCAGCAATCCCCATCCTCACGGACAGATCTGGGCGCAGCACTCGGTTCCCGTGATACCCGCTCAGGAGGGCGAGCGGCAGCGTGTGCATTTCGCCCAGCACGGCCGTACGCTCCTCCAGGATTACCTGCGGCTGGAGCTGGATCGGGAGGAGCGGATTGTCTGTGCCAACGAGGGCTGGGTGGCGCTGGTACCGTTCTGGGCGGTGTGGCCCTTTGAAACGCTGGTCATCAGCCGACGGGCTGCCCCTCACCTGCTTGCCCTGGAAGAGCCGGAACGGGAAGGCCTGGCGGATCTGCTCAAGCGCCTGACCGTCCGCTACGACAACCTGTTCGACGTGTCCTTTCCCTATTCAGCCGGGCTGCACCAGGCCCCCACCGATGGCCAAGCACACCCCGAGTGGCACCTTCACATGCACTTCCTTCCACCGCTGCTGCGCTCCGCGACGGTGAAAAAGTTCATGGTGGGCTACGAGATGCTTGGTGAGCCGCAACGCGACATCACCCCGGAAACCAGTGCGGAGCGGCTGCGCCAGCTCCCGGAAAGCCGCTCCGGGTAGTATCGGGAGTGATCCGTCTCAGAACGTCACCTCAAGCCCGACCGTCGGAAGAACCGGGAACATGCTGATCCCGGAGCGCGTGGGCGGGGTCTTATTGTAGTTGTAGAAGTAAAACAGCACGTTCCGCTGGTTGTACACGTTGAGCACCTGCAGGTACGGTGTAATCGTACCCCAGCGGGGCTCAAAGGGGCGGCGGAGCGTCGCATCCAGCCGGTGGTAGGCGGGATAGCGTTCCCCATTTCGCTGGCCCAGAACCACGTATAGGGGGATGTTTTCGCCGAGGCCGCGATCGCTGCGCTTGAAACGCCCACCCGCGGCGATGTCGTACTGCCATCCCTGATACTGCCCGATCGGGCGCGTGTAAGGGATGCCCGAGCCGAAGTTCCAGCGGAAGCCGCTTTCCAGCTTCCAGGGCAGCTGGTAGCGCAGCACCACGTCCAGATCCAGAGTGCGGTCGAAGATCGGGGCGAAGCTGTAGACCGAATCTTCACCCTCGAACCCCAGCACGAGCGGGTCCGGAAAGGTGCGCCGCGCCCGCAGCAGCGAGATGGTGGTCCAGCCGGTCAGCTTCCCCTGCGAGCGGCGAACCAGCAGGTCCGCTCCGTAGGACAGCCCGGTGCCGGCGAGGAAGTCATCGGCGTCCGTGTTGGGATCGTCGGCGAAGTTCAGGTCGGTGACACCGCGGAAGCCGCGACCGTACGCCTCCAGCGAGGCGTACCACCGCTCCCCCCAGAACTTCTCGATCCCCACCTGCACCTGGTCAGATATCACCGGGGGAATGTACCTATCGGAGGCTACCCAGCGGTCGTTGGAAACCGGCAGGTCCTCATCCCGAACCGAATGCAGGAACTGGACGTAGCGGCCCAGCGCGAGCTTGACGGCCGCATCCCGCTCGCGCCCCAGGAAGCGCTTGACGGCGAAGCGCGGGCTGAGCAGCGCATGGGTGGTGTCCCCCGCGAACCAGCCGTCCAGCCGCAGGCCAGGCTCGATGATCCAGCTCCCCGTGGGGCGCCACTGAAGCTGACCGTAGGCAGCGCCCAGCGTGCCGGCATCCCGGGAGTCGAAGAAGCTGGTGCCGCCCGCTTCCGCGAAATTGCGGTAGCGGAGCCGGTTCGCCTCGCCTCCGAGCTTCAATCCCAGCCGGGCTCCAAGGTCGCGCCTGACGCCGCTTCCCAGCGTCCACTGCTCGATCTCACTCCCAAAGCGGGTGTCCCCGAAGTCCACAAAGCCGAGCGCTTCGTCAAACTCGCTGAAACCCAGGCGCGTGTCGGCGGTCCATCCAGCGAACGGCTGCTCCCAGCGCACGCCCAGCACACGATTCCCCCAGTTCCACCGGATGCGGAGAATGTCCTGGTCCTCGTCGCCAGGCAGAGTGAAGTCCGACAGGTCGAGCACGTCCCGCCCCGTATACCCGGTGAAGCGGAGCCATCCCCCGCCCCGCGTTCCGAGCGTCAATCCTCCCTGCACGTCGGTCAGGTGATACGGGAAGTCCGCGATGGGCTTGAGCACCTGGTCGAAGTACGAGCGGCGCCCCGAAACGAACCAGCTACCTCCCTCCCCCCCCAGCACCCTGCCCAGCGGCCCTGGCAGGTTTGAGTTGAGGGTGAGGCGCGAAGCGATCAGCGAAACGCCGGCTGCACCATGGATACGACCGTCCTCCGAGGCTCCGGGATTGGTTTCCACCGACAGCACGGAAGACACGCGCCCACCGTATTCGGCCCCGAAGCCGCCCGCCAGTAGCTCGGCTCGGGCGATTACGTCCGAGTTGAAGACGGAAAAAAGTCCACCCAGGTGGAAGGGGTTGAAGATCGGAAAGCCGTCGAGCAGGATCAGGTTCTGGTCCGCGGAGCCACCCCGCACGTTGAACGAGCTGCTGAAGTCCGAGGTGGAAACGACGCCGGGGAGCACCTCCACCGCCCGCAGCACGTCGGCCTCGGCGAGACCGGGTAGGATCTTGAGATCCTGGCCGCTGATGACGCGGGTAGTGACGCCGGCCTCTGTCTCGAAGCGTGCCCGCTCGCGGCTGGTATCCAGCCTCCCCCGCACCTCGATTTCTTCCACCGCCACTGCCTGAGCAGCGAGCTGGACGTCGAGGCGGCGCTCTTCTCCTGCTGCGAGCGACACCTCCTGCTCGCTGGGGGTGTACCCGAGCCGCTCCGCGCGCACACGGTACCGCCCGGCGGGAACTCCGGTGATGCGGAAGGCGCCTTCGGCGCCAGTGCTGGCAGCGGGGCGTGCGAGAGTGCCATTCGGGCGAAGGACCCGAACCGTGGTGCCCGGAAGCGGAGCGCCAGCGGCAGCCGTGACGCGGCCGAAGATGCTGGCGGGCGACGTCTGAGCCCCAGCCCACATGGGCGTGAGCAGCAGGAAAAGAGCTAGAGCGAGGAACGAGGTGGCCCTCACCCCGGCGCTACGCGCCACCCCTCTCCCACCTGTGGGAGAGGGACAGCCGAGCTTGCGAGACAGGGTGAGGGCCCGCGGGCGAGGGCCCCCCGCCGCTTTCGTGATCTTTTTCATGTGCGGCTGGTACCCTGCGACGTTGCGTCCGTTTCCCCCGGCGCCGTACCTTTGGCCCATGACCAATCAGGAAGAGCGCCGGCTGGTCAGCATCCGGCGGTGGGTCCCCGCGGAGTCTCGGGACGAGTACGATTCCGCCTGGCTGCGCTTGCACGCGGCGGCCACCGCCGGCGGCGGTCATGCATGGCGGTTCGCATCCGCGAGCGAAGCCAACCTTTACCTGGAATTCCTTGAGTTCGCGGCAGCGCGCGACCTGCGCGAAGAGCCGGAGATCCTGGCCAGTCTCCAGGCGCTGCACCGGAGCTTTGGGGATCCCTACCCGCCACCAAGAACGATCGAAGAGTGGATCGGCGTACAATGACAGAACGAGAACGGCTCCTCCGGCTGCTGGTCGAGCGCTCGGTGCGTCTCGGCGACTTTGTGCTCGCGTCCGGCGCGCGCAGCAGCCACTACGTGGACTGCCGGACCACCACCACGCACGCCGAGGGCCTGTACCTGGTCGGGCGGCTTGGTTTCTCGGCCCTCCCGGAGCCATACCCGGACGCAATCGGTGGGCTCACCATGGGTGCGGACCCGGTCGCCTGCGCGGTTGCCCACGCCTCCTGGATAGCGGGCAAGCCGGTGCATGCCTTTTCTGTGCGCAAGGAGCCCAAGGCACATGGCACCGGGCGCAGGATCGAGGGCTCGTTCCTGTCGGGGCAGCGGGTGGTCGTGGTGGAAGACGTGATCACCAGCGGGGGCAGCGCGCTGCGAGCGTGCGAAGCGGTGCGGACGGAGGGGGGTGAGGTGGTGGGTGTGCTGGCGCTGGTAGACCGGGAGGAGGGCGGGCGCGAAGCGATCGAGACAGCGGGCTACCCGGTGCGGGCGCTCTTTGGGATCTCGGAGCTGCTCCGGGCTAGCGAGCGCTCATCCACATCCGTACCGCCACTAACACCAGAAACACCGCAAAGCCTCGCTTGAGCTGAACGGGTGACAGCGTCTGCGCCAGCTGGGCTCCGAACCACGCCCCGATTGCCAGCCCAAGCGCAATCAGGAGCGCTGCCGTCACGTTCACATTGCCTCTGCGGTGGTACTCCCACGCCCCGATCGCGATACCCACCGGGATGACCAGTGCCCCGAGTGAGGTGCCCGTGGCCATGACCATCGGCATGCGGGCCAGGAACACCAGCGCAGGCACGATCAGCACCCCCCCACCCACCCCGAACAGGCCGGACAACACCCCGGCCGCGAGTCCAATTACGAGGTAGATCCAGATCATCGATCGCGTCTCCGGGGCGGAAAGGGTATTGATCCTGCGGATCGGCGCACAAGATACGCCCCGACAGCTTCCTTATCCACCGATACGAGCCCCATGCTCGCAGCACTGCTTGCCCTTGCCGTGACATCGCCGCAGGACACCACTCGCTTTCAGCAGGGGTGGACTACCGGATCGAGGCCACGCTCGACGAGTCTACCCACCTGCTGAGGGGGCGTGCGCGGCTGCGGTACACCAACCGTTCCCGCACGCGCTGGACACCCTGTACTTCCATCAGCACCTGAATGCCTTCCGCCCCAACAGCGCGTGGGCACGCCGGGATCTGGAGTTCGGCAACCGCCGCTTCCAGGATCTGGGTCCCGCCGAGCACGCGTTCGAGCGCTTGACCCAGGTGCAGGTCGGCGGCAGGTTGCGCCCGGTGTACCGGGCGCGCCGGACTCCACCGTGGTCGCCATTCCCCTCCCCTCCCGGCTGCGGCCCGGCGCCACGGCCACGGTGCAGATGGAGTGGACGGCGCGCCTGGCAACGCTGCCCCGGCGGCAGGGGCGCGAGGGCAGGCACTACGATTGGGCGCACTGGTACCCGCGCATCGCGGTGTACGAGCGCAGCGGCTGGGCAACGCAGCCCTTGCTGCCCCAGGGGAGTTTTACGGGGAGTTCGCTCGCTACGACGTGACGCTGGATCTTGCCACGGACCAGGTGATCGGTTCCACCGGGGTGCCGGTGATCGGTGATCCCGGCTGGCACCGCACGGCGAGCGCACAGCCGGCACCGAGCTACCAGCGCACCGCCTACCCCGCACGCCCCGCGGAGCTGCTCGGCCTGCTCCATCCCGTACGGCTCCGGGGAGAAAGCGCGTCCGCTGGCGCGCGGAGAACGTAATCCACTTCGCCTGGAGCGCGGACCCCGATTCATCTTACGAGGGAGGCGCGCACACCCGCACGGGCAGCACCGCCCCGGTTGCCATCCATGCGCTGCGCATCCCGGGCGACACGCTCTGGCCCGAGGGTGTGGCGGTGGAGCGCACCCGCAGGGCGCTGGTGTGGATGGAAGACCTTTTCGGCCCCTACCCGTATCCGCAGATCACCAACCTGCGGCGCCTGGAGTCGGGAGGGACCGAATTTCCCATGCTGATCATGAACGGATCGGCCTCCGAGGGATTGATCGTGCACGAGATCGTGCACCAGTGGCTGCACGGCATCCTGGCCAACAACGAGTGGCGCGAAGGGTGGCTGGACGAGGGCTTCACCTCCTTTGTGACCAACTGGTACTGGGAGGCGCAGGGGAAGACGGACATCTGGGCGAGCAGCATCCGTGCGGCAGTGCAGCGCGAGGGCGAAGCAAACCGGCAGCCGGTCGCCACGCCCTCCGCCGAGTTCCGGGACCCGGCGATCTACAGCCACAATACGTATACCAAGCCCTCGCTGGTGTTTCGCATGCTGCGGGAGATGGTCGGAGAGCCCACCTTCCGGCAGATCCTGCGCGCGTACTACCAGCGCTACCGCTTCCAGCATGTGACCGGGGCGGACTTCCAGACAGTCGCCGAGCAGGTGTCAGCGTGAGCTCGATTGGTTCTTTCAGCAATGGATTGAAACCACCGCTCCTGGACTACGCGGTGGAGGACGCGCGAACGAACGCCTCGCCGACGGCCGCTGGCGTACCCGGGTCACCGTGAGCCGAGCGGGCGATGCATGGATGCCGGTGGAGCTTCGAGTGGGCGAGGCAACGCAGGTGCTCAACTCGCGCGAGCCGCGGCAGCAGGTGGAGGTGGTGACGCCCACCCGCCCAACGGAGGCAGTGCTCGATCCCCGGCGCGTGCTGATCGACGTGGACCCGGACAACAACCGCAGAGCAGTGTCATAGCATGCGGCAGCTCCACCTGCAGCTGCGCCCGACAAGGCAGATCGCGTGCTCAAGCTTGCCAACGAGCACGATGCCCTCGATCAGCATCCCTGTCGCCCGCGGAGCGGATGGCGAGGAGAGGACAATGGTGTTCCTGAACCTGCCGAACGATCGCGTTGGGAAGTTCGTGAAGGCGGTGGAGGAGGAGGTGAAGGACGCCCAGTTCGTGCTCGTCCCACAGGGCACGCTGCCGATCCAGACGCCTCTGGAAGATGTAGAAGAACGGGTGCGGGACGTGTCCCACCTATCCACGCTGGAGCTGGTTCTGGCGGGGCTGCAGAGCATCGGGTCCTGGAAGGGGCTGGTGCTGTACGCGCTCTTCTCCGGGGTGATCGCCGCGTACGGGGTAATCTTCGACGTCAGCTATCTCCTGGTCGCGGCCATGCTCATCAACCCTATGGGCGCGCCGGCGATGGTGTCGGTGATCGGTGTTGCGGTCGGCGACATCCGGATGTTCGGGCGCGGAGGGCTGCGCTTCCTGGTCGCGCTGCTCGTGCAGGCCGTCAGCGCAATGACTCTGGGCTTCGCCTACACAGTTCATACGACTACCTCCACCATGGAGCAGATTACCAACCTGTCTGTTCTGAGCGTGCTCCTGGCGCTGGTCGCTGGAGCGGCGGGCGCACAGGCCCAGGTCCAAGCCGACCGAGCAGTCTGGTGAGTGGAACCGCGGCAGGATTCATGATCGCTGCCGCGCTTGCTCCTCCCTCCGCAGTTCTGGGACTTTCCGTACCTCTCGGGCGCTGGGACTATGCCGCCCTGATGACTTTCCTCCTCCTGCACTTCAATTTGCCGCCATCAACCTGGCGGGGCTGGCTGGCCCTGCACTTCTACGCCGTACGCCCTGCGGATCCCAGCACCGGCAGGGGAATGGGGCAAGTGGCGAGCCGCGTTAGCCGGCCTGGTTGCGACCGCGACGGTGGGCCTGACCGTGTGGCAGATTCAGCGGGGCCACGCTTCCTCAAGGCCGATCATTCACGACAGGGGCTCGAGGTTGTTCGCGGTGCGGTTGGAGCTTTACCGGGGGCACGCCTGCTCGGATCCAACGCGTACTTCACCCGCCCCGAGCTGAAGCAGTACGAGCGCGAAACCATGATCATCCAGGTGACCGTAGAGCAGACGGGCACAGGCACACCCAGGGACACACTGGAATCCCGGATTCGCAATGCCGTGGTGCGCCGTGCCCGGGAAAAGATGCCCGAGTGGTACCGTTCGTCGAGTGGACGTAACCGTGCTTCCTGGCCCCATCTCGCGTTGATCTATCTATACGTGGCCCTTGGAGGAGCAGCGGGCGCTGGCGCGGTTCGCGGTTGGTGGATGGGTGACCACGTGGGCAGGTGCGAACTTTCCGTGGGCGACGCTGCTCATCAACGCGTCGGGATCGCTCCTGCTCGGGCTGGTGCTCGCGCGGTTTTCGGAGTTGCCCGCAGACCTCGGGATGCGGGCATTTCTGGCTGTCGGCTTCTGCGGCGCGTTCACCACCTTCAGCACCTTTGGCTACGAGACCGCAAGCCTGTTGCAGCGTGGCTCCCCTGCCACCGCTCTGGTGTATGGGCGCGAGCGTGCTGCTCAGCGTAGTGGCTGTGTTTACCGGGCTGTGGCTGGGTAGCAGTATGGTGTAGATTTGCGAAATGATGGCTGAACTTCCCTTGATGCAGAACGGCATCGTTCGGGTGCGTGCCCGCACGACTGCCCTGACACCTGCTCCATGCTGGTGCACGTGAAGGGATGGGCGCGCGGTGCGCGTGCAGGGCAACCCCGAGCACCCGGTGACGCAGGGATTCCTGTGCACCAAGGTGAACCGGTACGTGGAGCGCACCTACCACCGGGACCGACTCACCACACCACTCACGACGAGTAGGAGCCAAGGGCGAGGGCGCTTTGAGCCTGCCACCTGGGACGAGGCGCTGGACGACATCGCCCGCCGCCTTGGCGAGATACGGGACACGTACGGTCCCGAGGCGATCCTGCCGTACTCCTATGCGGGGACGATGGGGCTGGTGCAGAGCGAGTCCATGGATCGGCGCTTCTTCCATAAGCTGGGAGCGAGCCTGCTGGCGCGGACGATCTGCGCCGCAGCGGGACCGAAGCGTGGAAGCACACCTACGGCGACCGCATGGGACCCACGCCGGAAGAAGCGGAGCACGCCCGTCTGATCCTCCTGTGGGGGACCAATACGCTGACCTCCAACCCGCACCTGTGGCCGGCGCTCCGCCGCGCCCGCGAGGCCGGAGCGAAGCTGGTCGCCATCGACCCCATTCGCACCCGCACGGCGGCGCAGTGCGATCTGCACCTGCCGATCTGCCCCGGCACCGACGCGGCGCTGGCGCTGGGGATGATGCACCTGATCTTCCGCAACGGCCTGGAAGACCGCGACTACCTGGAGCGCCACACGGTGGGATGGGAGATGCTCCGGGAGCGGGTGCGGGAATGGACGCCGGGACGAACCGCGGAGGTCACGGGGCTGGAGGTCGAGCAGATCATGGACCTCGCCCACCAGTACGGCACCATCCGCCCGTCATTCGTGCGGGTGAACTACGGCATGCAGCGCCACGCGGGCGGTGGAATGGCCATCCGCACGGTTTCGCTGCTCCCTGCGGTGGTGGGTGCATGGCGGGACGTGGGTGGTGGCGCGACGCTCTCTACCTCGGGCGCCTTCCGCGCTAACCGCGCCGCGCTGGAGCGCCCTGACTGGATCCCAACCGGCACCCGTACCATCAACATGATCCGCCTGGGCGACGCCCTCACCCTGGATGACGCAGGTGTGGGTGGGCCGCCGGTGAAGGCGATGGTGGTGTACAACTCCAACCCGGCCGCCGTGGCTCCGGACCTCGGCAAGGTGAAGGCGGTCTCCGCCGCGACGATCTGTTTACCGTGGTGCTGGAGCACTTCCAGACCGATACGGCGGATTACGCCGATTGCGGTGCTCCCGGCAACCACGCAGCTTGAGCACTGGGACGTGCACACCTCCTACGGACACCTGTACGTCACCCTCAACCGCCCGTCCATCGCGCGGGTGGGAGACAGCCTTCCCAACTCGGAGATCTTCCGGCGGCTGGCCGCGCGCATGGGCATGGACGACCCGGCCTTCGCGGACAGCGACCTGGAGCTGATCCGGCAGGCGCTGGATACAGACCATCCGCATATGCAGGGCATCACCCTGGAGCGCCTGCTGGAGGAAAGCTACGTCCGCCTGAACGTGCCCCGGCCGTTCGCCCCGTATGCCGACCCCGAGCGCTTCAACACGCCTTCCGGCAAGATCCAGATCCATGCACCGGAGCTGGAAAAGCTCGGGCTGGACCCACTGCCGGGCTACACGCCGCCCGCGGAAAGCGGCGAGACGGCCCCCGATCACGCTCGCCGTTTTCCGCTGATGCTGCTCTCCCCGCCGGAGCACCAGTTCCTGAACTCGACTTTTGTGAACATCCCGTCGCTCAACAAGGCGGCGGGGAGAGCCCAAGCTGCTGCTGCACCCGAACGAGGCAGCGGTGCGCGGCATCCAGGGTGGGGACCGGGTGCGGGTGTGGAACGACCGCGGTGATTACGTGTTGCCTCCGGAGTGGTAACGGAGGATGTGCGGCCGGGCGTTGCGGTCACCTATGGGCACGGCACGAGAGTATCCCGGCACCGCGACCGTGAACAACACCACTTCCCAGGCGGAAACGGACATGGGCAGCGGGGCGGTGTTTTATGACAACGCGGTGGAGGTGGAGCTGGCGTAAGGGGCCTCTTGCGCTCCACCCCGCCGCAAACAACCTTGCTGCATCCGCACCAACCACATCACCCCCGGCCCAAGACCTCGTGAAAGTCGCCGTCCCCAAAGGAGACCGCTCCGGGTGAGCGGCGCGTTATGCCTGACGCCCGAAAGTGCCGGGCGGCTCACCCGCACCGGTGTTGACCTTCTGGTGGAACGCGGCGCGGGTGTGGCCGCGTTCTTCCCGGATGATGCCTACGCCGAGGCCGGAGCCATGCTGGCCGACACTCCCGCGGCGCTGCTGGCGGAAGCAGATGTGGCGCGCGTACAGGCGCCCTCGCCGGACCAGGCTGCCCTGCTCCGCTCCGGAACCGTGCTGATCAGCCTGCTGCAGCCCGCGGGCCAACGCCCAGCTGCTGAACGTTCTCGCGGAGCGAGGTGTCACCAGCCTCAGCCTGGAGCGCGTCCCGCGGATCACCCGCGCCCAGTCCATGGACGTGCTTTCCTCGCAGGCTACGGTCGCGGGCTACCGGGCGGCGCTGCTGGGAGCCGATGCGCTGGGCAAGTTCCTGCCCATGCTCACTACCGCGGCGGGCACCATCGCGCCCGCCAAGGTTTTCATCATCGGAGCCGGTGTGGCTGGCCTGCAGGCGATCGCCACGGCCCGGCGGCTGGGTGGGGTGGTGTCCGGGTTCGACATTCGTGCGGCGGCGGCGGAGCAGGTGCAAAGCCTGGGCGCCACCTTCGTGGCCATGGATGCCGTCGACCCTTCGGCGGAAACGCAGGGCGGGTACGCGCGGGCGCAGACGGAGGACGAGCAGCAGCGAACGCTTGGGGTGATCCACAAGCACATCCGCGAGCAAGACCTGGTCATTACCACCGCGCAGATCCCCGGCAGGCCGGCGCCCCGGCTGATTACTGAAGAGATGGTTCGTGACATGCGCCCCGGCTCGGTGATCGTGGACCTGGCGGCGGAGGGGGGCGGCAACTGTGCCCTGACCCGCCCGGGTGAGACGGTGAACGTGAACGGTGTCACCATCCTGGGTCCCCTGAACCTGCCGAGCACCCTTCCGGTGCACGCCAGCCAGATGTTCAGCCGGAACATCCTCACCCTGCTGCAGCACCTGATCCGGGACGGCAACCTGACCGTCGATGCGGCGGACGAGATCACCGGAGCGATGATGCTCACCCACGCGGGACAGCTACTCACCGGAGGAACCGCCAAATGACCGAAGCACTTATCATCGGCATCGTGATCTTTACGCTCGCCACCCTGCTGGGGGTAGAGTTGATCCACCGGGTTCCGCCCACGCTGCACACGCCGCTCATGTCCGGCTCCAACGCAATCAGCGGCATTACCATCGTGGGGGCGCTGATCGTTGCGGGTGGAGGGCATGGCTGGATCTCCACCGTGATCGGCTTTCTCGCCATCGTGTTCGCGATGATCAACGTGGTGGGCGGCTACGCGGTCACTGACCGCATGCTGGAGATGTTCCGCAAGGAAAGGCCGCGCCCGTGATCCCTCCGTTCCTGGTCGAGCTCAGCTACCTGGCGGCGGCGGTTTGCTTCATCCTGGGTCTCAAGCTGCTGGGCAGCCCGGCCACCGCTCGGCAGGGCAACCAGTTGTCCGGGCTGGGGATGCTGGTCGCGGTGACGGTCACTCTGTTCGACCGCTCGATCCTTTCTTACGGGACCATCATCGGTGGGATGCTGTTCGGCACCGGAGCTGGTTTGTGGATGGCCCGCTCGGTGAAGATGACGTCCATGCCCCAGATGGTGGCGCTGCTCAACGGGTTCGGTGGCGGAGCGTCGCTGCTGGTGGGCGGCGCGGAGTTCCTCAAGGCGGAGCTAGCGGGCATCAACCCTCCCATCAGCACCTCCATCACCATTCAGCTCAGCATGCTGATCGGTGCGGTGACGCTCACCGGCAGCTTGATCGCTTTTGCCAAGCTGCAGGAGTTGATTGGCGGGCGCCCAGTCACTTTTGCGGGCCAGCAGCCTTTCAACATCCTCGTAGCCGTAGCGATCGTTGCGCTGGCGACTTATCAGATCGCCACCCCTGAACCGATCCTGTGGCCCTTTTATGCTGTGGTCGGTTTGGCGCTGCTGCTCGGGGTGCTGCTGGTGATCCCTATCGGCGGGGCGGACATGCCGGTGGTGATCGCGCTGCTCAACTCGTACTCCGGCATCGCGGCGGCGATGACCGGCTTCGTGATCAACAACCACGTGCTGATCATCGCGGGTGCGCTGGTGGGCTCGTCGGGCATCATCCTGACCCAGATCATGTGCAAGGCGATGAACCGCTCGCTGAGCAATGTGCTCTTTGGCGCCTTCGGGGCTGCCAGTACGGCGGCAGCTGGCGAGCAAAGAAGCGCGACGGGGCTCACAGTGCGCTCCGTCACCCCGGAGGACGCGGCGCTGCAGCTTGCGTACGCCCGGCTGGTGGTGGTCGTCCCCGGATACGGCATGGCGGTGGCGCAGGCGCAGCACCAGGTGCGTGAATTGGCGGAGTTGATCGAGGGGCGCGGCGGCGAGGTGCGCTATGCCATTCACCCGGTGGCGGGGCGCATGCCGGGCCACATGAACGTGCTGCTCGCCGAGGCCAACGTGCCCTACGACAAGCTGTACGACATGGACCAGATCAACGGGGAGTTCCCGCGCGTGGACGTGGCGCTGGTGATCGGCGCCAACGACGTGGTGAACCCGGCCGCGCGCAGCGATCCCGCCAGCCCCATTTACGGCATGCCGATCCTGAACGTGGACCAGGCGCAGAGCATCATCGTGATGAAGCGGGGCATGAGCCCGGGCTTCGCGGGGATCGAGAACGAGCTCTTCTACGATTCCAAGACCTCCATGCTCTTTGGAGACGCGCGCGCCTCGCTCACCACACTGGTTGGGGAGGTCAAGGCGCTGTAGGCTCGTTCGAACCAGATGTGGTGCACAAACACCAGTTGGAAAGGAAAAGATGACGAGAAGGACTATATGGCTCCTCGTGATGGGCGCACTTGTACCCAGCCTGCTTTGCGCGCCAGGCTACACTCCCGTGACCGCGCAGACTCCCACAGCGCGGCCCAGTTCAGCCCCGGCAATAGACTGGAAGCGGGTGGATGCAGCGATGGGGCGCTCCGGCTCGATGCAGCCGGGCGGCGTATACCGCTTTGCCATGCCGCGCACGGACTTGGCCGTCACCTCGCAGGGGGTACGGATCAGGCCCGCGCTTGCACTCGGGTCCTGGCTCGCATTCAAGCAATCGGGGCCCAATGAGGCTGTCGCGATGGGGGACCTCGTACTCCGAGAAGACGAACTGAACCGGGTCCTTGCTCGCCTCCAGCAGGGTGGCGTCGGCCAGACCGCCATCCACAAGCACCTGCTCAACGAGTCACCCGCGATCTGGTGGACCCACGTGCACGCTCATGGCAATCCAGTGGAGATCGCGCAGACGGTGCGGGCAGCCCTCGCGCTCACTGGTACCCCGCCCGCCTCCTCCGCCGGTGAAGCATCACAAAAGCTTGAGATCGATACTGCACAGATAAGTCGTATTCTCGGGCACGGGGGGCGAGCCAACTCGGGTGTGTTCAGCGTGAGCGTTCCACGGGCTGAGACGGTCCGCGCCATGGGAATTGAGGTGCCGCCTTCGATGGGGCTCTCCACTGCGATTAACTTCCAGCCCACGGGAAACGGGCGAGCCGCGATCAACGGCGACTTCGTCATGACCGCCGCGGAGGTGGACCGGGTGATCGCCGGACTCCGACAGAACGGAATCCAGGTGGTGGCGCTTCACAATCACCTCACGGATGAGGAGCCACGTCTTTTCTTTATGCACTTCTGGGCCAACGACGACGCGGTGAAGCTTGCGCGCGGGCTCCGCGCCGCCCTGGACCAGACGAACTCGAAGCGTGGCTCGACGCCCTGAATGTGGTCGCTGAATGATGGTAGGCAGGGGGAACACCGCAGGTGGAGCGGGCGTGCCGTCCGGACATCACCCGAGCCGCGGATGGGGTTCAGCCTTCAGCACGCCGATCCTACAGGCATCCTTTGCAGGCCGGCGCGTGTTGTTCTCGCGTTGGGCGTGCTATCTTCCTGACGTGCATACAGGCCAAACGCGATCCGGTTTCCGGCACCTGCTGGTGCTTGGTGCGATGCTCACCGCGCATTTCCTTGCGGTGGGCAC
>JAUJOM010000020.1:47043-62696 GCA_030447645.1 Longimicrobiaceae bacterium | reverse complement strand
ACGATCCTCCACCCCTTGGGTTGTGGCAGCCCAGCGGGTGCGCCTTGCGAGAGGGCGGCGGCGGTTCGATTCTCTCCCACAGTTCATCCGGATAACCCTTTTCTACCTACTGATAGGCTCTTAGCCGAGTCGGCGTGAGCGTGGCGCGTTGGGGCGCACCAGACGGACGGGGCCCACATGATCTCCCTGGGCACCTGCCGTACGCCTCCCGGCCGAAGCAAAGCGGTAACGACGTACTCCCGGTCCGGAATGGAATCCCACGGTCTGGCCTCTGGATCGATGGCCCTGATCCATCCCCGCACAGACTCCCCGGCTGAGCGTCGAGTCGGAATGCGTCGAGATCACATCCAGGTGCTTTCCGCTCAGCATCGTAGACCGGCCGCAGGCGCCCGCCGACCACTCGATTCAGGCTTAACGAGAGCATGCAGCTACCTGGGAGGTCCTCGCGGACGACTGGTCGACTCGACAGATTGGTGGCCACAAGGAAGATCAGATAACCATCCGCTGGCGCACGAAAGTGTCTGACTTTTTTCACCTCCGCACCCGCCTTCACGGGCTCGATCTCCGCGCCGTATTCAATGCTGTCGATGACCACCGTGCGCGGAAAGCCCGAGACCTGCTGAGCGCGCACTGGGTAGACGCTCTTGATGACGAGTATGAAGAGAGCGATGCCTCCTACTATCCAGCGGAGATGATCACAGCGCAACTGTTTTTAGTGATAGATAACGATCAGAACAGGTTGCTACCTAGCAAAGTGGTACTACGGAGTGACTACAGAATCGTTTCTTCAGCGACTTCCCGAATTAGTTGCCGTCAAACTGACCCATTACCAACGGATTGTAACGAAAAATCACATTTCAAACTGATCTACTACCGGCTGGCCTGCACTGGCGGCTCGATCAACCAGTGAGCGAACCACTGTCGTAGCCGCCCCAGTCGGTCCACCAGCAGCCAGGGCTCGCCGGTGCGGGACAGGTCGTGTGTGGAGCGCGGGTAGCGCACGAATTCCACCGGCACACCGCGGGACCTGAGCGCCACGAACCACTGCTCGGCGTCGGTCATGGGGGTGCGGTGGTCTTCCTCGGACTGCACGATCAGCGTCGGCGTTTGCACCCGGTCGGCGTAGCGGATGGGGATAGGGTGTCGTACATCGCCGGGATTGTCCCACGGCTTGCCGAAGAACTCCCAGTTGGTGAGCCCCTGCGCGTCCGAGGTGCCGTACCAGGACCACCAGTTGGAGATCATCCGATCCGCCTGCGCTGCCTTGAAGCGGTGGGTTTTGGTGGTGATCCAGGCGGTCATGAAGCCGCCGTAGGAGCCGCCGGTCACTCCCATGCGGGTGGAGTCCACGTCGGGGCGGCGGGCGGCGATGTCCACCGCCTTCATCAGGTCCTGGTAGTCTTCCGCGCCCCAGCGCCCGCGCGTGGAGTAGGTGAAGTCGGCACCATAGCCGGCGGAGCCGCGCGGGTTGGTGTACAGTACCCACATGCCGGCGCCCGCCAGGTTCTGGAACTCGTCGAACCAGTTTTCTCCGTAGGCAGCGTGCGGCCCGCCGTGGATGTAAAGCACCAGCGGGTACTTACGGCCCGGCTGATAGCCATAGGGCCGCATCAGCCACCCTCGATCTCCAACCCACCCACCGACGGGTAGGTGAAGCGCTCAGCATCCGCCCAGGCGATCTCGGCGTTCAGCTGGTCGTTGAAGCGGGTCAGGCGGCGCTCATTGCGCCCGTTGCTGTCGGCGACGTACAGCTCTGTGGGTTGATTGAAAGCGGTGGCAACGTAGGCCACGCGTGCGCCATTCCGGTCATGGGAAAAGCCGGAGAGACGCCTGCGGCCACCGAGCACCTCCCGGAGCTGCTTGCTTCGGGGCGAGACAGTGAAGAGCGCAGTTCGCCCGCCGACGGCGGCACTCACCGCCAGATTCCCATTGGGCAGCCAGCGGTACTCGTCCGGTTCGTACTGCCAGCTCCCCAGCACGTTCTGCGGGGTTCCACCGCTGGCATTCACCACGTAGAGCCGCGCGGACTGCGCTCGGCCGGGACTGGATACGAAGGAGATTTGCCGGCTATCTGGGGACCAGGCGAGGTCCCGCTCACTTCCCATGAACCGCGCGACCCGGCGTGGCTCCCCACCCGCCACAGGAATCACGAAGATGTCCGCCTCGTTGCGGTCGGCTTCGTCGCGCTCCCGATTGTAGGGAAGGCGATAAAGCGAGTCTCGCTCCGCCTGCGCCATGGAATCCGGGCGCAGTTCGGCATCCGCCGTGAAGGCGATCCAGCGCCCATCAGGAGAGACGGTGGCGTTGCGATGCGAGTACGGGGTGCGGGTGATCTGGCGCTTTGCCGTATCCCCAAAGCTCTGCATCCAGATCTGAGCGGCCTTCCAGCTGCGGGGATCCCGGCGGTTGGGAATGAATCCCTGGTTGTTGCCCTTGTACCCCATCTCCACGATGTGCCGCCCATCGAAGCGCCGGGGGTCAAGGGGTCGGGTGATCGCGCTGTGGGGTGGGCGGGCCATCGCCTGCATTCCCCTCCAGGTGGTGGTGTCCGCCACCGAGTCACGGGGTGCGGTATCCGCCCACACCGCAAACCGCCCATCGCGCGGCACGGAGCCGGACGGATGAGTGGTCATCTGGAAGGCTTCCCCACCGGGCCGGTCCATCCGGAGAGCCCAGGTATTGCCCATGCCTCCTGGCCGATTGGAGGTGAAGAAGAGAAGGCGGCCATCCGGCGACCAGCGCGGGTTGGAGCTTTCCGTACTGGGGGAAGTGTAACGCACCGGCTCTCCGCCGGAGGCGGCGACCACCCACACCTCAGAATGCCGCCGGTTGTCGGCTTCTTTTACCGTGGTGACGGTAAAGGCAACTCGCTGTCCGTCCGGCGACATGGCCGGGGAGCTGACCGTGGTGAGCCGGTACCAGTCAGCGGGGGTGAAGGCACGCTTTTGCTGCGCCGCAGCGGCGAGCGGGAAGAGTACCGCGGCTGCGGCTACCGAAATTGAGCGTATCAAGCGATCTCCAGGTGCGACGGGAATTTCTGGTAGTTGCACCCGAAGATGGGTACAGAGCCAAAGGGCGTCAATCTGAGCGTGGTCTTGAACTTGCAAAATCCAGCATCCCCTAGGTGTGGACAGCCTCCGCACCCATAGAAGCTTCAAACCAGGAGGAAGACTGATGAGCAACGGCACAGGGAACACCGGAACACAGGATGTTACCTACAATCTAGTCAGCATCCTTTATCATGCCCTGCAGGGTGCCGAAACGTACGACCAGTACATCCAGGATGCGCAGGGGGGTGACCAGGAACTTGCGCAGTTCTTCCGGGATGTCAAGCAGGAGAATCAGCAGCGGGCGGATCGGGCAAAGCGCATCCTCCATCAGCGCCTGCACGACGAGCAGGGTGCGGGCGGCGGACGCTAGCTCCCATGAGAAACGCCTGCCGGGATTATCCCGGCAGGCGTTTTCTTGCGCCCCCTCCTACGGGTTCAGCCAGTAATTTACCTTGATCACGAATATGTTGTCCGGCTTGAGGCCGAACAGCTCACGGGCATCCCGGTTCAAATCGAAGTTGCCCACTCGGCCATAGGCAGAATCCGAGGAGAGCGCCGTCAGTGACTCCGAGCGGCTTTGCTGCCAAACCAGGAACAAAGTGGAGCCGGGCCGCCATTCCCAGCGGAGCACCGCATTGCCCCGGAGCGAGCGGAAGGTGAAGTCCCGGTCACTGACCTGGAACGTACGCGCCGGTCCGCTGCCGTCGGGGTCCACGGTATACGTGCCATGTGAGTCGCGGGCAACCGTTCCCAATTCGCTCCCGTAGCGGTCAAACTGGAAGGTGCGGGGTGCGTGCAGCTCCTTGAGCCCTTCGTAATCGCCGCTGGACAAAAAGGGTTGAGCATACATCTCAAGCGTGAGTGCCGGCGTGAACGTCACGTTCACGCGCGTCTCCAGCCCGAAGGTGGTTTGCTCCAGGTCGGCAAAGACGTAGCGTCTCCCGAAGGTGCGACTCGCCAGCGTGTCGGTCCCCGTGGTCACATACTGAGCCACCGAGCGGCTCCGGCTGATATTCGGCCCCACCCGCACGTCCCAGTTGCTCGCCGGCTTCAATCCCAATCCCAGGTTGATGGAGGCGCGCCGCGCCCCCGCCTCGTCCCAGCCGAGATTTCCGAATGCGGTCAGGGTGTAGGCTTTGCGGAAGTCGGAGCTGGCGAATGCGGTTAGCGAGGTACCCGCGGGGTCCTGGGCGAGTGGCCCACCGCGTGTGAGTCGATCGTTGAATGACCGAAACTGGTGACCAAAGCGGAGAAAGCCACTCCAGTAGCTCGTCAGCTGCCCCGAGGCATTCAGGCCCATGCTGGCCCCCACCAGGTCACCCCCGAAGTTCCAGGCCGCGTCGGGGCTGCCGCGTACGTTCCAGCGGCGGAAGATCCGGCCCGGCTGGTTCTGCTCGTAGCTCAGATTACTATCCAGCGAAATCCGATCCGCACTCGTCTGGAATCCCAGGTCGTTGATCTCGTACGATGGGCTGATGGTGGAGAAAGCCATACCGCCCTGCCAGGTGCCGGCACGCTTGCCGACGTCCAGCCGCGAGGTGTAGCCGCTGAGCGAGCTTGCGGCGGAGTCCACCTCCAGGTGGTGGGCATCGGGGCGCTGGAAGTAGCGTGCTGAAGAGCGCTGGGCAGCGATCATGACTTCTTCGCGCCCAAGGATGTAGCTGGACGAGAAATAACCGTTCGCACTCCAGGTGCGGTTCGCCCATTCCTGCCGGAAGTCGATCCCGCCGGCGTACGCGGCGGAGCGCAGGCGGAGGACAAGCTCCTCGTCCAAGCTCCGATTCGCGGCGTTGAAGATCGCGCCCACGGTCGTTTGACCCGCGCGCAGATCTCGCCTGAGCCGCCCGGTGAAGTAGTTGGAGAAGGGCTCCACGACTGCGCGGCGCTGGAAGCCCAGGGCATCCACGTAGGGGGCATCTTCCCGTGCGGTGACCGCGTTCAGCAGGCCGATGGACCATCCACCCGCGGTTCTGCCGGTCAGCTTGGCCGCACCCAGGATCGTGCTCGCGGTGGGAGCAGAGGCGTACACCGCCTCCTGAGGCACCGAACCTTGTGGCGCTCTGCCGATCCGGCGGGAATACAGGAGCTGGGGTGTGCCCCCACCTTCTCCGCCCCCTCCGTCTCCGCTGCCACCTCCTCCCCCGAACCGGAAGATTTCCGCGCCTTCCACGAAGAAAGGCCGCTTCTCCTGGAAGCGCGTTTCAAAAGCCGTCAGGTTGACTTCGGCCGGATCTACCTCCACCTGCCCAAAGTCCGGGTTGACGGTGGCATCCAGGGTGAAGTTGGGGCTGACGCGGTACTTGACGTCCAGCCCGGCGCCCGCGCCATAGTCGGAGCCAGTCCGGTAGGGATCGGGGAAGTCGACGGCCGTATTGGAAGCAATGTGCCGGTACTGCGCCTGTGCAACTGCGTAGGGAAGGACTTCCAGACGCCGGCTCGCCCGGATTCCTTCGATCCCGGTAAGGTGTCCGTAGCGCGCAACACCGCTCCGCTCCCGCCTGGAAGTGAAGGCGAAGACGGCGTGCTCCTGCCTGCGGCTGATCCGCCGCTCGATCTGCACTCCCCAGGTTTGCACGTCAGCCCGGCTGAAACGGAGCTGGCTGAACGGGATGCGCATCTCCGCGACCCACCCGGAGTCGGTTACGACTGCGTTTCCTTCCCAGACAGGATCCCATGAGTCGTCTCCCTCGCCACGCCCGCCACGCCTCCCCTGCCCACCGCCGCCGCCAGAAAGCACCTCGTCCCGCCGTACGCCAGCGGGATTGATGGCAAAACGAAAGGCAGTCAGGTGGTCGTGGTAGCTGTCGAGCGCGATCGCGAACCAGTCGGAGTCGATCAGCGGTGCGTCACGTCGGGCGAGCCGACGGGACACGGCTCCCCGGTCGTACAGCTTCGCGCCCACATAAAGGGCATCGCCGGAAAACAGGATGCGCACCTCGGTACGCTCGCTGACTGGCGCGCTCTCCCGCGGCTCCAGCTGCGTAAACTCGGTCAGCACCGGTGCGGCTGCCCAGGCAGCTTCCTCCAGCCGCCCGTCCACCGTGATCGGCTCCGTTACCCGGAGCGCTCTCGCTACTGGGGCGGCAGCATGCCCGCCAGCTTCACCGCCCGATGCCTGGGCCATGCCGATCCGCGGGAGACACAGCGGAACAATCACCGTAACCAGCAGAACGCCAGCCTGAAACAAACCACCCATCAACAATCGCCAGCAAGGGAGGGAGGAAAACCAAAGGAAGCCCCTAATTTCACACAATCAGCGGGGGGATGTAATCCCCCGCGGATGACGAGGGGCGAACAGGTGAGGAGGGGATCGAAAGGGCGTGGTGCGGCGGGTGTGGAATTTCCTTTCCGATGCTACTGCCAGTGCATTCCCTGAGTGCGTGCATGAACGGGTGCACACCGTCCCGGCACTCCAGTGGAGCGGTGGCAACATGGTACACCGTAGCATCGCGCATCAGGATGTGGCTGGCGTCGGGTTGAATCACTTTCAGGTATCCCTACAAGCTTGCACCCCGTTCCGGGTTGCTTGTCTTACGTTGCAACAGGTGGCAGTTTGAAGAACGCACTGGGGCATTGCTTCCGCACTGGCAAGTGCGTTGACGTGCTGGCGAGCGGCTACGACCCGAGGAGAACCGAGTAGTGAAGATCAAGAAAGCCCGTTTTGCGATTTCTGCGGCTGTCGTGCTCGCCGCAGGTGCTGTTTCCGCATCGAGTGCGCTCGCCGTGTGGGGTTTGCACGGCCACACCATCTCCGGCCGAGCCGCGGCGACGCGGCTCCCGACGCAGATGCCGCCCTTCTTCCGGGAGGCAACCGCGCAGCTTGCATATCTCAACCCGGAGCCGGACCGCTGGCGGGCGGACACTCTCCGGGCGATGGACGAAGCGTTCAAGTACGATCACTACATAGACTGGGAAGTGGTCGCCGATTCAGCCATTGCCGCGCGTGACCGCTGGGGGTACCTGGCGGTGCTTCGGCGGACGGGATTGGAGCGGCCGGAGCGCGAAGCTGGGTTGCTCTTCTTCCGCATCCTGGAGCTTCATCAGCGCTTGACCACCGAGTTCCGGCTGTGGCGAACCACCACGGACCCGGAGCAGCGCCGCTGGATACAGGAGCGCATCATCAACGATGCGGGAATTCTGGGCCACTACGTCACTGACGGGGCGAACCCGCACCACACGTCGGTGCACCACAACGGCTGGGCGAAAGGGTATCCGAACCCCCGCAACTACACCACCGATAACACCTTTCACCGCCGCTTCGAGTCCGACTTCGTAGGAGCCCGAATCACTTTGCAGGACATTCAGCCCAGGATCAACGCCACCCCACGCCACCTGGCCGACACGCGAACCGAGGTGCTGAACCACCTGCGGCAGTCGCACTCTCAGCTCGAGCGCCTGTATCAGATCGACCAGCGCAATGCATTCAACCAGCAGACCACTGCCCCCGAAAACAAGGCGTTCGCGGTGGAACGCCTTGCCGCGGGGGCGAACATGCTACGTGATCTGTGGTGGTCGGCCTGGCTGAATAGCGCCCCGGCCCAGCAGGCTCAGTAGATCAGGAGCGGGGAGCGCTGCCCTGCGCAGGCGCGGCGCACCACGTCCAGGTCGGGCGGCTCCAGGTCAGGGCACTATCCGCCGCCATCGCACCGCGCATCCCACGGGGCTGACGGTCCCGCTGGGCATACTCCCCGCGCCGGTCGCGCATGGCCTCCCGAGCCGATTCCCGTGCCAGTTCGCAGGCGGTCGTCCGCTGTTGAGCGGTGAGTACGTTCCTCACTCCCTCCATGGCCTGCTGATTGTTACGGCGGAGCTGCTCCAGCGCCGGCTGCAGCTCCTCGCTGTCCGGCCGCGGTGCGTTGCGCCGTCCACCGTACTCCCCGCGCAGCTCGCGCAAGCGCGACATGAGCGGCGCATTGGTGCGGTCAATGTGCACCCCGATGGAGTCGAGCGCAGTCACCTGCGCGGAGGTGAGTCCCAGCTTTTCACGCTGGCCAATGAGACCGTATACGGGCGGGGTCTGGATCGGCCCCATGGCGGCGGGGCGCGCAGCGGAGCCGGATGGGGTGGAAGCTGGAGGAGTAGTGGCTGGGCCGCAGGCCGCAAGCGCCAGAATCCCCAGACCAGCCAGATGCCTTTTGATCACGATACAACCTCGAACGGTGAATAGATAACATGGCTCCGGCAGCAATCAGCCGAACGGAGCGGCGTACCCCGGTGAAGCCAAAAGGTTGAGGGGCGTCCGAACGGCGGCAAGGTGCAGCACGGAGCCTGGCACGCCTGGCACCGATCGAGGCGCTTCGGCATGAGTGCTGGATCGGGCCCCTGTCCGTACCGCGGTGCGACTCGTGCAGAGGACCCCCGCCGACGGGATCGTCTCAACACCTGACTTGACCGGGAGAGGACAGGATGGAACTTGGATTTATGAGCAGATTTCGGGATGAAATTCAGGGGCTCCTGCGGATTGTGGTGGCGCTACTCTTCATGCAGCACGGTGCACAAAAGCTATTCGGAGTGCTGGGCGGGGCCGGCCCCGGAGGTGGCTCCGTGGAGCTCTTTTCTCAAATGGGACTAGCGGGGGTGCTGGAGTTTTTTGGTGGGGCGCTGTTGGCGCTGGGCCTTTTCACCGCCCCTGTGGCATTCATCCTCGCCGGCCAGATGGCTGTCGCCTACTTCATGGCGCATGCGCCGCAGGGCTTCTGGCCCATTCAGAACCGGGGCGAGCTGGCAGCGCTATTCTCGTTTGTTTTCCTCTTCTTCGCCGCCGCGGGCCCGGGCCGCTTCAGCCTGGATGGACTGCTCCTGCGGCGCACGCGCCGAGGTACGGCGGACGGCTCCTGATGCTGCAACTCCGGTCCGGGCGCGGCATTCGCGCCTCGCCGCGCCTCCCGGGCTCGTCTACAGTCGCTCGCGGCTGATCCACAACTCCAGGCGCCCCCAACGGCAGCGTACCCCCGGGGTTGGGGACGGAAACGTAGATCCCCCCGATCACCAACGCTCCGGGCCGGCAAGGTGTCTGTTGTACTGAATCCGCGCTGGCGGTGAGAATTCAGACATCGACGAATATGCGCTACCCAGCAACCCTTTGCCTTTTCCTCCTGCTCACGCTCCTGGGTGGGAGCCCGCTCGCGGCGCAGGTTGGCTCCACTACCGACATCATCCGCGGTCAGGTCACCGGACTCGCCGGGGAAGCGATGCCCGGGGTGACGGTCACGGCCATCTCGGTGGAGACCGGAGTCCGTCGCACCGCCACCACCAACGCGCAGGGCCGCTACACGATTGTATTCCCTGACGGTGGCGGCCAGTACCAGGTGCAGGTGAACGTTACCGGCTTCGCTGGCGCCACGCGCAATGTGGCGCGCGTCGCTGACGAGGATGTGCTGGAGGCGGATATCCGCCGGGGTACCACCGCGACGACGATCGAGGGGATCACGGTAACCGCCCGGCGCACTCCACCG
The DNA here is from genome assembly GCA_030447645.1 of Longimicrobiaceae bacterium. Classification (GTDB taxonomy): domain Bacteria; phylum Gemmatimonadota; class Gemmatimonadetes; order Longimicrobiales; family Longimicrobiaceae; genus JAUJOM01. The sequence continues at coordinate 53,191 of JAUJOM010000020.1, read as the reverse complement.
CCGTCGGGGCGCGACCCCGCCGCCACCGAGCGTGCCGTCTCGGGCGAGGCGCTCAACCGCCTTCCGGTGGACCCGGCGGACGTTGCTGCGCTGGCCACACTTACTCCGGGCGTAATCGGGCTGGGGGGCGGAGACTCGCTGCAGCTCGCCTTTTCCGTGCTCGGGCAGGGCTCCGATGCCAACCAGATGACGCTCGACGGCGTCAGCTTCGGCGGCGACGCGGGTGGGGGGCTCGGGGTGCCGCAGGAGGCGGTGCGCAACACCCGGGTGATCACCAACACCTACGACGTTTCGCAGGGGCAGTTCTCCGGGGGCCAGATTTCCACCACCACGCGCGGCGGCACCAACAACGTTTCCGGCTCCTTCAGCTACCTGCTGCGAGACCCGGCGCTGCAGTGGACGGGCACGAGCGACCCGTTCAGTGGCGCATTCAGCCAGAATCGCTTCAGCGGCGGCATCGGCAGCCCGATCATCCGCGACCGGCTTTTTTACTTCGGCTCGGCGGCCGTGCAGCGGCGCTCCTCGGGGCTGCGCTCGCTGATGAGCGCCGACCCGTTCTCGCTGCAGTCGCTCGGCGTGAATCCGGACTCGGCGGCGCGCTTCCTTTCGCTGCTCAATGCCCGGGGAATCTACCCCGTCGGGGTGCGGGCGCCCAGCGACCAGGTGACCGACTCCTACACCCTGCTCGGGCGCATCGACTACAATCTGACGCAGCAGCATACCCTCACCCTGCGCGGGAATGGCAACTGGACCGAGCAGGGTGCCCTGCGCGTCGGCGCCCTCGGCCTTCCGGAGACCGGGGCGGACATGAACTCCGTTTCCGGTGGAGGAATGCTGTCGCTCACCTCCCGCTTCGGGAACGGCTGGATCAACGAGCTGCGCTCCTTTTACGCCGCCGGGAGCCGCGAAACCGAGCCCTACATCGCAATTCCCGGTGGACGGGTGCGGATCACCTCGGAGCTGGAGGACGGCACCCGCTCGGTTTCGACTCTTTCCTTTGGCGGAGCGGGCAGCGCGACCGAGTCCAGCGACCGCACCCTGGAGGTGAGCAACGAGCTTTCGCTGCTGCTGGGGCAGCACCGGCTGCGCGTCGGCGGGCTGATCAACTCGACGAGCAACCGCAGCGTTTCGGGAAGCAACTTGCTCGGCACCTTCACCTACAATTCGCTGGAGGATTTCGAGGCCGGGCGCCCCGCCTCCTTCACGCGCTCGCTCGCGCAGCGGGAGCGCGAGGCCGGCGGGGTCAACTCGGCCCTTTATGTGGGCGACACCTGGCGCCCGCGCCAGAACCTGCAGCTTACGTATGGGCTGCGCATGGAAGGCTCGAGCGTCGGCGACCAGCCGGAGTACAATCCACGGGTGGAACAGCTCTTCGGCCGCCGGACCGACGCGATCCCCTCGGACTTCAACATCAGCCCCCGCGTCGGCTTCACCTACACCATGCGCCGGGGTGAGAACAACCAGCCGCTGGGAACCGTGCGCGGCGGGTTCGGCGAGTTCCGCTCGCGCCCTCTCTGGAACCTGTTCGCCGGTGCCCGCGACGCCACCGGGCTGGCGGATTCACAGACGCAGCTCTACTGCATCGGCGCGGCGGTGCCGGTGGCGGACTGGACGGCGTTCCAGAACGGGGAAGAGTACATCCCCAGCAGCTGCATTGGCGGCGAGACGGGGACTGCCAACCCGACCTCCGGGCGCGGCGCCAACGTGACGGTGTTCAACCCGGGCTTCGACGCCACCCGCTCCTGGCGGACCTCCCTGGGCTTCCAGCGCAACCTCGCGCCCACCGTGCGCCTTTCCGTGGACGGGATTTACGCCGAGGGCGTCAGCCTGCAGGGGGTACGCGACCTCAACCTGAACACCACCCCGCGCTTCACACTGGCGCAGGAGGGGGGCCGTCCGGTCTTCGTGCCGCAAACGGCCATCGTCCCGGGGAGCGCCGAGGTGGGTTTCCTCGCTTCGCGCCTGCACTCCGAGTTCGGGCAGGTGACGGAATACAACTCGGAGCTGCGCTCGCGGTCACAGCAGATCACGCTCGGGCTGACCGGGGGGCTCCCGCAGTGGCGCCTCTTCGGCCAGGCCAACTACACCTTTTCGCGCTCGCGCGACCAGGGGACCTCCGGCGGCGGCTTCGGGCGCGGCTTTGGTGGGTTTGGCGGCTTCGGTGGGTTTGGCGGCGGGTTTGGCGGCTTCGGGGGCGGGCTACCGCTTACCGCCGGCAACCCGAATGAGGTGGAGTGGGCGACCAGCGACTTCGACCGCCCGCATCAGCTCGTGCTGACGCTCGGGCACCAGCTCCGCCCGTGGATCGACTACACGGTGATAGGCCGCTTCAACTCGGGCTCCCCCTTCACCCCAACCATGGGGGGTGACATCAACGGCGACGGCGCGCGCAACGACCGCGCGTTCATCTTCGACCCGGCGAGCACGGCCAACCCCACCGTGGGCGCCGCGATTTCGCGCCTGCTGGAGAATTCCTCCGACCGGGTGCGCGAGTGCCTGGAGTCGCAGATGGGACAAATCGCGGAGCGCAACAGCTGCCGCAACCCGTGGAGCTATGGGCTCGACCTGCGCACCTACGTCCGCCCCCAGCTGCCGAGGCTCGGCCGCCGGCTGACCATCTCCGTGGATGCGGTCAACACCCTCAGTGGGCTCGACCGCCTTGTCCACGGCTCGGACAACCTGCAGGGCTGGGGGCAGTGGAACCGCGCGGACCCGGTGCTCCTTTATCCGCGCGGCTTCGACCCGGCCACCCAGAGCTTCCGCTACGAGGTCAACGAGCGTTTCGGCAACTCGCGGCAGCAGAACCTGGCCTTCCGCAACCCCTTCCAGCTCCAGATCCAGGGGCGCTTGGCGGTGGGGCGGCAGCAGCAGGGAGGCTTCGGCGGTCTTGTCGGGGCGGTGATGGGCGGCGGCCCTGGCGGAGGCGGACCGGGAGGTGGGCCCGGCGGAGGCGGCTTCAACCCGAGCACCATCCTGGATCGCCTGCTGGCAAATCCGCTGCGTGAAATCCTCGCGCTGAGGGACACGCTTCAATTGACGCCGGAGCAGGTGGCGCAGCTGCAGCCGATCTCGGACTCGCTGCAAGTGAAGATGGACACTGTCCGGGCCGAGGCACAGCGCGAGCTGGATCGCGCCGGCAGCGCGGCGGAGCGTGGCAACCGCGCGGCCGGGCAGGAGGGGGGCAGGGCGGAATGGGCGCGGTCTTCCAGGCGATCGGGCCACGGGTCCAGGAGGCACGCACCAGCGCGCAGCGGGCGCTGCAGGAAACGCAGAAGGTGCTCACCCCCGAGCAGTGGCAAAAGGTTCCGGAGCAGATCCGCAATCCGAACCGCGGCTTCGGCCCGGGCGGTGGACCCCGGAGCGGGGCTGGCCGACCACCGGGCCAGTAGCCCGGTCGATCAGTCATTACAGTCCGGCACGGCGCAGAGTTTCTTTGTGCCGTGCCGGATTTCTTTGGTCGGGTGCTGGCGAACCCTCACCCTGGGCTTGCGCGCGGAGTTCTGAACACGCAACCATCCCGGAATTGAGTTCCGGTCGTTTCCCCTTTGGCTGACAGGCCCGCCACCCATGACCCCACCCGCCGCCACCCCGGACTATGGCGACCTTGCCCTGGTGCTGACCGGCGGCGGGGCCCGCGCCGCCTACCAGGTGGGATTGCTGCGCTACCTCGCGCGGGAGTTTCCGGAGCTGCGCATTCCGATTCTCACTGGCGTGTCAGCGGGCGCGATCAACGCCGCGCACCTGGCACAGCACCACGGCACCTTTCCCCAGGCGGTGGAAGAGCTGACAGGATTGTGGAGCGAGCTGATGCCGGAGCGGGTTTTCCGGGTGGACCCCATGTCGCTGGCGCGGAACATGGCACGATGGGGAGCCAAGCTCGTATCGGGAGGCGAGCGCAACGTGCGGGTGCGCGGGCTGGTGGATACCGCTCCGCTGCGGGAGTTTCTTGAGGAGGCGCTCGCGCCCGTCGGGGGTGAATTGACGGGAATCGACTACAATCTGCACCGTGAAAGCCTGCGGGCGCTTGCCATCAGCACCACCAGCTACACCACCGGCCAGTCCTTTGTCTGGGTGCAGGGGCGCGACATCGTCACCTGGGAGCGACCGCAGCGGCGCAGCGTACATACGCGTCTGCGCGTGGAGCACATCATGGCGTCGGCCGCGCTCCTCTCTTTTTCCCGGCCGTGCAGCTGGATGATGAGTGGCATGGTGACGGGGGCATCCGTCTGACGGCGCCGCTCTCGCCGGCGCTGCACCTGGGAGCGCACAAGATCCTGACCGTTTCCACCCGGTACGCCCGCTCACGGGAGGAGGCGGATCGTCCCAGCGTGGCCGGCTACCCGCCTCCGGCGCAGGTGCTGGGCGTGCTTTACAACGCGATCTTTCTGGACCTGGTGGACCAGGATGCCCTGCGGATGGAGCGCATGAACCGGGCGCTGACGCACCTCCCCGAAGAAGAGCGCGAGGGAATGCGAATCATCGACCTGCTGGTGGTGCGGCCGTCGCTCGATCTCGGGCGCATCGCCGCGGAGTACGAGCCGCGCCTGCCGGGTGCGTTCCGCTTCGCGACACGCGGACTCGGCACGCGTGAAACGGCCAGTCCGGATCTGCTCAGCGTCATCATGTTCCAGGATGATTACCTGAAGCGTTTGATCGAGATCGGGGAAGCCGATGCGGAGGCGCGCGCCCCGGAGATCCGCGCGTTTCTGGGGCGCCCGTGAGCGGCTGGCGGGGAAGTGGGAACAGGGCATCGAGCGTATGGTGGCCTCGTCTCCCCTCCATTGACCCTCCCATTCACCCTCGGTCCCGCCTGTCCGCGGTGTAGTTCGGGGATGAGATCCAGGAGCGATGTGCTGACGTTCTGGCATGCTGTCTGCGACATGATGGCGGCCTGTGCACTGCAACCGGAGGTGCGACATGGCGTTCCGCACATTCACGGATATGGCCGGTGTGGAGTGGCAGGTGTGGGATGTTACGGCTCCGCCCGGAGCCGTCTCTTGCATGGGAACCGACCTGTGACCAAACACACGTTTGGCACGTCCTTCGGTAGTTTGTTGACTGTTATCAACTTGCCTATCGCAAGGCGACGTACCGGAGGGGTAATTGATGTGGACCGCCAGGCGTACAGAACCCCCAAACGTTGATGTGGCTGCTGAGCGGGAGCGCGTGCTTGCCCGTCGCGCCGAATCGTTCCGGCAGGCAGAGGAGGGCCACCTGCCCGCTGAGGAATGGAGCGGAGCTGTAGAGCGTACGCTCACACTCGTGCCCAGCGAACAAGCCCCCAAAGCGGAGGAACAGCCCATGATCAAGGCCGCTGCTGGACCCAAGCTCACCCCGGGGCAGCGGAGCCGGGTGAAGGCGTTTGTGCGCCGCGAACTGGAGCAGGATCCGTCTGCGTCCGCGTCGGCGGTACGAAGAAGGGTGGAGGGGGAGTTGGATATCAACCTGAATCACGCCACCTTCCACGGGACGTACTGGCGCAAAGTAAAAGCAGAGCTGGAAGGGGAGGCATCGCCCCAAGCCGGCGGGGCCGATGCCGCTCCAAGTGTGATCGCACCAAACGAGAACGGAGCAGAGCCGGCGAGTCCGGCACCGGCTTTCCCGGCGGAACAGATCAGCATGATTCCGGGGGCGGATGGGCAGTGGCGCGTACAGGTTAGGGTGACTGCATCCCGTGCGCAGGCGCTACGCCTGATGCAGGCAGTGGTGGGGGTGCTTGCGGCTGAGGAGTGAGCCAACATGCCTAAACTCTGCTTGCGGTTCGGGCATCTGTGATTGCGTAGCCCGTATGCCACATCGAAGCTTCACGGATGCTGATGGGGTGCCCTGGAATGTCTGGGATGTGGTCCCTCAGGACGCTTCCCGCGCCCTGGGCCGGCGAAAGGCAGAGCGGCGCGGTCAGGACATCCTGCTCTACAAGGGGCCGGAACGCCGAAGTGGGCTGGACCGCCGCAAGGTCCATACTCGGCAGGCGGCCAGGCGATACGCGCTTACTCCGGGCTTGGAGCAGGGATGGCTCGTGTGCGCGTCGCCGACAGAGAAGCGGCGCGTCAGACCGATCCCGCCCGAGTGGGAGACCCGCTCCGATGCCGAGTTGGAGCGCCTCTGCCGTTCTGCTCCTGCGGTACGCAAGCGGATGCCATAGGGT
>JAUJOM010000020.1:26643-46943 GCA_030447645.1 Longimicrobiaceae bacterium | reverse complement strand
CTAGAAGAGCGGCAGCTCCGGCGGATTGGGCTCCAGGTCCACATGCCGGTCCAGCAGGCGCAGACAGGCCGTGCACGTCACCGGCCGCTCCCCCGCATACCGCCCCGGAGGTGCTCCACAGAGTGTTTGTCCCCTGGCACGGTGCCAGTCCTGGATCGCGGTCTCCGAAGCCACCGCCAGGTGCACCTGTCCCCGGTCCCGCCGGGGGCGCAGATCCGCGACCTTCCGTGCCCGGTAAGGCACCCGAGCCAGCACTACTGAAAGCGTGCCTTCCAGTGCATCACGTGCCTGCACCAGAGCGTCGGCTTTGCCCGCGTGGTACAGATCGTGTCTCAACGATTCCGAAGCGGCGTGAAACGCTTCCCATGCGGGCCACACCTGGGGGCGCATCCTCCCTCCTGTTCAAAGACTGGCAACGAACACCCACTCCTGTTGACACAAGCTCGGAAGCGCGCGCGCAAGTCGGTGGGCGGTACTTCCTGCACCCACCTCGTGCAGCTTTGATTCCCTAGGGCTGCCACGTACCCGTGCCCTGCCCGCTCGGGTCGTGCAGCGGAGCGAGCCAGGCATGCCGCTCGAACACGTTGGGCTCCAGCCGCTCGATCGGGTGCTGCGGCAGCTCCGCGAGAAGATTCTCAATCCGCGCGCGTGACTCCGCGAGCAGCTCGTCGCCGAGTGCACCGCTCCGCTGAGCATTGGTGATTTCGTCGGCGAGGACCAGGGCCAGTTCGGTGTTGAGGCCAAAGGCGCAGATGTCGATCAGGTCCACACCCGCGCGAATGCAATCCGCGGCAGCCCCCCCACGCTGAAAAACATTTGACACCGCATGCATCCCGATGTCGTCGGTGACGATCACTCCCTCGAAGCCCAGCCTTTCACGCAGCAGGCCGGTGGTGATGGGGCGGGAAAGGGTGGCTGGCTCCTCGGAATCCACCGCTGGGAAGAGGACGTGGGCAGTCATCACCAGGCGCACGCCGGCCTCCACCGTCGCGCGGAAGGGTGCCAGCTCGATCCGCTCCAAATCCTCGAAGGGGCGATCCACCACCGGGAGCTCCCGATGGGAGTCCACCGAGGTGTCCCCATGTCCGGGGAAGTGCTTGGGGCAGGCGGCTATGCCTTCCGCCTCCAAGGCCCTGATGAAGGGGAGCGCTGCCCGGATGACCTCCTCGGGGGTTTTTCCAAAGGAGCGGGGGCCGATGACCGGGTTGTCCGGGTTGGAGTCCACGTCCACCACCGGCGCGAAGTCCACGTTCACCCCAAGCGACCGCAGCTCAATCCCCATCGCCCGCCCAACCGCCTCCGCCCGCGCCGGCCATTCGCGCGCGTAGGCGAAGCTGGTCATTGGTGGGGGCGGGCGGTACACCCGACCGCCCTCGTGATCGATAGACACGATGATTCGCTCGCGGCCGATCGCCGACCGCACGTCGTCCATGAGCTGCCGGTACATTTCCAGCCACTGCTCGTAGGGCGCCTCCTGGTCGAAGCTTCCCTTGAAGAGGATCACCCCGGCGGGCGACAGCGCCTCGAGGATTCGCCTGTCGTGCTCGGTCAGTCTGGTTGATGGCTCCAGTCCGATCAGGAAATGATGCCCGAAAGGATGCGGCTGGTTCATGGTGTTGCCGTTGCGGGTGTTTCCCTTGCTCCTGCGCACATGCCAGGCGTGACGAGCAGAAAGCGGGCCTCGCCGGTCTCACACCCGTCAAGCACATGTCTTGCCCATGCAGACTTCAGGATGAAAGCGCCAAAACCTGAACGACACCCGCCGCCACGACGCTGGCTGGAGCACACCGTGGGCAGCGAAGAGGCCGGCCAAACGGTGGAAGAAATCTTGATCGCGTCGCTGGGGATTTCCGGTCGGATGATCCAGAAGCTCACTCGCAGCAAGGGTATTCTGCGGAACCGGAAGGCGTCATTCCTGGGAGCCAAGGTACGGGCCGGGGACGTAGTGGCGGCGCGCATTGCCTCGGAGGAAGACGCCGGGCTGAAGCCAGTCCCGATGGAGCTGGACATCGTCCATGAAGACGCGGACGTGGTGATGATCAACAAACCACCGTTCGTGCTCGTTCACCCCACTACGCCAGAGCACCGAAACACCCTCGCCCATGGGATTGCGTTCCACTTCCAGCAGCAGGGACTCCGGACCAAGGTGCGCCCGGTGCACCGCATCGACCGGGACACCTCGGGGCTGGTGCTCTTCGCCAAAACTGCATTCGCCCACCAGCGGCTGGACCGCCAGCTGCGCGAACGCACTCTGGAGCGGGAATACCTCGCGCTTGTGCACGGTGTGCTGCCCGATGACGCCGGCTCGATCGACCTGCCAATCGGGCGTGACAAACAACAGCACTCGCAGCTACGAGTAGTGCGTGCTGGTGGTGAGCCCGCCACGACCCGGTACCGGGTGGTGGAGCGGCTGGGCCGTGCCACACTGGTGCAGCTGGCGCTGGAGACAGGGCGGACGCACCAGGTCCGGGTACACATGGCTCACCTCGGACATCCAGTGCTGGGAGACCGGCAGTATGGCAGGCAAGGGTTGTCGTTGATCAAACGGCAGGCACTGCACGCCTCCCGGCTGGCTTTTCTGCACCCGTCGTCCGGCGAGCCTGTGACCTGCGAAGCCCCGCTGCCGGAGGACATGGCGCAGCTTCGCGAACGGCTTCGGCAGGAGCCGTCGGCCTGATGCCCCGCTCGCAGCCACTTTCACTGTTCGCGGTCACCGCGCCCGGCCTGGAAGCCCTCGCTGCCCGGGAGCTGAACGCCCTCGGGATCGTGGCCACACCCGAGGATGGCGGGGCGGTCTGGCAGGGTACACCCGAACAGCTGTATGCTGCCAATCTCCGACTGCGCACGGCGAGCCGGGTCATTGCCCGCGTGGGCGAGTTTCGCGCACGCACCTTTTTCGAGTTGGAGCGGCACGCCCGCACGCTTCCCTGGCAGCACTTCGTTACTCCCGGACGGGCCGTGCGGCTGCGCGTAACCTGCCGCAAATCCAAGCTGTACCATGAAGGCGCGGTGGCCGAGCGGATGCTCGCCGCCATTGAGCACCGGGTTGGTGCGCTGGGAGCCACGGAGGCGGAAAAGTGGAGCGACGATGAGGAAGAGGGTACGGATGCGCAGCTGTTCATCGTCCGCTTCCTCCACGATCGATGCACTGTAAGTGCCGACACGTCCGGTGCTCTGCTGACCTACCGGGGGTACCGGCAAGCCCTGGCCAAGGCGCCGTTGCGCGAAAACCTTGCGGCGGCCGTGCTCCTGGCCAGTGGGTGGACGGGGCAGGCGCCGCTGGTGGACCCCATGTGCGGCGCCGGAACGATCCCGATCGAGGCGGCGCTGATCGCCCGACGGATCGTGCCGGGGCTGGCGGGTCCAGGCGGGGAACCACGCCGGTATGCATTTCGGGAGTGGCCGGGGTTTGACCGGGCGCTCTGGACCGGGGTCGTGCAACGCGCCGCGGCGGAGATCCTTCCGGCGGCGGGTGTTCCCATCCACGCCTCCGATCGCGACGCAGGCGCTATCGAGGCTGCCCGCGGCAACGCCGAGCGCGCGGGTGTACTCCCGGATCTACAGCTTGCCGCACGTCCCCTGTCCGCGATCGAGCCACCGCCCGGCGTCGGGTGGCTGGTGAGCAACCCTCCGTATGGAGTGCGCGTGGGCGAAAGCGAAGCGCTTCGCAACCTGTACGCGGCGCTCGGGCGAGTGGCGCGCGGAAAGCTTCCGGGGTGGACCGTGGTTCTCCTGTCTGCTGAACGCAGCCTTGAATCCCAGGTCAAGGTGCGGTTCACGGAAGCACTCCGCACTCGCAATGGTGGCATCCCCGTGCGAGTGGTCGTCGGCCAGGTACCTGAAACCGTTAGCGCATCGGGTCGGCCGCGGGCGTGAGGGGCTCCGGACCGTGAGACCGGTCGTCCCTTCGGGACTCGTCTGCTGCCTGCTCGCGCTCTGCGTCGTCGGGAGCGGCCGCGGCATCCCGCCCGGTTAGCTGTGCCCGCTCTGGCCGCAGGCTGGTGACGCCGCCCTGGTCTGTTCGGTTGGCGTAGGCGGATGCGGTCTCGTTCTCCTCCACCGGCCCGGGCTGCATGCTCAGGCGGTTGGTTTCGGCGGTTTCCCGGTCCGGGTTGATGTCGATCGGGTTCTCGTCTTTGGGTTGCATGGGGTTCCCCCTGTAATTCATGGCAGTTCGGCTCGTGGGCTTTGACGTCGGCGCAAGCTGCATTCCGTCGCCGGTCTCCGGCGTGGGATGTGCAAAGTCGGACGCCGTATGAGCTACACTCTCGACGAACCCTTCCAGCAGGCAAAGATCCAGGCTGCCACACTCGACCATGCACTGTGGTTCCACCGTCCTTTTAGAGCGACTCTCGTTTTGCTATGGAGCCATCCGGAGCGGGCCCCCAACCCGGCTCGCTTGAGGCTCGCCACCCTCCCCCAATGCTGGGGGTGGGGTAGTTCGTTCTCCCCCCCACGATTGGGGTGCTGGGGGGCCTGCCGGGCGGAATGGAACCCAAGCGGGAGCTGCCATAATGTGGACGAGTGGCTTCTGTACACGACGGATAGCCCAATCACTACGGCGGCGCGCGGGTTCACCCGTGGCAGCGTTTTCGCGCGGGACGGCACACTCGTCGCGTCGGTGGTTCAGGAAGGATTGCTACGGATCCGAAGGGAGCAGAAAGGCTAGCGATGCAAATCTGTTCATGCAAGCTTCAGAGGGTAAACAGCTTACGGCTTGCTTCTGGTCTCAACTTTGCGGCTGAAGCACTCTCCAGGAACAAATGACGCTTTACCGGAACCAGAGGAGTTCGTGATGCTTGACGACCAGAGTGGCACGGGGGGAGCCGGTGGCGTGAAAGCCGAGGGAGGCTGAGCGAGCTTGCCGACCGCGTATCCGGATCCCGAAGCCATGCGCTGGCTCCGCGAGCGCGGAGCCGAGCAGCGCGCTCGCCGCAACCTGCAGGCTGCGGCCGACCAGCTTGCGGCGGAAATGGAGCACTCCGTCGGGCGAGAGATCGCCCAGGCGATGGCGTGGGAGCTGGCCGCGCAGTTCATTCCCGCCAGTGCGGTGATGACTGAGCTGGTTCAGCAGCTGGGTGCCGGAGAACGGGCCGATGCTTCGGGGTTGGAAATCGCCGGGAGGTTCCTCCGGGCACACCCTGATGTGCTCGCACAACTTCGGGACGCGGCCCGAACTTTAAAAGATCCCAACGAGCAGGAAACCTTCAACACGCTGCTCGCAAGGGCGCTCTCCCTGGCACCCGAGCCGGGCGGGTGACCGCGGAGGGGCGTCTTCGCGCTCGGCCTAGCCAGCCCGTGGGAGCCGCGCCGGCTGGCCTGCAACGGCTGGAGCTGGACGTCGGCCGGGATGGGCTGCTTTACGTGCCCGCGGGATATCGCCCCGACCATCCCGCCCCTCTGGCGGTGATGCTGCACGGCGCCGGTGGTAACGCGCAGCACGGAATCAGTCTGCTGCACGAGCTTGCGGACGCGGCGGGGCTGATCCTGCTCGCGCCCGAGTCGCGCCGGCAAACCTGGGATGTGATCATGGGTGGATACGGCCCGGACGTCACCTATCTCGACCGGGCACTCGCGCAACTCTTTGCCCGCTACGGCGTGGATCCCGCGCGCCTGGCTGTCGGCGGCTTTTCCGACGGAGCCTCCTACGCTCTCTCCCTGGGGATCACCAACGGCGACCTTTTCAGCCACGTGATTGCCTTTTCCCCGGGATTCATGGCGCCGGCCGCCCGGAAGGGTGCTCCGCGGCTCTTCATCTCCCACGGCACGCGCGACCAGGTGCTGCCGATCGGTCCCTGCAGTCGAAGGATCGTGCCTCAGGTGGAGAGGGCGGGATACGACGTCCTGTACCACGAGTTCGACGGACCTCATACGGTTCCAGCCGAGATTGCCCGTGAGGCGGTGGACTGGCTCATCGGTCGAGAAGACATCAGGGCGTGAGAGTGCATGGGGTTCTGGAAAGCTGCCTGTACGCAACCGACCTGGAGACGGCCAAGCGCTTTTATACCTCGGTGCTCGGGCTGGAAGTGCTCACTCATGTGGCTGACAGACACGTGTTTTTTCGCTGTGGGGAGGGTGTTTTCCTGATCTTCAACCCCGAGCGGACGTGTGCCGAGCAGACGGCGGTTGGTGGGAGCCCCGTTCCGCTTCATGGCACAAAAGGCTCTGGCCACCTGGCGTTCGCGGTGGCGGAATCGGAGCTGGAAACCTGGCGCGAGCGACTCACCCGGCTGGGTGTGGAGATCGAATCGGACGTAAGCTGGCCCCGGGGAGGGCGCTCACTCTACTTCCGAGACCCGGCGGGGAACAGCATCGAGCTGGCTCCACCTCGTATCTGGGGGCTATCGGAGAGCTGACTCCATGAACTGGGTAGAAGGTGCCCGGAACGTATACGCCGCCCGCGCCCGTCTAGGTGAAGGGCCTACCTGGAACGACGCCACGCGAACGCTGTCCTGGGTGGACATCCTCAACCACCGCGTCCACCAGTTCTTACCCGGATCGGGCGAGAATCGTGTCTACGAGGTGGGAGATGTGGTCGGCTGCGCGGTGCCGACCCGGGGCAACGCCCTGCTGCTGGCTTTACGCCATGACCTCGCGGCTCTCGACCTGGCGAGCGGCGCGGTGCGGCACATCCTGCCGATCGAACCGGACAAGCCGGAGAACCGGCTCAACGATGGCAAGTGCGACCCGCGGGGCCGGTTCTGGGTCGGCTCCATGCGTGCCGAAGAAACCGGACATGGCAGCCTCTACCGGTACGATCCGGACGGCAGTCTGCATGTCATGGAGACGGGGCTGGGAATCTCCAACGGCCTGGGCTGGAGCCCCGACGGTACCACGTTTTATCTCACCGATACACCCGCGCAGACCATCTACGCGTACGACTTTGACGGGGCCGCGGGCGCGATAAGCAACCGACGGGTGCTGGTGGATTTGTCAGGCGAAGATCTTTTTCCAGATGGGCTGACTGTAGACAGCGAGGGGTGCATCTGGTCCGCGCAGTGGGCGGGCGCCTGCGTCATCCGCTTTGCTCCCTCCGGGCGGGAACTGCTTCGCGTTCCGCTACCGGTCAAGTGTCCCACAAGCTGCGTATTCGGCGGGTCGGACCTGAATCGGCTATACATCACCTCCGCCTCGGTAGGGCTGAGCGAGCAGGAGATCGAGCAGTACTTTTTTTCGGGTGACCTGTTCTGCCTCCCTACCGACATAGTGGGCATGCCCACCTTCCGGTTCGCGGGGGACCCACTCTCTCAAAGCACCCGATAACGTGACAGGAACCATCCTCCTCCCGGGTGGTACTACGGCACGTGCCGATCTGTTGTAGCCCTAAATCAAGTAACTTCATGAACTTAAGCAGCGCAATGCGCAGGCCGTGGCTCCTTGGTGCAGTCGGCGTCGGTCTTCTGGCCAATGGACTGCCGGCGCAGACTCCTACTGCCCAGCAGCGGGCTCTTGGCGTTGAAACCAGGAACTTCGACACCAGCGTCCGACCACAGGACGACTTCTACCGCTACGTCAACGGCGGCTGGCTGAAGAACACGCAGATTCCCGCCGATCGCTCCAGCTACGGCTCCTTCATCGAGCTGCGGGACAAGAGCGAGGCGGCGCTGCGTACCATCATCGAAGAAGCCGCTGCGTCGCCGGTCAAGCGGCCTGGCTCGGACCTGCAAAAGGTCGGCGACTTTTACCTGAGCTACATGGACACGGCGCGGATCGAAGCCGCCGGGATGGAGCCGCTGCGCAAGGAGCTGAAGCAGATTTCGGCACTGAGCAACAAGCGTGAGCTGACGGAGCTGTTCGCTGACCTCCAGCAGATCGGCGTGCAGACCCCGTTCAGCTTTTTTATCGGGCAGGATCAGAAGCAGGCGGATCGCTACATCGCGTATGTGAGCCAGTCCGGCCTGGGCCTACCCGATCGGGACTACTATCTGAAGCAGGAGCCGAAGCTCATGGAGGCGCGGACCGCGTACCTCCGGTATATCGAGACTCTGCTCCGTCAGGCGGGCGAAAAGGATCCGGCTGGCGCCGCCAAGGCAATCCTTGCGTTGGAAACCTCCCTGGCGGAGAAGCATTGGGACCGCGCCAAGAACCGCGACCGGGAGCTTACCTACAACCGCAAGAGCGTGGCCGAGTTGGAAGCGCTGACCCCCGGCTTTGCCTGGGCGAAGTTTCTGGATGCGTCTAATGCGACAAAGACGCCTGCTGTGGTAGTCCGGCAGCCGGACTACCTGCAGGCGATGAACCGGACTCTGCAGCAGACGCCGCTCCCGGTCTTGAAGCAGTACCTCACCTTCAAGCTGCTGGACTCCTACGCGCCGGTGCTGAGCCGGCCGTTCGCCGAGGCCCAGTTCGCCTTCCGCGGGCGGACGCTTCAAGGGCTCCAGGAGCAGCGCCCACGCTGGAAGCGGGGTGTCGGCGCCGTAGAGGGTGCGCTCGGCGAGGTTGCGGGCCGCATGTACGTGGAGCGCCACTTCCAGGCCGAGCAAAAGGCGCGCATGCAGACGCTGGTGGACAACCTGGTCGCTGCTTTCCGGGAAGGCATCAATGAGCTGGAGTGGATGAGCCCCGAAACCAAGGCGCAGGCACAGGCTAAGCTCGCGGGCTTCAACGTCAAGATCGGCTACCCGGACAAGTGGCGGGAGTACGCAAAGCTGGAGGTCCGCCCGGATGACGCGGTGGGCAATGCGAAGCGTGCCAATGAATTCGGCTACCGGCGCATGGTGGACCGACTCGGCAAGCCGATCGACCGGACCGAATGGGGAATGACGCCGCAAACGGTGAATGCGTACTACTCGTCCACCATGAACGAGATCGTCTTCCCCGCGGCGATCCTGCAGCCACCCTTCTTCGATCCTAATGCGGACGACGCCGTGAACTATGGGGCCATCGGCGCCGTGATCGGCCACGAGATCTCCCATGGCTTCGACGACCAGGGGCGGCGCTCCGATGCATCCGGCAACCTGCGCGACTGGTGGACCACGGCGGACAACCAGGCGTTCCAGCAGCGAGCCAACGCCCTGGTGGCGCAGTACGGCGCCTACAGTCCTCTTGAGGGACTGAACATCAACGGCCAGCTCACCCTCGGTGAGAACATCGGTGACCTGAGCGGGCTCGCCGTGGCGTACAAGGCGTACAAGCGCTCACTGGGTGGCAAGCCGGCCCCGGTCATCAACGGGTTCACCGGCGACCAGCGCTTCTTTCTCGGATGGGGGCAGATCTGGCGCGGTGTGTACCGCGAGGCGGCGCTCCGCCAGCAGCTGATGACGGACTCGCACTCCCCGGGTGAATACCGGGTCAACGCCGTGCTGCGAAACATGCCTGAGTTTTACGCCGCTTTCGGCGTCAAGCCGGGCGACAAGATGTACCTGCCACCAGGGAATCGGGTGAAGATCTGGTAGGCTGAGCAGGTGTAGATAGCAGGGCGGAGCCGAGACTTTTCGGCTCCGCTTTTCTATTCCGGGACTGAAAAGTGCACCATCCGGATCTTGCCCGGAGCCGGGCGTATTATCCCGAGACACGAGAGGATCAATGGCGAGGCGACCCAACTACGGCTTTGAAAAGCGACAAAAGGAGCTGGACCGGCAAAAAAAGAAGGACGCGAAGGCCGAGAAGAAGGAGCTGAGGAAACTGGAGGCGGAGGGTGCCACCGAAGGTGAGCCGGGGCACGACGGGGCAGTCGGCACGGGCGGTGTGGAGCCGAGTGGTGAGGAGGATCACTCTCCCGCCAATGAGGCATCATCCGCGCCGGAGTCCAAGCACGCCGATCGCTAGTCGGTCCGGTAGCTCGGAGTAGGCTACCGGCTGAAGGTGTAGTCGTTGCCACTCCCGAGCAAAAAGAAGATCAGCATGAGCACGACGATTCCGATCGCGGCGAACAGGAGGCGGGTGCCGATACTCGATTTGGGGTTGTGCGGCCCCTCTACATCAGGCTTTCCGAGTGCCATGGAGACATCTTTCATAGGTGGAGATGACAGCAGCCCACGGCGCCGCACGGAACCCGCTCCGCACCCGTCGCTGCCATCTCCCATCCTGCACATTTCGCTCCGGCAGACCGGGAGCGGAATTCACACCCTGGGGCGTACGCGGTGCGTGGCGATCGCCTGCAGCAGCGCGCCGCCCGGGCCGCCAGGTGGGAGCGCAGCGGAGATGGGCAGCTCGGGAATCAATCTACGGGCGGAGCAGACCGGGGCCGGCGTACAGGCGTCCCCCGTGTGCCCGCGGTCCGAGCACGCGGATCGAGTAGCCGTTTTCCGGGTCCGCGCCCCGTTTCAGGGCACGGTCCACGGCACGCTCGCCACGGTTGTACGCGAGCACACCCAATCGCACGTCGCCCTCGTAGCGCTCGATCATCGCCCGCAGATTGCCGAAGCCGAGCCGGAGATTGGTGCGTGGCTCCAGGATGTCGGCCACCGTATGGACAGTGGAGTCCAAATCTCGTGCGGTGCCGGGCATCAGCTGCGTAAGGCCCAGGGCTCCGCCGGGGCCGATCGCCTTCGCCTCGAACACACTTTCGACGCGGATCAGGCGGAAGCCGAGTTCCGGATCCACACCCGCCGCGATGGCGGCATCATGGATCGAACGGGCGAGCGGCTCCGTGATGTTGTAGCGGGCCGCAAGCTCCGCAATCAGCGCTTCACGCGGTGAACGGGTGCTGACGGCGCGCTCCAGGTAGCGGGTGCGGAGGAGCCCGCTCGGTCCATGTAACGCGACGCCGGTGTGCCGTAACGTATCCGGCGGGCCTTTGGGCGGCGCAAACACCGTGGGCACGCTGGTGGTCGAGACGGCGAGGACAACTCCACACAGGGCAACCGGGGCAGCGAAGCGCACCCACCGCGGGGTACGCACCAGCAGACTCCGGACCCGGCTTCCGACAGGGTTTGCCTCCGCGCTCATTTTCGCCCTCCGGTTGGTCGAGCACGATCCCCGCACAACATCGCGGTTCCTTCAGCTGCCGTGCAAGGCCACGCGCACCAAGCGGTACTGGAGCAGGTCTTCGGTGGTGTCGTCGGTGTAGCCGGGCTCGCGGGGTGGTGCAGGCGGCGACTGAAGCGGCGGACCTGCACGTCTCATGGGCGGCTTAGGTCACCACTTGGGTTATATTACCGCATGGTCCCTGTCGCCCAACCTCCATTGCTCGACCGCCGCGTCGAGGTCGAAACGCCTGAACACGTCGTTGTCGGCTATGCACTTGCGGACCTCGGTTCCCGCTTTGTCGCGCTCCTGCTGGATGGGCTGATCATCGCAAGCAGCCTGCTGGTGTTCGTGATCGGCGTCCCGCTGCTCGCATCCGCGCTCGGGCTGGGTGGGGCTGGTCTGCTCCCGATCTTGCTGGTGGGGGTCACGCTGGCGGGCTTCGTGTTCACCTGGGGGTACTTCGTCTACTTCGAGGGATTCCGCGGCGGACAAACGCCCGGGAAGCGTCGCATGGGAATCCGCGTGGTGCTTGATGGCGGCTACCCGCTGGACGCGCGTGGCGCGGTGGTGCGCAACCTCCTTCGCGTCATCGACGCGCAGCCTTTCCCGAGCTGGCTGGTTGGAGGGACGGTGATGCTCTTCCACCCGGAAACCAAGCGGCTCGGCGACCTGGCAGCCGGAAGCCTGGTCGTGCGGGAGCGCACCGCGTCCGTGCTTCCCGAAGAAGCTGGCGCCGCCGGGGTAGCATCCGGACCGCCGCGCTTGTCCGACGCGGAGTGGGACGCGCTTTCCCGGTACGTCATTCGCCACCCGGATCTCGCCCCGGAGGTTCGCCGCCGCATCGCGGGGGTGCTCGCCGCGCGCCTAAATGGCCCGGAGGGTGACACGGAATCATCGGTGCTGCGCCTGTACCGGGAGGAGGCCGCGCGCCGGTCCGCCTCGGCGACCGGGGGCAGCAGCCGGGCGGCGGCGCTGGTGCGGCGGCAGCGCGCGCGGTGGGAGTCCTTTCGCCGCTCGCTGCGGCAGCGGAAGGAGGACTCGACGGGCTGACCGAGCGAGAGGTCAGCAGCTTCGCGGCGCTGTACCGGGAGGTGGCGGCGGACCTGGCGCGCGCCCGCACCTACGGCGGCTCCCCCGAGCTGCTTTACACCCTGGAGCGACAGGTTGGCGCGGGGCACAACCTGCTGTATCGTCCGGCACGGCGCGGGTGGCGGCAGGCCTGGGTGTGGGTTGCGGAGGGCTTTCCCGCCCTGGTCCGGCGCCGCTGGCGCCCGATCGCGCTGGCGGCGGCGTTTCTCTACGCGCCGGCGTTGATCGCGTTCGCTGCCATTAGGCTGGACCCGCCCCGTGCCCGCGAAGTTCTCCCCGCCGAGATGATCGCCCGCGCCGAGCAGGCGGCGGAGCGAGAGGCCGCCGGCAGGGGGTACGTGGAGATCCCCGAAGTGTTCATGCCGGTGATGGCCAGCGGGATCATCGCCAACAACGTGCAGGTCACCTTCGTCGCCTTCGCGGGAGGAATCCTGGCGGGGATCGGGACGGTGCTGGCTCTGGTCTTCAACGGTGTGCTGCTGGGCGGGGTGGCGGCGGCCTTCGCCAATCAGGGGCAAAGCCTTTATCTGTGGACGTTCGTGCTGCCGCACGGCATCATCGAGCTGATGGCCATCGCCATCGCGGGAGGGGCGGGGCTGTGGCTGGGCTCGGCGCTCTGGATGCCGGGGCGGCGCACCCGCCGGGAGGCGCTGACTCTGCGCGGGCGCGAAGCCGTAGGCTTGATCGCTGGGACCACGCTGCTGTTGATCATCGCCGGGATGATCGAGGGGTTTGTTTCCCCCGCGCCCATCCCCCGCGCGGTGAAGCTTGGCTTCGCGCTGCTGACCGCGGTTCTGCTCGCGGCGTACCTGCTTTCGGGCGGGCGGGTTACAAGAGACCGCGCCGCTTGACTTCCAGGTAGCGGTTTACCACCACCGGCACCGCATCCGAGGGGCGGGCGTCGGCGACCAGGACGCCCGCACGGTGCATCGCCGCCAGCGCCACCGCACGCGCTCCGAGCAGTTCTTCCGCCGCGGCGCGGGTGAATACGTCGGCTTCCTGGTGGATTGGAGCGACCGTTGCGGTTTCAAGCTCCGGGTTGCGCAGCGCGACCACCAGGGGAAGGTGACGCCGGGCGGCCGCGGCCAGATGCCCGACCAGTGCCGCGGAAGCCTCGGGGTCGATCACGTCGGTGAAGAGTATCAGCAGGGAGCGCTTGCGGAGCTGCCCGGCCAGGAAAGCAAAGGCGCCGGGGTAATCCGGCTCCACCGGGCGTGCTTCGGTGCCGCCCAGTGCGTCGGCGAGGCGGGCGAGCGGAGCACGGGCGGGGGGAAGAAAGCGCTGCACGCGGTCCGCGAACACGAACGCTCCCACGCGGTCGCCGTGCTTCCCCGCAACGTCCGCCAGCAGCAGGGCGGCGGCGAGGGCATGGTCCAGCCGCTCGCGCCCGTCGATGCGCTCACTCATCAGCCGGCCGGCGTCGATCATGAGCAGCACGTTCTGCGAACGCTCGGCCTCGAACTGCCGCACGGTCGCGTGTCCGCGGCGCGCGGTGGCTTTCCAGTCGATCCGGCGCGGATCGTCCCCGGGGACGTACTCCCGCAGGCTTTCAAACGACATCCCTTCACCACGCTGGCGGGCGCTGCGCGCTCCCGGGCTGTGGCGGTCGCGAAGGCCGAGCAGCCGGTAGCGGCGCACGTCCAGCAATCCTGGCTGCACGCGTACGGGGTCGCTCATGGTGACGCACCGCTGCCGCCAGAGCAGACCGAGGGGTCCGAGCAGCCGCAGGTGGAGGTCGCCAACCGTCCAGTCGCCCCGCCGCTCCGCGCGCAGCGGGTAGCCGAGCCGAACCGAGCCGCGGGCGGGCACCAGAGTTTGCAGCGTATCCGCGCCTTCCCGGACCAGCTCCGGAGGCAGATCGTCGGTAATCTGGAGATAGATAGCGTGGGTTGCGTCGTTGCGCACCCGGATCGCCACTTCCGCACGCGCTCCCAGCCCAAGACGTGTGGGGACATGGCGCTCCACCTGCAGCTGGGGAACCCGCAGCGCATCGGCGAGCACGGCCGCGAAGAGCAGAGCGTCCAAGGCGAGGCCGATCCACCCTCCGAGGAGCCAGGCAGCGGCCGCGACTGCCACCAGGGCGAGCAGGCGCCGCGAGGGGAGCAGGTTCAGGGTACCCAGGCGCGGCTGGAGACCCCCAACCCCGGCGCTACGCGCCACCCCTTCCCCAATTCTGGGCACTATAGAGTTTCGTTGGCATGGAGGGGGAAGAAGAAAAAGCATGCGGCATCACACCCAACCACGACGAAGGGAGGTGCCCCATGCTGGCAGTGAACACCGAGGTCCACTTGCACGGCAAGGTAACGGCAACGGAGCTGAGGATCAACACGCTTCTGCCCTTGCTGCGGGGGTACGCGCGCAGAGCTACAGGCAGGCCGCCCTGGCTGAGCTTCTCGAAGCGCTCCAGGAGACGCATCTGGCAGGCGTGCTCGCTGGGAAGGCGGGAGTGCTGCACCTGAGCTATGCACAGGACCTGTGCGCTTGCCCGGGAGTGGCTGGGCACGAGTTGCTCGCCCAAGACGCTGCATGCGCGGGTGCAAGAGAAGGGCGCCGCGCTCCAGTTCACGCCTCAACCCCAGGCGCGGGTGCTCCTGACCAGGAGGCGGCGCTGCGGGCCTACCTGCGAGAGGTTTATCCGCAGGCACGGCATCAGCTCTGTGAGTGGCACGTGGTCTACCCTCTTTGGCCGGTATCCAACGCGGGGAAAACGGCGTCACTACGCCCGTGTCTGGGCCCTGAATTGATGGCCTTCCTGGTGCCTCCCCCACTTCATGTCAACGAAAGGGAACACTCCCCAGAATTGAGGACCAAGGAGGCACGTTGTGCGAGCCTAAGCGAGCCGGAGAGGGGGCGCAGCGCGGGGAAGGGCGCCCTCCGCAAATAGCCTCGCCAGCCGCTTCGCCTGCGCGAGCCGCCCCGGAATCCCTGGGCGCGACTCCCAGTTCGCGGCCAGGTGGGCACCCGGCGGAAGCTGGAGCCCCTCCAGGGCGGCCCAGGATCGATCCCACGCCGGCATCCGCTCCCGCGCCACCGCTAGGGGCCGCGCCTCGTAGCCCGTGACCTCGCGAAACTCCCGCACGGCGATCTCCGCCACCTCGTCGTCCCGCCGCTCCACCACCTGCGGGTTCTTGGCACCCCCCAAGTACGCCGTGTACACCCCCCGTCGCCCGAAGAGCGAGTCATTGAAGGTCACCCCCCGCGTGCTCAATTGCTCCGCCAGCGATACCTGGTAGCCCAACCCAACCAACTCGGTAGCGGCGTGCAGGTGCACCACTGCAAGAGGGTTGTACATGAGCCGGCTGATTCGCTCGGCAGCATCAGGAGCGATCTCAGAGAGCAGGCCCGCGGCAGCCGGAGCTGAAGTGGCGATCACGATCTGCTCCATCTCCAGCTCACCGCCGTCCCATTCGGCGCTGAAGCCATCGGCTGATCGCCGGAGCCGCCGAACCGGCGTACCAAGCCGGAGATTGTCCTGATTGTGCTGGTACAGGGCCGTGGGAAGCGTCTGCATCCCTTCCCGGAAAGAGCAGGCAGCAGGTGGGGAAATCCGCCCGCGCCGCCGCAGCAGAGGGAGGAGCAGGCTCCTCCCGATCCCGAGCTCCCGCAGCACGTGACCGAGGGAGAGACCCACGACCATGTCGGCGGGATCGGAGGCGTACAGTCCACCATACAGGGGACCCACAAGATCCTCGTACGCGGCACGACCCAGCTTGCGGGTGAAGAAGTGAGCAACGCGTTCGGTGTCGTCCGGCCCACGCGTAAACGGTTCCAGCAGCACGCGCAGCTTCGCCGGCCAGCTCAGCAGGTCCGAGTGGACGAAGTCGCCCGGTGAAAAGGGAACCTGACGGAGCTTCCCTCGGCGATACACGAGCAGCGGGAGCCCGGGCGGTGCGGTGACCACCTGGTCCTCCAGACCCAGTTCGCGCACCAGTTCCCCAACCGAGCCAACCAGCCGGGTACGCTGCGGCCCGCACTCCAGCAGGTGCCCATCCACCCTGGCGCTGCGGATCACCCCTCCGGGGCGGTTCTCCGCCTCGAAGAGCGTGTGGGGCACCCCGCGTCGGGCAAGAAAGTGCGCCAGTGCCAGGCCCGTAAGTCCACCTCCAATGATGCCGATCACCCTTGCATGCCCTCTCCGGTGCCATACCGCCGAGCGGCCAAGCTACCGGCTCCACGCCTGGCAGACCAGTCACCTGCCTGAAGACCAGTCGCGGAATGGCGTATCCTTTGCGGCGCTCGCTGCGCTCGGCACCTCCTGTCCAGCTCCGTTGGAAGATGAAAACCGCCGTCTTCAGCACCAAACCATACGACCGCCGCTTTCTGGAAGCGGCCAACCCGGGACACGGGCATGAGCTCGCCTTTTTCGAGCCCCGCCTTACCCTGGAAACCGCCCCACTCGCCGCCGAGCACGAAGCCGTTTGCGTCTTTGTGAACGATCGCCTGGACCGCCCGGTGCTGCAGCGGCTCGCCGAAGGAAGCACCCGAGTGATCGCGCTGCGCTCCGCCGGCTTCAACCACGTGGACCTGATGGCCGCGCGCGATTTGGACCTGACGGTGGTGCGCGTACCCGCCTACTCCCCATACGCGGTGGCCGAGCACGCCGCGGGACTCGTGCTGGCACTCAACCGCAAGCTGCACCGTGCGTTCAACCGAGTGCGAGAGGGCAACTTTGCCCTGCACGGGCTGCTCGGCTTCGACCTTCACGGCCGGACGGTGGGGATCATCGGCACGGGCAAGATCGGTGCTGCCTTCGCACGCATCATGGCGGGCTTCGGCTGCCGTCTGCTGGCTTTTGATCCGGAGCCGAGCCCCGAGTGCGAGAATCTCGGCGTGGAGTATGTGGGGCTGATTGACCTGTTCGCGAGCTCGGACATCATTGCGCTGCACTGTCCCCTGAATCCGCACACCCATCATTTGATTGGTGCAGCGGCCATAGAGCGGATGAGACGCGGTGTGATGCTGATCAACACCAGCCGCGGAGGGTTGATCGACACGCAAGCCGTGATCGCCGGACTCAAGTCGGGCGATATCGGGTACCTGGGACTGGACGTGTACGAGGAGGAAGCTGATCTCTTTTTTGAAGACCTGTCAGGAAAGGTGCTTCGGGACGACGTTTTCGTGCGGCTGCTGACTTTTCCGAATGTCCTGATCACGGGGCATCAGGGCTTCTTCACCGCCGAAGCGCTGGAGCGAATCGCCGCGACCACGCTGGGCAATATCACCGCATTCGCGAC
The DNA here is from genome assembly GCA_030447645.1 of Longimicrobiaceae bacterium. Taxonomy (GTDB): domain Bacteria; phylum Gemmatimonadota; class Gemmatimonadetes; order Longimicrobiales; family Longimicrobiaceae; genus JAUJOM01. Next base: position 29,709 of record JAUJOM010000020.1, on the reverse strand, counting down.
CGGCACCGGGCAGATGCACGAGGTAGGAGTGGAGGTGCTCGCGTGATGAACCCGCTGGCGTACATGCACGTCAAGTGGTTCAGCGAGTTCAGCTTCCGGGATCGCCCACTCGCGCTGGCGCAAGCGATTTCTTGCACTGGCACTGCTCAGCACCCTCACGATGGGCGGGCTGGTTTCTCTGGACCGTGCACTTGCGGGTGCACCCTGGTACCGGAAGACCAACCAGTGGCTCCAGAGCCGCAGCGACGAGAGTGTGCTGGTGATGCGCATTGCCGCCGGAGCGGTGCTGCTCCTCTCCTGGCAGGCGGACGCCCTGCTCGTACCGGAGCTCGGCATCGGGGCGGCATGGATCGGGTGGTACCAGTTCCTGCTCGCCCTGCTGCTGCTCTTCCGCCGTACGGTACCGATCGCGGGAGCCGGGCTCATCCTGTTTTATTGGTTTCAATGGCGAACAGCTCGTCGCCCTCCCGGATGTTCATCCGCTCCGCCATTTCCTTGGGAATGACCGTGGCGAGTGAGCCGCCCACCTCTCGAATCTTCAGCTTGGTAACCGTCATCCCTTTCTTCTGGATTGTCTTCACCATAGTATAACGAAAATTATACCAGGCCCAGTGCCCCTCGTCGTCACCACTTTTGATCTTCCGGCAGCCGCCACGGAGCTGCTCGCCGAGGTAGCCGCCCTCGCGGGTCCGGAGGGATGGCGCGACGCACTCCCCGAAGCCGACGGGTTGCTCTGCCTGCTGACGGATCCGATCGATGCCGAGCTGCTGGACCGAGCGCCACATATTCGCATCGTCGCCAATGCCGCGGTTGGGTTCAACAACATTGATGTGACGGCATGTCACGAGCGAGGAATCGTGGTGACCAACACCCCCGACGTACTGACCGAAGCCACCGCGGACCTGACCTGGGCCCTGATCCTGTGCACGGTGCGGCGGGTGCCACAGGCGGAGCGCTCGTTGAGAGCTGGCGAGTTCCGGGGATGGGGCATGTGGGACTATCTGGGCGGTGACGTGCAGGCGGCTACATTCGGCATCTTCGGTATGGGACGTATAGGCCGGGCGGTGGCGCGCCGGGCCGCGCCCTTCGGCATGCACGTTCAGTACACGACTCGCAGCCCGGCGAATGTGCCTTATGAACAAGTCGAGTGGGAAACGCTCCTCACCACCAGTGACGTGCTTTCACTGCACGCCCCACTCACCCCGGAAACCCACCATCTTCTAGACCGAGCCGCGCTCCGACGCATGAAGCCTGGGAGCTACCTGATCAACACCGCGCGTGGGCCGCTGATAGACGAGGCGGCGCTGGTGGATACGCTCCGGGATGGGCCGCTCGCTGGGGCAGGATTGGACGTGTACGAGCGCGAACCGGAAATCACGCCTGGACTGCTTGAGCTGAGCAACGTGGTAGTGCTACCTCATATCGGCTCCGCGACACTCGCTACCCGAAACGCCATGGCGATGCTCGCCACCCGGAATGCGCATGCGGTTCTGCTGGGTGGGCGGCCGCTCACGCCGGTACTCTCGGAGGGTTGACTCCACCCCTTTCCGGTGCATACATGGATGCCCCCGCTGCTTCCATCCTCGGAAGAGACCGACGATCGTCTGATCCTTCTCATCGCCTGCGAACGCAAGCCCAGCAGATCCTCCAGGCCGCACTTGCCACGGTAAACGGCCGGGCTGCCGTACGCCGGACGCTCCGGGAAGAGTACCACGCTGAGCGGATCTGGCTGGTCGGGGCGGGTAAGGCTGCGTGCGGTATGGCTCTGGGCGCACTGGACGTGCTTGGCAAGCGTGTGTTGGGTGGGACAGTCGTTACCAAGGACGGCCATGCTGATGCTATTCCTGGTATTGAGGTACGCGAGGCCGGGCACCCACTACCTGATACGCGCGGTATCTCCGCTGCGGAATCCGCACTCCAGATTGCGGAGCAGGCGGGTGAAGGAGACCTGGTGCTGTGCCTCCTCTCCGGCGGTGCGTCAGCGTTGTGGCCTGCCGCACCGCGCGGGGTGTCCCTCGAGGATCTCCAGGTAACTACCAACGGCCTCCTCCGCGCCGGGGCACCGATCCAGGAGCTGAACGCCGTGCGCAAGCACCTGTCCCGCATCGCGGGGGGCCAGCTCGCGCGCGCTGCGTATCCCGCTCATGTGCTCACCCTGGCTATCTCGGATGTGATAGGCTCCCCGCCGGATGTTATCGGGTCCGGCCCCACGGTGCCCGACCGTAGTTCGTACGATGATGCGCTGGAGGTACTCGCGCGCCGTGGGGTGGCCGTACCGCCGAGCGTGCAGACGCACCTGGAAGCGGGTGCGGCCGGGAAACATCCAGAAAACCCCGAGCCTGGGGATCCGGTGTTCGGGCGCACTGAGTGGCACCTGGTTGCCAGCGTCGGCGATGCACTACAGGCCGCGGCCGAGGAGGCCACTCGGCTGGGCTACCCTACCACCATCGTTACGGATCGGATGGAGGGTGAGGCCCGCGAGGTGGGCCGTGAACTGGCCGGGCTTGCACGCTCAAATCAACAGCCCGCCGCGCTGCTCCTGGGTGGGGAAACCACCGTCGCCGTACGTGGAGATGGATATGGCGGCAGGAACCAGGAGCTTGCCCTTGCCGCGGCAATTGCCCTGCAAGGCGCGCCGGACGTGCTGGTGGCGGCGCTCGGCACGGACGGTACCGACGGCCCCACGGATGCCGCGGGCGCGATTGTAGACGGTGGCACCGTCGCGCGTGGGCTTGCCCTGGGCCTGGACGCGCTCTCTCACCTCCAGCGCAATGATGCGTATCCCTTCCTGCAGGCTACGGGAGACCTGTTGGTGACGGGTCCCACCGGCACCAATGTCGCCGATCTGGTATTGACCCTCGTGCACCCGGCGTAGACGGCGCAACTCGCTGTTTGCCCGCGTGTACTTCGCGATGTTATATGTGTGTGGATGCACCGGCGCGATCACAGCTCCTGCTCTTTCTGCCTTCTCCACCCGTGAGCGGCCCCGAAACCAACCTGCGGGGATTGCTGCGCGACCTCGCGCTGGTTCTGGGTGTCCCGGCCCTCGTTGTGGCCGGTATCCTG
>JAUJOM010000020.1:0-26543 GCA_030447645.1 Longimicrobiaceae bacterium | reverse complement strand
GCGCCACAATCTGGGATGGGCACTCGCCAGCCTCGGGCGGTACGAGGAAGCGGAGCGTGCCTACCGGACTGTCGTTCAGCGCAATCCCGAGCACACCGGAGCCCGGCGCGAGCTGGGGTGGGTGCTCACGAAGCTTCGCAAGCTGGACGCCGCCGTGGTGCAATTCCGGCATGCGATCCGGTTGGAGCCGAGCAATCTAGAGTATCGCCAGGGGCTCGCCGACGCTCTCACGCAGAGCGGACATCTCGATGCCGCACTCGCCGCTCACGGTACGGTCGTCCAGCTCGATCCAGGCAACCCGTCAGTCTGGGTAGAGATCGGTCGGGTTGCGCACCTCGCGGGCCGGCACCAGCGGGCGGTGGCGGCATTCCGTCGGGCCGAAGAGCTGAGCCCGGGTGTCCTTGACCAGTGGGGTCCCATGCGGAAGCTGTATGAATCTTCCCTGGCGGGCCGGTACTACGAGCCGTGAGCTCCACTGTTGCTATCTTTTTCTCCACTCACGCGCACAAGGACTCCATGCTCCCAGCCCAACTCCGCCCCCTAACCCTGGGCGAAATCCTCGATGGCGCATTCGCGCTCTACCGTCGCCATTTCGGCACGCTCTTCCTGACCGCGGTGCTGCCGATGCTGCCGGTGGTCGCGTTTTGGGCGGCATTCCCGCTGTTCGCTCGTGGCAACCCCGAGCAGGTGGCCGAGCTAGCGAACCTGGGCGGGTGGCTGCTGGCCCCGTACACCATCCCTGCCACCCTGCTCATCTGGGGTGCGCTGCTCCATCAGCTTTCCCGGGTATACCTGGGCAGTCCAACCTCCATTCGGGAGGGGTACCATCGTGGAGTGCGGCGACTGCTGCCCTTGCTCGGCGCGACGCTGCTGGCAGCGGTGCTCATCGGCTTCGGGCTGATTCTGCTGGTCATTCCGGGGATCTTGCTGCTGATCATGTTTTTTGCCGTGGGCCCGGTAGTGGTAATCGAAGGCAGAGGGCCGATCGAGGCTCTCGGACGTTCCCGGGAGCTTGCCCGTGGGGCCTGGGGAAGGATCTTTGGCGTGCTGGTTCTGCTCTTTTTGATCACGGCTCTGCCGACATTCGCGCTTACAGCGGCCATGGGAGTCGGCGTGGCCGCGTCGGGGTCCGGTGCCATTGCAGCCATGGAAAGCCCATGGCTGTTTACCGCGTTCCAGGCCTTCAGCGTGCTTATCAGCGCGCTGACAACCCCCTTCATGAGTGCCGGGCTCGTCCTGTTGTACTACGACCGCCGGGTCCGCTCCGAAGCACTGGACGTGGAGCTCGCCGCCGAGGGGCTGGCCTCTGCCCAGTAGGGCCATGCTCCCGACTCCGGCGGAGGTGGATCGGGCGGTTGCTGCCGTCTTCCAGCGCCCGGAGTTCACGGCGCCCACGCTTTCCGGCCCGCTGGCGCGCCTGGTCGAGTGGTACCAGCAGCTGCGCACAGCCATTGGGGAGTGGCTGGCGCGCTTGTTCGTGTCCACTGGCGGCGGAACGCTGTTGTTCTGGATCTTCGTGACCTGGCTCGCACTGACGGCGCTGGCGCTCGGGATCTACTTCGCTCGTTCGGCGCGGCGGGGATGGAGGGCGCGTGACCAGGCAGCGGCCACAGCTCCGGGAGAAGGAGTGCCGGGTGTGGCCGGGGCAGCGGAGTGGGAGGCCCAGGCCCGCCGTGCGGCCGCGGAGGAGCGCTGGCGTGATGCGGCGCTCGCTCTGTACCAGGCGCTGCTGCACCGGCTGGATGAGCGTGGTGCCGTGCGGTACGATGCGGCCAAGACGCCGGGGGACTACCGGCGCGAGTCCCGACGCGACCCGGGGGTTGCCAACATGCTGGACAGGTTTCTCCGCGCCTGGGAACCGGTCGCTTTTGGCGGCCGAGGAGCGGACGCGGCGGTTTACAGCGGCTTGCGCGAATTGACCGCTGAGAGCGGGGTTCGTGGGTAGCCGCCGCGACACCATTCTCGCTGGCATTCTGATCGTGCTGGTGATCGGCCTGGCGCTGCTGGCTCCGGGGAACAGCGGCGGCGGCGCAGATCCACGTCCTAGTACCTTTGGCAACGGCGCTCAGGGCACGCGCGCCCTGTATCTCGCTCTGGAGGAGCTGAAAATCCCCGTGGAGCGGCGCTTGTCCGCCTACGTGGACGCCACTTCGCTCGTCGGGCCGCTGGTCCTGCTCGGCCCGAGCGAGTCCCCTACGCCGGCGGAGCTTCGCGCCCTGGCTCGCTGGATCGAAGGCGGCGGGACGCTCTTTTACGGGGCGCAAAGCGGGGATGCCACGCTCGACACGCTGGGGCTGGCACTCCAGGATCTTGCACCCGATTCGATACGTGCGTGGAATCGATCTTCCTGGGGGGTGTCGTCGCCGCTCCCCGACCGCACCGCTGGACCGATGGCGTACAGCGGGTGCCGGGCGTTCGCTTCGCGTTCGCGGATTCGTCCCGCGCCCTGCGCGCTGGGCCCACGACGCCGCTGCTCGTCGCTCCGGGTGGACAGGTGGTGGCGGCGGAGATCCGTCGCGGCCGGGGGCGGGTGATCGCCTGGAGCGACCCTGCACCGCTCAGCAACGCCACCCTGCGCGAAGATCGCGACGCCGCCATACTATTCGCCCGTGCGGCGGCGGAAGTGGGCGGCACGGTGCGCTTCGACGAGTATCACCACGGCTACCGTGGGAATGGCTCCCCGGTCGCGGCGACGCTGCGCTTCCTCCGGGACACGCGCGCGGGACACACGGCGCTGCAGCTTGCCGCTGCCGGGCTGGGTCTGCTCTTTTTGCTCGGGCGCCGCTTCGGCTCGCCCACGCCGCCGGCGCCGGCCCGCCGCCGCTCACCGCTGGAGCACGTAGAGGCACTTGCCGGTGCGTACCGGCAGGCGGGCGCGCGTCGCACCGCTCGTCGCCTGGTCCTCGCCGGCCTTGCCCGGAGGCTCCGGCACCTGCCGCCCGAGGAGGGCGCAGAAGCCGAGTTCCTGGAACGGCTTGCCGCCCGGCTTCCCGCGGGGCGACGCCGCCCGGGCTTTGCGTACCGAGTGGGCCCGAGGAGCCGAGGGGGAGCTGACCGAGCTCGCCAGGCTCGCCGACCGCCTGATCACCCAGACCACACACCCGTGAACCAGACCTTTGCAACCGGCCCGACCGAACGCGCCGGACACATCCTCGACCAGCTTGGCGGAGTCGTCCTCGGCCAGGAAGAAGTGCTTCGCCAGATGCTGGTATGCCTCCTCGCCGGTGGGCACGCGCTCCTCGAAGGTGTCCCCGGAGTTGCCAAGACGCTCGCGATCCGCTCGCTGGCGCTCGCCCTCGACCTGCACTTCGGGCGGGTCCAGTTCACGCCGGACCTGATGCCCACCGACCTGACCGGTACCGACGTGCTCGACGAGCTGCGCCGCGAGTTCCGCTTCCACCCCGGTCCGATCTTTACGGATCTGCTGCTGGCCGACGAGATCAACCGGGCCCCGGCGAAAACCCAGGCCGCGCTCCTGGAGGCTATGGGGAGCGCCAGGTCACCAGCGGCGGCGCTACCCGCCCGCTCTCCCCCGTCTTCACCGTCTTCGCCTCGCAGAATCCGGTGGAGTACGAGGGCACCTACCCGCTTCCGGAAGCACAGCTCGACCGCTTTCTGCTCAAGATCCGGGTCGGCTACCCCCGGCGGACGCGGAGCGCGCGATTCTGGATCGCTATGCCGAAGGGTTCAGCGCCGAGCGCCCGGACAGCTTCGGGGTGCGGTCGGTCCTGTCCGGGCCAGAGCTGCGGGAGCTGCGCGAAGCCGTGGAGCGCGTGCACGTGGAGCCCGCGGTCCGCGACTACATCACCCGGGTGGTGCGTGCTACCCGCGACGAGCCCACCTTCGCGCTGGGAGCCAGCCCGCGAGCCGGTGTCGCCCTGTTCCTTGCCGCCCGGGCGGAGGCGCTGGGCGCGACTTCGTGGTGCCGGACGATGTAAAAACGCTCGCCTTGCCCGCCTGCTGCCCGTGCTTCGACACCGGGTAATGCTTTCCCCGAAGCCGAAGTCGATGGCCAGAACGTGGATGCCCGCATCGCGGCGCTGCTGGAAACAGTGCCGGTGCCGCGGTAGTGGCCCCCACTCCAGCCCCCACCCTGTACGTGCCGGACAAGAACACCTGTTCGGAGACATGGGTAACACATTCGCCGTGAGTACGGGGCCCGTGCGGGTTCGATCCGATGCGGGCCGAAGTGTGGAGGAACGATCTCGGGTTCGGCCTCCCGCGCAGCGCAACCGGCCGCGCCGGGCCGGGCAGGGGTACTCACGTCCTACAAGTAACTGACCCAGCTACCCAGGCTGGACGCGGCGCACCGTGCCCGCCTCGTACTCGATTCGGGGCAGTTCATAGCGCGCGCGGACTGGGCGCATAGCGGCGCAGCGAGGGGATTCGAGGGCGAGTGCCTCATGAGGGCGCACGCCGTTGTAGCGGCGCGGGAACTCGTCCAGCGCGGTTTGCACCTCGGTCTGGCCGGCGAAGCCCTCCCCTTGCAGCACCTCTTCATCCAGCGTGCGGTTCAGCCCCCAATGCCGGCGCCGCCCGTGCTGAGAAGAGCCAGACGCCCAACGGAGTATAGACCTGCCTCTCGCGTGTTGCCCCAGGGCGAGCCGTTGTCCATGAGCATCGCCTGCGGCGGCCGTGCTCGCGAAACACCCACGTGTCAAGGCGCGCTTCACCGTATGCGTTCGCTCATCCGCGCAGGCGAAGATCGGCACGCGAGCAATCGTCCAGCAGGACCAGCGGATGGCAGCGTCCGCCATGGGCCAGGGCGATGCCCCTCACCCAGCTCGTTGGGCCTTTCGCGCGCCCAGCGCCCGCGCGCCGGCACCGCCACCGCTTTGGATCGGACTGGCAGCCGCCATCTGCGCACGCATGCACGGTGCTCCGCCGGCACTTCCATCCCGGGACGCTCGCCGGCGCAAACAAACACCGCAGCTTTTGCTCCCCAGCGCGGGTACAAGGCACCCAGCCCAGGTGCGCCTCGATCACCGGCCCGGCTGCGCAAAGTCCGCGCGCGTTGCCGCGGCACCCGCAAGCGAGTTGGTGCCTCCAGGCGCAGTAGGCGGTCTTCGCCGACACTCCCCACGCCCGGCACGGGCACGTGGTTGCGCTTATCCAAGAACTCCGCTCGTTTTCCTATGCGGACGCCAACAGGTGTTACCTCCCAGAACGTACAAATTTGGAGAGAGGGAGGCGAGCTGGAACGGGGCGCTGGAGCGGTGCACGGATGCATCTTCGGGCATCTCCCCGAACACCTGTTACCTATGTACCGAACGTCTTTGGAGAGGGGGTGCCGAGCCCTTCGACAAAGATGCCCAGCAAGCGCGCTGGCATTCACCCAGCCGTGAAGGAGCAAGTACAGCATGGATCTGACTGGAATCCACCATCTGACGGCAGTCTCCGCCACACCCTTCGCTTTTACAGCCAGGTGCTGGGTATGCGGTTGGTGAAGCGCAGCGTCAACCAGGAACGTGAGCGCTTATCACCTTTTTTATGCGGACGCGGTGGGCACCCCGGGTACCGATCTCACCTTCTTCGACTGGGCCCCGCGAGCGGCGCGGGACGCATAGCCTCACCCGCACACACCCTCCGGGTGAATGGAAGTGGCGCGGAGTGGCGGAGCGCCTGCGGGAGCAGGGCGTGGCGGCCAGTCCGATTGCGGAGCGGGATGGCAGGCTTACGCTGGACTTCGAGGACCCTGAGAGGCAGCGCCTCGCCCTGATGGATGATGGTGGCAAGGGCGACGAGCCGACGCCCTGGGAGCGGAGCCCGGTACCCGCGGAGTACCAGGTGCGCGGTCTCGGCCCGGTCGTGATGAGCGTGCCGAACCTCCAGTCGACGGATAAGGTTCTCACCCGGGTGATGAACCTGCGCCCGGTGCGCGAGTACCCGCACCCGGAGAACGCGCGGCACACCGTGCACGTCTACGAGATGGGCCAGGGTGGACCTCATGCCGAGCTGCACGTAGCGGTTCAGCCAGGCCTCCCGGCCGCACGGCTGGGTGCCGGCGGGGTGCACCACATCGCGTTCCGTACCCCGAACGAGGAAGAGTATCACGCATGGGCGGAGCGGCTGTGGGAGTTCGGGATTCAAAACAGCGGCGAGATCGACCGCTACTACTTCCGCAGCCTGTACTTCCGCGAGCCGAACGGCATCCTTTTCGAGATCGCCACGGACGGGCCGGGCTTCGCCGTGGATGAGGACCCCGCCACGCTGGGCGAAAAGGTGGTGCTGCCCCCCTTCCTGGAGCCGCAGCGCGACAAGATTGTCGCCAACCTCCAGCCCATCTGAACCGGGTGAGCGAAGCCACCACAGCGGCCGATTCCGAGCACGTCACCTGGGCAGGCAAGCACCGCGGGCCGCTGGATGGGCAGGGTGTCTACCCCCGCCCGATTCAGGACCCGGTCTGGAGATCATTGGCGGCATGCCGGAGCGCTTCGATCGCCGTGGGAGGCAATCCCGGATTCGCCGTACGCGCCGGTAGTCGGGACTCGGGACTCGCCCCCGGCGGTGCGCAGAGAGATCGAACGCCGCACCACCCCGGAGTCAGCGGCGGCTACGGCCATCCGCCAGGATCGTCGGCAGGGGTCGCCAGGTGCTGAAGGCGGGGTCCGGCATTTGCGACGCCCGCCGCTCCCTGGCTGCGCCTGTCATCTGCGTCCACATGGCTGAACACGATCCCCAGCACATCGCCTTCCCCAAGCTCGACGACGGGCAGATCGCCGCCCTGGCCGAGATCGCCGTGCGCAGGCGCCTGCGGGATGGTGAAGCACTCTTCCAGGCGGGGGAGAGCGACTTCGGGTTCTTTGTCGTCCTATCAGGAGCGGTGGAGATCATCGAGCCTTCCAGCGGAGATCCCCGAACCGTTACCGTCCACCAGCCGGGGGAGTTCACCGGTGATGTCGACACGCTCACTGGCCGCTCAACCGCGGTGAGTGCCGTGGCCAGAGGTGACACCGAGGTGCTGGAGGTCTCGTCGGACGACATCCGGCGCATCCTCAGCGAGTGGCCCACCCTGGGCGAGCGCATCCTCCAGGCTTTTATCACGCGGCGCGAGTTGCTGGTTGCGTCCGGCTTTCTGGGGCTGCGCGTGATCGGGTCCGGTACCTCACGCGACACCTTTCGCATCCGGGAGTTTCTGGCCCGCAACCAGGTCCCGTTCACCTGGATCGACACGGATACCGATCCCCGGGTTGGCGAGCTGCTCCGGCGCTTCGGACTTTCCGAGGCGGATACTCCGGTGGTGGCGTACGGCTCCCGCCCGCTGCTACGGAACCCGACCACGCGGCAGGTGGCCGAGGTCGTGGGACTCAGGCGGGCACTGGCGCAGAAAGTCTACGATCTGGTCATCGTCGGTGCGGGCCCGGCGGGGCTCGGGGCCGCGGTGTACGGATCGTCCGAGGGATTGAGCACCGTTGTCCTCGACGAAGACGCACCGGGAGGACAGGCCGGCGCTTCCTCGAAGATCGAAAACTATCTTGGCTTCCCCACTGGAATCTCGGGCGCCGAGCTCGCCGGGCGTGCTACCCTCCAGGCGCAAAAGTTCGGCACCTGGTTCTCCACGCCTTCGGTTGTAGCTGGACTGGAATTTCGGAATGGGCACTCCGTCCTCCGGCTCGATGACGGCGAGCGGGTTTCCGCCCGCAGCATTTTGATCGCCACTGGGGCCGACTACCGCCGGCTGGATGTTCCCGGACGTGACCGCTTCGAGGGCGTGGGCGTTTACTATGCCGCAACCCCCACGGAAGCGTAGATGTGCCGCGGCTCCGAGGTGCTGGTGGTGGGCGGGGGAAACTCCGCCGGGCAGGCAGCCATGTTTCTTTCGGAGCAGACCCGCCGTGTATTCCTGCTGCTACGGAGTGGCGACCTACAGAAGGGGATGTCCAGCTACCTGGCCCAGCGCGTTGAATCCAAGGAAAACATCGAGGTGCTGCCTCACACCGAGATTCGCCGGATGCTGGGAGACCAGCAGCTGGAAGCGGTGGAGGTGGAGAACACACAAACGGGCGAAGTACGCACCGTGGCGACCACCGCCGTATTTACCTTTATTGGTGCGATCCCGCGCACGGATTGGCTGCCGGCGGAGATCGAAACCAGCGCCAGGGGCTTCGTGCTTACGGGTCCGGAGGTAGCCGGCTCACCCCGGTGGAGCGCCGGGCGGGCGCCGTTTCTGCTGGAAACCAGCCGGGCGGGTGTATTCGCCGCGGGTGACGTCCGGGTCGGCTCCATCAACCGCGTCGCCTCGGCCGTAGGAGAAGGGGCCATGGCGATAAAGTTCATCCACGAGTACCTCGCCGGTTTTTTAGCGGCCGGTGAAAACGGAGAAGCGCAATGGTAACATTGAGCGAAGAACAGCTCCACTCCCCCACCTGCAGCCACCTGGACGCGGTACACCCCGTGGAGCCCAGCGCCGCGGGCTGCGTGGACTGCCTGAAGACCGGTGATGGATGGGTGCACCTGCGGATCTGCATGAGCTGCGGTCACGTAGGGTGCTGCGACTCATCACCGAACAAGCACGCCACGCGGCACTTCCGTGCCACGGAGCACCCCATCGTCAGGTCACACGAGCCAGGGGAAGATTGGGCCTGGTGCTATGCGGACCGTACGATGCTGTGAGCCCAGCTCCGTGGAGAGTGCCGCACTTCTGCATCCGCGGAGCCCCCACCCCCAACCCCTCCCCCAATTCTAGGGGAGGGGAGAACGGTAGTGCAGCCGTGCCGTCCGCCGGTGAGGGCGGTTGCCGTCCTCAGACGGGTCGTTCATCGGCCCGGCGGTGCTCGGGAGCAGCGGACGGTTATCGTGGCGAGAAAGCCCGGCGGCGTCACAAAGGGATCAGCTCGTACGTTCTCAGGGTAGGCTGCGATGTGCGGCCGCTGTGTTCAGCTAATCCGCGGAGAATCGATGCGGCTGGAGATCTTGCCTAGAAGAAGCGTGGTGTTGCGCTGCTGGCAGTCCTGCTCGTGGTGGGTGCGGGATTATCCGCCTGCGATCAGTCGTCGATGGTCGAGCTTGCGGACGCAGAGGAGGTCCCATCCTTCCGCGCCACGTGGGCGGGCAATCGCTGGGAGGGTGACGCATCGGCAATGCTGATCGCCGGGGTGCGACGGGTGACACCCTGTACGTACTCGGTACCAACCCAGTCAATGCGGGTCAACTGCCGATTAGTGCGGTTCGGGTGCGAGTGGTTTTCCGCGGTGCGGGGACGTACACGCTCGGCCCGGGGGCCGCCGAAGTGATCCATCTGCTTGGCGGGGAGGTGATCACCGCCCAGTACGCGACCAGCAGTTCGGCGGGGACTTCGGGTACACTCACCGTGCGTGAGTATGGAGTGGGCAGGGTGAGCGGGAGCGTGGTTTTCGATGCGGTTGCCACACGACAGTCCGCGCCTTATGGCTCCACTGCGCGCTTCGATGGAGAATTTCGTGCGCGGGTTCAGCAGCGTTCCTGAACCGTGGTCGAAATGGGACTATGACGATACCAGCCCGCTGCGAAAAGTGTGACGGCAGATTTGATCCCGCTGCAGGCGGCATCTGCGCATCGTGCGGTCGGCTCCTGTGCGGATGGCATCTGCACGGGCCACTCGGCCGGCTGCTGCCTTTGTTCCAGAGCAGTAGCCCGCGCTGCGCTGACTGTCGCAAGCGGGCACAGCCGGTCCGGGTAGGAACCTGGTTTTGATCGGCTAGGGCCAAGCCCTTCCGTATCTCCGGCTGAGGAGCTAACTCGGCTAGTAACCTGCGAGCTTCAGCCCGCCCCGTCAGCAGAGCGTACGGATTGACGTTGTTTCTCCACCACCGGCGGGTATCGCGCAGAAGGGAGATGGAAAAGTGCAGGTGGAAGTCACCGGGGGCGGCGTTTCCGGTATCTCCCACATAGCCGATCACCTGCCCCTGCTCCACTTTCCGGCCCTGGTAGAGATCGTTGGCATAGCGGTCCAAGTGGGCGTAGTAGTAGCGGGTCTTGCCGTTGTCGTCCAGGTGGTAGATGGACAAGCCGCCAAGGCCGCCATCGTCGAGTTTGAGGATCTTCCCGTCCGCTACCGCGACGACCGGGGTGCCACGGGGCGCATGGATGTCGATGGCGTGGTGGGTTCGGCCCCTCGGAACGGCCTTCCTTGTAGGAATCACGTAGCCGCTCCGCGCGCACGCCTCCACCGGGATCATGAGCTGACCGATCCGCGAAAGGTGGCTGAGCTTGGGGGCGCCCATCACCTGTTTGATCAGGCCCTCCTTGCTGTTTTTGCCGGTTACCTTGGCGAGCGTGGTGAGTTTCTTCCTGGGAGCCGGCTTGTTCTGGCAAGCTTGGTTGCATCCTTCCCCTTCTTGGACTTGCTCTTCGCCAGCTTGAATTTGGCCTTGCTGGAGAGCGTACGTTCTTGGCCTGCTTGGGCCAGGTTTTTCTTTGCTTGGCCAGCTTCGGCGCGTTGTTGCTTTCCTTGGTCTTTGCCTTTGTTGGTCTGAGGGTCGGATTTGGCCTTGTCGGACTTGGTAGGAGCCATTGCCGTCTTCGCGTCCTTAGGCTCAATCTTGGTTTCCTTCTTGGCTTCCTTGGTCTTGCCGATTTCGACTTCTTGTCTTTCTTCGCTAGCTTGGGGCGACTTCTCCGCCTGCTTGCCGTCACTCTTGCTCTCCTTGGTTGCCGCTTTTGGCCACCTTGCCTTTTCGTCCTTGCTCGTTCCGGACTTGACCCTTTTTGGCAACCTTGCCGACTTCTTAGTTTCCGTCTGCTTTGCTTCGGCTTTTTTCTTTTGTTGCCCTTTTTGGGCTCAACTTTGGCTACCTTGGGGCTTCGCTCTTGTCGGACGGTTTGGCGCCGGTTTTTGCGGTTTTGGATTCTGGCTTGGAGTCTTTGGAGGCTACTTTCTCCACCTTGGGCGCAGTCTTGCTCTTCGTGGGTTCGCTCTTGCTCGCTTGGCGCTGCCTGCATTCTTGGCAGCCTCGTCCGTGGTTGGCTTGGAATCTGATTCTGCCTTTTGGCTGCGACTTTATCTTCAGACTTGCCGGACGACTTGCTCTTGGCGGTCTGGTTCTTGGCTTGTCTTGCTGGACGGCTTGGAAGCACTCGAAGTTCGCCGTTGTGGACGCTGCTTTGTCGCTCTTGGCAGGACCTTGGGCGAGCTTGGTCTCCGACTTTTCCTTCTTGGGTGCTGCTTTTTCCTTATGAGAGGTAACTTTCGGAGTCGGTCTTCGATGCTTGGATTTTTCGCTTTTGGGGGGTGTTTTTCGCGGTTTTGGACTCCGGCTTGGTTTTGCTCGCTCCAGCCTTGCTCTGCTCGGATGCAGCTTTGGGCTTGGTGGTCTGGGCGTCGGCGAGGCTGCCGGGGAGCATCGTTGCGCAGCAAAGGAGCAGCGCCTGGAATAGGAGAACGGCTCCTACTCCGCCGAAGCGGATAGGTGCGGAATCGCTGGACATGTGAGTGGGGGAAGGTGAGTGGAGTGTGCGTGCGTCGGGATGGGTTCGGCGGCTCGACTGGCATGGCGAGCACTGGCTCACTTTAGCCTCGGGGCTTTGCGTCCCCGCCTTTCGACGGGTTTGCCGTTATCGGATCACATCCGGCGCACTGCGCCGGGGCGGTTGCTGGGAGGGGGCTTGGACGTGCAGCCCGGAGAGATCTGCCTCCCGATCCTCTCGACGACGAAGCCCCGGTCCGGAAAACCCGGGACAGCGCAGCTCGTGTGAGGGAGGTGCAGCAAAGATACTACCGCTTTGTAAGCTCCACCAGTCTGCCGGATTTTATTCGGGAGCGATGCGCTCCGTCCGTTCCCACACCCGTCCGAGCCACACCGTGAGGAACCAGACTTCCATGGCGATCAGTCCGGCGGCGAGCCAGGCCCGGGGAATCGGCGCCCACACGGCGCCCCAGCGAAAACCCACCCCCCGACGATCAGACCGCCGGCCACGAACGGGACCAGCAGGAGCAGCGCGAGCAGCAGCAGGGAGCCGCCAGTCACCACCAGCCACTCACCCATCGCCTCGATCCCACCCGGGCCTTCGGCCCCAGCCGCACCCAATCCGGGAAAAGCAGCGTGATGGCGTTCTGCACCGCAATCGCCAGCAGGCTGACGGTGAGCAGCCCAGGCCGGCAAGCAGCAGGGCGGTCCGCATTCCGGGGCCGCCGAGCAAGCGTCGGGTCGGCCAGGTGGCAACGAAGGCCAGCAGCAGGAAAGCGATCTGCACGACGGCCAGCACGGCCGCGGAAGAAGCGATCTCTACCAGGACCAGCGTTTCGCCCCGAAGCGGGTACGCGCGCAGGGTGGCGGCATGCAGCAGGTCACTCCGCAGGTCGTTGCGGACGAGGAACGGGCCGAAGAGCAGCGAGTACGCGAGCACCAGCAGCGCGGCCACGGCGACAAAGCCCCCAAAGGTGAGCCGCGGGAAAAGGCTCCGTCGCCAGCAGGAAGGCGGGGAAGCCGACGAACACGACGAACGGGATGACCAGCACGGGGCGCAGCCCGGTGGTAATCGCGGCGGTGTTCTTCCAGAGCAGCGCAATGGCGGGGTGCCCATTTGGCGCGAGGGGAAACCACACCCCGCCCACCCGGCCGCCGCGGACCGTCAGCCGTCCCTCCCGGTGCGCGGTGACCTGCTCGGCCCGGCGGGCGGAGGCTTCCGCGGCAGCATCCTCGAAGGTGGTGTCGGTGCGGACCACCCAGGCGAGGTGGAGAAGCAGGATCAGCAGCGACGCCGCTGCCGCCCGCAGCCACTCGGTCGGTCCAGCCGCGAAGATGGGTGCAAGCACAGCATTGAAGGGGGCCAGCACCAGAGCGGGAAGCGGGGAGCCGAAGCTCGTGGTGAGCGCCACGATGAGTGACCTGGGTCCCTCCTCCGGGCTCCACCCCGGCCACGCCCGTACCGCACCCCCACCAAGCAGGAGCAGCGCAACCACTACCAGCGCGAAGCCGGGGCCGAACCGCCGCATTCCTGCTCGCCCGTGCTCGGTGGCGCCGGCACGCGTCAGTGCCGCGCCGAGCCGGTGGAGGTGCAGGGTGCTCAGCAGCAGCCACAGGCCGAGCGCCTGGCGTGCGGTGGCCTCCAAGGTGCGAGCTCCCGCCCGGAAGGCGAGTGTCAACAGGATCACGTTGAAGATGAGTGGGAGCTGCGCCCTTGCAAGCTTCCACAGGATCAACGCTCGACGGGGCACCGGGGCGGGGAAGAGCCACCGGGTCTCCGCCGGAGTGAAGGCAAGGGCGGTGCGGTCCGCCCGTCCCAGCCACCACCACGTCACCGGCAGCACCAGAGCCAGTGAGGCGAGCAGCAGCAGCGCAGAGGCGGCATCTCCCCCCAGGGCGCCGGACCTGTCCCGTGACTGCACGTCGGGACGGATGATCAGGAACCAGAGGTAGGCACCCACCGCCAGCAGGGCCACCAGATAGCGGGGCTGAAACACCTTTTTCAGCCGGGTTGTCGCCCAGTTCCGGGCGCTGCGGAGCGCTAGAAAGGCAAAGGCTCCGCTCACGGCGGGGTGGACTCCCCTTCCTCCTCCTGGGCGGTCAACGCGAGGAACACCTCCTCCAGTCCCCGCCCGGCGAGTTGCGGGCGGTCGGCCACGATCTCCGCCGGTGTTCCGAACGCCACCCGCCGCCCCTTTTGCAGCACCAGAATGTGGGTGCAGAGTTCTTCCACCAGGGAGAGCAGATGGCTGGACAAGATCACCGCTGTCCCGGCCTCCGCCCGAGCGACGATGGTGCGCTTGGTCCGGCGGATGCTCGCCGGGTCCAGCCCGGTGAGCGGCTCGTCCAGAATCAGCGCCCGGGGGTCGTGCAGCAGCCCCATCCCCAGGGCGAGCTTTTGCTTCATCCCACGGGACAATTCTCCCGGCAGCGCCCGGTGCTTCTCCGCCAGCTCCAGCTCCGCCAGCAGCGGCGGGATGCGCTCCGGCGCGTCCGCCACCCCGTAGAGCCGGCCGATGAACCGCAGGTGCTCTTCAATGTTGAGATAGGGAAAGAGTGCGGGCTCGTCGGGTATAAAGGCTAGAGCTTGCTTGGCGGCGACGGGTTGGGTCAGCAGATCGTGCCCCGCAATGTGGATCGTGCCGGAAGTGGGGCGCAGCACCCCGGTCAGGCAGCTCAGCGTGGTGGTTTTGCCCGCCCCGTTGGGCCCGACCAACCCGAGGATTTGCCCCGCTCCAAGGTGAAAAGACAAATCCCGCACCGCGGGGAGCTCGCCGTACAGCTTGGCGAGACGCTCCACATCGATCATCAAGCGATCCGCGTCCCGGGCGGCACCTCACGCTCCGGGTGCGCGAGCACCACAGTGCCGTCCTCAAGCACCGGCCCCAGCACCAATACCTCGGACATGAAGCTAGCGATCTGCTTCGGGGCGAAGTTGGTTACCGCGAGCACCTGACGTCCAAGCAGCTCTTCCTTGTTATACAGGGTGGTAATCTGCGCGCTGCTGCGCTTGGTGCCGAGCGGGCCGAAGTCGATCCACAGCTTGTAGGCGGGACGGCGCGCCTGGGGAAAGTCCTCCACCCGCTCAATCCTGCCGACGCGGATCTCCACCCTGTCGAAGTCTGCATAGCTGATAGGCATGGGTCCGGTGCTGACGCAAAGCCGGTACCGCCCGGAGGTTGACAGAAGCTGGGAACGTTTTACGTTTGAAGCTGCTCCGCTGTCCCCACTTGCTTCTGCTTGCCGCATGCGGTCGCTGCTTCTGCCCCCGTTACTCGTGCTGTGCTTCGGGGTCGCCTGCGTGCCGGCGCGGAGCGTAACGCCAGCCGCGCAGTTGCTTACCCTGTCGGGGTGGTTCCACACGGTTTGGGGCGAGCGTGCGCACTACTGGCTGATCGACGACCGGCAGCAGTGGACGGAGCTGCAGCTCGGTGCTGACGCAGTGCTGCCGCCGGGTGCGCCCCAGACGCTGGAAGGGAAGCGAGTGGTGCTTTCCGGGACACCGGTCAGTGCCGCGCCCCGCGTCGTTCGGGTCACTTCCCTTTCCCTGATTCCGGAGCGCCGTTGATCCATGCGCCATTTCTCCCCCATCCTGCTCCTCTGCCTGCTGGCCGCCGTGAGTGTATCTGCGGCACCTCCCAATGACACCCTGGAGGGCTGGTTTCACGTAACCTGGGGAGATCCGATCGCTCCGGGACTGCCCCCTGTGGAGCGGTACCTCCTGGTGGACGACCAGCAGCGCTGGACGGAGCTGGATCTGGATGAGAGCGTGGCCCGCGGGGTGGGGGGCGCGCTCGCGCTGAACCGGCAGCGCATCGTGGTCTCCGGCGAACGCACGCTCCGCATCATGCCCAGGCTTCAGGTCCGGACGCTGCGGCGGGTGCAGGCCCCGAGTGCCCTCGGTGCGGCTGCCGCGGCCCCCGAGGCGGTTTCCAAGCGCTACGTCACCATTCTGTGCCGGTTTGCTGATTCCGTGCAGGTGACGCCGGCACCGAAGAGCACCTACGAGAGCTACGTCGGCGCGGCCTACCCGGGGATGGACCACTACTGGCGCGAGGTGTCGGACGGGCGCATCGGCATGACTGGCAACGTGGTGGTGGGATGGTACAACCTGCCACAGCCGCACGCCTACTACATGCGTGACACGATCAACGCCAACCTGCAGCGAATCACCGAGGACTGCACCGCCGCAGCGGATGCCGATGTGCACTTCCCCGACTATGACGGCGTCATCATGCAGCTCAACACCCGCATCGGGCGCTATTCCTGGGGCGGGAGCACGACGCTCGCACGGGACGGCGTAACCAGGCAGTACGGCGCGGTGTGGAATGCGAGCTGGGCGAAGCAGTCCGTGTATGCCCACGAGATCGGGCACTCCCTGGGTCTGCCGCACTCGTCTGGCCCCTATAATGAGATCTACGATTCGCCGTGGGACGTGATGAGCAACTCGTACATCCACTTCGACCAGGGGCGCGGCACGCACGTCGGGCAGCACACCATCGCCTTTCACAAGGAGATCCTGGGCTCCATCCCGTCGGAGCGGAGGTTCGTGCCCGCACCCGCCACCCGTACCCGCATCACCCTGGAGCGCAGCGCCCAACCGGCGGCTTCGAGCGACTACCTGATGGTGCAAATCCCGCTGGATGCGACCTCCACCCGATTTTACACCGCGGAAAGCCGCCGTCGGACGGGCTACGACACGCCGCTGCTCGGCGAGGCGGTGATCATCCACAGCGTGGACCGAGCCCGCAGAGGGGGATCGCCAGCCCAGGTGGTGGATGCCGACAACAATGGGAAGGTGAACGATGCGGGCGCGATGTGGACGCCGGGAGAAGTGTTTCGCGACAGCCTGAACGGTGTCGCTGTTTCGGTGGAGTCGGCGACGCAGAGTGGCTACACGCTTTCGGTGCGTCGCGGGTGGGAACTCGGGGTGGTGGTCACTGGAAGGGGGGCGGTGGCGAGCAGCACGGGAGCCATCAGCTGCACTGCTTCCTGCGAAACGCTGTTCGCCGCTCCGGGGGCCGCCGTAACCCTCACCGCCACACCGGCCGGCGGCTGGACCTTTGCCGGGTGGGCCGGAGCGTGTGCCGGAACCGGAAGCTGCGCCGTGACCCTGACGGCGGACCGGGCCGTGATCGCGCAATTCACCCAACCCCTTGCCATGGTGTCGGATTCGGTGAGGGTTTCCGGTCTGATGGGGGCCGCATACAGCGACACCCTGCGGATCACGGGAGGAACGGGATCGACGGCGTGGGCGCTAACTGGTGGAGCACTTCCCGCCGGAGTGGCGCTGGACGCGAGCACCGGGGTGGTGAGCGGGGTTCCCACGGAAGCGGGAACGTTCAGGTACACCGTCGCGGCAACCTCCGGCGGTCTCCTTGCCTCGCGGAGCTTCGTCACTCATGTGACCAAGCCTGCGTTGCAGCCGGAAGCCGTCCTGGACCAGCTGCTGGGTGCCGGCAGCCTTACACCGGATCAGATCCGCTTCCTGGACCTGCTGGGGAACCGGAACGGCCGGCTCGACATCGGGGACGTGCGAGCGTGGCTGTTGGACAACAAGCACATCAACGTGAGCCGGGTGCCCGGGCTCGCCCAACTCTTGAAGGAGAGCAAGCCATGAAGCGTTCGCTACTATCCGGAGTCGCCCTGCTCGCGGGGATGCTCGTCGCGGCCTGCGGCAAGGACGGACCTACCGGCCCGGTGAGTGGTGTAATCACCGTCAACCTGTCCACGGCGAATGCGGATGACCGGGCTGTGCTGGTCTCGGTAACTGGACCGGAAGAAATCACCGGGATCGAGGTGGCGAATCCATCGTACACACTGCATTCGCGTGGGTCCGGCACCGCGTTCAAGGCGGCGGTGTTCGGCAAGCTGGGTGCGGGAGCTCTGCTGCGCTTCACCGTCCCGGATGTCCACAGGGTCGGAAGCTACACGGCCACGGTGATTCAGGTGTCCGATGCGGGCAACGCCGTGCGTGCAGAACCCACGGGGTACACTCTTACGCTGGCGCGGTGAGCTGGTCCAGCCGGCGCACTTCGGGAACGTAGCGCGTCGGCAGCAGTACCCCCCGGATCAGGGAGCGTAGCCCAACCCGCACAAGCAGGCGGTAGAGGGGGATGCCGTGACGGAGCCAGGGGGTGGGGCTCAGCTTCAGCAGCTGGCGCACGTAATCGGGCACCAGTACCGACTGAGTCTGTAGCAACAGGGCGAATCGCCAAGGTCCCAGATGCCGGCGGTACTGCGCGTACAGTTCCCGAGTGAGAGCGCTGTACGCGCAGTCCTCCCGCAGGTGCCGCTCCCGGTCGAGCTGCCACTCGCTGTAGGAAACGGGCAGATCCGGTATTCCCAGTCCGGTTCCGACTCGGTGGAACACACTGTACAGGTCTTCCCGCTCCGCACCGGTGAGCGGGCGGTGGAGCAGGGTGTGGGCGCGCTCCGAGTAGTCGACCAGCATGTACAGCACGTCGCGGTGCGCCCAGTCCGGAATGCGCCCGCCGCGCTGCTGCTCCACCGCGCCGTGAATCGCCCGAATCCGATTCAGGGTGCGCTGCGCGGTGTCTTCATCCGCAAAGACGATATCCTGCGCGAAAGCAGCCGTGGAAAACAAGCGCCCGATGGGGTCCCGGGGCAGCTCGCCGGTGAAGAAGAGCCAGTCCACCGCCCGGTTCAGGGCGAACTCGGCCGCGCCGCCGGCGAACACCAGCAGGATGGTGTCTCCGTCGCCCCAGATGCGGCGTACGATCGAGTCCTGCCGTACGAAATCACTCACCGTTGTACCAGGGTCCCCCAAGCTCCACCTCGCACAGCTCCGACGGATCGTCCGGATCGTCCCGATCCACCACAACGTACGCCTGGCACGGGCGCTCCGGGGGGATGAACACGCCTTCCACCTTGCCGTCGAACCGGTCCCCGTTGGTGTCAACCAGTACAGCCCACTCCGCATGCTCCCCGCCTCGGAGCACACCCAGGACGGAGCCCACCACGGGGCCATCGTGATAGGCATCGGGCGAGTCTTCCGCGGTCGCCGAAAAAAACAGCATCCCCGCAGGTCCAAGGGTCGCGTCGGTGAAACCAAGGCGCTGGCCATCCAGGGTGCCGAGATCGTACTGCAGAATTGTTTCCGGAGAAGGAGGCGGCACGCCCTCGGGATCCTGGAGATGGCTCCAGAGAGTGGACCATTCCAGATCACAGGTAGCGTCCACGGGGAGCAGCTCATTGCCCGGAGCGCCATTCCCCCGGTTGAAAAGACGAATGCGCCCATCGATCCACACGGCACCCTCGATGTTCATTTCACTGCCGCTGAACTCATGTGCGGCGCGAAGTCCGGCATAAAGCTCTGGAGCGTAGTGCAGCGTAACTGCCGGAGCGTCATGGGGCACGCCACCCACCACCAGCACCCACTCGCGGCGTGACGTGGACCCCGAGCCGAACGCAACCAGCAGATCGCCCCTGTCGGACGGAACGGCCACGCACGATTCGAGGTCCAGCTTGAGCGGCTTGTTGCCTCGCCCCTCGTCGAACTGGCGCCCGCCGTCCTCACCCGCGGGCAGCGTTATGGGATGAACCCGGCGTCCCTGCTCCTCGATCAGCGCGACGAAGTTGGCATCGTCCTGGGCCACGGTGAGGTAGCGCCCGATCCGGGCGAGCCCCGAACCGGCCCGCACATGCGCGGGACGGTCCAGGGCGGGGGCAGCTCCCTCACTGTAGAATAGTCGTGTACGGCGTGCCACCCGCGCTGAAAGGGTGGGATTGTGGGATGCGATGATTTGCTTCATTCTACAGTCTGCTTTCCGTCCGTTGCCCTCTTGCTCACCCGGAAGCTCCCATGAATTTTGCGTTGGCGCCAGTGCGTCCATGGCGGTATAACCCAGCTTCGCACCTTGAACCCAGAGCCGCCATGAGCCACCTGACTCCCGCTCGCATCCCCATCGCCGCGCTACTCGCAGCTGCCATGCTTGGCGCCTGCGCTCCGACACCGGTATCGCGCCCGCTCCTTGCCACTCCGGAGACGGGGGCGTTTGTCGTGCGCATGGGGACTGACACGCTGGCGGTGGAACGATACACCCGCACCTCGAATCGACTTGAGGGGGAGCTGGTGGTCCGTTCCCCACAGACGGCGACGCGGCGCTACACGGCGGATCTCCGTCCGGACGGCTCCGTGGAGCGACTTGCGGTAGAGCTGCACTCGATTGGCATGACGCCGACACCGCCGCCCTATCGCTTTGCCATAGACTTCGGCACGGATAGCGCCACGGTACAGCAAATCCGTGGCCCCCAAGGCGACAGCATCCAGACGTGGCGCGTCGCCACGCCTGCCGCTGCCATACCCATGCTCCGCTTCTCCTACGCGCTTCAGGAACAGGCCCTGATGCACGCTCGCGCCAGTGGAATGACGAGCGGCACCATTGTTCTGTTACCGGTAGGGTCACGCCAAACCGATTCAGCCACCGTGCGCCCGCTTGGAGGCGATTCCGTGGCGCTCGCTTTGTTCGAAGGGCCTGCGCGTGCCCGGATCGATGCACGAGGCCGCCTCCTCGGCTTCGATGCTTCGGAAAGCACCCTCAAGGTGACGGCCGAGCGGGTTGCTTCCGCGGATGTGGCTGCACTCGCCGCGGATTTCGCTCGCCGGGATCAGCAAGGGCAGGCAATTGGCCAGCTTTCCCCCCGCGACTCGATCAATGCCACGATTGGCGGTGCGAAAGTGTCCGTGGCGTACGGTCGCCCCTCCAAACGCGGCCGGCAGATTGTGGGTGGGGTGATTCCGTGGGACCAGGTGTGGCGGACCGGAGCGAACGTCACCACGCACCTGCGCACTGACCGCACTCTGGTGGTCGGGGGAGCCACGCTCGCTCCGGGTGCGTACAGCCTCTTCACGCTGCCGTCGCAGTCCGGGTGGAAGCTGATCATCAACCGGCAGATCGGCCGATCCGGGACCGTGTACGACCCGACGCAGGACATGGCACGGGTAGACATGCTTCGCGAAAGCACCCCCGCTCCGGTCGAGCAGTTCACCATCCGCCTGGAGCCGCAGGGGAACGGGGGAGTTCTGCGGATGGCCTGGGACGATACCCAGCTGTCGGTACCCTTTACCGTCCGGTGACGGGCCAAATCGCTCAGCTCAGCCGCTCCGGTGGGGGCGTTCCCAAGCTGCCGGTCCCTGAAGCCCTTGTCACCCGCCTGGGCCTGGAGAGCGACGTGCAAAAGCACCGTCGCTTTCATGGTGGCCCGCAGCGGGCGCTTTGCCTCTACGCGCTGGAGCGCATCGAACAGCTCCAGGGGGAGGGGCACCCGATCCGGCCGGGATCAACCGGCGAGAATGTTACCCTGCAGGGTGTGGACTGGGCGGCACTGAAGCCGGGACATCGGCTGGTGCTCGGGGATGAAGTGGAGATCCAGATCACCAGCTACGTGGTTCCCTGCAAGAACATCGCGGGCTCGTTCCGGGATGGTGAATTCACCCGCATCTCGCAGAAGCTGCATCCTGGCGATGCGCGGCTTTATGCACGGGTGCTGCGGGAGGGCCGGGTAGCGGTGGGTCAGCCGGTGCGGGTACTTTCCCCCTGAGGTGGATTCCGCCCCGGCGAAGCAGCCAGCCACCCCTCCCGCTGTGCGTCAGCCGGCCAACGTAGGAAACCCCGGCACCAGCGCGGACGCCTCCATCTCCCCCGCGGGGTTGAAGAACCGCATCCGCCCCTGGCTGTCGCACGTCCAGACCTCGTGGGCACCCGCGGCGAAGTAGATTCGGCGCTTGCCTTCCACCTCCGCCCGGGTGTTGCTTCCTGAAAGCACTTCCACCACGATCTCGGGTGCGATGGGAATCGCCTCGGCATCCTCCGGCAACTCGGCCAGCCGCTCGTCGGAGATCCACGCCACGTCGGCAACCTTGACCCCTTTTGCGGTCTGGATGGCGAGTTCAAGACTGCGATGGCCGCTCGGCAGGTGATCCCGCAGCAGATCGTTGACCCGGCTCTGCAGCAGGCTGTGTCGAAGTTCATGAGGGCTCAAGATCAGCTGTCCCTGCTCGTTGGTCTCGACCTTGTAGGGCAGGTCCCGGAGCTGCGGGTCGGCGAGCGCCCGGCTCCAGGCAGCCAGGCCGGCGGTTGGGCTCATCGGGGGTTGTTCCGGTCCGGGTTTCGTACCACCGCAAAGTAGCGCGACTGGCCGGGTGGTGCCACTGGCGCGAGCCGGCCTCTGCGGGGAGCAACAGCTGCGATCACCGGCACCCGTGCACCTCCCCATCGTGCCGCGCGCCTCGTCGGGGCTCCGCCTGTGCTTTGTGCAGCAGTTCGGGAGAGCATTAGATTGCTGCCCAGAGCTTGCTTGTATTCAACCGGAGCGATCTTCTCGTGATACATACCCTCGCACGAGCGTGCCTGCTCGCGCTCGTAGCCACCCCGCTGATCGCCCAGCGCCCGGACCCGGTCCGGCGGTACGTGGACGCGCACCAGGCGGAGATCGTCCGCGAGCTGGTGGACTTTCTCCGCATCCCCAACGTGTCGTCCGACACAGCCAACCTGCGCCTCAATGCGCGGGCACTGGTCGGCATGATGGAGCGGCGCGGGATCCAAACGCGCGTGCTGGAGACGGGCGGCCCACCCATGGTCTTTGGGGAGCTGTCAGCGCCGGGTGCGAGCACCACGCTCCTCTTTTACGCCCATTATGACGGGCAGCCGGTGGACCCGTCCAAATGGATCGGGCACCGTCCTTTCGAGCCGGTGCTGCGAACCGGGGCGGTGGAGCGTGGGGCGCAGACCATCCCATTCCCTGCGCGGGGCCCGTACAACCCGGAGTGGCGGATCTACGCCCGCAGCGCCTCGGATGACAAATCGCCGATCGTGGCGCTGCTCGCCGCGCTGGATGCACTCCGCGCCGCGGGGCAGCGCCCCAGCGTGAACCTGAAGTTCCTCTTCGAGGGGGATGAAGAGGTAGGCTCGCCTCATCTTGAGACGGTCGTCCGACGCCACCGGGATCTGCTGCGCAGTGACCTGGTGATCATGACCGACGGGCCGCAGCACCCCTCCAACCGCCCCACGCTGGTGTTCGGAGCGCGGGGAATCACAACGGCGCAGATCACCGTGTACGGTCCGGACCGGCCTCTGCACAGCGGGCATTACGGCAACTGGGCCCCCAACCCGGCGATGGAGCTGGCGAGGCTACTCGCCTCCATGAAGGATGCGCAGGGCCGTGTGACCATCCCTGGCTGGTACGATGACGTGGTGCCCCTGTCAGCGGAGGAGCGGGCGGCAATTGCTGCAGTGCCGGACGAGCAGCCGGGCGACTTCGGCTTCGCGGAGCCCGAGGGTGGCCCCGGCAGCCGCCGGCTGGAGCGGATCGCGTTACCCTCGCTGAACATCCGTGGACTGCAGGCCGCGTATGTCGGTGCGGAAGCTCGTACGCTGGTGCCGGCTCAGGCGGTGGCCGAGCTTGACCTCCGGCTGGTGCCTGCCGTGCAGCCGGACCGGCAGATCACCCGACTCATCGCGCACGTCCGCAGCCAGGGATTTCACGTGGTCGAGGCAGATCCGGACAGCGCCACCCGCGCTCGCCACCCGCGCATGGCCCGGGTAAGCGCGCGGGAGGGTGGGTACGCGGGCATCCGCACGCCGTTCAACCACCCGATTGCCTGCCAGGTCACCGAAGCGGTGCGGCGAAGCTCCGACAAGCCCCCGGTGCTGCTTCCCACGATGGGGGGAAGCATCCCCGCTGCCTGGTTTCCGGATGTGCTCGGGACGCAGGTGATCTTGTTGCCGCTGGTCAACTCGGACAACAATCAGCACGCGGAAAACGAAAACCTGCGGCTCGGCAATCTGTTCGAGGGAATCCGCACGCTGGCAGCAGTGATGCGTATGCAGACTAGGTAGCGGGGGCATCTTGAATCCCGGCCGAACCGCAGTTAGCTTAGTACTAAGCTAAAATCCTTGCAACGTAGCTCGGTAGTTCGTATCGGTTTCGTGGCGCTGGCCATTTTTGCGCTGACGCCCTGGGCATCGCCCGCGCTGGCGCTCGCGCTAGGAGCCGCTTTCGCGCTCGTCTTCGGGAATCCCTTCGCCGGGCAGACCGGGCACATCTCCAGGGTGCTTCTGCAGACGTGCGTCGTGGGTCTCGGGTTCGGGATGCCGCTGGCAGCAGTGCTCCGGGCGGGTACTTCCGGGATCGGGTACACGGTCGCCGGAATCGCAACTGCGCTGATGCTGGGGTTGCTGCTCGGGCGGTGGCTCCGCGTGGAGCGGGAAATCTCCGTCTTGATCACGGCCGGAACCAGCATCTGTGGGGGGAGTGCGATCGCGGCGGTGGGGCCCGCGATCGGAGCCCGTGCGGAATCGATGAGCGTGTCGCTGGCGACGGTGTTCGTGCTGAACGCGGTGGCGCTGTACCTGTTTCCGCCCATTGGGCGGATGGTGGGGCTTTCGGACCCGCAGTTCGCGGTGTGGGCGGCGGTGGCGATTCATGACACCAGCTCGGTTGTGGGTGCCGCATCGATGTATGGGGCGCAGGCGCTGGAAAGCGCGACCGTGCTCAAGCTGGCGCGGGCTCTGTGGATCGTTCCGCTCACCTTCGCGGCCGCGACGTACGTGAGGCACAGGGATCCGCAAGGTGCCGCATCGGGGGTGCGGGTGAAGATTCCCTGGTTCATCGGATTCTTTGTGCTCGCTGCCCTTGCGCGCACCCTGGTGCCGTCGGCGGGGGTTCCGCTGCTGGATGGGATCGCCCGCCTTGCCCGTGTGGGGCTTATGCTCGCGCTCTTCCTGATTGGGGCGGGGCTCACACCCGCGACGCTTCGGGCTGTGGGATTGCGGCCGCTTACTCAGGGTGTGTTGCTCTGGCTCGCGGTGGCGGGGCTAGGGCTCTGGGCTGTATGGCAATGGGTACCCGCTTGATGGGCCTCATGAATGCAAGGGAGGGCAGGTGATCGACCGTTTCATAGGCAGGACGCCCCTGCTTCGGCTGGAGCGCATTGTTGAGCCGGGGATGGCGGAGGTGTGGGTGAAGCTGGAAGGGATGAATCCCGGCGGCTCCATCAAGGACCGGACGGCGCTCGCCATGATCGTGGATGCGGAGCGTCGTGGGCTGCTTCAGCCGGGTGGAACCATCGTGGAGCCCACCTCCGGAAACACCGGTATCGGCCTGGCCCAGGTCGCATCCGCCCGGGGGTACCGCCTGATCCTGTGCCTTCCCGCCCAGATGAGCCAGGAGCGCAAAGCTACGCTGCGGGCGTACGGCGCCGAGCTGGTCCTGACGGACCCGGAGCGACGGATGCTGGCGGCAATCGAGGAGGCGGAGCGTATTCGGGATGAGACGGGTGCTTTCCTGGCGAACCAGTTTTCCAACCCCGCCAACCCCCGAATCCACTACGAAACCACCGGGCCGGAGATCTGGAGCGAGATGGAGGGGCGGATCGACGCCTTCGTGTACGGCACCGGTACGGGCGGCACCGTCTCCGGTGTGGGCCGCTTCCTCAAAGAGCAGGAGGCAAAGATCCAGGTGATCGCGGTGGAGCCCGGGCGCTCAGCGGTGCTGCACGGTGAGCCACGTGGGCAGCATAAGTTTCAGGGCATGGGACCCGGGTTCATCCCTGACAACCTCGATCGCTCGGTGATCGACCGGCTGATCAAGGCGTGGGAAGAGGACGCCTTTCCGGTGGCGCGGCGCATGGCGCGCGAGGAAGGTTTGTTCGTGGGGATGAGCTCAGGGGCGATGCTGTGGGCCGCACTACAGGTGGCGCGGGAGCTCGGCACCGAGCAGCGTGTGGTGACTGTTGCTCCCGATAGTGCAGCACGCTACCTCAGCACGGAGCTTTTTGCTGAGGACGGGACTGCCGCGCCGCCGTCTGCCGCACCAGTTGATGATTGGGACCTTGACGGTGGGCCGCCAGGCAGCTATGCTCCCGACGTGCGTACGCGCACCGCGGCGATTTCTAGCGATTGCATCCGCGTAACCAACTGCTAAACCGCTTCGGGAGTCCCGAGCGGTTCGTCACTCGGGACTCCTT
Organism: Longimicrobiaceae bacterium; assembly: GCA_030447645.1. Classification (GTDB taxonomy): domain Bacteria; phylum Gemmatimonadota; class Gemmatimonadetes; order Longimicrobiales; family Longimicrobiaceae; genus JAUJOM01. Next base: position 1,169 of record JAUJOM010000020.1, on the reverse strand, counting down.
TGTGTTTTATGGTTCGCAGAAGCAAGGTTGTAGCAGCAGATGGTGGTTGCACCAGCCCGTGCCTCTCCTGGATGGAGAAGCGCGGGCTATTTGTTTTCTTTTTACTTTGAGGCCCAACTCCGATGGCTACACTCGATCGCCCGATCGCGATCTTTTACGAACACCCTGACTGGTTCAAGCCACTCTTCGCGGAGCTTGAACGGCGGGGTATTCCGCACGTCCTCCTGCACGCGGACGAGCACTTCCACGATCCCGCGGAAACTGACATCCCGTACTCGCTGGTCTACAACCGCATGAGCCCCTCGGCGTATCTGCGCGGGCGCGGCCACCAGATCTTTTATACGCTACAGTACCTGTCTTACCTGGAGCGCAACGGGGTGCGGGTGGTGAATGGGAAGCAGGCCTACGCCACGGAGATCTCCAAGGCCGACCAGCTTTCGCTGCTCCATGGGCTAGGCCTGCTGTACCCGAAGGCGCGGGTGATCAATCATCCCTCACAGGCGCCCGCAGCCGCCGAAGGGCTGCGCTTTCCGATAGTGGTCAAGCCCAACATTGGTGGGAGCGGAGCGGGCGTGACCCGCTTCGACACGCTGGAAGGGTTGCGGCGCGCAGCCGAGGGGGGCGAGCTGGAGCTGGGGATCGACAGCACCGCGCTGGTGCAGGAGTTCATCCCCCAGGAACAGGGGCGCATCGTCCGGGTGGAGGTGCTCGGCGGTAAGTACCTGTACGGCATCCGCATCTACACCCCCGGAGACTCCTTCGACCTGTGCCCCGCTGACGTCTGCCAGCGGGTCGATGGGGCGGAGCTGACGCGGAGCGCCTGTGCGCTGGACGCCCCCAAGAACCGCCTGCGAGTGGAGGGCTATACCCCGCCCGCGGAGATCATCCAGCAGGTGGAGCGGATCATGGCGGCGGCCGGAATCGAGGTCGGCGGCGTCGAGTACATGATCGACGAGCGCGACGGGCAGCTGTACTTCTACGACATCAATGCGCTTTCCAACTTCGTCGCGGATGCTCCGCAGGTGGTCGGCTTCGATCCGTTTGCGCGGCTGGTGGACTACCTCGAACAGGAAGCCAAGACAGCAACTCCCAGCGTCCGGCAGGAGGCAGCCTGATGCGCTTTGGATACTGGATGCCGGTCTTCGGCGGCTGGCTCAGGAACGTCCCTG
>JAUJOM010000019.1:51954-56894 GCA_030447645.1 Longimicrobiaceae bacterium | reverse complement strand
TCCTGCTCGGCCCGCTGTCCAGATGACCCTTCCGGACGTCCCGCCCTCCGCGGCGCCCGACTTCCCCGGCCGCGTACGCCGGTCCCTCGGTGTACGCCCGCAAGGCTTGTTCGGGTGTGAGCCGGTGCTCCGGGTACCAGCCCCGTAATGGCTCGCCCTCCCATCCGACCCGAGCCGTGGCCGCGTACAATCCCTCCCGTGGGTCGGGAGTTTCCACCGGGGCATCCGAGCCAAAGGCGAGCACGGTGCCCGCCCGCAGAAGCGGGGCGAACGCGTACGCGCCCCTGCACCGCGCATGGCCCCAGTGGCGCTCCGCCGCGGCGATGTCGCTTCGCACGTGCACCGGCTGCATCGAGGCGACGATGCCGGCCTCAGCCGCACGCCCCCACCAGGGGGAAGGGCAAAGCTGTAGATGCTCGATCCGGTGGGGGAGCGTTGGTGGCGGTGAAATCTCCGACAGTACGTCCAGCGCGAGACCCACGGCCGCATCGCCAATCGCATGCACGGTTGCGGCGATTCCCGCGTCCGCCGCACGCTTCACCGAGTCACGAAACTCTTGTGGCGGCAGCGTACTGATACCCCGGTACGTGGGTTCTCCCTCGTAGGGCTCCCGGAGAAGGGCGGTGCGCGAGCCGAGCGCACCATCGAGAAACATCTTCACGCCCCCGACACGAATCCAATCGTCCCCTGCTCCGCTGCGCAAGCCCGCGTCAATCGCATAATCGAGCCGATCCAGCGGAATCGATTGCAGCACCCGGAGTCGCAGCGCGCCCGCCGCACGCAGCTCCTGCCAGTCCTTTCTTCCGGTGGGCTCGACCGAGTGGACTCCGGTGATTCCCCAGGCGTGCAGTGCTCCCTGAGCATCGAGCAGAGCCGCCCGCACCTCGGCGGCGGAAGGCTCCGGCAGATGCATTGTGGCCAGGCGGACCGCGGTTTCGAGCAGGATGCCGGTTGGCTCACCGACAGCATCGCGAACGATCCGGCCACCGTCAGGATCTGGCGTGTCGCGGGTGATACCGCACCGTGCCAGGGCGGCGGAGTTGAGCCACGCCGCGTGCAGGTCGTGGCTGTCGAGCAGCGCCGGGCGGTCCGGGACTAATCGGTCCAGCAGCTGGCGCGTCGGGAGATCGCCCCAGCGATGAGCATCCCAGCCGTGCCCCCGCACCCAGCCGTCGCCCCGGTACTCGGCGATTCGCCCCAGGGCGTTCTCCAGCGTACGGGCGGATGCGAGGTTCACCTGCTGCCGAGCCAGCCCCCACGCGGTCAGGTGAACGTGCGCATCGGTGAGCCCCGGCGTAACGGTGCCGCCTTCCAAGGGAATGATCCGTGCACCGGGTCCCGCCGCGGCACGAACTTCGGCTTCGCTGCCGAGCGCCGCGACCCGGCCGCGCCGCACCAGCAGTGCCTCCGCGGGAGCATGCCGTCCCAGCCGATGGACCCGGCCGCCGAGCACGAGCAGGTCAGAATTGTGCATGGGGCGCAACATACGGCGGCCTTGCGATGCCGTCCAGCAACGCTGATCTTGGGCCGCCAATGGATTACGAATACATCGACACACCCGAGCGGCTCGCCGCACTCGCGGACGAACTGCAGGGGCTGTCCCTCGTCGCGATAGATACCGAGGCGGCGGGCTTTCACCGCTACCTGGATCGCCTCAGCCTGGTCCAGCTCTCGTCACGCGACGCCAACTACCTGGTGGACCCACAGGCCGTGCCGGATCTTTCGCCACTCGGCCGGCTGCTGGCGGATCCCCAGACCGAATCGGTTTTTCACGACGCCGACTACGACCTCCGCATCCTGGATCGGGATGCCGGGCTTGCCGTCCGCAACCTGTTCGATACGCAGATCGCCGCGGCCTTCCTGGGGGAGCGTGCCCTTGGATTGGGAGCCGTCGTAGAAAAGTACCTGGGGATCAAGCTTCCCAAAGCGTACCAGCGCGCGGACTGGGCGGAGCGGCCCCTTTCCGAAGGGATGCTGGACTACGCCGCGACCGACACCGTGCACCTGCCCCCACTGCGGGACCGCCTGCGGGAAGAGCTGGTCCGTCGCGAGCGGCTCGCCTGGGCGGAGGAGGAGTTCAGGAGGCGAGAGGAAACCCGCTGGACGGAAAGCAGCGACACGCGCGAGGCGTGGATGCGGGTGAAGGGCGCGCGTGACCTTCCCCCGCGCGGATTGGCTATTCTGCGGGAATTGCATGCCTGGCGTGAGGGCGTGGCGCGCGAACGGGACCAGGCAACCTTTCGGGTGCTGGGGAACGAGGCTTTGATCGCTCTCAGCGTTCATCCGCCACGAACCAACCAGGCGCTTGCCAGCGTCTCCGGCGTTTCCGAGGGCATGGCGCAGCGACGCGGACGTGAGATCCTGCGGGCAATCGGGCGGGGACTGGAGGTGCCGGACGACGCGCTGCCCCGCTTCCCCCGTGGCGTTCGCCCGGAGCGAGATCCGGAGCTGGAGGCCCGTATCGAGCGCGTGAAGGCAGCCCGCAACCGTCGTGCGGACGCGCTCGACCTGGACCCCGGGTTCCTGATGGGCCGGGCTTTGCTCGAAGAAGTCGCGCGTAACACGCCTTCCACTCGGGATGCCCTGCTGGCGGTGCCGGGCGTGCGCCGCTGGCAGGTCGAGGCACTAGGCGACGAGCTGCTTCGGGGCGTACGCAATTCCTAACCTTTGAGAGTTGAAGATGCGAGAAATCACCGACAAAGCCGGAACGCGCTGGGAAGCGATCTCCGTCTCCACCTACGGGGCTCACCGCAAGCTGGGAGCTACCCTCGCTTTTCGCCGGCTTGACGAACCAGACGCCGAGCCGCTGACCACCCCCATCACCTTCAACAGTGACGAAGCCGCCGCATTCGCGATCAGCACCATGAGTGATGCCGAGCTGCGGCGTCGACTGACGATGGCGGGAGCGGTGGCTGGGCATCGCTGATCGACGCTGATGAGCGAATTACGACGTCCTTTCTGCCGCCAGGGCGCTGACCAGCCCGTTCAGGAAGTCGGTTAGCTCTTGCGAGGTTACCTCGCCGGTTTTGTAAGTGGCGCGCACCTTCACGAATTGTCCCCAAAGCAGAAACAGGAACTGGTGAGAATCAAGTCGCTCGCCGTTTTGAGTGAGCGTGGCACTCACCCGGCGCCCGCGGACGCGCCGTCCAGGTGTGCCCGCCTCGACCTGGCTGTCAGACAAGATGCGAAACGACGCCTAGGTACCACGCTGCTGCATCACCGCCAGCGCTTCCTTGAATTTGTCGCTTTCATGGGCCAGTGTGTCTCGGACGCCGGGCTGCTGCACGCCTGGAGCGGCCGGGTACACGAAGACATCCGGCCGCAATGCCCCAGCAGCGGTGTAGCGATAACGCACACCAGCACTCGCGTCCGGAAAACGCCGTGTGTCCGTGAGCGTGAATGCACCAATCTGCTGGGGCGCGACCAAAGGCACCTCGGCGCGCACCGATGAAGAAGTGGCGGGCGCAGGACCAGGCATCGATGCGCCGGGTTGCGCACAGCCGACTGCAGCGAGGAGTAATGGGAGAAGGCGGTACGCTACCAGGTGGCGGTGCACGGTGCCACGCCAGCTGGTATGGGTGAACTGCAGATCCTGGATCAGCATGGAGACTTCCACGGGACGCAAGGGCGCGAAGGCCACCCAGGTTGCCTTCGACGACGGCCGGACAAGCTGATTCTATACTGAAGCTACCCGTCCGGAAAGGCAGGGCGCAAAATAGCTGGCGGAGTAGCAGACGCCGAAATGCCTCGGTGCTCCGGCCGCATTTCGGCCGCTGTGCCGAGGGTTATCTACGCCCGTCCAATGCCTCAATGGTGGCAACTGAAGGCCCCCGCTCCCGCTGCAGGCGCGCCGCCACGGCCTCTGCTTGACGCAGCACCCGCAGGATGTTGCCGCCCAGAATCTTGCGGACGTCGCGCTCCGAGTAGCCCCGCCGCAGCAGCTCGGCGGTGAGATGAGGATAACGAGACACGTCGTCGAGACCTTCCGGCAACGCCGTCACGCCGTCATAGTCTGATCCAAGCCCGACGTGGTCGATCCCTGCCAACTTGATGATGTGCTCAATGTGGTCGGCGACGGTGCCCACCGTGCCACGAGGAACCGGGTTCGCCTGCCGCCAGTCCCGGTATGCCTTTCGGGCGGCGGCGGTATCGGCGCCGAACTGCCGGAGGAAGCGGCGCTCCACCTCGAACATATCCCGCAGGATTTCGGCGCCCTCGCGGGTGAGGAAGCCGGAGTAAAAGTTCACCATCACGATTCCGCCGTTTTGCCGCATGAGTGCGAGCACGTCGTCGGGGACGTTTCGCGGGTGGTCGGCGAGCGCGCGGGCACTGGAATGGCTGAAGATCACCGGAGCCTGTGACACCCGGATCGCGTCCCGCATGGTTTCCGGCGAGACGTGGCTCAGGTCCACCAGCATCCCCAGCCGGTTCATCTCGCGCACCACCTCTTCGCCGAAGCGAGTAAGGCCGGCATGGCGGGCGCTGTCGGTTGCGGCGTCCGCCCAGTCGATGGTGGTGCCGTGGGTGAGGGTCAGATAGCGCACCCCGAGCGCGTGGAACTGACGCAGGGTACCCAGGGAGTTCTCGATCGTGTGACCCCCCTCGATGCCAATCAACGAAGCGATCCTGCGCCGCTTGCGGATGCGCTCCACCTCGGCTGCGGTCCCGGCGAACTCCAGCTCGGGTGACTGGGCAATCATTCGGCGGATCAGGTCGATCTGCTCCATGGCGACGCTCGCCGGCCGACCCGCGCTCGCCGGGACGTACGCAGCCCAGAATACGCCCCCCACCCCACCCTGGCGCAGCCGCGGGAGGTCGGTGTGCTGCCCGGGGAGTGCTCCGCGCGGGTCCATCCGGGACAGATCCCCGCCCGTCTTTTCGCGGATCTCCCACGGCAGGTCGTTGTGACCATCCACCACGGGTGCGTCGCGGTGCAGCCG
>JAUJOM010000019.1:27076-51854 GCA_030447645.1 Longimicrobiaceae bacterium | reverse complement strand
ACCACCTCGCCCGGCTGCTCGTCCGCATCGTCGCCGGTGAGGGCGCCGATCAGCAGCACCAGGGCGAGCGCGCCGAGAACCCCGTAGGAGACCAGTGCCCAGGGTTTTCGCCACGCCGGAACTGGTAAGCGGCGGTCCGTTTGCCGCCGGTCGTTCCGGCGGCGTTCGAGGTCCCGCCGGTCTCCGCGGGACTCCACGGGTGCTTCTGTCGGACGATTATCTGCCATTTAAATACTCCCCTGGGTAGAATCCTGCCGGGTCTGGTCGCACAGGATGTGCCCGACCCATTCCGCCACACTTCGCGGGACCGCTCACGTCATCCGCAAAGCCAAAGAGCCCCGCCAAAGGCTGGACCCAGGCACAAATACCCCGCGCCGTGGATCAGCGCGGAATGATCAGCGTCTGGCCTTCGGTGATCGTCTCCCCCTCCAGGCGGTTGGCCGTGCGTATCGCAGCGACCGTGGTGCCGTAGCGCCGGGCGAGACTGTACAGGGTGTCACCCTGTCCCACGATATGCTCGCGCGCCGCGGCCGGGAGCGAATCCGGTCGGACGGGCACGCCAGGAAGCGTCCGGGCAGGGACCCCACTGTCGGGCGCAGCCGGTGCAGCCAGGGGAAGTGTAGCCCTGGCTGGGGTGGAAACGGCGCGGGCAGTCAGCACTCGCGCAGCATCCGCGGGAAGCACCAGGCTTTGGCCCGCGTGGAGGCTGTCACCGACCAGCTCCGGATTCAGCGAGCGGATGCGGTCCAGGTCCACCTCGCCTATCTCCGCCAGCGACACCACGTCGTCACCCGCGCGAATCCGGTAGCGAGCAAAGCCGCCCCGTTGCCGGAAGTCAGAGCCGAAATACGCTTCCTGCACCAGCTGCCCCATGCCCGCGGGCACCCAGATCCAGTACCGGCCGGGTGGTGTGGTGGCGTGAAGCAGATGCGGGTTCAGCCGGCCGAGTTCGCCGGTGGTGACCCCGCTGATGCGCGCCAGCTCCACGACAGGCGTGGCAAGATCGGTCTGGACGCTGTCGACAGCGAAGTGCGGAGCCGCGGGGCTACGCGGGGTGAAGCCCCATCGGGTCCGATCGTGCGCGATGATGGTGACGGCATACAGGCGCGGTACGTAGGTGCGCGTTTCCCGCGGCAGGTAGCCCCACTCGACCATTTGCCAGAAGCCGGATGCGCCGGAACGTGCGGCCGCATCCCGGATGCGTCCACCCCCGGCGTTGTAAGCCGCGGTCGCCAGCGGCCAGTCGCCGAAGCTGCGGTGCAATGCGCGCAGGTGGCGGGCGGCTGCCCGAGTGGAGCGGACCGGGTCCATTCGCTCGTCCACAAGGCTGTCAACCCGAAGGCCCATTCCCCGCCCGGTGGTGGGCATAAACTGCCACATGCCGACGGCACCCGCGCGACTGCGGGCAGTGGGGTTGTAGCCGCTCTCCACCATCGCCAGGTGCTGCAAATCGGTGGGAATTCCGTGTGCCGCGAAGACACGCTCCACGTACCTGCCGTAAAGGTCCCAGCCCTCCAGCCAGCGTGAAATCACCGAGGCGCGCTGGCCAATCAGGAAGTCCAGCTCCGCCTCCACCCAGCGGTTCGCTTCCACCGGAAGATCATAGCGGGTGGAGCCCAGGATGTCCCGAGGTTTGGCAGCTGAGGGAGCGGCGGGTTGGGGCGCTTCGGCCGCCGTTTCCTCCTCAGCAGGGAATGGCGCGGGCCCGGCAAGTGAGGGTGACATGGCCGGCGCACAGCCGGCAGTCACGGCCAGCAAGCAGAGCAGTAATAACGGAGATGGAAAAAGACGGTCGAGCATGAACGCGAGCAAGCGAGTGAAACAAAGCGCACAATCTAACGGAATAGGCCGGATTACGGCATCCTTCCGAAGCGTTCCTCCAGCACGCGATGCCGGTGGCTGAAGATGGTGGCGAGCTGCCGAGCGACAATGCAGCGGTTCACCAGCCAGCCGAACGGGCCAGTCGCGCGGGGAAGCGCATAGTGGATGAGGTCGCGCATTTCCGTCCCGCCGGGAATTCCCCGGAACTCATGCTGGTGGTGCCAGAAGCGGTAGGGTCCGAAGCGCTGCTCGTCCACAAAGCGGTGCGGGGCATCCGCATGAGTGATCTCGGTCACCCAGGTCACCGGTACCCCGGCGAGCGGCGTCACCCGGTAGGTGACGATCATGCCGGCGTACATTTCCGCGGGGAGCTGCGAGGTGACGCGGAAGCCCAGCTCCGGCGGGGTGATCGCCACCAGGTTGGCCGGATTGCCGAAGAATTCCCACGCCTCGGCTACGGGAATCGGGAGCTGCTGCTCCCGCCGCAGGGTATAAATTTTCACGATGTAGCTTCTTCAAGGTTGCCCACGTGATAGTCCCTGCCCTTCCAGCGTACCCGCTCGCCGCGCACGATGCTGCGCAGTACGATCCCCGTGGCGACCAGTGCTCCCAGCGGGAGCAGCACGGCGTAGGCGACCGGTATCCGCAGGCGGCTGCAGACCACCCACCCGAGGCTCGCCAGCCCGGTCGAGGCGAGTGCAGCCCAGGGCATTGACGCACCCTGCCATGCCCCGGTAGCCGCCAGTAGGAGCGTGATGGGCGGAACCATCCACATCCCCACCAGCCACAGCACCAGCAGCCACGGAACCATCCAGCGGACTGCGCCACTCACGGTTTGACGGCTGGAGATCGCGAGGTTCTTGGACCAGCCTTCCACGATCTCACCAAGCGAGCGATACATGCGCACCGACATGAACCGGTCGGCCACCGCCAGCAGAGGCGGATGACCCGCCTGGTGGAAGCGCTGCGCCAGCCGCAGGTCCTCGGATACTTCAGCGCGCACACGGGCATGGCCACCTACAGCCTCATACGCGTCACGCCTCACGACCATCCATCCGCCGAGCGCCACCTTGTCGCGGCTCCGCGGCGACTGGTTCACACGGGCGGGATCCGGGAAGCGCAGCAGAAAAAGCAGAAGAAAGTGAGGCATCACCAGGCGCTCCCAAAAGCTTCCCAGCAGCTGCCGCGGGACGACGGAAAGCAGAGCGGCGCCCTCGCTCTGCAGCGCGGCTACGCTGCGCGCGACAAGCTCCGGATGGATCTGGATATCCGCGTCCGCAAAGGCGAGCAAGTCTCCACGTGCGATCCGGACGCCCTGGGTACACGCCCAGGGCTTGCCGAACCAGCCCGGTGGCAGCGGTTCCCCCGCCACAGCGGTGAGTGCCGACGAGCCGGCAGCGATCCGGCGGACAACTTCGGCGGTCGCATCAGCCGAGCCGTCGTCCACCACGATGACCTCGAAACGGGGATACCGGCTCGCCAGCAGAGTGCGCAGCGAAGACTCGATGGTGCGGGCTTCATTTCGAACCGGGACGATCACCGAAACGAGCGGCGCATCGGGCGGGTGGACCGGCTCCCAACTCTCAAGCGCGGGGCGGCGGCGCACCCACCAGGTTGCCAGCACCGGCAGCAGCAGCCACGGGAGCGCCCAAAATACGGGAATCAGAATTCCGCCACCGGCATGGTGAAGTAAAAGGCAGTGCCCTTTCCCAGCTGCGACTCTACCCAGATACTGCCGCCATGCGCCTCAACCAGGCCCTTGGCGATGGCGAGCCCCAGGCCGAGCCCTCGCCGGTCGCTGCTTCGGGCCTGCCAGAAGCGGTCGAACAAATGCGCCCGCAGCTCCTCCGGAATGCCGGCTCCGGTATCGGCCACGGAAAAGCGCACCCAGGATTCATCCTGCTCCGCTTCGATCCGGACCGTACCCCCTTCGCGGGTAAACTTGATCGCGTTGCTGAGCAGGTTGTCGAAAACCTGCAGCAAGCGGTCGCGATCCACATCCAGCAGGGGGAGCTCGCTGCTTATGCGGCTTTCCAGCCGTATTCCGGTTTCCTCCGCTGCGGCCTGGTGCACCACCAGAACCTCATCCAGGGCGGGCGGTACCGAGGTTCGTTCCCGCTCCAGCGTAAACTGTCCCGCGTCGAGCCTGGCCACGTCCATCAAATCCTGGATCAGGCGGTTTGCCCGCGTGGCGGAGCGGTGGATGATCCGCAGCTGCTTCCGTACCGGATCGCTGCCCTCCTGCAGCAGGACGTCCAGCAGAAAGCCGGCACTGGTCTGGATCAAACCGACCGGGTTGCGAAGGTCGTGAGCCACGACGGCGGCAAAAGTTTCCAGCTGCCGGTTGCGGATTTCCGCCGCGATTCGCTGCTCCGCGAGCGCCCGTTGGATGCCGAACTTGTCGACGGCGTTTTCGACCGCCCGCACCAGCCCTCGGGCGTGGTGGTGCCCTTGACGATGTAGTCCTGCGCGCCGCGTTCAAGTGCCCGGCGGGCGAGGTCGGTGTGACTGCCATGGCCGGTAAGGACGATCACGGGAACAGGTACGAACCCGGTGGCATCCCCAAGCGCCTCGAGGAATTCCAGCGCGTCCATGTCGGGAAGGCTGTGGTCCAGGAGCACGCAGTCAGGCTCGACCTGCCTGCAGATCGCCAGTGCGTCTTCTCCCGTATCGGCCTCATGGATGGTGTACGTGCACGCCGGGTCCCGGCGCAGAAAGTGGCGAACCACCTCCCGTCCTCCGGACTGTCATCCACGATCAGTACGGTGCGTCGCCCGGGGCCGTCATCGCGTGGCGTTCTCGGGCAGCATGACCACATCGAACCAGTACCGGGTAAGCGCCTCCACTTCCCGCACGAACGCATCCAGGTCGAGCCGCTTCAGCATGTAGCTGTTGGCGCCACCACGGTAGCTGCGCGCAACGTCCTCGGGGCTGGCGGAGTTGGTCCACACCACTACCGGGACCATGCGCAGGTCTTCATCGGCCTTGATTTGCTGCAGCACCTCCACGCCGTCCATCGAGGTGAGGTTGAGATCGAGCAGAACGATCGCCGGGCGTGGCGCCGCGGCGGGCGGAGCAAATTTCCCGCGACGGAAAAGGTACTCAAGCGCCTCGTCCCCATCCGCGCACCGGAGGGTGATGTAGCTCGGATCTACCTTGCGTAGCGCCCAGATGAGAGCTTCGTAATCCTCGTCGCTGTCCTCAACGATCATCATCGGCGACGAAAACCTGGAGGGCATCGCGTGCTCAGCTTTGCAGAGTGAAGAAGAAGGTGCTGCCCTCGCCGGGGACCGATTCCAGCCAGATCCTGCCTCCATGCCTTTGCACCAGCTTTTTGACGATCGTCAGCCCGGCCCCGACACCACCACCGAACTTGTCCTTCCCATGCAAACGCCGAAAAACCTGAAAAATGGTCGACCAGTGCTTTTCCGGGATGCCGATGCCGTTGTCCCGCACGTAAAACACAGCCGGGGCCGCCATCCCGCTCCCGGACGCCGACCTCGACCCAGCGCTCGGGTTTGTCGTTGTACTTGAGCGCGTTGGTGATCAAATTCTGGAAGATGGCGGCGGTGCGCACCGGATCGCACGGCATGGTTGGCAGCGGCCGAGGGACGCGAATTTCCGTGCCGCTCTCCGCGACCCGAACTTCCAGCGTATCCAGCACGTCGTCGAGCAGCTGCTGAAGATCCGCCTCCACCTGGTTGAGCTCCAGCTTGCCGACACGGGAGTAGGTAAGCAGCGAATCGAACATCGCATCCATTCTCCGCGTCAGGCGGAGCATGGTTTGTATGCGGCTTGCGGCACCCTCGGCCAACGTACCTCCCGCCTCTTCGAGGAGCATGGTGGCGTAGTTGTGAATCCCGCGGAGCGGCTCCTTCAGGTCGTGGGACGCTATGTAGGTGAAGGAGTCGAGCTCCTCGTTGCTGCGCCGCAGTTCTTCGTTCAACTGAGCCAAGCGCTCCGCCCCACGCACCACGATGTCCAGTATGCGACTTCGCAATTCGGTCGCGGCGCGAATTTCGGCGGGCTGCCAGGGGAGCGACCGGCCGCGGACGGTTTCCCGCCACGCCTGGAAGGAAGCGCGTGGGTGAAGGCGTCCCCCGTCGGATTCCTCCTGAACCGCTTTTTCCGGGTTGCCCGCCCAGTGCACCGTTTGCACCACCTCCGGGCGGAACCAGAGCAGGTAGTCACCCACGCGGGGCCTGAGTGCGGCGGCGAGCACACCGCTGGAGATCACGGCATGCTCGCTCATTGCGGGGAAAAGCTCAGCCAGACGATCGGTTTGAAAAACGTCGCCCGGTTGCGAGCCAAGCCAGCTCGCCAGCTCCGTGAGTGTCGCCGGCTCCGGAGCCTGGCCCGCGCGTACCCATTCCCCGCCCCACCGGACGGCGACACCCGCGGCGTCCACCAGCTCCAGCAGGGGGTTCGTGTCGCGCGACAGTACCCCGATCCAGTCGTCGGCGCCGGCCATCCGATCGAGCAGGGTGGCACCGGTCGCGGCGATCTCCAGCGTGCGAAGCCGGTCCTCGTCTTCGGCGACCGCGCCCAGCTGCACGCTAAAGGTTTGCCCCAGGAACTCGCAGGCAATGCGGACCTCGTACGGTACGTGGAGGGGTTTGGCGTGGTGGCAGGCGATCAGTCCCCACAGCTCGCCATTGCGCAAGAGGGAAACCGACATGGAGGCACCCACACCCATGTTGCGGAGGTACTCCAGGTGGATGGGCGACACGCTGCGAAGAACCGAGCCGCCCAGGTCCAGCGGTTCTCCGGTCACCGGGCTGAGTGCTGGCAGAATAGCGGCGGGCGTGTAGTCGACGTCGGCAATGAGGCGCAGCCAATTGCGCCGATACAGCTCGCGAGCCTGCTGGGGAATGTCGCTCGCCGGAAAGTGAAGTCCCAGAAAGGGGGTCATCTCCGGGGCGCGCGCCTCGGCGATCACTTCGCCGTTCCATTCCGCGTCGAAGCGGTAGACGGTGACCCGATCCAGCCCGGTAACACCACGGATTTCCTCCGCCATCGCGCCGCAGAGCGCCCGGAGGGTGCGCGCCTTCTGCAGCCTAGCGAGACTTTGCCGAACCGCTGCGAAGGCGGAGACCGAGTGTGGCTCGTCCGCGGTTGCCGGCTCCAGCTCCACCACCAGTCCTGCGGCACTGCGGTGAAAGATTCCATCCCACTGGCGGGAGCCGCCCCCGGCACGCGTGGCGATCCGAAGCAGGCTTGCCCCCTGAAGATTCCCGGTCAAAAGCTGCCGGACCCGCTCGGTTTCCGCCTCGCTCAGTAGGGAGTCCAGCGGCGAGCCGAGCAGCGCTTCCGGCTCCGCGCCGAGGAGCGCGCCCGTGTTGTCGCTCGCCTGGAGGATTCGCAGATCCGGCTCGCCCACCACCAGCAGCACGCCGTGCGGCTGGATGGCTCCGGGGATGTGGATCGGCTCCCGGTCGCAGTTGGACAGGTCCACCTGAAAACCCGTGGCTACCCCATCAGTCACGCCGCCTCCCGAAACCATGCATCCAGCTTGTTGAACGTATCACACGCTCCATGGATGATCAGCTCCCCACACCCCGTATCGGCTTCATAGGCGGCCAGCGCACACCCGAACGCTTTCCACATGGCGCCGGTGCTGCTGCCATAGCTTCCAAAAAATGCGCTGCGAGTCCCCCAGACCCGCTGGAGCTGCCGGGCGATGATCGCCCCGCCGAGCGTGGCGCCCTCGAGCACGTACATGCACCCGAGTGCGGCAGCCACGGAATCGAGCGCAGGAAGATCGGTGCAAACCGGCAGGCGCGCCAGTGCATCCCTACCGATCCCCCACTCGGCAAGCTCCCGCTCCAGCAGCGATGCCTTCCAGCGCCCTTCCGGAGTGAAGTCGGATTCACGCCAGCGCTCGCCAAAAGAAGCCAGCTGATCTTCGACGGGGCGGTAGAATCCCCACATCCTGGCGAGCAGCTCCCGGTAGTCAGCCAGCGTGAAGCCCGGTTCCAGCACGCGGACCTGCGCTTCCACCCGGTCGTGGTGCGCACGGGTGTCTTGCTTCAGCCGATCGAGAATGGGTGGGAGTGGCGACATCGTGAGCGGATCCGCTGACAGCAAGGGGCGTTCCCCTCCGGGCTTGCCGGAAGCGCGAGGGGAGCGTACTCATGCTCGATGTCTCAGCAAACCCTTTTGGTCGGTCTCGCCCATCCGGACGACGAGGTCGGCGTGGCCGGTACCATACTGGCTCAGCGCGCCCGCGGCGACCGGGTGGTGATCGTATGGCTCACACGCGGGGAAATGACGGAAGCGTTCGGCCCGCGCTCCACGGACGAAGTGGCCCGGCTCCGCACGGAGCAGGCCGGCGAAGCCGGTGCGATTCTGGACGTGGAAACACGCTTGCTGGATTTCGCCGATACACGCCTGGAAGCGACACACGACGCGGCGGCGCGGGTTGCCCGGGTTATCGCCGACATACGCCCCGACGGCCTGCTCACCTGGGGCGACGCCTGGACCCGGGGGAGACGACACCCGGATCACCAGGCTTGCGGGCGCGTTTTTCGCGACGCGATCACGCTGGCACGCATTGCCAAAACAGTGCACCCCGCGCAGCCGCACCGGGCCGCGGTTCCCGTCTGGACGTTGCGGGATGTGCACTCGGCGCTGCCTGTCGCCGTGGTGGACGTGGACCCTACGTTGACACTATCCACGAGCTTGGCCGCTTTTACCTGCAGCGCATCGGCTTTGGTGATCCCGGCTGGATCGAGGAGCATCTCGGCAGCGCGGGTGCTCCATTCGGCCTGCGGTACGCGGAAGTGTTCGACGCCTACGAGACGCAGCCAGGCCAGGTGCCCACGCTGCTCCCCGCCCGGCTGCTCGGCGGCGCGGTCACCCACCCGGAACGCCCCAGCGAAAGGGGAGACGGCGCTCGGCTCGTCTCCCCTTGATCCTGCCCGGTGCGTCCCGGATCATGCCCGGTGGTACATCTGCCGGTAAACCAGCGGCTGCGGTAGCCGTGGGCTGGTGATGGTGACCTCCAGCGTCATCATGCGCCCATCGCTGCTCAGCGTGTAGCGGTTTACGCGCTTCCCGTCCTCGGCGGCGAAGGTTTGCTCCAGCACGGTGTTCTTCCACCCCGTGCTGACGGTCAGCATCTCGCCGTCCTCGCGCTTCCAGCGGACCGGGGTGCCATTCCCAGGGGTTTGAATCGCCGCCCGCGAATCAGTGGTGATCGTGACCTGCTGTGGATTGTAGGCGATGGTGATTCGCTGATACGGAGCGTTGGTCTTGCGCAGCCGGCTCCGGCCGATCCCACGCATGGCAATGTTCATCCGAGCCGTGGCTTCGTTGATCTTTGCGTTGATATCGTCGCTTCCTCTCGGCGTGCCGGACCCAGCTTCCCGCGAGAGTAGGCGCTTGGGCAGACGCGACCTCGGGAGCGAGCAGGGCAAGGCCAGCCAGCGCAGTAAACAGCCACCGTTTGAACATGATGTTCTCCAGATGTGCGGAGGGGACAAGAGGAAAGACAAGTTATGGCTATATATGGTGCGCTGTAAAGGTTCCACGGCACGCTGATTGCCCAGCAGCATTTACATTCCCGGCCGTTCTTTCCACCTGCAACACATGGAGCATGTCATGAACAAGTCCGAATTCATCGACCTGGTTGCGGAGCGGGCCAGCGCAAGGGGATCGCATGGCCGCTTGTCCATTCCATGGCCGGTTTTTCCACTCGTAAGCGCGCCGCCCGCAAAGGGCGCAATCCACCACGCGGACATCCAACGCACCATCCTCGCCTTTACGCCGGGCAAGAATCAAGGAAACCGTCCCCGCACGGCCGGAGCACGACCAGGCCAGCAGCGGCAGCGGGGCGAAGGCGGGCGGCAAGAAAGTCCACCAGCCGGAAATCCAGCCGCCCGCGAATCAGTGGTGATCGTGACCTGCTGTGGATTGTAGGCGATGGTGACCCGCTGATACGGAGCGTTGGTCTTGCGAAGGCGACTCCGGCCGATTCCACGCATGGCGATGTTCATCCGAGCCGTGGCTTCATTGATCTTTGCGTTGATGTCGTCGCTTCCTTCGGCGTGCCGGACCCAGCTTCCCGCCAGGTTCGGTGTCTGGGCTGACGCTATCTCTGGGGCGAGGAGGGCAAGACCCGCCAGGGCAGTCAACAGCCAACGTGTACGCATAAAGTTTCTCCGGATGTGCGGAGGGATCAAAGAGGAGAGATAAGTTATGACTATATATGGTGCTCTGTAAAGGTTCCGCGGCACACCGATTGCCCAGTACCACTCACATACCCGGCCGTTCTCTCCACCTGGGGCCCATGGAGCACGTCATGAACAAGTCCGAATTCATCGACCTGGCTGCAGAGCGGGCCCAAGGGGTGCAATCCCCGCACCGGAAAGGCGTCCACCACGCGGACATCCAAGAGCACGAAGTAGCCTCCCCGCACGGCCGGAGCACGACCAGTGCCGGATAGCGTCGTTCGTCGCATCACCTGGCGCACCTCGGATGTTGCGCGGGTGCTGACGCTGATCGTGCTCTTCCTCTTCGCGTGGCAGTTCTTTTGGAAGGTTTACAACGCAATTCTGCTCGGCTTTCTCGCCGTTCTGCTCGCAATTGTCATTCATCAGCCAGCGCGGCTGCTCGCTCGGTGGATACCGTTCCGCGTAAGCTTCCCCTTGGTAGTGGTGCTGTTCATAGGGAGCTTAATCGGCCTGGCAGTGGCGCTGATCCCCCAGGTCATCGAGCAGGTCACTCAGCTTGCCGTCCAGCTCCCCGGTGCACTGGACAACGTCGCTGCCTGGCTAGAGGAAAGGACCAGGCAACCTTCGGGTGGGATGCTTTCCGAGCGGATCAATGCCCAGGTGACGCAGTTCGCAGGCAGGATGCTGAGCATGTCGTTCAACGTGATTGCGGCCCTGCTCGGCTCGTTCGCGGTGATCGTGCTCGCGATTTTCCTTGCTGCCCAGCCGGAACTGTATCGAGAAATGTTTCTGCGGGTGGTGTCCCCGGCACGCCGAAACGCATGGGAAGAGGTGTACGAGGAGGCCGGGCGTAACCTGCGAGCCTGGGTGATCGGCAAAGCGATTACGATGCTCGCCGTCGGACTGGCAACCTGGATTGGCCTGATGTTCTTCGGGATTCCCGGGGCGCTGGCGCTCGGTACGCTGGCAGCAGTGCTGGAGTTCATCCCCAACTTCGGCCCGACGATCGCCGCCATCCCCGCTGTGATCGCCGGCTTTGCGGTCTCGCCCGCTACAGCGCTGTACGTGGCTCTTTTCTACTTCGTCCTCCAGCAGATACAGAGCGCTATTACCGTTCCGCTGGTGGAGCGCAGAGCCGTCAACATCCCGCCAGCAGCGCTGCTGGCCTGGCAGCTGATGCTGACCATCGGGTTCGGCTTTCTGGCGCTCTTTGTAGCCACACCGCTGCTGGCCGTCTTAACGGTGGCGGTGCGCATCCTTTACCTGGAACCCTCGGAAGAGCTCCAGACGTGGGATCGCCGCGAGACAGCGGAAGAAAACCCGGCGTTCGCTACGGCTCCAGACTGAGCGGCGCGCCCCGTTCGTTGAGCTTGCCCTCCGGCCCCAGGCGCACTCGCCGCAGGAAGAGTTCAGAGGTGGGTTCCCCCTCCGCCGTAGTGGTGTTGAACTGGGTATGCGCCCACCGATCTCGGCGGCGTTGACGGTTGGCCTGGTTTCCTGAGCCTTCTGGGCGGCCAGCGCCGCGCCGCTGAACAACTACCGGTCGGCGCGTGATCAGCCGCCGATCTCCTGCTCGCACGTACGTTGCATGTCGGCGCGCTCTGGTTTAGCGTTTCAGCAAGGAAATCACATGGACTGGCTGACCGACCCATCGATCTGGATTGGATTTCTTACCCTGACGGTGCTGGAGATCGTTCTCGGCATCGACAACATCGTCTTCATCTCGATCCTGGCGGGCAAGCTCCCGGAGTCGCAGCAGGCCCGGGCCCGCACGATCGGGCTCGCGCTGGCGATGATCACGCGCATTCTGTTGCTTCTCAGCCTCGCCTGGATCATGCGCCTTACCGCGCCGCTCTTCGAGGTCTTTGGGCATGAGATCTCGGGGCGCGATCTGATTTTGATCACGGGAGGTCTCTTCCTCGTGGGCAAGAGCACACGGGAGATCCACCACAAGCTCGAAGGCGAGGACCGCACGGAGGTGGGCGGATATCCCTCCTTCCGAAGCGTGATTATTCAGATCCTGCTGCTCGACATCGTGTTTTCGCTCGACTCCGTCATTACGGCCGTCGGCATGGTGGACGAGGTCGCCGTCATGATCGCCGCCGTNGCCGCCCGCGAATCAGTGGTGATCGTGACCTGCTGTGGATTGTAGGCGATGGTGATTCGCTGATACGGAGCGTTGGTCTTGCGCAGCCGGCTCCGGCCGATCCCACGCATGGCAATGTTCATCCGAGCCGTGGCTTCGTTGATCTTTGCGTTGATATCGTCGCTTCCCTCGGCGTGCCGGACCCAGCTTCCCGCGAGAGTAGGCGCTTGGGCAGACGCGACCTTGGGAGCGAGCAGGGCAAGGCCAGCCAGCGCAGTAAACAGCCACCGTTTGAACATGATGTTCTCCAGATATGGGGAGGGGTACAAGCGGAAAAGACAAGTTATGGCTACATACGGTGCGCTGTAAAGGTTCCACGGCACGCTGATTGCCCAGCAGCATTTACATTCCCGGCTGTTCTTTCCACCTGCAACACATGGAGCATGTCATGAACAAGTCCGAATTCATCGACCTGGTTGCGGAGCGGGCCAAGATGACCAAGAAGGCTGCTGCCGATGTGGTGGACGCGATCTTCGACACCACGAGCGGCGCCATTGCCAGCGCAATGGGATCGCATGGCCGCCTGTCCATTCCGGGATTTGGCCGGTTTTCCACCCGCAAGCGCGCCGCGCGCAAGGGGCGCAATCCCCGAACTGGCGCCGCGGTAGATATCCCGGAACGCACCACCCTCGCTTTTGCGCCGGGTAAACGAATCAAGGAAACCGTCGGCGGTGCTGCGCAGCCCGCGCGCGCCCGTAAGACGAGTGCGGGAGGTACCAAGGCGGGTGTCAAGGCTGGAGGCACCAAAGCGAAAGCCAACACCGGCACCAAGGCGGCCGGCCGCGGCAAAGCGTCCACGACTCGGGCATCCAAGAGCGCAAAGTAGTCGCCCAGCGCGGGCGAAGCACGACCAATGATGCGTCGATTGATTTACCTGTTCCCCGTGCTTGCTGTCATGGGTTGCCCCAATGCACAGCAGGTTCATCTGCTTACGAATGCGGCACCGCAGGGCGGTACCATGCGATGTGCCACCGCCCGCATGGTCGCACTTGGATATACGGTGCAGGATACCGGAAGCACGGAGTTTTTCAGGCTTGTAACCGCCTCAAAGCGTGAAGGTGAGCTTGAATCCTTTTTGTCCGCCCGCCTCTTCGTGTACGAGCAAACGGGAGTGCGGCGCCTCGCGGTTCGGGCGAATCAGGTGAGCCACGGGGGGCAAACCCCCGCGTCGCCTCCCAGCGCGTCTCCTCAGGTGCGCGCGGACGCACAGGCAATCATCAGCGCCTGCGGAATGCCTGCGCCTGACCAAGCAATGGCCGAAAAGCTTGACGACAGGAGAAAGTTGCCTTAGTTTGCCGCTCTGTGGTCGATTAACGTTTAGCGAGGGTTTGCGTGGTCGAAATCGAGCTTGGTGAGAACGATCGCCTGGACTGGGCGCTCAAGCAGTTCCGCCGTAGGATGATCCGTTCAGGAATCTTCAAGGACATGCGGCGGAAGCGCTTCTACGAAAAGCCCAGCGAGGCGAAGAAAGCCAAGTCGAAGGCAGCCATGCGCCGCCGCCACAAGGACCGCAAATTTGCGCGACGCCAGTCGCAGTTCTAGCCGATAGCACTAGACGATTGAGGCACCCCAGCCGGGGTGCCTTTTTTCGTTTCTGACGGGCTCCTCAAACCGCCCCTCGAGGCTGCGCCATGGCTGCGTGGACCTTTAACATGCAGGCGTCCTGCACCACCTCGATCCCCGCCGCCCGGAGGCGCTCCGCGACGGCATCATTGCGGATCCCAAGCTGAAGCCACACCGCTTTTGGATGGAGCGCGAGCAGCTCGTCAGCATGCGCGGTGACAGCGTCCGAGTTGCGGAACACCTCCACGACATCTGGCGGTTCCGGGAGCTCTCCCAGTGTGGCGACCGCACCCGGATAGTCGGCCTCGGCAAGCTCAGGGTTCACCGGCACGATTCGGTAACCCTGCTGCCGCAGGTAGTCGGGGATCTGGGCTGCGGGCTCGCTGGATTCCGACGAGTCCTTCATTCCCAGCACCGCGATGCTCCGCGCATCGCGTAGAATTCGCTCGGCTGCTCGTCGCTCTTCTTCCTGCATCGTGTTCTCCTCCATGGGTTCAGGTGGGTGCCACCTACCCTGGAATTAGGAATTAGCCCGCAACTGGCTCGGAAGCAGGCTCGAGGTGAGCATCCAGCTCGATCTCTACGTTGCCCCGGAGCGCGCTCGACACCGGACATGCGTCCTTGGTGGTTTCGGCCGTCTTCCGGAACGTTTCCTCATCGACACCGGGGACCTGGGCTCGAACGCTCAACTTAATGCGCGTAATCTTGAATCCTTCGCCAGCTTTTTCTACCGTGCACATTGCGTCGGTGTGCACGGAGGAAGGCGGGGTACCCGCCTTCTCCAGGGCGCCCGCCAGTGCCATGCTGAAGCAGGCGGCGTCGGCTGCCGCAAGCAGCTCTTCGGGGTTGGAGCCTCGCGCTTCCTCAAAGCGTGAGCCGAATGAGTACGCTCCGCCGATCGCACCGCTTTCTCCGTCGAAACTTCCCGTTCCGTTCCGCAAACCTCCCTGCCAGGTAGCGCTCGCCTTACGTGTGGGCATCGCCGATCTCCGAGTCGAGGTGGATAGCTCTGCTCCCCGTGGAGCGGCGGGGACTACCGCCAGAACCGCGCCGGGATCAGCGGGCCCAGGCGTAGCCGAGCCATTGCCGGGGGTCCTGACGGTAAAACTTCTTCAGCTCCTCGTATAGCGCGGGGTGGGTGGCGCTCAGCTGCACAGGCTTTTCAAAGAACGCTTCGGTCGCCACCGCGAAAAACTCTGCCGGGTGGGTTGCACCGTACTGGTCCAGCATTGTTGATTCTCCCAGGGCAACCGCTTCACGAAGCTCGCGATACTCGTCCTCCAGCAAACGCCTCCAGGTTCGGTACCCGGAGCTATCGTCCAGGGGCGGAACACCGTCGACGCTGCCATCCTCCTGGTCCAGCTGGTGGGCGAATTCGTGCAGCACGACGTTGTACCCGTCGTGGAAGTTGCGAGCGCCGGCGCTGACGTCGTCCCATGACAGCACCACTGCCCCATGGTGCCACGACTCGCCCAGACGCGCTTCGGGACCCTCCACCGTGAAACCACCCTCCTCCACCACCTCGGTGTGGTTTACGACGAACGCGGCGGGGTAAACCACGATGGAGCGGAGCTTGGGGTAGTAGTCGGTATCGCGATGAAGCAGGAGTAGCGCCGCGTGTGCGGCGATGGTGACGCGGATCTCGTCGGTCATCTCCAGTCCGCCGCATCCCTCGAAGTTCTTTTCCGCGACGATCACCCGGATGTGCCCTTGCAGCTCCCGCTGGTCGGGCCCGGGCAGACGTCGGTAGAAGGGCGCGTTGCGCTCCAGCACGAGAAGCCACTCGGATGGAAAGGGTTCCGCACGCAGCCGCTCGCGCTGCCGTTTTTCCAGCCCGAACATCAGCGCGCGACCGGCAGCCGGGATACGGCTGTCACTCTTTGGGGTCCAGCTTCAGAGATGCCGAGTTGATGCAGTAGCGCTCCCCCGTCGGCTGCGGGCCGTCATCGAAGACGTGCCCCAGATGAGCACCGCAGGTGGCGCAGTGGACCTCGGTGCGCCGCATGAAGAAGGTGTTGTCGGATTCGGTTTCGACACTGTCGGGGGAAACCGGGGCGTAGAAGCTCGGCCAGCCGGTACCCGAGTCGAACTTGGTTTCCGAGTCGAAGACGGATGTGCCGCAGCCGATGCAGCGGTAAACGCCGCGGTCCTTGGTGGCGTGGTACTCGCCGGTGAACGCCCGCTCGGTGCCCTTTTGACGTGCGATGCGATACTGCTCCGGAGTCAGCTGCTCGCGCCATTCGGCGTCGGACCTGGTTACCTTGGCCGTCATTTCTCGTCTCCTCCAGGCAGAATGGTGAAACCGCTTGGCACCCCGCTCAAGGCGCCCCGGGCCCGCTACCCGCTAGAAAAGCGAGCGAGCAATCTAAGCGCCAGCTTTTGCAGAACCACCAGCATAACTGTTACCCCGAGCGCGAGCCCGAAGATCAGCAGATTACCCTCCTGGGAGGCACGGAAGGCAAAGGAAAGCGAGGTGGAAACCGCCGGTGGATGCACCGCATCCAACACGATCATCAGCGCGATTGCCGCCACCATCGCGGCTCCGCCCGCCAGGTAGCCCGGCCCAAGGGTGAGAAAGGTTACCAGTCCGACACTCGCGGCGACCAGGTGCGCTATAACCAGGGTGCGAACCGTGTTCGTACCGTGCTGTGGATCGAGGTAGATCAGGAATGCACTGGAGGCGAGCGACGCGAAGAGCAGGCGCTGCCGGCTGAGCATCTCAACCAGACCGAGCACTGCAAGAACGGTTATCGTAGGGAGAAGCGCCAGCGCGAACTCGCCCTTCAGCCCGATCTTGCGGCGGAGAGACCGGTTCGCGCCCTCGACCGGCTTAAGGCTTTCGCGCTCCTGGCTGCCGTCGCTCAACGCAAAGCCCGCGGGGGACCAAGTACTTCTGCGAGCAGGATCGCGCGGCGTAGTTCCCCGGGCTTCCGCAGGCGCTCGGGGAGTGTCTCGCTGGGTGCGGCAGGCTGCACCGGGGCGGGAAAGCGGCCATGAAAGCGGACGTGCTCGGCAGCCCGGTCGATCTCTACCGGCTCGGGGACAGCTTCCCGTATTGCCCGCTCCAGAACGACCGGCACCGGCACCTCGTCGAACTGTTCCAGGGAGATCGCCTCGATCGGCTGAACTTCTTCGGCCAGCCTTTCTTCTCCCTGCCCCACCTCCATCTGCCGCACCTCGCCGGCATCCGGTCCGAACCACGCGTCCCATGCAGAGCTGTCATCACCAGTCGACGCTGCTGGGCCAGTCGACGCTGCTGGTTCGCGCGTGGCTATTTCAGGTAGCGATGCAGAAGGCTCCTGGTCAGCACGCGGACGACGGATGCGCTCGGCCAGCCCCTGCAAAAGCGGCAGGACAATGAAGAGCAGGAGGAAGGCAACTTGGATCCAGTCCATGGCTCACACCGCGGGGCCACGTCTTGATCCATCCTCCGGCTGAGCCAGCGTTTCGCGCATCGCGCTGTCGCTTTGCAGGTTACGATAGCGCGCGAAATCCATAATGCCCAGGTTGCCATTGCGGAACGCTTCCGCCATCGCAAGTGGCACCTGAGCCTCCGCCTCGACGACGCGAGCACGCATCTCCTCTACCCGGGCACGGTTTTCCTGCTCAAGGGCGACGGCCATCGCCCGCCGCTCCTCCGCGCGGGCCTGCGCAATGCGCTTGTCGGCCTCGGCCTGGTCGGTCTGCAGCTCGGCGCCGATGTTCTTGCCGACGTCCACGTCCGCGATGTCGATGGACAGGATTTCAAACGCGGTGCCGGCGTCCAGCCCCTTGGATAGCACCGTCTTGGAGATAGCGTCCGGGTTTTCCAGCACGGCAGCGTGGCTGATCGCGGAACCGATCGTGGACACAATCCCCTCACCCACGCGGGCGAGGATGGTTTCCTCCCCCGCACCACCCACCAGTCGATCGATGTTCGCCCTCACCGTCACCCGTGCGATGGCGATCAGCTGGATGCCATCCTTGGCCATCGCGGCCACCCGCGGCGTGCTGATCACTTTGGGGTTGACCGAGGTTTGCACCGCGTCCAGTACGTCGCGCCCCGCCAGATCGATGGCAACCGCCCGCTCAAAGGGAAGCTTGATGTTGGCCTTGTCCGCAGCGATGAGTGCCTGGACGACCCGCTCCACGTTTCCGCCCGCCAGGAGGTGTCCCTCCAGGTCATCCGCACTGATATGGAGCCCCGCCTTGGTGGCGGTGATCAGCGGATTCACGATCCGAGCGGGATTCACCTTGCGGAAGCGCATCCCGAACAGATACGGAAACGAGATGCGCACCCCAGAAAACTGCGCCTGGATCCAGAGCCCGATGGGAATGAACCGGGTGAGAATCACCAGCACCAGGATGGCGATGAAGATGATGAAGATGGTGCTTCCGAATACGACTTGATCCATCGATAAGCGTGGGTGTGGGTTTCGGCCTCAGGCCGACTGTGCGACGGACCGGATCACGTGCCGATAACCGTCCGACTGAATGACGCGCACCCGGGTGCCGGCGGGAACCCAGGGGCCATCGGAAACGACGTCGACATGCTCGTCTCCAAACACCGCAGTTCCCGCAGGACGCAGATCCGTGAGCGCCGTCCCTTCGGCGCCCACCAGCTCATCACGTTGCGGGCTGGCAATGTAGCCAGCATCGCGACTGGTAGAACTTTGGAGCAGAATGCGCTGCGCACGACGGTCCTCGGGCAGCCGACGGATCAGCTGATAGCCGGTGAAAGCCACCAGCAGGATGGACATTCCCACCACGCCCGATGCAACCATCAGGTCCGTCGTCGTGGGCATGGATCCAATAAGGCTGAGGAAGATGCTCGCCATCACCGCCACCCCGCCGAGCACACCCGCCACACCGAAGCCGGGGAAGATGAACACCTCCGCCAGCAGGAGCAGGATTCCGGCGGCGAGGAGCATCATCACCTCCCAACCGGCAAGTCCTACGATCAGATGGCTGCCAAAAAAGAGGGTGAGTGCTCCGGCTCCGGCGAGCCCGGCGAGTCCGAACGCAGGCGTCTTGAGCTCGATAAGCAGGCCCAGGAAACCGATGGAAAGCAGAAAGGGCGCGACCAGCGGGTTGGTCAGGAAGCGAACCACCCGTTCCGCCCAGTTGATGCGCGTCTCGGTAGTCGCCGCACCCTGCACTCCGATCGCCGCCAGCAATCCATCCCAATCGGCAACAGACTGGGCGTAACCCAGCCGGACGGCCTCCTCAGTGCTCATCGAGAGCAGCTTTCCCTTTTCTACAACTCCGGGGATCGCGATCTCCTCGTCCACCATTGCCTCGGCTACCCGCGGGTCCAGCTTCTTTTCTTCGGCAAGCGAGCGGAACTCGGAGCGCATCGCGCTCACGATCTTTTCGGGAGCCTTCTGCCCCTCGCCCGTTACCGGCGTCGCCGCACCCATCACCGCACCGGGACGCATGTACACCCGGTCGGTGGCGAGCGCGATCAGTGCCCGGCACTGAATGCGCGC
Organism: Longimicrobiaceae bacterium; assembly: GCA_030447645.1. Lineage (GTDB taxonomy): Bacteria > Gemmatimonadota > Gemmatimonadetes > Longimicrobiales > Longimicrobiaceae > JAUJOM01. The sequence continues at coordinate 32,682 of JAUJOM010000019.1, read as the reverse complement.
CGGTTCACGTAGGCATACGTGGGAATCTTGAGTCGCCCAACGCATCGGCGATCTGCTCGGCGGCATCCACGCGGCCACCGGGAGTGTCGATGTCGAGCACCGCCGCAGCGGGCACCCGCGTCGGCTGCTTCCTTGAGAGAGCGCTCGATGTAGGGCGCGAGTCCCATCTCTACAGTGCCGGTGACCGGGATCCGGTACACCGTGGCACGAGCCGGTGCCTGCGCCTCCACGGGAAGGTGGGTGATCCACAGCAGGCCCAGCACGGGCGCGAAACGCAACCAATCGAACATGGCTCCTCCCTTGCAGATCTGCGGTGCGGGACGTATCACACCATACCCCAAAGATAGCGCCGTGTGCGGGGGCGTCAAACGGTGTTGGTGAGGGGAATTCAGTCCGGAACGACCGCCGTCGCTTCGATCTCAACCTTGGCCCGGTCTTCGAGGAGCGCAGCCACCATCAATACGGACATGGCTGGGAAGTGCTTCCCGAGCACCTCGCGGTACACAGGCCAATCTCCCGCTGCGCTGCGAGGTACGCGGGTTTGTCGGTAACAAACCAGGTCAGCCGCACCAGGTGGTGCGGCTCGGCGCCACCTGCATGCAGCACGCTTGCCAGGTTGACGAGTGCCTGACGCACCTGTGCAGCAAAATCGTCGCTGACGATTTCCCCTGTCACGGGCGTCCCAGCCGATCTGCCCGGCCACCCAAAGGGTGCGCCGTGCGAAGGTGTCCAGATGGGCCGTGGCAGTGTGTGTCTCTGACATAGAATCTGCTCCGCAGGCTAGGCATTTCCTAGAGCATTCTCTGACGGTAACGCAGTACGTTCGGACAATGCTGGATTACGTGTTATGCACTATGGATATACGTAGGAGATTTCACAACGGCGCTCGCGACGGACAGCGGTCGCCAGTTTCAAGACAACTTTGCTCCCTGCCAACCCACTCCATAAGCGCCGAACGTCGTTGGGTGACGACGTGGGGATCCGCACCGTAAGCATGGTTTCTTCTCCCGGTGTGCTCCCCACGTCTACTTCGCCACCCAAGCGCCGGGCGATACTAAGGCGCAGATCCGTGACGCCGAGTGCGCCCATTCCCCGAATAAGAGGAGCAAGAGAGCCGCGCCTATCGGGGGCTCTCTCGACGTTCTACGCTTCACCTCTTCCGCAACCAGAGCGAGCTACCTGGGTCTCCAAAGACGATCGGGAGATGCTGCCGATAGAATTCTTCGAAACGATGCACGAGGAAGTTGTTGAATTGCAAGATCTCAAACCGGTTATTGTATTGGAGAAATGCCCGGATTATGTACGCCTCGTTCCACGCCTTCCCAGACATGATCGGTGCTCCGGGTACTCGAACGGCCAGTAGATGTCGTGGATGTGGATGAGCACCCCCGCCCGCAGCCTGGGCAGAACCCCGAACAAAAGGTAGTTAACGTCGCTTCCGATCTTCGCGACATGCGAGCCATCGATGAAAAGGATGTCGTTTACGTCGAGTGCATCGAACGTTGGGGCGGGCACTTCTTGCACCGGCACGGTGAGGATTCTACACCGGGCATGATCCTCGCCCCGGAGGAGCGAATTACAGCCGCTTCGGATTGGGTTCGATCAAGGTCAGGGCCATCTCCTCCTAGGTACTGATCATTCACGTCCAGCATCAGCGCGGACGTGAAACCCGATCCTGCCTCAATCACCTGTCTCGGCTTGAAGTGGCGCAGCATGGCGTAGAGGCTAAAGCCGCTACCGGGGCCAAACATCTTGTTCTTCGTGTAATACCGCGTCTGACCGGTGGGCTCCTCAGGGAAAATGAAGTCCGCGTAGTAGGACGCGAGTTGTTGCAGGAGCGCGAACTGCTCCTGCTCTCTCAGCTCGACGGAATCACCGATGTCGATATCCTTCCGGAACAGGCTCCCCCGTGGCCACTCACCCATTCCAGCTCTGGAAGTGGAGAGGCAGAAATGACCCCTCGGATAGGGCTCCTTGAGCATCGGGTTCTCCATGTAGGTGGCATGCGGCGAGAGACCGGTGAAGAGCCAACCATGAGCCACCTTTTCTCGCCATCGCAAGCTATCGGAGGACGACATGCCCGGCCAGACCTCCCTTTACCCCCCACCACGGATGCCAATCCCCTCCTCCGGGGAAGTGGCGCCGAACCTAGAAAATCGGCGGTTCAGCCAAGGCCCGGCTCGCAGTTCGGTGGAAGCAGCTCCCTAACCTCGCACCCAGAGCCGTCTGTGACAAAGCCGTTTGAACGAAGGCGTGAGACTACTACGGTTGACAGGCGTCCTTTCGGGTGTAACATTCCGGTAACAAGAAACGATAGTGACGCAATGTATCGGATCTGGTCCTGGACCCGATTGCGTCCGAAGATATACAAGCGCTGCTCAGAGCAAACTCGCTGAAAAGGCGAGGACGCAACTACGGGGCTAAAAGCGATCCAGTCGCCATGCCTGCCGGGCCGCCAGCATCTCTACTGGAGGTCGACGAATGTCGAACTGCGGCGATGTTGGCGGCCTTTCTGTTGGGTCTGCTCTTGGTCTGGAGCCGGGTGACTGTGTACAGGAGAACTGGTGTAAATGGCGACTGACAAACCTCGCATCGCATTGTATTCGCCGGGGATGGTTGGGCTTGGACATATGCGGAGGAATCTGCTGCTTGTTCGACTTCGCCGAGTTGTATCCGAGCGGCTCGTTTCTGATGATCACAGAAGCTCGGGAGGCAGGGATATTCGACTTCCCGGACAATGTCGACTGCCTCAGTCTTCCGGCCCTTCAGAAGGAAGCGGATGGCCGCTGCTCCGCCCGACGTTTAGGATCGAAGTTCCCGAGCTCGTCCGCCTTCGAACGGATGTAATCTCAGCAGCTCTTAACCACTTTGCTCCGGACGTGCTGGTGGTTGATCATCTTCCCGGAGCGCTCAGTGAACTTGGCCCGTTCTCCGGAAATGCCGGGAAAAAGGCACGACGCGGCTTGTACTTGGCCTGCGGGACATTCTTGAGGAGCCGGATACCGTTCACGCTCCAGTGGGCCCGTCTCGGCCACGAAGAAACGATTCAGCGGTTCTACGAAGCAATCTGGATCTACGGTGATCCCACCATATTCGATATGCGCGCTGAATACAAGCTTCCGTCTGTCGTTGCGGAGAAAGCACGATTCACCGGATATCTGAACCAGTACCCTCCGATGGGAGTGGAGCGGAAGACGCGGACAATCTGACTGTCAAGCTATTGGCCGGCGCACGGTTTGTTCTGTGCCAGGTGGGTGGCAGCCAGGACGGGATTTGGCTAGCCCAGGCATTTGCCGAGGCAGAGATGCCGATGGGATGACGGGGATTCTGCTCACCGGCCCATTCATGCCTCGGGGTGAGCGTGATGCACTCTCCAGCGCGCGCGGCAGCCAGTCTGCCGGCGTTCATGTTCTGGATTTCATCAGCGAACCAATAGCCCTTCTGTCGCGCGCTGAACAGGTAATTACCATGGGCGGCTATAACAGTGTTTGCGAGGTTCTTTCCTCTCAACAAGCGCGCACTGATCATTCCTCGCATTGCCCCGCGGCGTGAACAGCCGATTCGTGCGCAACGCCTGCCCGCCTCGGATTGATCGAGTTTCTGACCCGCAGGCGCTTAACCCAGGCGCAATCTCGGAGTGGCTCGTGCAGCCGCCCGCTTTCGTGCCATTGCCGCGATCAATCGACATGAACGCACTGCATCGCGCTTCCTGCTTTCTTGAAGATGTGCTCGAGGACGCTGACCAACCGCAGGCCGCATTGGTGAAACGCCCTCGACCTTGGTGGGAGCGACGGCCTAGCTCGGGATGTCCTCCATCTCACTTCGAATCGCGGTTCACGCACGATGCGTACGACCTGGGGCACGTACGCCGAAGCTCGCGGATTCTTCGCGCAGTTGCGGGAAAGGGCCGGATCCGCCCTGTTGCTCATCACGGGCTCCCCGGTCACGACTCCGATGCGCGATCTCCCGACAAACGCGGATACGCTGAAGATCCCCACCATCGTCACATCCGGCGCCGAAGGACGCGACGCCCATGCTCCCCATCGGCGTGGCCGAACTCGCCGCGTTGCGTGGAGCTCGCCAACGCGTCGCGCACTCGAGCTCGAGCCCGACGTGCTGCTGGTCGACAACTTCCGCTCGGCACCCGGCTCCGAGCTGCTCCCGGTCCTCCGCGAGCTCCGGCACCGGCCTACGCGGACCGTTCTCGGGCTGCGCGACGTGGTCGATCCCCCGGCGAGTGCGTCGAGATTGGAGCGGGACGCGCCTCGGGACTTCATCGAGCGCTACTACGACCGCGTAATCGTTTACGGTGTGCCCAGGTGCGGACGTTGAGGCGTACGGCCTCTCGGAGGAGGTCGCATGGGCCCTCCTCGCATACTGCGGCTACGTCACCGAGGGGGAACCATCGCAGCTGCAGCCGGAACAGGTGCTGGCGCGAGCTGGGCCTCGATCGACCGGTTTCTTCGTCGCCACGGTCGGCGGGGGAGGCGTGCGAGGCCGGTCTTGGAGGCTTTTGCGGCGCGCCTTGACCAGCCTCGGGCCGGCCTGCGCTCGTCGTGGTTGGCGAGTTCATGTCCGCGGGTGATCGGGAGGCGGTGCGGCGGACCGCTGACGGCCTGATCGGTGTGATTATGCGAGACCATGTCGAGGACCTCCCATCAATCATGGCGGCGGCCGATCTCGTAGTGGCAATGGGCGCGGGTACAACACCTCGGCCGAAATCATCGCTGTAGGCGCTCGCTCGGTGGTCGTGCCGCGGAGCTGGCGCTCTGGCGAGCACGCCAGCCGCGGGAAGACGGGTGTGGATGAGGAGCAGCTGGTGAGGCCGGAAGGGCTCACACGACTGGGAGTGGTCACCATGGTGAATCCGCGCGAGCCGTCGGCTGAGACCCTGGGCGCCGCCATGGAGAGAGCGCTGGAGCGGCCCCGCCCGGCAGCGTGGACGCGATCACTTGGACCCGGTGCGGCACGGGTCGCCGATCACCCTGCTCGAGGCTAAGGGCCACGGACCGAGGATTGAAGACGTGACGCATAAGAAGGACGTCGTGGGCTACGTGCTGCGGAAGTTCCCAGTGTTGTCGGAGACGTTCGTCTAAACGAGATCCTGGCGCTCGAGGCCAGGGGTGGAGGTGCATGTCTTCTCGCTGGCGCCTTCCCGCGATCCTCGCTTCCACGAAGGCGTCGGTCGGCTGAAAGCGACCATCCACTACGTACCGGGTCCATCGGACATTCGAACGCTCTTGCGTCACGCGACGGCAGGCCGCTTGAGTCCGGGAGCGCTACCGGCGTCAGTTCCTGCAGGTTCTGGCGACGGGGCGGCCCAACGCTCTTGTGGCGCTTCCTGCGGGCGTCCTACATCGCTGATCGGGCGGGAAGAGCCCACGTCAGCCATCTGCACGCCCACTTCGCGAACCGCACCCGTACGGTATGACGCAACCTGGCGAGCAAGCTACTAGACTTTCCTTCAGCTTCACCGCGCATGCCTACCTACGACATGTTCCGCAACGGCGATTCCGGGCCATCAAGCACGAGATGGCCGATGCGCGCTTCATCCTCACGGTGAGCGAGTACAACCTGTCATTTCTCCAGTCCATGACGAATGGCCG
>JAUJOM010000019.1:0-26976 GCA_030447645.1 Longimicrobiaceae bacterium | reverse complement strand
ACCTTGGCGAACAGATCCGGCTGGTGGGTCCACTCGCCCAACAGGAGATCATCGGGCGCTACCACCGCGCTCACCTGCTGGTGCTCCCCTGCATCGTGGGACAGGATGGGAACCGTGACGGTTTGCCCGTTTCGATTGTGGAGGCGCTTGCCTGCGGCATCCCGGTAGTCAGCACACCCGTCACTGGAATTCCGGAGGCGGTGCGTGATGGCATCAACGGACTTATCGTGCCTGAGGGCGACGCCGTGGCGCTTACGGATGCGATCGAAAGACTTATGCGAAACCCTGATTTGCTTACACACCTTCGGGCGGGTGCCCGTCCGTCCGTCCGAGATGAGTTCGACCAGAAGAGAACGGCCGGGCGCCTGTACGAACTTTTTCATGAGGCGAAGGCGTGAGGATCCTGTATCTCTGCGCCGATCGGGGCATCAGCCTGGAGAAGCACAACGGCGCCACTGCACATTTCCGCAGCCTGGTCCACGCGTTCCAGTCGCTCGGCCACGAGCTGCTGGTGCTTACACCTTCGGCTGCGGGTGAGGGCTCCCTCGGCGCACGCGTCGCACGCATCCCGGCACCAGGGATATTGGAGGATCTGCTCGAAGAGGTGGAGCAGCCGGTTCCTCGCAATCAGCGCGAGGATCAGCGAGCGCGCAAGCGAGTGGTGCACGCGCTCGGCCACGTCTGGAACAACGTGCTCACCGAACAGGCGATCACTCAGCACGTCCACGACTTCCGGCCGGATTTTGTCTTCGAGCTCTACTCGCCCTTTGGCATCGCCGGCCCCCTGACCTGCAACCGGTTGGGCCTGCGTCACCTGCTGAACGTGCACGCTCCGCTGGCGTGGGAGGGCGCCACCTTCCGTCAGCAGGCACTTCAGGAAGCCGCCACGATTCTCGAGGACTCGGCCCTGCGGCACGCCCGCTGTATCATTGCCAACTCGCGTCAGATGCGTGATCAGCTCGTCGAGGCCGGCGTAGATCCGGAAAAGGTCCGGGTCGTAATCAACGGCGTGGACCTGGAGCTCTTCTCGCCCGAGGGCGAGGTGCGCCGTGCGGGGCCGGATGGCGCCATCGTCGTGGGCTTCTCCGGCAGCCTCAAAGCCTGGCACGGGATGGACGTGCTCTGCGATGCCTTCCGGCACGCCTCCGCCGATCCGCGCCTCCACCTGCTGGTGGTCGGCGACGGACCGCTGCGCAAGGAGGTGGCGCGGCTGGCGGACGAGCTGCCGGGACGTGTGACCTTCACGGGCGCCCTCCCGTTGGAGGAAGTGCCGCCCTGGGTGCGGGGCATGGACATCGCCGCGGCGCCCTACCCGCCGCTCGAGCGCTTCTATTTCTCGCCGCTGAAGATTCTCGATGCCATGGCCTGCGGAGTCGCGAATGTGGCCTCGGACATCGGACAGGTTCCGGAACTCCTGCGCCACGACGAGACGGGCATTCTCGTCCCGCCGGGAGATGCCGACGCCCTGGCCGCGGCGCTGCGCCGCCTCGCCGACGACGCCGAGCTGCGCCGGCGCCTGGCTCAGGCGGGGCTGTGCGAGGCGCGCGAGCGACACGCCTGGCGATCGCGCGCGGCCGAGATCGTCGAGATCGCCCTGCAGGACGCCGCCGTGGGGACGGCATGAGCGAGCACAAGGGCCGGGTTGTCGGGCATGTTATCGGGCCGCTGAACGGAGAAGCTGAATGACCAACATCTTCTTGCTGTGGCGGCGTACCACCGGATGCGATCCCGACCCGGAGCAGGTGGCAGCGAAGCTGCAGGCGATCTTCGCTCCGCTGTTCGAGGATCCGCCGAAGCCACGCATTCGCCGGACTTCGGCCACCGCCATGGTCCATCTCGATCGCGTCCCCCGCGGCTGGAGGGCGCCGCTCTTTGAGGAGGACCAGGACGGCTGGGCGCTCGCCCTCGACTACCCGGTGAACGCCCGGTCGTCCGCCGGCGCGGGCGCGGGCGGCTCCCCGCAGACGGGAACGCTACTCCGGCTCTGTCGCAAGCTCCAGGGTGAGCCGATGCTGCTGCTGAAGGAAATGGCTCCGCCTTTCTCGCTCGTCTGGTCCAACTCCCGGACGGAAGAGATCCGCGTCCAGAATGACGGGCTCGGTCACGCTCAGCTATTCGAGTATGAGCGGGGTTCACTGTGGGCGGTGACGAACCGGGTCTTCGCGCTCCGGGCCTTGGGCGTGGAACTGGAGCCGGTGCCGGAGGAGTGGGCGGCGCGGATGACCCTTGGCTGGTTCCCGCTCAATCTCACCGGGTACAGGGGCCTCCGCTTCTTCCTCCCCGCCACCCAAGTATGCGTCGCTCCCCATCGCCTCGTGCGGACCAGGTTCGAAATACTGCCGCACTGGGTTACCCCTGCAACACTCGCAAGGGAGGAATGCCTCGAGCTCGCGCGCCATTCCCTCGTGCGGCAGATCCAAGATGCCGCTCCGCTCTGGGAGAAGGCGTCGCTGCTCTTCTCCGGCGGCCGCGACAGCCGTGTGATCGCCACCGCGCTCCGGACCGCCGGTGTGGAGTTCCTGGCCCGGGTCGGTGGGGCTGCAGGCAACCCGGACGTGATCATCGCCGCCCGACTTGCCCAAGCCGGCGGGCTGACCTTCGAGGCCAGTCAGGGCGGTCACCTGCCGCCAGCGGACCCACTCGAGACCCACCGCCGCATCTCCCTGGCCCTTCTATGGGAGGCCGGCTACCGAATCACCGGCAAACACGAGCTTTTTCTCCCGCGCGGTGAATACCTGGGCCGTGGTGGCGTAAAGATCTCCGGAAAACACGGCGAGATCGGGCGCGCCTTTTACGCGAAGAAGTTCGGGACGGAGGCGGAGGCCCGGCGTCAGGAGGAGCGGTTTATCGAGCGGATGATGGGCAGCATGCCTTCCTTCACCCGCCGGCGCTGGAAGCACCGAGTTCGTGACCTCATCGCCGAGGCGTACTATGCGGCGGACAGCTACGGCCTCTCGGACCTGGCGCGGCAGGACTTCTTCTATCTCCACGAGCGCACCCGCCGCCTCGCCTCCGGCTCGCATAGCGCCAAGGCCGGCTTCGTCTTCGCCCCGTTCATGAACCCGGACTACATCCGCGCCTCCTTCGCGTATCCGAGTTACGAGAAGACCGCCTCCCCGTTCCACGAGTATATCGTGGCCACCCACGCGCCCAACTGGGCAGACATCCCTTATACCAGCGACTTCGAGGCGGCGACGCACGCGGGCAAGGGGGTTGGCGAAGAGGACGGGAGCGACGGTCGTGAGGAATGGCAGCGGCTGACCGATGGCAAGGACTACGACTCGATGCGGTACTGGCAGACTGTCGGGCGTCCGCTCGTCGACGACGCCCTGGGGAGCGACGGCTTCTGGACCGAGGTGTTCGATCCAGATTCCGCCCGCGAGCAGTGGCAGGAGGCCCCGCAGAAGCTGGTGATTTTGCATCTGCTCGATGACGTAGTCGAAGGCCGGACATTCGGCAGATGATTGAGAGTATAGAACCCGGAGCGGCCTCATCGACCGCGGCCCCGACCGGCCGCCGGGGCCCGCTCGCCCTGGTGGTCCGCCGTGGGCGGATCCTCAGAGAGCAACTGCGGGCACTCGGGCGGGTCGCGCGCTGGCTGACGCCCTACATCAGCGACCGCAAGGGCTCGCTCCTGCTCGCGGTGTTTGCGTCGGTTGGGCACATGATCCTGCGGCTTCTCGAGCCGTGGCCGCTCAAGCTCATCTTCGATCACGTGCTCTTAGGCGTGCCGCTCCCCGGAGGGCTCGCTTTCCTCGAGGAATGGTCGGGCGGCCGGGGTACGTTACTGGGCGTGCTGGTAGGGTCTATCATTGGGATCGCGCTACTTGCGGGCTTCCTCTACTACTGGCAGAACGTCTTATCCTCCCACCTCGGCCAGCAGGTAGTGGCAGGGCTGCGGCTCGACCTGTTCCGTCACCTGCACCGGCTCGATTTCACGTTCCACGATCGACGACGGACCGGCGACCTGTNAACCTTTCCCTTGCTGGCGCCCGTGTTCCGCGGACAGCCCCGGACTTCGTCCGCGAGGTCCCGTTCGAGCAGCGGCCGGAGTGGGCGGGGGATTCACAGTACGCGCAGGCGCTGCTCGTTCCTTTGTTGCAGGAGGCGTACGGGTCCGATCTAGAAGTGACCGAGTGCCTGCCGAGCATACAGCAGCAAGGGCCCGATCGCATTCACGCTTCCTGGGTGCTCAAGGGATACCGCGGGAAGGAGCGGTGGCGCGGAGTGGTGGACGGTGTGGGCTTACCGGATGACAGCGGACGAGGTCGTCTACGGAGGCTGGATGCGGCGGTTGTCGCACTCGGCGAGCAGCAGGAGGCGCTGCGTCTTCCCCGGCCCCTGGGCAGTCTTCGGCCGCTTTCCATGATCGCCTTCGTGCGACCAGAGGGCAAGCCTCTGGAACAACTGCTCGGCACCGCAGACGAGGGATGGGCGCTGGAGCGGCTAGCCAAGGCCCTCGCCAGTTTTCACGCCCTTAGGCTAGACGTCGGGAAGGAGCGCAGCACCGGGCGCGATGTCGCCTCGGCCCAGCGACGCCTGGAGCGGATAGCGGAGGCCCGCCATCCCGCCTCGCCCGCCGCACGCGAGCTGCTCGAAACCCTACAGCCGCCTCTCAGCCGGATCGGGGAAAGGCGCTCGCTGACGGTGGACGGGCTACATCTGCGCCACCTACGGCTTACCCCGGAGGGGGTGGGAGCCTCGCTCCTCGACGACGTGGTGATGGCGGAGCCGCTGCTGACCGCGGGTGAGCTGTTCTCGCAGCTACAGTTCCGTGCGTTGAAGGGGGGCGCCAGCGGCTCGGCCGCCGCGAGCGCCGCCGCCACCTACCTGGAGGCATCGGGCAGTGCAGAGCACGAGTTTGCCGTTTTTGCGGCGCTCCACCTGCTTCGGCGCGCCTGCCGGCGCGGCGCTAGGAATGCCTGCGACGAGTTGGTCGAGCCGCTCCTCGCCTCAGCCCGTGATCGGCTCGAGGCACTCGGCTGCCGTTGATGAGGGGCGTCCTTGCCCTCGAGGGTGGCGAGAACCTCGAAAGCGGCTGCGGGGGATGGGCACGACCTCGGAGTCGCATCCCGGAGGAGAGGAGTCGGGTTCGGGTTGCGGAAGGTAGTCCATCCCCCGAACAAATGCCTCTCCAAGGCGCAAACTTACCACGGCCGAATTGCTGGCGCACCCGGGAGATACCCGCTGTTCGACAAAAGCATCTTTTCAAACAGGAAGTGGAGCTATGATCGCGTCTCTTCAGGCTGTTGTTGAGCCGAAACCCGGGTTTTTGGATCTGTGGGAAGTACTGGATCCGAAGTCCTCATCTGACCTCCAGGTCATTTCATCTACGGCCTATGAGGCGAGCCTCAAGGCCGCCCGGCCGGAAATCCTCGCGCTGTCGCCGGAAGGAATCCACGACATCGGTCACAAGGCCTGGCATGTCGTATTTCTCGATGTCCTGCGGGGTCTGGATGAAGGCCAGAGGCGGGCGCTGATCAACCGAGCCTGGTCCCTTGTAAAAGATAAAGGAAAACTCACGATTGTGAGCCCCAACCCGGAGGCTGGAGAGATCCGGGGGGAGAAGGCGATCTCGCTCGGTAATTTGAAGGATCTCTTGTATCCGCTCGGAAAACCGAAAGTTTCGACTTCACAGCCGTACAGATGGCTCAGCCTTTCCGTGCGGAAAATACAAAGGGAGGACGAGCGACCCCGTAATTCCACCGTGGCCAAACGGATCGCGGTGACCGCGGACCTGTGCCATGGCCGGGTGCTGGAATTCGGATGCGGCCGCGGTGAGCTAGCGAAGGCGGTGCGAGACCGCGGGCTAGAGGTAACGGCCGTCGATAAGAACGATGCCAAGATCGAGCTGGCTGCTGACCGGTATCCGGACATTACGTTTATCTGCCATGACGTCTTGACCCTTGATCTGGAAGGCCAGCTGTTCGACACGGTCATGCTCCCGGAAATCCTCGAGCATGTGCCGGAGCCGCTCGGCGACCGGATGCTCGCCAGAGCGTGGCAGGCGCTGAAACAAGGGGGACGCTTGATCGTCACCGTCCCGAACCGAAACTTTATTCCGCACCCTAATCACGTCCGTGTGTTCGATAAAGATAGCCTCGCGCAGAGCCTCGCCCGTTTCGGGCAGCCAGTCCTCGTGACAGATCAGCCTTATAAATGGCTCATTATGTACGTCGACGGAAAGCTGTCGCCGGAATGATGCGTACGCGCGGCTTGCCGGCCGGTGTGGGAGCGATCGTGGGGTGCTCTCACAAGTTGGGTGTCCCCGACGAGCTCTTCCATCGCCTCGCGCGGCGCGGTCATTCAGCGCGGTTTGCATGCCGGGTGCGGGGCTCGACCGCTGAATGCCCGCAGTGCGAGCCGAGCCACTAGACACCATCGCGAGGTCGTGATCACCGGTCTGGGCTGCCAGCCGCTGGATGGAATAGGTATAAGAATGAGTGATCAAACGAAAATGGATGCGCTGCTGGCGAGAATAAACAGCCCAATGAGGATGCCGTGCGGCAACACGCCGATCGTAATGCGAGATCTGGCAACCGTGATGACAACTGTTTGCTGCCTCGCGATCGCTATGGTCATGCTCCTTCTGCCGGAGACTGGAGCCGCACAGCAGGGTGCCTATACGGTGCAGGTCGGTGCTTTCAGCGAGGAGAACGAGGCGAAGGTTCTCGCAAAGCCAGGAACGGTCGAGCCCCGGTCGCATGGTGATGGCCAGTCGCTACCAAAGCGTGGGCCGGACGTGGTGGACCCGCAGGTCATGAAGGAGGCACTGCACCGACGTGGCGGGGCCGGCGCGCATTCCGGCGGGTCCGAATGGACACTCTGTCGTACACGCCGGAGGCGCGAGCGGCGCTCCGCTTCGAGGTATTAGCAGAGGATAAGGATACCGGGCTCCCGAGCTGCGGCATCTGGTGGGTAAGCTCCACGTGAGGCGTCCGCCCGCTCGCCTCTTCGCCGGGCACTGGGCCGTCTGGCGAAAGAGCATGGGCCGCGTCTCGATCGCGCCGCCTGTCGGATACGTCGCTGTCGCGCAACTCTCCCTGCAGGAGTTCCTTGCCGGCACGCGGCTGTCGGATCTGGCGGATCGTGCCACGTTCCAGGCGCAGCTCCGCGAGACTGCCCGCGGCATCGGGCACGTCCACTCGCTGTTGCTCCCGCTGCTCACGGTACGCGGCGTCGAGAAGGAGCTCACCGCCGTCGATCGCTGGATCGGTATCCTCTCCCAGATCCGGCCGGCCTACGCCGGCCGGCTGGAACATATCGGCCGCCGCTTGCGCCGGGAGGTAGAGGAGCGCATGCGCATCACTGGAACCGTTCATGCCGACTTCCACTTGGCCAACGTGCTCGCCGATGACCGTGGCGTGACGTTCATCGACTGGGACCAGGCGGCGCATGGCGATCCCATGGTGGACGTCGGGCGAGTGCTGGCGTCCCTGCGCGTCTCCTCACTCCGCGTGCACGGCACATTGGACGGCTTTGCCGACGCCGAGGAAAGTTTCCTCAGGGCTTACTTGGATCACACGGGTGAGGACGAGGCGGCGGGCCCCGTCTCTTCGAGGCCGTCTCGCTCCTCGTCGCTGCCGCGGCACCGTTTCGGCTTCAGCGGGAAGGCTGGCAGGAGGGCGCCGAGCTGATGCTCGAAGAGGTGGAGCGGGTCCTCGCCCTTTCCCTCTAGCCGGCCCGCGCCTGCCCGGAACGGCGCCCGAGGCGAGGTGCCGTTCGAGGAACGGGCGCAATGGATGCTAGACCGGCCCTACGCACAAGCGCTCCTCTTGCCACTGGTCCAGGAAGCGTACGGTACCGACGTCGAGGTGACCGAGTGCCTGCCTAGCCTCGACGAGCGCGGCCCAGACCGCCTGCACGCGCGATGGGAACTCAAAGGGTTACAAGGGCAGCGAGCGCTGGCGCGGCGCCGTCGAGGGCGTGGGCTTCCCGGACGACAGCGGGCGGGGCCGGCTGCGCCGGATGGAACTGTTGGCCGCTTCGCTGCCGGAGCACCCGAGGGCGTTGCAGCTTCCGCGACCGCTCGGGCATCTCGGCCCACTCTCCATGATCGCCTTCGTGTCGCCCGACGGCGAGCTGCTGGCGGAACTGCTCGACACCGAGCGCGAGGCCGAGGCCTGAAGCACATCGCCGGGCGCTGGCTTGTTTCCACGCGCTGGACATTGACCTAGAGAAGGAGCGCGAGACAGAACGGGATGTGCGCTCAGTCGGACGCCGCATGGAGCGGCTTGAGGAGGCGGGACATCCCAGCTCCCGCCGCCCGCGAGCATCTTCGAGCGGCTTGCACCGTTGCTTAGCGCGGGCGGCGAGCGCCTCGCGCCGACAGTGCGGGGTCTGCACCTTGCGGCTACTAGAGTCGGCGCGACGGTGCGGGCGCTTCATTGCTGAACGACGTGCTCTGGGCTGAGCCGCTGTTGAGTGTAGCCGAGCTGCTGGCGCAGCTCCATCTGTACGCGCTTGAGCGTGGTGTTCCACCGTCCGCCGCCGAGCGGCTCGGATGCGTCTACGCCGAGGCCTCAGGCAGCCCGGAGCACGAGATGGCGACGTTCGAATCCGCTCTCTCTGCTGTGGTGTGCCTGCCGGCGCGGCGTCAAGGATCCGAGGGACCCGCTGGTTGCCCCACTTATCAGCACCGCTCGCGAGATCGTAATCACCCGCGCGGGCGGCACGCAAACTATGGAACAGGTGTGAAGATGGGTGGTGTGACGAAACTGGATGCGCTACTGGGGAGAATGAACAGGGCGATCGCCGGCGTTTGCTGGAGTGACATACTGGTGCTCAGGCGAGATTCAGCACCGCTCAGCAGGGCTGTTTGCTGCCTCGCTCCTGTCCTGGCCATGCTCCTCCTGCCTGAGCCTGGAGCCGCACAGCAGGCGGTATATACGGTCCAGCTCGGTGCTTTCCGCGAGCGCGGCGCAGCGGAGGTGCTCGTCGAGCGGCTGCAGGAAAAGGGCTTCGAGCCCCGCCTCGTGCATGTCGGCACGGACCAATGCTGCTCGTGCGCGTGGGCCGATTCGGTAAGCGGCCAGCAGCAGAGCGGCTGGCTAGTCGAACCCGAGCGGCGGGTTTCCCCCACAGCGCCATCATTGACGATGCTGTGCGTGAGCGGCCGTTCGGAACAGGTAACCGGCACTCATCTGCAGATCCAGTCGTATTGGGAACTCCAGTTGAGGAGCCGACGGACTCCGCACTGCCACGCGTACCCCGGCGAGGCGCGGAAGTCGCCCACGGCTATCCTTCGAGACGGCGATAAGCAGTGTGTTCGATAGCAATATCAAACATGATAGCGCCAGCATCAATTCGTACGGTTTCGTGGCGGGTTCGCGTGCGCGCTTCCGCACTCGCTCAAGCAGACGATACAGCTGGATTACGGTTTGGCTCTACACTCGTATACACAAACGGATAAGTGGGACCGGGTAAGCCAGCTCGGGCGGGCTGCCGTGGACATGCCTGTCCGCCCTTGGCTCTCGGTTGGGCTTACCGCCGAAGCATCGCTCAAGGGCAGCTCGGAAGACCGAGAGATTGGTGATCAATACGGGTTTCTCCCTCGTTTGGAGCTGCGACCCAACAGTGACATCCGAGTCCGCCTTAGCACTGCCTATCGGAAGCGTTCCTTTGGGGAGGCTTCCGGCAGCAACTCCAATCGATACGTCGCTCTAAATTCATACGTCAACCTGGGACACGGTACGCTGGAGGGCGCTGCGCGGTTTGAGAAGAACAACCCGCAGAGGGCGCGGAATCGTTTTGAGCGTCAAACCTACACAACGCGCGGTACATCACTCCACTCTCGAAGCGCGACGAGCTGCTCGTCGGCCTGGAGTATTCGCCCCGGCGCTATCCCGGAGCGGCTCGTGGATGTGGACGAAGACCGCGAGGAGCCGCGCCTTGACCGCAAATGGTCGCCAGAACTCAGGTGGGTTCGCACGTGGAGACGTAATTTCAGGACAGAGTTGGAGTACGAGTTTGAAACGCGTTTCTCGAATGATCCGGAGAAGGGCTACCGGGGTCACGTCCTGACGCTGACGACCGCGGTCCCCTGGTAAGCCGCTCCCGAGCGGACCGCAGGTTGAGCCTGATAACATGCACCTGACGCGGAGTGGCATCAACCCTGACGCTCACCCGATTCGGTGCCGCGGAGTGCGCGTCGTTTCTTCGGTTCACCGAACGCGCGGGCCGCTGCGAGTGCATCGCGGACTGACCGCAATCGCAGGGATAAAGCAAAATGCAGCGCCCTCCTGTACCATTTTGCCGCGCGCTTCCACTGGGCAACCTGCGCCCGCAGCCGCTTAATCTCTCTGCCCGTTGCGCCGCCAGCATCCCCCTCCTGGGCGATGTCGCTCATGCGGGCAGAGAAGGCTTCGGCTTTTTCCATTGTTCCTCCCAAGTGTACTCCATGCGGCGTGTCGCCCCGCGAAGGGCGTAAGCGAAATCGTTTCGATTGGCCAGGTAGCCAGAGGTGCGGGAATGCGTTTCATCTGAGAGCCTCCATGAGGAGTGAGTTGTCGGCACATCGCGCAGGCGGGTCTTCTTCGGGAATCGGGCGGCTGTCGCGGAGGCGCGATCCCTGCCGATGCGGCCCCCACCTCACGGTTGAGGTGCCCTTCTCGGAAGGAGTACAGGAGTAGAGTACAAGCGACAGGCGTGGTCGAACTGTGAATTGAGCGTGATTTGCTCAACAGAACGGAAACACCTTGCAACGGAACGCACATGTCCCGTCGGACCCCGTGCTCAGCAGGAAGTACGCCGACGTTCCCGGCCTCGGCTAAGTGCTGTAATGTGCTATAGCTTCGATAGTTGCAGCAAATTAGGAGGATTTGCGCGATGTTTCGCAATCGGAACACATGTTACGTTACGTAACGTGGTGCGTCCGATCTTGCCCCACTACTCAGATCGGCCGCGAACCTTCAGGAGCTACTCGATAGCATCACCTGCCCAGCGATGACGAGCTTTTGGATCTCGCTGGTTCCCCGTAGATGCGGAGCGCGCGGATCTCCCGGCAGGCGCTCCACCGCCTCTCCGGATACCACCCGCGCCCGCCGAACAGCTGCACCGCATCATCGATCACGCGGGCGCGCGGCTTCCGTCGCGAACAGCTTGGCCATTGCAGCCTCGCGCGTGATCCTCCCGGCGCCATTGTCCCGCGTCCAGGCAGCGCGGTAGACGAGCAGGGCGCTGGCGTCTACGGCCACTGCCATGTCGGCGAGCCGCGCCTGCGTCTGATGGTCGCCGAGCGGCTTGCCGAATACCTGCCGACCGCGCGTCCAACCGATAGCCTCATCCAGTGCCCGGCGGGCAAAGCCCAGGGCTGCCGCGGCGACGGTGGAGCGAAAAACATCCAGCGTGCCGAGTGCCACGCGCATCCCGCCGCCACCCCGACCATGGCGCCAGCATGTACGCGGCAGCGGTCGAACTCAACCGTGCCGAGCGGATGCGGGGCGATGACCGGTATTCGCGGTTACCCGCAGCCCTGTTGTCAGCCTCGACTACAAAGGCAGCAAACTCCGCCAGGCGGCAGAAGACGACATAAAAGTCGGCGATGCCTGCATTGGAGATCCAGCTCTGCCTCGATCACGTATCGGCCTGGCGACTGTTCGCCGGCGCGCGGCCTCCGCCTGGAAAGAGCAACGCAGCAATGGCGTTCCCCGCCGCAACCGGGGGAGGCGCTGCTTGAGCGCCGTGTGAGATGGCCGGCCTCGCGTGGCCGAAATCGGCGAGCCCTGAGCGGCGCGCCAATGTTTCACGAATCAGGCAGAGCGAGCGCACCTCCAGCTGGTCGTGCACGCCACCATGGGCCCTGGGAACGGCGTAGCGGAGCCACCCATCTGCCAGGCCAGCCTGCGCACCCACTCGCGGTAGCGTCCAGGCGTCGTCGGCGAGCACGGGCTGCGCTCCATGAGCTGAGTGGGGCTCCTCGTCGAAAAAGGGCCAGGTACTCAGGCGGCGACAATCCCAATTCTGCACGCCCGCCTGTTCGCATGGGCGGCTGGAGACGGGTCGGATTGGACGTTCAGGCTCGAACAGCGGCCTGGTCTTCGCCGCGAACGCCTAAGGCGCGGGCGAAATCCTCGGTCTGTTCGCCTGGGCCTGGGCCTCCGCCTCGATGGCCTCCTCCACGCCCAACTGCTGGTCAGTGGCGTGGCGAACGGCCGTTGCCAGCGAGTGCGCCAGCGCGAGTGCCTCATCCTGCAAGGCTTCTCCACCACCCGTTGTAAAAGCCCCAGCGCTGACGCCCGGTGTAAAGCAGCTCGGCCGCACGCTGCGGATCCTCCGCCCGAAGCACCCGGGTGAACAGGAAAGACTTTGCTTCGGGCGGTGCCGATCCTCATGTCCGACGCCATCGCCAGAATGGCACCGGCACCCACACACGCCCCGTCGATCCACGGCTGCGGACAGCCGCGGTCGCCTTCACCAGGTCCCCGGTCATCGGGTGAAGGCGAGCAGCTCGTCCATCCCGGTCTGCATCTCCACCAGCGGGCCGATGATCTCGTGCGCGCCACCGGAGCAGATTTTCGGCGCCGGTGAGCACCACCACCTTGACGTCGAGGGCGAAATTGAGCTGCCGGAAGGTGTCGCAAGCTCGGCATAGGACTCGAAAGTGAGCGGATTCTTGCGCTCGGGCCTGCTCAGGATGTGGCCACAGGACCATCCACCTGCCACCGGAAGGTCGTGGGGCGCAGATCCGCGGCAATGATGCGTGTGGTCATGGGCGGCCGGATGGGTTGGACGAGGCGCGAGAGCAGCCACTGGCTTCGGAGCTGCCGCATCGCCGGCGACAGGGCGGCCCGCTTTCTCATAGGTGACTACCTCAACCTGTGGGTCCTCTGCGAGAAGGAGGTTTGCGCGGCGGGTTTCGCCGCGTTGCTCCCACTCGATCGGGAGGCTCTCACCGCGCGCGCCGCGATGATCGCGTGGACCTCCGCGCTGCTCGCAACGGCATTTCCACGCTCAGGATGCGATCGCCGCGGTCCAGTCCCGCGCGATACAGCGTGCCGATCAGCGTACCCGCGCCGATGAACACCAGGCCTTCCCGATCCTGGAGAACCCCGCCGTGCCAGGGCTTCCCCGCATTGGCTTTCCGGAGCAGGAACCCGGCGCGCCCGAGGAGACCCTCGTAGTCAACCACCCTCCCGCCCTCGATGTAGCGGCGGAAAAACTCGTTGGCGAACGCCGGGTCCTTGGTGACTTCCCCGAGGACGCGGCGCAGGTCCGCGAGCGTGTACGGCCTTCGGGGCGCGAGCCGGACCGTATCCTGAAGCCGGCCGTACTCCCGCCACATCGCCCGCATGTAGTCGTCCAGGGTGACACCCGGGAAGCGTGTGCGGAGCGTGAGATCGAGGCCCAGCCCGATGGCGCTCCCCCAGGTGTAGTAGGAGATGAAGGTGTTCTGCCGGTTTTGCGGATCGATGGAGGCCGCGGCATCCACAAAGGGCGCCTGCATGCTCATCTCGACCGGGCTGAAGAATTGCCTCCCCGGCGCGTTGATCACGGAGTTGAGGGTGCCGGACAGGCTCGCTGCGTACTCGTCGTCGGAAGTGATGCCGGCACGACGGGGAAACAGAGGTGTGTAGTAGCTGGTAAAGCCTTCGGCGAACCACAACTCGCCGGACATGTTGGCTTCCTCGAAGTCGAAGGGCTCAAGAGAGTGAGGCCGGATTCGCTCCACGTTCCAGGCATGAAAGAACTCGTGGGATAGCGTGCCCAGGTTCGCTATCGCGCCCGTGCTCAGTGGGCGCGTGCTGGTGAGAATGGTCGAGTTGCGGTGCTCCATCCCATCACCGGCGACGTGCGGCAGATAGCAGGCGATGAAGGTGTAGGTGCCGGTCGAACGCCGGCGGCTCGCCTAAGGTGGCGATCTGCTCGTCCACTACTTTGTCTGTGCGTACGCATCCACCTCCTGCTCAGTGCCGGCGTGGTGTACGGCCAGGTGGATTGTGTACGATAGAGCACCCGAACGCACCTTCCAGCTCCGCAGCGAGAATGGGCTGATCTCCGTCGGCGAGTCCATAAAGTACTGGAGGTTGGGTGCCGTGAAGACGCTGGAATCAGGTTTGGTCGGAGCTGTGTGGCAATCCGCCACGCCGGAGCTGGCTTCCGGAAGACCACCCGCACGGGAGCATTTTCCATCCTCGCGCCCACATGAACGTCGCCGGGATGTTCAGGTGGGCATGGGTGTTGTCGATGCCGGTGTACGTTCCGTCCGCTCGGTCGCCAAAGAGCGTATAGGTGACCCGTACCGTCCCGTCATGACCGGCGACGTTCCACTGGTGCAGGTTCGGCTGCGTGACGGTTAGCGCCCTCCACGCTCGTCGAAAGCTTTCACGCTGTACACGTTCTTGGCGAACTCGTGCAGCGCATAGCGGCCCGGTGAGGTGCGCGCGATTCGTACGAGCGGCTTGCCCGTCGGTACGCCCGTGAACGTAGCGGAAACCTCTGCCTCGTGATGGACGGCGTTGGGGAAGGCGATCCGTAGCTGACGCTCCCTGGGCGAGCGCGGGAGAGGTCGACGAAGAAAAAGCGTTAGCTTCATCTCACGTGAGGAGAGTTCGTTGGTGCATAGTGTCAAATCAGTTGGTATCGACTGAAGAGCCGCCCCCAACCCCCTGACGCCCGCCCCCCAATTCTGGGGGCGGGGGAACTACTGCCACGATACGCTGGAGCACGGACGGAAGATCGGTCAAGATCTCGTCGTTACCAAACCGAAGGCCTGCGCCTCAGGAGAGCGGTGCGTGCGGCATCCTCTTCGTGTTGCCTGTCATGGATCCCCATCCACTTCGATCACCAGACGATGGGCGGGACAAAAAAGTCGAGCACGAAGTGGCCTACGGGATGTTGGGCGCGGAAGACCACCCCGCTTCCGTAGCGCCTGCCAGAGCAGTTCTCCGCCGAGGTCCCTCGCGCGCCCACATGAAACTCTGGCATCCCCGCACCTGGCGATGTTCAGGTGGGCGTTGGGGAGGGGTATCGATGGCGAGCGGTTGTACGCCACCTGCCACGACGTCCGTAACCGCGGCCGAACCGGGTGCACGCCAGTCGGCACTCGAACCAGCCGCCGCTGGGGATTGATGCGTATCGCCAGCGCCCGTCCGGCGCGATCCCCAGCTTCGCCACCGTCTACCGCCGCCTGGGTCGTCGGTGTCGGTGTAGCCGGGGCACACCGCATTAACGTGATTCCTGATCTGGCGGTTTCCAGTGCCAGCGCGCGTAAGGCCGATCACCCGGGCTGGCGGCACAGTAGGCCGCCGTCCTGGTGTAGCCCCGCAACCCGGCGGTCGATGTTGATCACTCGGCACCGCCGGCCGCCAGCATGGCGGGAAGCTGCTGGGTACGCATCGTGCCGGTCACACGGTTCTTCCCGGCGAATCTCCGTGCAAGCAGCACTCTCCGCCTGGCCAGCCTTGTTCACCAGCACGTGCGGGTCGCCATCGCGCGCGGCAGCAAACGCATCGTGCACCGACTGCTCGTCGGCAACGTTGCATTGCACCGCCACCGCTTCGGCACAAGCCTGCAGTGCAAAGCCGTTTCCTGCAGAGACTTCAGCCTGCCAGCTGATTGCGCGGCCTGACAACTGCGTGCCTGGAAGAAAGCCCTCCACCATCAGATCGTGCTTGTCCCCAGCTGAGGTGCGCCCCTGCCCGTCAGCATCGGGCCAGCGCGGTGTACCCCAGCCCGGCGGGCGCGGTGTCCAGGGGATCGTGCAGGTGCGGGCGGGCGAGCGCGCACAACGCCCTGCCGCGATGAGTTCACCTGCTTCCGTGATTCCTACGGTGATTTTTTGGCGGTCGCTGTACGGCGTCTGGAACAGGGTCACACGTTATTTCGCCCCCTGCCGTGCGACGGCAATTGCCTGAATGCCGGTCCGCGGCAGAGATACGCGCGGACATGCGGGCTGATTCCGCGAACACCTGCGCAAGCGATCCGCCGTACTCGTCGGTGCGCTGATTGCTCACCGGGGTGATGAAGCGGAAAGCAGGTAGCCGTGCGCGCGGTGCAGCTCCAGCATGTCGAAGCCCCTGCACCGCCATCTCGGTGGCACGCACATGCACGCACACGCCCATGCCGCGGGTCATTTCGCGCGGCACCGGATTAGCGGGACTCCATGGGAGCGCGAAGGTGCCATCACCTCCCAGCCGTCTACCTCCAGCCTCGTCCATGCCTTCCCACATCAGCTTGCACCCTCGCGCCCGGGTGACCGAGCTGGAGGCGCTCGTCCCTGCAGGCAAGTGACCTGCGCCTCAAGCTGGTCGGTGTTCCGCCCGAACAGCGACACGCGCGCTCCGAGCTCCGCAAGCTCCGCCGCGATTGCGGCACCGATCCCCCGCCCGCCACCCGTCACCACCGCGTGCTTGCCGGAAAGGTACGCCTCCGCCATCAGATCGGGCTCGTTCCGAGCATCTCAGCCCGGCGCTGGAGATTGCGTTCGAGCTGCTTTTTGCCGGTCAGGTACTGATCGGGCCAGGGCTGGTCGGTGTAGCCCAGCTCGGCGGCCGCGCGAAGCGTCCAGTTCGGGTCGTGCAGGTGCGGACGAGCGAGCGCGTACAGGTCCGCGCTCGGCCGCAATGATCCCATTTACCTGGTCAGCCTCCGTGATGTTGCCTACGGCGATCGTGGGGATCCCCGCCTCGTTGCGAATCCGGTCACTGTACGGCGTTTGGAACATGCGCCCGTACACCGGCTTGGCATCCGGCGAGGTTTGGCCGGTAGAAACGTGGATGATGTCGACACCTACCGCAGCGAAGGCACGAGCCACCGCTACCGCGTGGTCTCCCTGGATGCCCTCCTCCATCCAATCCGTAGCGGAGATCCGCACCGACATGGGTCGCTCCTCCGGCCACACGTTCCGCATCGCCGCGAACACCTCCACCGGGAGGCGCAGTCGGTTCTCCAGCGAGCCGGCGTACTCGTCAGTGCGCTGATTGCTCACGGGCGTGATGAAGCTGGAAAGCAGGTAGCCGTGCGCGCAGTGCACCTCCAGCATGTCGGAGCCAGCATTGCGCCACGACTGCTCGTCGCACTCCACGATAAAGGCGGAGTGCCCCTCATCGAACCGATAAGCGTGGCTCTGGAAGACGCCGTGCTCGTTTTCGACGAAGATAAAGGTGAAAGCGTCGCAAAGGCGGGTGGTCCCCAGCCGGGTAAACCTGGCGCTGCGCACATCCAGATCGGGCCGGAAGTGCCGGGCGTACTTTTTCCGGATCAGGCTGTTGATGCCATCGGCGGCGACGATCAGGTCGGCGTCTGCCAGACCGAGCGCTCCCAATTCCGCGTCGTCCCGGATTTCACAATGAAATTGCAGCTCCACACCCAGGCTGGTGGCGCGCTCCTGGAGGATGTTCAGCAGCTTTTTACGCGCGATGCCGCTGAAGCCGTGACCGCCGGAGGTGACGGTGGTTCCGAGGAAGAGAATGTCGATGTCATCCCACTGGGCGAAGCTGTCGGTGACCACTCCCCACCCAAAGGCGTCGACGGGACCGTTCCGCTCCAGCACCGTGACCTGGTGATCCGGATTGGCTTTTTTGAGGAGAATGGCGAGGTACAGCCCGGCCGGCCCGCCGCCTATGGTGACAACCTTCAAGCGCGATCCTCCGGGCCGGGATGAAAGGGGAACCCGTGCAGTTTATCGCCGGGACCTGCTCCCCGGAAAGACCCCGCGGGTCAATCTGCCTGGCGCACCCCCGCAGTCGTGGGCGCCGACGCACGCGGCCGAGTCTCGACCGGCAGCACCCGTGCTCGAATACCCTGGCCGGTATCGCGCTGCGCCACAACACGTCCTGGCTCTACACCCAGACTTCGAATCGTCCGGAGTACCGCATTCGACCGTGCACTGTCGGCCGATCTCCCGAAGGTCATCTGCAGCTGCAATCGCTCATTCTGCTGCAGCAGCGTTGCCAGGTCACGCAGACTCTCGGAGCCCACCACGGAATCACCCAGCACCCGCGGGCGGGTGGAAACGTGATCGAAGCGGACCTGCAGGTTCTCCGCTCTGAGCGTGCTGGCCAGCTGCCGGGCCAGGATCTGCTCGGCCTCAGGGGGGAGCGGATCCACGGCGGCGTACCCCACCCGAAGCAGCAGCCCCGCTCCACTGTTAAGCGAGAGCTGCGAGCCAACGACGGCAACGTTACCGGGCAGCGGGAGCGTCGCCAGATTTTGCCGGAGCTGCGTTCGCACGGAAGCAACCAGTTCCGGAAGACGAGTCGGCGGGGGCGGCGGGGGCGGCATCACTGGGCGCGGACCCTGGTTGGGAATGAGCTCGCTGAGCTGCTCGATGTCTCCCGTAGACGCGGGGAGTTGCTCAAGAACGAGCCGCACCGGTTCGCCTGCTACAGCCGACGCTCGTCGCTCGAAATTCGCCCTGGCGGTATCCCCGAACCACTCCGTGGTCGCGACGCGCAGGTAAACCTGGGTGCGGTCGTCCGCAATCACCACCTGCTCGCTGAGCAAAGACGAGCGACCCGGGACAAGAAACGCCTCAGCCGCTGAATCCACCGCGCTCCGCACTCGCCGCTCCCGGGCAATCTCGTCAAGTGTTTCGCTGAGGGGTACCGCGGTAGCGATGACAAATGCGAGGACCAGTGCGATGCGCGTCGCGGGATTCCGCAGCACACCCAGCGAACGTACCCATTCGAATTGATCTACCCAGCGCACCAGCCCCGTTGGCCCACCATCCCGGTGCCAATCTGCGGCCGCCGCGATCACGTTCTCGCGATGCATTCCGATCAAAAGGAAAACAGCCATCCCGCTCAGCACAATCCCAGCCAGATTCGCCCCGTAAAGCAGCAAGCTTCCGCGGATCAGTTCTCCATTCCAACCGATGCCCACCCCGAAACCGGCAACCGCCAACGGCGGAATTAGTGCGACGGAAATCGCTACGCCGGGAATCGCCGCGGACAAGCGATGTCCCCGGGCGACCGTCACCACCGCACCCGCGAGCCCGGAAAAGACCGCGATGGCCAAGTCCAGTGTAGTGGGGCGCGTCCTGGCGGCGATCTCCGCCGTGATGGTTTGAAAGGGGAGGACCGCGGTCAGCAGGGCTCCGGTCACCACAACCGCGAGCGTGCTCACCAGCACCATGATGCCCGTCTGAAGGGCGAGGCGGCCATCGCCCACCGCAAGCGCCAGTGCCAGGCCCACTACAGGACTGAGCAGGGGCGCGATCAGCATGGCTCCAATGACCACCGCGGAGCTATTGGTGGCGAGCCCGAGAGTCGCGATTCCACCGGACAGCACCAACACGGTCCAGTAGGGAAGATCCGCATCCGTGGCGGCCCCGGCCGAGTCCTGGAAGATCGCCGGGCGATCCCACCGGCCGATGCCCAGTTGCTCGGATGCTGCCTCTTCGACAGCGTTGGTGATCGGATTCTTCGTGCTCAAGACCGTTTCAGTGGTTCCGCTAAAGCCGAGCACGGGGACTCCGCATGCACTGTCATGCCATGCAATCAGCAAACCAGCGGCCCGATGGGCTGCGCACCTCCCAGGAACGTCCCTAGTAAGTCTACCGT
This sequence comes from Longimicrobiaceae bacterium, assembly GCA_030447645.1. GTDB lineage: Bacteria > Gemmatimonadota > Gemmatimonadetes > Longimicrobiales > Longimicrobiaceae > JAUJOM01. The sequence continues at coordinate 7,474 of JAUJOM010000019.1, read as the reverse complement.
TTCAGTCCCTCACTCCCGCCCACCGGCGTTCATCCGCCGCAGTACCTCTCCCAGCCGTTCAATCTCTGCTCCATACTGCGTCCAGTTGCCGACCCGCAGCGCAGCGCCTGGCTGACCAGCGCTGCATCGGTGCCGGCCGGCGCAGCCTGGGCGGCAGGTGCCTCTGGAGCACCAGCCACAACCGCGGATGGCGCGCTTGCGGGACGCTCCCCTGCGGCACCAAAGAGCAGACCGAGCGCCTCGTCGAGCGTTTCCTCCATCACCACCCGGTTCTGGTACGCCACCACCACGCGCTTCAGCTCGGGGATGCGCCCGCCTTCCGCGCGCAGATAGATCGGCTGCACGTAAAGCAGCGACTCTTCGATGGGGATCACCAGCAGCTCCCCCCGAATCACCTCCGAGCCACGCTGATCCCAGAGCGAGATCTGCCGGGCGATCTCCGTATCCTGGTTGATACGGTTCACCACCTGCTGCGGTCCGAAGACCAGGCTTTGCTTGGGGAAGCGATACACAACGAGTTTGCCGTAGTGCTCGGCGTCGCTGCGCGCTACCATCCAGGAGGCGAGGTTGTCCTTTTGCCGCGGGGTGAACGGCGTCATGAAAATGTACTCTGCTCGCTCCTCGTCCGGGAGCCGCATCACGATGCGGCGCATGAAGGGGGCTTCCCGCTGGCCCTGGCCCATCATCGGGATCTGCCACTGGTCTTCCCGGTTGTAAAACGTTTCCGGCTCATCCATGTGGTAGACGGTATGCATCGCCGTCTGGATGCGGTACAAATCTTCAGGGTAGCGGATGTGGGCGCGCAGATCCGCGGGCATGGCACTGAGAGGTTGGAAGATGCCCGGGAAGATACGTGCGTACGTCTGTACAATCGGATCGCCGGGGTCGCTGACGAATGCCTGTACGCTCCCGTGGTAGGCGTCGATGGCCACCTTGACGCTGTTGCGCATGTAGTTGGTTCCATCACCCAGCCGCTGCGCGTACGGATAGCGGCTGCTCGTTGTGTACGCATCCAGCAGCCAGCGCAGCTCCCCGTTGGCGGTAATCACCAGGTACGGGTCCGCATCAAAGCGCAGGAACGGGAGCGCCCTGCGCGCACGGTCCAGGACGTTGCGATGGTAGAGAACGCGCGTTTGGCTCGTAATGTCCTGCGACAGCAGGACTTTGAGGGAGCCGAAGTGTGCCGCCATCAGCGCCCGCCGCGCCAGGCTGCCCATCGGGACCCCGCCGGTCCCGGTGTACCGGGTGAAGATGTTGGCTTCCCCCGACGGATAGTCGAACTCGCGCTGTCGAGTCCCCGTGAAGACGTGGCTGTTGGTCAGCTCGCCGAAGTAGATCTGCGGCCGGGTCACCCTGAGCGACACACTGGAGACCGGGGGGAGGTCCTTGATGAAGAGGACCGGGAGACCTTCCTCGGTGACCTGGTTCACAGGGCCCAGGGTCAGCCCCATCCCGTGCGTGAAGGTGAGGTGCTCGTTGATGAACGTGCGCGTGGGCAGCGAGCCGGGGTTCAATTCACGCGGCGAAAGGAGCACCTGCCGGTACTTGCCATCGATCCAGTACCTGTCGTCGTCCACCGAAACGAAGTCGTAGTAGGTACGGATCTCCTGCAGCTGCCCGTAGGTTTGCAGCAGGGGAGCCCGGTCCCAGAGGCGGACATTATCGATGGTGGCCGCGTTGGCCTGAATGTCCGCCAGCGTCAGCACCGATTCGCCGCTCAGGTCGCGCGTCTCGACATCGTCCAGCCCCCACGCCTGTCGCGTCGCCGCGATGTGCCGCGTAAGGTAGGGAGCTTCGCGGGTGAGCTCCGTCGGCCCCACGATGAGCCGCTGGATCGCCGCCGGATACACCCCACCCGCAAGCAGTGAAATACCCACGTAGCCCGCCACGGCTACCCCTAGGTGCGACGCCAGCCGGCGCCGGGTAGCCCCGAGCATCACGACACCCGCAGCCAGCAGCGCAGCCACCGCGCGAATGTGCAGCGCCGGTAGGCGCGCGTACAGGTCGGTATAGCTCGCTCCGACCAGCGGACCAGTGGTGGAGTATAGCAGCTCCGGAAGACGCACCACCCAGATGCCGAGCGCCGTTAGCACGAAGAGCAGGGCGACAAGCGTCCCCAGGTGCATCCCGGCGGAAGGCTCCACCCGCGCGCCGCGCGGAAGCGGAATGATGTCGCGTCGTACCCAGTAAAGCGCCACCACCAGCAGGAGTGTAACGAGCGTGAGGGCGAAACAGAGACCAATGCCAGCGGCAATCGGCGGCAGGGTAAAAACGTAATAGGAAATGTCCCTGCCGAAGACCGGGTCCGCGGCTCCGAAGCGCACCGCGTTCAGCGCCTGCAGCAGCAGCAGCCACCCGCCCATTGCCCCGAGCCCGACCAGCCCACCGATCGCCAGCGAAACCGGGAAGCTCAGCCGCTGGAGCGTAGCCGTTACATCGATGGGAGGCGCATCGGTTCCCGATGGGAGCAGCACGGGGCGAAATACCAGCCCGCGCTGGGCAAGGCGCAGGTTGAGGTACAGAAAGGCGAAGGCAAACGCTCCCACACCGGCGAACAGGAGGAACTTGGTGCGCAACTCCGTGAATAACGCCCGCTCGAATCCGATCTCCTGGAACCAGAGAAGCTCGACAAAGAAGCGAACGGTGCCCGGCAGAACGAACAAAGCAACCAGGATGACCCCGAAAAGCACAAAGGCCGCCGTCCGGCGATTCCGGCGCGGGATGCGGCGCATTGGGGGAGCTAGCATGCCGCCCCCCTCACAAAGGCTCCGGGCCGTCCCAGGCTGCTTCGTTCCAGAATCGTTTCTCCTCTTCCCGGATGCGCTTCAAGTCGAGCGGTTCGTCCTGTTCGTCGATTCGTATCCATCCATGGTGCTCGATCTGGGCGATCATCTCGTCGGAAAGCAGGTTGGTTGACCGGCGGAGAGTCCGCCGGCGGTGAAGCGAATGGCGGTACCGGAGAACTCCGCCGGTAACTGCGAGCAGCGACAGGCCGACGAAAAAGATCAGGTCGAACATCCGCCTAACGCCGCGCCGTAATCGTGCCGGTGAAGCGACCGATCCGCCCCCGCGGACCCACAGCCCATCCGGCGCCCGAGCCCGGCGCGACGCTCACGCTGTTGTACGCCACACTGTCCATGCGTACCCAGTTCACACCCCCATCCGCGGAATAGTCGGAGCCGGTTGTCCCTACGGCGATCAGCGTCGGCGCGCCCGGCAGGTAGGCCACCGCCGATCGGTAGCCTGCCGGTGGCGTGCCCCCCGGCAGTCCCCATGTCTGGCCGCCATCCCGGGTAACAAGCACGTTGTTGCGGGCGTCACCGGGCTTCAGGTAATCGCCACCTACGGCCACCCCATTGCGCTCGTCCCTGAAGGCAAGCGAAAAGATCCCCGCGGAGTTCCCGGCCGGCATCGGAGTGCTCGCTACCGTCCAGGTGCGCCCCCGATCCGAGGAGCGAAATACCCGCGCGACGGCGCCCCCTCCCGTCCCGAACCAGACATTGTTTTGCCCCTGCACCACGATGCCGGTGCCACTCGCGGCAAAGGCGGCTTCACCGGGCAGCGCCGGAGGAATGCTTTCCGGTGCAACGGGTCTCCAGCTCATGCCACCGTCGCTGGTGGTGATGACAAGGAATCGGCCATCCACGGGATCGCTGAAGGCAATCCCGTTGTCGGCGTCCCAAAATGCCATCCCATCGAAAAACCCACGGGGGTGCTCATTCAGGAACTGAAGATTCCAGCTTCGCCCGCCGTCGTTGGTCTTGTAGATCCGTGACAGGGGACCCTCTCCCGCGCTGAGCAGATAGGCTGTGTTCGCGCTTATCCCCTGGACATCGCGGAAGTCGAGGTGCGTAGCGCCCGGGATCGTATCCGCGCGCCAGGTGGAGCCGCCGTCCACGGTCCGCAGGTAAGCCCCGCCGCTCCCACTCGCCCACACGACCGAGCGGCTTACGGCACTCAAACCACGCAGGGACGCGGATGTTCCGCTGCTTTGCGGAGCCCAGGCCGCGGGGACGGGCCGCGGGATTCCGCTGCCCATGCGGGCGACACACGCTCCGGCGGCCAGCGCGGCGATGACCAACTGGAGGATGGGACGGCTTGCCGGCATTCCAAGAGCCCTGAGCTGGTGTTCGTTCGTCGTGGCCAGGATACACAAAGGCCGGAAGGGGCTCTGGGGAGCGCCGCCTCCGGCCCTTGCACACCGGCATCCTGCTTACACACGCTCAGGTGGGCACGTTCCGCGCATTGCTCAAGTCCACATCCTCCATCTCGGTCCGTACGAGCGCCGCACCCGACAAATTCGCCCCGGTCAGATTGGCACCCGCCAAGCGCGACCCGCGGAAGTCGGTCCTTTGCATGTGGGCGCCGAACAGGTTCGCCCCTTCCATGCAGGTTTCCAAGAGGTTCACCTCCTGCACGTACGCTTCGGAAAGGTTCGCGCGGCGGAACGACGTTTCGAACAGGTTGGTCCGGTTCAGGCAGGCACCCGCCAGCGCAGCACGGTCCAGGCAGCAGCCCGACAGCACCGCGCCCTCCAGATTGGCCCCGCTCAGGTCGATCCCGAGCATGTTAGCCTTGACGAAAAGCGCGCGGGCAAGATCGGCGCGGCCAAGGTTGGCACGAGTCAGATCAGCCCGGCCGAGGTTGGCATCCACCATGTTGACGCCCCACCCCTGTACCTCGGAAAGGTCCGCGTCGGAGAGGTCGGCTTCCGTGAACTGGGCACCGTCCAGGTGCGCGTCCGGAAGCTTTGCGCCGACGAGGTTGGCACCTCGCAGGATAGCGCCCGTGAGGTTCGCACCCGACAGGTCTGCTTCTCGCAGATCGGCACCGGTCAGATCCGCACCGACCAGGTTCGCCTTCTTCAGATTGGCACCTTCCAGGCAGGCCCCCTGCAGATCCGTGCCCACCAGGCGAGCACGAAAGAGCTTGGCACCGCGCAGCTGCGCCTTGGAGAGCGAGCATTCCTCCAGGTGGGCCTCTGTCAGGTCGGCATTCTCCAGGTTCGCGCGGTCCAGGATCGCATTCTTGAGGAAGGCCGCCACCAGGCGTGCCCCTTTCAGCTGGGCACCCGAAAGGTCGGCGTAGTCCAGGTAAGCCCGGAACAGGTTGGCTTCCTGAAGGTGCACGCCCGAAGCCTTAATCTCGCTGAGATCCGCACCAATCAGGGAGGCGCGCGTCATCAGAGCGGAGACCAGAAAGGCGCGGCTCATGGCGGCACCATCCAGGTTCGCCTGGATCAGCTTTGCACCGCTCAGGTTTGCACTGGCCAGGTCCGCATTCGACAGGTCCGCACCCGACAGGTCCGCACCGACCTGGGGGGCGTTGGACTTGGCCATGCGGAACGGGTGACCCTGCGCGATCCCTTCCAGCCGCAAACCCAGCGAGGGGCGGATGCCGAGGTTCGCCTTGCCTAGATTGGCCCCCACGAGCTTCGCGCGCCGCAGGTCTGCTCCCCCAAGGTTCGTCTTGCAAAGGTTCGCGCCACTCAGGTTCACCTCCACGAAATCCGCCCCGCAAAGCTCCAGGCGGCTCAGGTCAACCGCGCTCAGGTCTTCCCCCGCAAAGGAGCGGCGATGGCGAGGCTCCCCCATCCGGCGGACCACCTGTGCCCGGGTCAGCTTGCCCGCGTCGCTGGTGGTTGGGGCCGGATTCCGAGCGGGTGTCTCCCGATCCCGGTTCGGCTCCCTGCGCGGCGTCTGGCCACCCGCAGCGCGCGGTGCCGGCTGCTCCACGGTAGGCTCGTCCCAGCGGGGTGAAGGGCGCGCACCCGGATACCGGGTGAAATCGATGTTCAGCATGGAAACTTGATGGGTGGGGGTAAGGTCACGCGCTGGCCCGTGCGCACGGGTGCGGCAGAAATGTATTTGAACGAGGCTATTTACAGGATTGATCCGTCAGTCAGGCAGGCTGCGAATACTAAGGTATACGACTCCACGCCGCAGCGCAAATCCTTCGGGAAAAACCCGAAGGAGCCTTCAGACATTGGGCATGCCCCCACCCCGCATGCTTCGTTCCCTCCGAAGTTACGCCATTGGGTGCCGGTGCGCCGCCGAGTACCGGCCCGTGAGGTGATGCTCGAGCTGGCGTTCGATGTCGGTGAGCAGCCCGCTGGCGCCGAAGCGGAAAAGATCAGGGCGCAGCCACTCGGAGCCCAGCTCTTCCTTCATCAGCAGCAGCCATTCCAGCGACTGCTTCGCGGCCCGAATTCCCCCCGCGGGCTTGAAGCCGACCTTGTGGCCGGTGCGCTCCTGGTACTCCCGGATGGCACGGGTCATCACCAGGCTGACCGGGAGCGTCGCATTGGCGTTCTCCTTCCCCGTAGACGTCTTGATGAAGTCCGCACCCGCCATCATCGCCACCAGGCTCGCCCGCCCCACGTTGCGCAGCGTGCCGAGCTCGCCGGTGGCGAGAATCGCCTTCAGGTGGGCATCGCCGCAGGCTTCACGGAACGCCTTTACCTCATCGTACAGCGCCTCCCAGTTCCCGGTGAGCACGTGCGCGCGGGTCACCACGATGTCGATCTCCCTGGCGCCCGCTTCCACCGATGCGTGGATCTCGGCCACGCGCTGCGGGAAGGGCGACAATCCCGCCGGGAACCCGGTAGATACGGCGGCAACCGGAATTCCGGAGCCTTCCAGCGCTTCAACCGCGGTGGCAACCAGAGTGTGGTACACGCATACCGCCCCCACCCGGATCGGGAGGTGAGCCACGCCCAGGTCCTCCAGCAGGTCATGCCGCACCGGCTGGCGCGCCTTGGCGCACATGCGGCGCACGGTGCCGGGAGTATCATCCCCGGAGAGCGTCGTCAGGTCCATGCAGGTGATCGCGCGCAGCAGCCAGGCCGCCTGCCACTCCTTTTTGACGGTCCGACGGGTACCGATGGTCGCCGCACGGCGCTCCACCGCGCTGGTGTTCACCCGAACATCGCGCACCCATCCCAGGTCCAGCGGCATGCCGGGGTTGCGCCCTTCCTCCGGATGCGCCGCATGCCCAATGCGCAGAGCACGCTGAACCTTGTTGATTGCAGTAGCCATGGGGAACAAGATACGTGCGGGATGCCCATCAGGGAACCCATTTGGCGGTGGCGCCTGGCCACCAGGTGTCAGCCTGAATGACCTGCCGGGGGACCTTGCATGGATCCCATGGAGAAATCCTGGAGCAGCGGCAGGTCGCCGTATCGCGCCGCGAGATCCCGAAACGCGTGGACAGCGGGTCTGGGCTCTCGCTCCAGCGTATACAGACCGTTGGGGTTGACATTCCCTTTGATCTCGCGGAGCTGGATGTCCCAGTCCACCTGATCCTGCAGGCTGTACCAGGTGTAGCCCACCAGCGGAACTCCGTCTGCCCGCAATCGTGCCGCGTTGTGCCAGGTCTTCCACAGCCAGTCGGGTGCCTGGTCGGCATCCTGCACGTTGGTTTCGGTCAGCATCATCGGCTTGCGGTAGCGCCGGTAGTACTCGCTGGCGATGGA
>JAUJOM010000065.1 GCA_030447645.1 Longimicrobiaceae bacterium | reverse complement strand
GGGCAAGCGGCATTGATCGAAGTCAACCTTCTCGGGAGTGCTGAGCAGCGCCGGACATCGGCAGCGCTGGCTCCCTCTCGGCTCCCCAAGCTGCCCCCGATTGCGGGTGATCCTACCACGGCCGCTTTGGCCGGGCTCGGGATGCTTATGCTCCTGTGGATGGGGTATTCGTTCTGGAGCCTGGGAAGCCAGACGGCAGAGCTTCAGGCGCAGCTCGATCAGGAGGTTGCCGACTCCACCCGTCTTGCAGCCACAATGTCCCGAACCGAACTGCTCCGGGCGAGGCAGGATACGATTCAGAAAAGAATCGAGGTCATTCGCGGGGTGGATGAGCGTCGCTACGTCTGGCCGCACCTGATGGATGAGATCAGCCGATCCCTGCCCGCCTTTACCTGGCTCACCAAAGTAGCCGGCACGGACGGCGCTGCCGGGGACGGAACCGGTCCGGGCTTGAACCTGGAGGGGAATGCCGCGTCAACGCAGTCTCTCACGCAGTTTATGAAGAACCTGGAGATGTCCCCATTCATTCGTGGGGTTACGCTGGTGACGAGCGCGCAGCAGGAGGCGGAGGGGCACACCTTTCAAAAGTTCACGCTTGAAGCGCAGTACGAAACGCCGGATTCCTCGGTGGTTCGCACGGTTCCGGTGGTAAGCGCTCCCTGACGCATGGCTTTGTTACCCCAGGACCCCGACCAACGCAAGAAAGTCCTGCTTGGTCTTCTTCTGGTGGGAGGGCTCGGATTTCTCGGCTACGCGCGCGTGTACACGCCGAAAGTCGCGGAAGTCCAGCTGTTGCAGGATCGATTGGCTGAGCTCCGCACCAAGAACCAGGCGGCGCGTGCTGTGACCGCGGGCGCTACCGGCACGGACGAAGTAGAGCAGCGGCTGGTTCTGTACAGGAACCAGCTCACCGCCGTCGAAAACCTGGTGCCGTCCTCCGAGGAGCTTCCCGATCTGCTGAACGCAATCGCGGCTGAAGCGCGCCGCTCCGGTGTCCAGCTTTCGCTGATCCAGCCCGTCGGAGCAACCGAGGAGGCGTATTATACCCGCCGGATGTACGACCTGGCGGCGCTCGGCTCATACCATGGTGTTGGTGAGTTTCTGACCCACATCGCGTCGCTCCCGCGCATCATCACGCCGCTCAATCTGAGTCTCACCGTTCGCCCCGAGTCGACGCGGGAGGGCGAACAGCGTGTCGAGGCGCGTTTCTCCATTGAAACCTATGTGCTTTCTTCGGCCGGTGCCGCTCCGGGCGCCGAGTAGGCTCCGGCTCGGGGCGTTCATCGCCGCGAGCGTTTGGGCGGCCGCCTCAGCTGCGCAGTCTCCGGCTGCGGCTACTTCCCCGGGCAGCGAGGTGGTGTACCGGCGCGAGGTTTTCCGTTATCCGCGTTCCGGGCGCCCGGACCCGTTTCGGTCGCTGCTCGGCGGGGTGGAGACCGGCGTGCGTGCGGAAAACCTGCTTCTACGCGGCATCGTGTACAGCCCCGATCCGGGTGCCTCGTTCGCGGTGGTCACCGAGGCGGGGAGCAACCGCGCCATGCGGCTGCGCGTGGGTGAGCGCCTCGGCAATGTACAGGTCGTAGCTATCCATCCCCGCCGCGTGGACATGGTGATTCGAGATCTGGGCGGTGCCCGACGTGAATCGCTGGTTCTCCGCAAGGCGGGCCAAAAAGGAACTCCATGACCCATCGTCTGCTCGCTCTTGCTGTCTTATTTACTCTGCTGACGGGGAGCCTGGCTCGGGCATCTCCCGTCGCTGCCCAGACGGTCCAGCAGGAGCCCGACCAACTGCAGCAGCGGCCGGCCCGGCGGATCACCGTTTCCTTCCAGGACGCGGACATCCGGGATGTACTCGCCGTCTTCGCGGAGTTCACCGGCCGATCCATCGTGCCGGGCTCCGGCGTCGCGGGGACGGTGAACGCGGAAATCACCAACCAGCCCTGGGACGTGGCACTGGAGGCGCTCATGCGTGCCAACGGTTTCGCGATCGAGTACCTGCCCAGCGGGATCATCCGCGTGGACGCGGTAGAACGCTTGAGGGCGCGCGCGGAGCTGGAGCCCCTGGTAACACGAACCTTCCGGATCAACTACGTTCCGGCGGCAGAGCTGGTGACCACCCTCGCGGGGATGAAGACGGCGCGCGGTGCGGTAGTTGCCAATCCGTCAACAAACACCCTGATCGTTACGGACGTCGAAGGGGTAGTTTCCAGCATCGGCGCAATGGTGGGGCAGCTCGACATCCGCACGCCCCAGGTAGCGATCCAGTCCAAGATCATCTTTGTGAACCGCACGGACGCGGAAGAGCTGGGGATCACCTACGATCTGAAAGATTCGCGCGGCAATCAGTTGAACCGGCTGGTGGCGGCGCCGGACCCACGTCAGCCGGTTCAGCCTGGGCAGCCTGTGCCGCGGACCAATGAAAGTGTAATTCTCCTTGGAGGTAGCTCGATTGCGGCCCTGGGGAATGCAAATGCCCGTGTGGTGGGCGCCTCCCTGGAAACGGTGATATCCCTGGTGCTCGGCCGCTATACCCTGATTGCGTTTATTGACGCGCTACAGCTCGCGGAACTGGCGGATGTGCAGGCGGCTCCCGTCATCACTACGCTGGACAATCAACAGGCTCAGATCTTTGTGGGCGAGCGGACACCGATCCGCGTTGTGGACGTCGGCGGCGGTGCCGGTGCGGGTACGGGCGGTGGCGGGCTGGCCGCGCCGCGCGCTACCGCCCAGCTGGTGGAGACCGGCATCCGTTTGCGGGTGACTCCTCACATCACCGCCGACCGGCGCATCTTGATGGAGCTGCACGCCGAGCGATCCGCCGCTCAGCTCGCCGCCACCGACATCGGCGTCGTCTTCCAGACTCAGGAGGCCACTACCCGCCTGATGGTGGAGGATGGCGAAACCGCGGTGATCGGTGGGCTGACCGTCAGCGAGGTCACTCGTACACGCGCCGGCATTCCCGTGCTGATGGACCTCCCGTTTGTCGGTGCGCTGTTTCGCACCACCCGCAACCGCGAGCAGAAGCGCGACCTGCTCATCATGGTTACGCCGCGCATCGTAGACGACCGCAACTAGCTTTTCCTGCTCCACAGGGGCTTTATGAAATTACTTCCCAAGCGCTGCGCGAGTACATGGGTGCTCACGGGTACTCTCCTAGCTGGTGTGGCCTTTCTTTCCGCATGCGCGGGCGACAACGCTTTCGTGGTGGGACCCGGCACCCGAACAGGTTCCGGCGGCCCTGGCTCGGGGGCGCAGCGCGACACCGTGCGGCCCACCCTGAACTTCGTCCGTCCGGTGGCGGGCTCCGTTGCCGCTGTCGGAGATTCGCTGCGGGTGGAGGTAGCTATTGCAGACGCAGGCGGGCTGGCGCGCGTGGAGGTTTCCGCGATGTCGGCAGCTGGCGTACAACGCTATGAACGCGCTACCAGGCAGTACCCGGCGGGTGATACCGTGCGCAACGACACCGTGAGGGTGCTCCTGACGCCCACGGGGGAACGAGTTGCGACGGATCCATTGCTGGTGATTGCACGGGTCACTGACGGGGCTGGGAATTTTCGGGAAGACACAGTCCGCGTATCCCTGGCCCTAATCCGAGGGAGGGTCATTGCTCTCCCAGACGCGGGTGACAGGATCGCGGACATCCAAACCGACGGACGCCGCGTTTTCTTTTCCAATTATTCACGCAACCGCGTTGAGGTGCTGCCAATCGGAGGCACCACGCTCACCGGCTTCCGCGTCGGCTCGCAGCCGTGGGGTCTTGCCGTCAGTCCTGACCGCAACACGTTGTACATAGCGAACAGCGGGGGGACAAACATTTCGGTTGTAAATCTGGCCGCGAGCGAGCTGCGCGAGAACGAAAGCGCACGGATCCAGACGCCGAATGTCGAGCTTTTCGAGGTGCCCTTCTCGCGCGACTCGGTAGAGGTAACGGTTCCCGCCACTGGGAGAAGGAACAGGATCAGCGCGGTGATTCCGTCGTCGGTGACGGTGTTCGACTATAGTGACCGGCCGCAGTTCATCGCCCAGACGCGCGGCGGTCAACTCCTGTACTCGACCAAACCGACGGGAACGGCGCCGGACGGTACGATTCGACGGCGCCGGAACGACGGCTCCATCGAGTTCTTTGTTGACTATGCGCGGCGCAACGTGGCGAGGACGCTGGTCATCGTGAACGCCCGGGATGCAGGTCTCATCGAGGGCGATCCGAACCGGCTGGGCGTGGTGACCGACGAAGGCGAGTTCTTGCAGGGCTTTATCGACGTCGTGGAGGAGCAACTTCGCGCTCGAGGGTCCCGGACCCGCTTCGAGTACTTCCTGAACATCCGCGACATCGGGCTGCGCGACACGACGTTTGTGGCTGTCAGCGGGGACCACCGCTCCGTCGCTTTCGGCGAGGGAGCCACTGATCCGGGCCGTATTATGCTCTTCAGCGAGAGCAGTGACAACCTGCTTGCCCGAATCGGCAGCACGCGCGATCTGGTTGGCAACACGGCGGAGCGGGTGATAGGGCTCGCACTGAACGGCGATGGAACTCTTGGTGCCGCCCGCGGACGCGAGGCGTACTTCTTCAACCGTGACCTCCGGCTCCAGGGTGTGGGCCTGACGGGCGATCCTACGGGCGGTATCTTTTTGCACCCGCTCCATGGCAACTATCCAGGCACCCCCGCTTCGGCCCGCCTGTCCTTCATCTCCGGGGTGGACGACAACGGATCACCCTTTGTGGACGTGGTGGACACGTTCAGCTTCTTCAGGGTCCAGCGCATCTTTGTGCGGGAGCGAATCACCGGACCGGTGCTCGCGGTTCTCCCATCCACGGGCTCCTCCGCTGTGCTCAAGCTGTACGCCGTCACCGCCCATGGCGTGCTTGAGGTGGATCTCGCCGCGACAGACCTGCAGCCGTAGCTGAACAGCACCCGCGGCGATGAGGGCCTGGCGCGAGCCGGGCCCTTTTGCTTTATTGCTTCGATGGGACACTTCCG
>JAUJOM010000018.1:20032-74160 GCA_030447645.1 Longimicrobiaceae bacterium | reverse complement strand
ATTTGCGCGACATCCAGGCGGACCTGTTCACCATTGGCGCCAACCTGGCGACTCCCTGGCCCGCAGGACGGAGGCCGGCCGAACGCCCACATCCCGGCGCTCGATCACCGCGGTCGCGGAGATGGAGCGCTGATGGACGCCGCCGACGCCGAGCTCGAGCCGCTCAGGAACTTTGTGCTGCCCGGTGGCACGGAATCCGCCGCCATGCTGCATCTTGCACGCACGGTTTGCCGCCGGGCCGAGCGGCAGGTGGTGGCGCTGTCCTATGAAGCGCACATCGGCGAAGATTTGATCGTGTACCTGAACCGCCTTTCGGACCTGCTGTTCACCCTTCGCTCCGGCTGGCCAACCGCCGCGCCGGTACCCCGGACGTGCCGTGGGCGCCTGTCCCGCACCCTGATACCAAAACGGGAGGAGATTGTATGCCATACCCTGAAATGCTGGTCACACCCATGCGGCAGGAATTGACCCGCCTCGGTGTGGAGGAGATGCGCACCGCCGACGAGGTGGAGCGGGTGCTTGAAAACCCGGAGGGAACCACCCTGGTGGTGAACTCAGTCTGCGGGTGCGCTGCCCGCAACGCCCGGCCGGCCGTCGCCATGGCGCTGGGGCATGACAAGCGGCCGGCAAAGGTGACCACCGTCTTCGCCGGCCAGGATCTGGACGCCACTGCCAGGGCTCGCAGCTACTTCCACGGGTACGCGCCGTCGTCGCCACAGATTGCGCTGCTCAAGGACGGCGAAGTGGCAATGATGCTGGAACATACCAGATCGAGGGCGATCCGCCGATGCAATCGCCAAGGATTTGACGCGGGCGTTCGACGAGTTCTGCTAGCGCAACGCATGCGTCACGCATCCCGTCCGGCTACGTAGCTGGACGGGATGCGCGGCCGACGAATCTTCCTCATTTTCTGCTGTACCCCGCGTACCGAGTGCCTACATTGGCCCCGGGACCCACTTCCCTCAGGAGTTGCCATGCCGACCCAAGTGCAGCCCACTTTGTTTCCCAGCAACCTGTAGAGCGCGAGACCCTGCCGAAGCTGTTCCTTCAGGCCATCGACCGGTTCAATCGCCCGGACGCGATGCGCTACAAGGCAGCAGGCGCGTGGATGACCCTGTCTCACCGGGAGGTGGAGGAGCGGGTCACCGGCTGGCCGCGGCGCTTGGAGGAATGGGAATTGGCAGGGGAGACCGGGTCGCCTGCTTTCCGAAAACCGCCCGGAATGGGCAATGGTGGATTATGCAGCTCTGGGACTGGGAGCCATGGACGTTCCCATTTATCCCACCCTTCCGGCCAACCAGATCGCCTACATCCTGCGGGACTCCGGTGCGCGCGCGATCTTCGTGTCCACGCGGGAGCAGCTCGCCAAGGTCCTGGAGATCCGCGCGGAGGTGCCTTCCTGGAACGGGTGATCGCCTTGATCCGCCAGGGTGACGCGCAAAACGTGGGGCACTTCGCCGACGTACTGGAAGACGGGCGGCGGCGGATCGATGCGGGCGAAGCCGAAAATCCCGCGAACTGGCGATGCCGGGTGGAGCGGGACGACGACGCCACGCTGATCTACACCTCCGGAACCACCGACTTCCCAAGGGGTGATGCTGACCCAGTTCAACATTGCTTCCAACGTGGCCGCCGCCCAGCAGCACGGCGTGCTGAAGGCGAACCCGGGCGACATCGCGCTCTCCTTCCTGCCGCTCTCCCACATCTTCGGCGGACGGCGGATTATTACTTTTACTGGGACAACGGGACCTGCATCGCCTACGCGGAATCCATCGAAAAGGTGGCGGACAACATGGGAGAGGTCCGCTCCCCACCCGATGGTAGGCGGTGCCCCGGCTGTGACAAAATCTACGCCAAGGTGATGGGCGCCACCGGCATCAAGAAGAAGCTGGTGATGTGGGCCAAGGGCATCGGCGAATCCATCGCGGACGAGCGCTTCGCCGGGCGTGAGCCTCCGGGATGCTCGCCTTGCAGGGCGACGCCCACAAGCTGGTCTTTCAAGCTGCATGCGCGCACCGGGGCGCATCCACACCTTCATCTCCGGCGGGGCACCCTCGCCGCTGAAGTCGGCAAGTTCTTTTCGCGGCCGGGCTGCCGGTGTACGAGGGGTATGGACTGACGGAAACGTCCCCGGTGATCACGGCCAACAAGCCCGGCAAGGTTCGCCTGGGGACCGTGGGGCACGTCGCTGGGCGTGGAAGTTCGCGTGGACGAGACCGGAGAAATCCTGGTCCGGGGCCCCAACATCATGAAGGGCTACTGGAACAAGCCGATGCCAGCGCCGAGGTGATCGATGCCGACGGCTGGTTCCACACGGGAGACGTGGGCGAGTTCGACGCGGACGGCTACCTGCGGATCACCGACCGCATCAAGAACCTGCTGGTCACGGCCGGCGGCAAGAACATCGCGCCGCAGCCCCTGGAAAATCAGGCGGCCATGTCCCCCTACATCGCGCAGGTGGTGATGCTTGGCGATCGCCGCCTTCCCCACCATGCTGCTGGTGCGGACTTGAAAAACCTGGCGCCCTGGGCCCAGGCACAGGGAATCGGCACTTCGACTCCAAGGCGCGGCTGCCGACCCGCGCGTCAAGCAGTTCTGGAAAGCGAAGCCCTGAGCCGCCTGGATGGCTTCGGCTCGCTACGAGATGCCCAAGAAGGTGTCCATCACGTCGCGGAAGAATTCACCATCGAATCCGGGCATGCTCACGCCCACCATGAAGGTGAAGCGCAAGATCGTGGAGGAGCGCTGCTCGCGACGATCGAAGACATTACGTACGCGGCCGGCGTGGAAGCCTAGCAGGCCGGGGCATCCTGCCCCGGGGGTGGAACCTGGCTTGGCTGTGCTCCTACTATGACGCATGAAAGACTTTCCCCGGCAGCATGTTGGACCACGGGCGCGCTTTGCAGCTGGACGCGCGCCCGCGAAATGGCGCGTCACCCGCGGGAGCGGAAGGTGTTGTGGGGCCTGGTTGCCCTGGGGCTCGGCTCGTGCCGCTGGGCGCGGGTACGGCGGCGTGGACCCAGGCATGTGTGGGCACCTGCCCCCGGGCGGCCGAGCTCACTACCTTCGCCCCGCAGCAGGCGAAGTCTGGTGCTGGACGCGCGGGGCGGGCTGCTCGGCTCGTTCCACCGGGAGCGGCGTACGCTGGTACCCCTGAACACCCTCCCCGCTTATGTGCCGATGGCGCTTTGTCGCCATTGAGGACCGGCGCTTTTTTACCCATGACGGCATTGATCCGCGCCGCATGGTGGGTGCTGTGGTGGACAACGCGCGAGGGTTTGGCGCGTCTGGCGGCAGCACCATCACCATGCAGCTCGCCCGGAATTTGTTTCCGCAGCAGCTACCTGCCGGCGAAAAACCTTCCGGCGCAAGATCGCCGAGATCCGGATGGCGCTGGACATCGAGCGAACCTACTCCAAACGCAAGATCCTGGAGCTGTACCTGAATCATATTTATCTCGGCGCGGGTGCATACGGGTGGAAGCAGCAGCGCGAACCTACTTCAACAGCCGGCCGCCCAGCTCACCCCTCTGGAGGCCGCCACCCTTGGAAGGCACCCTCGTTCTACATTGCCTTGCCGGGCTGCAAGGCGCCTCGTTCTACAACCTGCGCCGCAATCTGGTGCTCGCCGCCATGGCGGATGAGGGCGTGATTTCGCCCGAACAGGCAGGGGCGGCACAGCAGCAGCCACCCTTTCCCCGCCCAGGGCGCGGTACGGGTCTGTACTTCGTGGAAGCGGTCCGGAACCAGCTGGAGGATCAGTTCGGTGAGCTGCTGTACACCGGGGGCCATGAATTCCACCGCGCTCGATCCAGCTCTGCAGAGCGCCTCCGAACAAAGCCTCGAAGCCCACCTGCGTAAGGTGGAAGGCGGCCTTTATGGTCCTTTTTCCGCACGTCCGGTACGAAACCTTTACGGCACGGCTGAAGCGGCGCACCGGCGACGGCGAGCCCGCCAGGGTACATACGACTCCCTACGTACAGGGGATCGTGGTGGTGATGGACCCGCAGAATGGCAACGTGCGAGCCCTGGTTGGCGGGCGGGACTTTCAGCAGTCGCAGTTCAACCGCGCCACTCAGGCGCTCCGCCAGCCCGGTTCGGCGTTCAAGCCCTTCGTTTACGCGACCGCACTGGAAAAAGGGCGCAGTCCCTTCCCGGGTTTCGGACGCCCCCATTAACATCGGTAACTGGTCCCCGCGCAATCACAACAACCGCTACGGCGGCCCGACGACGCTGCGGGTGGACTCCGCTACTCCAAGAACATGATGGTCGCCATTCGGCTGGGAATGCAGCTAGGGATCAAGTCGGTGCGCGAGGTGGCCGAGCGCACGGAAGACTCGAACACCGCTTTCCGCTACGCTCCGGTTTCATCGGCGCCTCGCGGGTTTACCCGCTGGACATCATCGCGGCGTACGGCGCCTTCGCAAACGGCGGGTTCCGGGTGGGAGCCGCGCTTCGTGGTTCGCATTCTGGACAACAGGGGCCGGCTGCTCTGGGAGCCACTGTACCCACGTCCGGCCATCGATCCGCACATCCTGGATCTTGACCGACATGCTGCTGTGAAGTGGTGGACGAGGGCTCGGGGGCGGATGTGCGTAACATCATCCCGCACACGATTCCCGCGGCCGGGAAGACGGGCACCACCAATTCGTCCACCGACAACTGGTTCATCGGCTACACCCCGGACCTGCTCGCTGGCGTATGGGTGGGACTCGACAACCCGCGCCAGGTCTTCCCGGCGCGACCGGTGGTCTGCTGGCGGTTCCCATATGGGCACAGGTGGTGAAAAAAGCGTACGAGGGGCGCCCACCCCCCCCCAGCCGTGGCAGCGCCCACCCGCGGTAGCGGTGCGTCATGTGGCGTACGGCACGGGCAAGGTCGTGAAGGCGGACTGTCCGTATGTGGGAGGGACGTACCCCGACTACTTCGTGGCGCGATTCGCACCCGAGGCAACCTGCGAGCCCCCGTCGCTCCCGGAGCTCTTCGTGGACCCGACGCCGCACCTCCCCGGCGCCCCGGTCTTCCCGGGGCAGCCGAGGCCCACGTACCCCGGTAACCCAGTGCTGCCACAGCAGCCAGGCTCGCGATAAGATGCGTATTCTGCTGCGTCTCGCCGCCCTGGCCGGTGTGCTCGGCATTGCGGCATTCGCCTGGCTCTGGTTCGCGCCCTGCGGCTTGGGTGGGTGTGCACCGGTATCCGACCTGGAGCGCTTCCAGGTGGAAGGCTCCGAGCTGCTCGACGTGAATGGCAAGCCCTTCGGGCGGCTGGCGACGGTGAACCGACGCGTGATCCCGCTCGACTCCCTGCCGCCGTACCTCCCCCAAAGCATTCCTGGCGGTGGAAGACCAGCGCTTCCAGCAGCACGGCGGGGTGGACTGGAAGCGCGTGGGGGTGCGATGCTGAGCAACGTGCGGGCACGGGGCGTATCGAGGGGGGCAGCACCATCACCATGCAGCTCGCCCGCAACCTTTTCCCGGAGCGCCTGCCGTACCAGGAGCGCTCCATCCGGCGCAAGTTCCTGGAGGTGCGGATTGCACGGCAGATCGAGCGCGCCTACTCCAAGCCCAAGATCCTGGAGCTGTACCTCAACCACATCTACCTGGGCGCGGGTGCCTATGGTGTAGAAGCGGCAGCGCAAAAATACTTCGGCAAGTCGGCGGCGGATGTGTCGATCGCCGAGGCAGCGCTGCTCGGGGGGCTACCCAAGGCCCCTTCGGACCTGAACCCCGCGAAAACCGGAGGCGCGCCCGGGAGCGCTCGGAACCTGGTACTCCGGGAGATGGCGAAGGCCGGATACATCTCCTCGGCTCAGGCTGAGGAGGCACGCGCGCCGGTGCGTCTCGCGCGGCTCCGGCGCGAGGAAAAGGTCCAGGAGGCCGCGTACTTCGTGGAGCAGGTGCGCCGCGAGCTGGAGCAGCGGGTGGGGAACCGGTTTTACACTACCCGCATGCGCATTCACACCACCTACGATCCCCAAATCCAGGCTGCCGCGGAGCAGGAGCTCGGCCGGCAGCTCGCCGCCATCGAGGCCGGGCGCTTCGGCCGGTATCGTCATGCGACGTATCCGAGTGCCGGCAGCGATGAAGGCGGCGAAACGCCCTACCTGCAGGGTGCGGCGGTGGTGCTGGACGCGCGCACCGGGAGGTGCGCGCGATGATCGGAGGGCGCGACTTCGCGGACAGCGAGTTCAACCGTGCCACCCAGGCGCTCCGCCAGCCCGGCTCGGCGTTCAAGCCCTCTGTATATCTCGCCGCGCTCGAGCAGAACCACCCACCGACCGAGCAGATCGAAGATGCGCCGCTCCGCGTGACGCTGGCGGGCGGGCAGGTATGGGAGCCCCGGAACTACACCGGCACCTTCGAGGGCCCGGTCACCCTGCGCGAAGCACTGGTCCGCTCCAAAAACGTCGTCACCGTTCGGTTAGCGGAGGAAGTCGGCATGCGCGAGGTGATCCGCATCGCGCGCGAGCTGGGAATCCAGACGCCGATCGCCGATGTCCCCGCTACGGCGCTGGGGAGTGCCGAGGTGCGCCCATCGAGCTGATCAGTGCGTACGCGCCTCTGGCCAACGGGGGCACCCGCGTCGAGCCGCACCTGGTACGCCGCGTCGAGGGGCACAATGGCGAGCTGATCTGGGAGGCTGAGCCTGCGCGGGAACGTGTGTCGATCCCGCCGCCGCCTTCGTGCTGACCAGCATTCTGCAGGACGCGGTGAATCGCGGCACCGGTACGCCGGTGCGAGCCGCTGGATTCACCGGCCCCGCCGCCGGGAAGACCGGCACCACCAATGGGGCGACCGACGTGTGGTTCATCGGCTACACTCCGGAGCTGGTCGGTGGGATCTGGATCGGTCTGGATCGGCCAGCCACTATCGTGCCGGGTGCATCCGGCGGTACGCCTGCGGCACCCATATGGGGCCGCATGATGCAGCGAATCTACGCCACGCGGCCCATGCCAGGGCCGTGGCGTGCGCCCGCGGGTGTGGTCACCGCGCTGGTGGAACGCACGACAGGTTTAGCCGTAGACGCAGGATGCCCGGTCCAGGGACCGACATACACCGAGTACTTCGTCAATGCCCTGCCGCCGCAGCGCCCCTGCTATCCCGAGGGGCAGTTCCCCACTCTGGCGGATGCCGATGGCCCCTGGATGGACGAGGAGTGGGGTGGCGATCGGGTGGAGACCGACACAACCTCGAGTACGATTCTGCCAGGCGGCATCGACTGGCCGGAGCTGGAGGCAATCCGCAAGCAGCGTGAAACGCTTCCCCCGCCGGCTCCACTCCCCGCTCGCGCCCTGGGGTTGCCCTGCCGGAGCCACTCCCACCGGCACGGGAGCCCCTGCCGCCGCCCCTTAGACGACGTGGGCCCGAGCCAGAAGGCCGCCCTCGGAGGCTACCTGGCGTGCGCTCGGACAGTGCCACTGGAGACCCTCCTTCCGGTGCCCGCCCGGACACCACGGGCACTCGCTAAAACGGAACCCACGCCCTGGCCTGGGGTTGCAGTACGGCAACGAAGCCGGTTCCATGTTCAGAGCGGAGAGATTGTGTTGACTTTGAAGTTTCGCGCGTTGTTCGTCGCGCTTGCTACCCTTTGCTCCCGCTGAGCCTTGCCGCCCAGCAGAGGTCCGTCGCCCAGCAGCGTGCAGCAGCACCTACCCCGGCGCAGCAGCAGGCGCAGGGTTGGTACATGGAGCTGCAGGGCATTCAGATGCAGCTGGGCCCAGCCATCGCCCAGGCGATGCGCGACCCCAAGATCCAGGCGGCACAGCAGGCGCTCGGTGCCCAGATTCAGGCGGCGCTCAACAAGGCCGACCCGGGCCTCGCCGCGCTGGAGCCGCGAATGCGGGCAATGGAAGCGGAAGCTGCCAGAGCACAGCAGGCGGGGGACCGAGCCAAGCTGCAAAAGCTGATGCAGGAGGCCGCGCCCATTCAGCAGCGCCTCATGCGCGCACAGCAGGCCGTGTTCAACCAGCCTGCGGTGGTGAGCAAGGCCAATGCGTTCGAAAGCCATCTCCAGGCCAAGCTGATCCAGATCAACCCCAAGAATGGCCCACTCATCCAGCGCTCCAAGCAGCTGCAAGCGCAGCTGCAGCGCGTGATGCAGCAGCAACAGGCGGTCAGGCCGTAATCCTCGAGGGCGGCCTCCAAACGGGGCCCTCCCTTTCATTTCTCGCAGGAGCCCCTCCACGACCGTCAGCGCGGTGTCAGCCTGGGCGTCCGTGATGACAAGGGCGGTGACAGGCTGAGCACGTTGCCATAGATCCCCCGCCCAGTAACAGCACACCCTTGCGCAGCGCCTCCACCACTACCTGCCCCACCCGCTCCGGCGCCGGCTCACGCGCGCTCCGATCACGCACCATCTCGATCCCGATCATCATCCCCAACCCCCGAACCTCGCCGACATGGGGATGGTCCGCGGTCATTGCTTGCAGCCGTGCCTTGAGCGATGCACCCAGCGCTGCGGAGCGCTCCACCAGCCGCTCGTCGTGCAGGATGGCAATCGAGGCCAGTGCCGCCGCACACCCCAGCGGATGCCCAAGAAAGGTGGAGGTGTGAATGGCCTCGCCCGTGGAGCGTGGCCAGGCGGACATCGCCGCTTCGGTACCGATGCACGCGGCGAAGGGGAGCCCTCCGGTCAATCCCTTTCCCATTGCCATCAGGTCCGGTACCGTGCCGGTGTGCTCGCAGGCGAACCAGCGCCCGGTGCGCCCGAAGCCGGTGTAGATCTCGTCGAGGATCAGCAGCAGCCCCCGCTCGTCGCAGATGCGGCGCAGCCCCGGCAGGAAGTCGGGGTGAGGGACCAGATCCCCGCCGCGCGCCTGCACCGGCTCCGCCAGGATGGCGCCGATCTCCGGGCCACGCGCCCCATCCAGCAGCCGCTCCACCTCGGCAAGCGATGCGGCCATACACCCGGCGGGTCCTCATGGTGCTCCGCGGAGCGGTAGGGATACGGGTAGGGCGCGAACACCGCATTTTCCCGAAGCTGCCGCACGAACGGTCCGCGGAAGTCCGCGCGCGTTTGCACCGTCAGCGCGCCGTAGGTAAGCCCGTGGTACCCGCCGCTGAAGGCGAGCACGCCGGGCTTCCCGGTAGCAAGGGCCGCCGTCTTGAGCGCAGCCTCGATCGCTTCGGCACCCGAGCTGGCCAGAATGCTCTGGCACAAGTCGCCCGGCGCCACGCGGGCAAGCTCGCGCAGCAGCGCCACCTTCACATCTGGCGGATGCACGTCGCCCATCCCGTGCAGCAGCCGCCCCGCCTGCGCGCGGATCGCCTCCACGATACGCGGGTGCGCGTGCCCTGCCCCGGCCACCGCGAATGCAGCCGTCAGGTCCACGTAGGTGTTGCCGTCCACATCGCGCACGTTGGCGCCCCGGGCTTCGGCCCAGAACACCGGGAAGTCCGGTGCCAGATACGTGACACTGGGCGACTCGTAGCAGGCGAGCTCCGCAGCGAGCCGGAGGGATTCAGGTCCGGGAGGCGGGACGCGAATGTCGGGAAGAGTTTGGCCGAAGGGGGAGGTTGTTCATCGCTCGGCCAGGTGGGCGGTGCGCATACAGCCGGGGCGATGGCAGCCGGGGCGATAAACGCCCTGTCCAGGGACGGCAATCGCCCTCACGGGCGGGAGGAGCAATTTAAGGTGGCTGATCCACATGAACCGTCTGCTTCCATACGCTCCTTGATGATCCAAGTACCAATTTCAGTACGAATTATACCAACTCTGTAGGAGAGTGGCGCACTTCCGCCGTCCATTCGTGCACCGCGCCTTTCACCCCAGCATAGGCGTCGTCCAGCGCGGGCTCCAGCAGCAGGATGGCGCTGATCCGTCGGGCGATGCGGGTGACTTCGCGCACTTCGTCCAGCCGCAGCGCCCTGCCGAGCAGCGATGCCTCGCGGTAGCTCAGCCACTTCTTGATTACCTGATAGCCGCCGAGGGTGTACTCCACACCCGTGCGGGGACGCACCGCCAGAAGGCACGCTCGTTCAGGTACACGTCGTAGCAGGTTTCTCCGAGCAGAGCCAACATCTGCTCTTCGCTCATCTCCAACGCCGTGGCGCCTGTGCTGAGCGCTGCCCGCTCTGCATCGGTGTAGGCGCGCTCCTGGGCGCGGCCCCGGCCCGGCATGGTTGCGCCGCCCTTGCCCCCATGTCCCCAGCCCGCGGTTAGCGCGAAGTCCGCGTCGGCCAGCTGCCCGCTGTCGGCGCGGGTGGGAGGGGCGATGACGCGTAGCTCCGGACGGAGATCTCCTGTGGTGACACCCTGCACCGATTGTTCGGGATCAAGCAGGGCGGCGAGCGTCCACCCCAGGGCCGCACTGGCGAGCAGGCGCGGTGCCTCCGCCGGAAGCGGTACGCGCGGCCAGTCCTGCCGCAGCGCTCCCGTGTTTTCGGCGCGGTAGGCGGGAGCGTGCAGCATGGCGATGGTGTGATAGAACAGGTCCGCGGGCTTGGCTCCTAACTCCTCGAGGTATTCGGCGGCGCGGTCGCTCAGGTTGGGCTGCGGTTCGGTTGTGCCGGGCGTGTCGAAGAGGGTCTCGGGGTGCGCGGGTGCGGCGAGGTAGAGCGGAATATACGTAGTTGACGGATCAAGGAGTACGAGATCTCCTGGTCCGTGGGTGATGACCGGACTTGACCAGTCCCTCCGAGAACGTTTTTGCGATGCTAAATACAAAGTATCAATTGCCGAATTAGCACGAAAATCTGGTCGTTTCTCGTCGAGCAGCTTTGTTGTTGATTCCCAATACAGCCAGCGGCTGTCAAACGGTCGATAGCTGTGTCGAAAAACGCTGTCCTCAGAAAATCCACGTTTGAAAAGAACCTCTCTAGCTGTTTCCGGATCGAATCGAGCTGTCGTCCGCATCGAGCTTGCGGCGATCCGTCCCATTTCTGCGTGCCCAACGCGAGGATCGAAATACCGCTGCATGCGAGTACGGAGTTGATCCCGATCAATATCGACGACCAGATCATCCCTGCTTGTCTTTACACCATGGTAAGAGATCGGAAAGATGTCCGGAAGAGCAGGCCACTGGAGATAAGTAGCAGCTGTACTGCGCGGCCGGAACGGGTACCCCAATCCCGCCACCGGATCTACCCGTTCGTACTGATCCGCCAGATCCCCATCCAGCGACTTCAGCAGCTCCGCCCGTTTGTTCCTCCCCCACAGGTTGCGGAACTGCACCGTGCGGGTCTCGCCGTGCGGTTCGGTCCGCACCAGCAGCGACACGGCGGTCCCCACCTGAATCCCCTCCCGGTTCCACTCCGTCGAAAACACGCTCGGGTCCGGCGTCCCCTCCGGCGTCAGCTTGCCAGTGCGGTACTTGTCCCCGTTCAGCGAATCAATCCAGACGCGGTCGAACACCTCCAGGTAGCGCTCCCGCATCCCGGTGTGGCTCAGCCCGTCCAGCCACGAGTAGTTGGAGATGAAGCAGACAATCCCCTGCCCGGTCATCTCCACGATGCGCCGCTGCGCCATGCGAAAGAAGCGCACGTACAGATCGTTGAGCCCTTGCCCCTGCGGCCGGGGTGCCCGCTTGGTGGTGCGGTACCCCTCCACCAGCTCCCGCTCTTCCTCCATCGCCACGCCGGGATAGCCGTTGTACGGCGGGTTGCCGAGCACCACCAGAATGCGCTCATCGCGCTTCACGTGGTCCGCCGCGTCGCGCTCCGCCTGGAGCTGCGGAAAGGCGAGGATCTTTTGTTCGTCCTCGGGCGGATCCCACCCGGTGAGCGCGTTGGTCAAAAAGACGCCGACGTTTCGCTCTCCCTCCTCCGGCACTGCGCCAAGGTTGCGGAGCAAGAGCCCGAGCTGCAGGTGCGCCACCACCAAGGGCGCCGGCAGGATCTCGAAGCCGAATACGCGCTCCGCAGCGGCACGACGAAGCTCCGCCGCCAGCAGCGCGGCCTCTCCACGGGCCCGCAGCGTATGGGCGATCCGCTCCAGCACTTCCACCAGGTAAGCACCGGGTCCACACGCCGGGTCCAGCACCAGCACTCTTGGGTCCGCCAGCCCGTCCGGAATCCCCAGCTCCGTCCGCAGCGCCGTGTCTACCCGCGCCACCATGTAGCGGACGATCTCCGGCGGCGTGTACCACACCCCCAGCTCCCGGCGCAGCTCCGGATCGAACGCCTGCAGAAAGGGCTCGTAGAAGTACTGGACGGCGTGCTCCTCGCCGAACCGGGAGAAGAAGGCGGCGCGGTCCACGCGGTTAAGCGCATCCGCCGCCCAGTCCAGCGTTTCGGTGAGCCCTAGCGGCCCCAGCTTGGACGGGGTAGCCAGTTGTTCAAAGAGACCGCTGACTACCGGCACGCGCAGGTGCCAGGCGGCGGTCCTCCACTCGAAGTGTCCCTGCCCACCCTCGCGGCTCCACAGCACCCAGGCAGAGAAGACGCCGTAGAACAACGTCTGGATGAGGGTGGAACGGAAGAAGTGATCGCCCTGTGGACCCCGAAAGGTGATACCGAGCGCCTCCTCCAGCGCTTCGCGCACCGCCGCGAGCGCCGGCAGATCCGAGCCCGCGATGCGGAGACGCGCCTCCCGTGCGTACGAGGCCAGCAGCCACGCCACGTCCGCCGGTTCGTACAACGGCGCCGGCCGGAGCATTGCCCGCTGCAGGTATTCCGCCAGGCGCCCGCCGTGCTGCTCCGCCGCCGCGTGGGGACTGCGCAGCAGGGCCAGAACTCGGCTTCCGACTCCGCCAGACGCAGCGTTTCCAGCATGCAGCACCGGCCCTGTGGGCCCCGCTCCACCAGCGCCCATTCCCGGTGGGTGGTCACCAGCACCTGGCCGTAGCGAACAGCGTAGCGGGTCACCTGCTCGCCGGCCGCCACCGCGAGCGCATCATCCGCCGCGGGGCTTCACCTCCAGCGTACCGCGCGAGGGAGCATCCGGGGCGGAACCTCGCCGTCGCGCGGGAGCTGATCCGCGGTGAAGAGGCCGCCATCCGGAATTCCCGCCCCACGGTTGCGCGGGTGGACAATGCAGCGAACCGGCGGCTTCAGTCCCGCACCAATCTGGTTCAGCAGCGTGGCGAGCGGACCGTAGTACGAAGTTTCCGGCACCGCACCGGAAGAATGGATTTCCCGCAGCTGCCGGAAGTAGCTTTCGACGGGGTGCATCAAAGCACCCTACACAGGCGGGGCGGTGGACGCCCTGTTCATCAACGGTCGGCCTCACGGGCAGAGAGTGGTCGGAGAAGAGAGAGCGGTTATCGAACACGGGGATTAGAGATCAGTAGTGATAGCGTGCCTGGAGGAAGTCCACTGCCTCGTCGGTGACACGGTACACCACGCGGTGTTCGCCGGTGAGGCGGCGGGACCAGGCTCCGGCGAGGGCGTGTTTCAGCGGCTCCGGCTTGCCGAGCCCCGCGAACGGATCACGAAGCGTTTCCTCAACGATCCGCATCAACCGCTCGGCCACCCGGGGGTCCTCCCCGATCCAAAAGCGCAGGTCTTCGCGGAACTGCGCCTGCATGAGGGCACTCCGACGCCGGGGCTCGGCAGGCCTACCGCGCCGCCCCAAGTTCCATCTCCCGCCGGAGATCGTCCACCGAAAGTGGGGTACCCTTCCCCTCCACCGAACTTTGCATCGCCGACAGCAGACGCACCGCATTCGTGGGAGAGCGTAGCAGATGGACGGTTTCCTCAAGCTCCGCAGCTCCGACGCATCGATCATCGCCACGTCCCGGTGCCCCCGTCGCTTGACGATGACCACCTCGTGATCCTCCTCCACGCTGTCCAGCAGCGAGGCAAGGTTTTCCCGCGCGTGCGAATAGGTGGTTTGAATCGGCATCAGATCCTCCATCAATTGTCCAGAAACATTGTACGGGTATGACGGAGTCGTGTCAACTACCGGTACCCAGCCGCCTGCAACTCGAAAAGCTCCGCATAACGGCCACGCCGCGCCAGCAGCTCCTCATGGCTCCCCTCCTCCAGCACCCGGCCGTACTCCAACACCACGATGTGCTCCGCCATGCGGACGGTGCTGAAGCGGTGCGAGATCAGAATCGCGATCTTGCCCGCTGTCAGATCCGCGAAGCGCTGGAACACCTCGTACTCGGCGCGGGCATCGAGCGCGGCGGTGGGCTCATCCAGGATCAACACCTGCGCTTCCCGTATGTAGGCTCGTGCCAGGGCTACTTTCTGCCACTGTCCGCCGCTCAGGTCCACACCTCCCTCGAAGCGCCGTCCCAGCATGGTGTCGTACTGCTGCGGCAGGTCCGCGATCACACCTGCGGCGAGTGATCGCTCCGACGCACCCTCGATTTCCCCCCGGGCATGCTCGGGATCGTCCAGTGCGGCAATGCGCCCCACCGCCACGTTTTCGGACGCGGTCATGTCCCAGCGCATGAAATCCTGGAAGATCACCCCCACCTCGCGCCGCAGCTCGTCCGGGTCGTATTCGCCCAGGTGATGGTCATCCAGCAGGATTTCCCCTCGGGTGGGCTCGTACAGGCGCATCAGCAGCTTGATCAGGGTGGTCTTGCCCGCGCCGTTTTCTCCAACCAGCGCCACCCGCTCACCCGGTCTCACGCGGAAGGAAACTCCGCGGAGCACCCACGCCTTGTCATCGTCCGCCGGGGGCGCGGCACCATTTCCGTTTTCCTTGAGCGATATGGGATACCGAAACCACACCTCCCGGAACTCGATCCCCTGACGCATGGGTCTGGGAACCGGGCGTGGATTGACTGGCGCACTGATCTCGGAGCGCATGGCAAGGAAGACGAAAAGGTCTTCCAGGTAAAGCGCCTGCTCGTACAGATCGGCGGTGCCCAGCAGGAGCCGCTGGATCAGGTCGCGCGAGCGCTGGAAGCTGCCCGTCAGCAGCGTCAGGTCACCCAGTGTGAGCAGACCGCGTACGGTGCGAACCAGGATCACGGCATAGGCGGCGTAGTAGCCGAGCGTGGATACCAGGGCGAGCGCCGTCCCCACCAGGCTTCGTCGGATCGCGAGCTGGCGGTTCTGGTCGTAGAAGCGGTCGGCGAGAAGGCGGTACTGCTCGATCAGGTAGGGCGACAGGCCGAAGAGCTTGACCTCCTTGGCCGTGCGATCCGATGCCGCCACGAGACGGTAGTAATCCAGCCTGCGCCGCTCCGGCGTCCACTGGTAGAGCAGGGAGTAGCTGAGCGCGGCAAAGTGCGTTTCACCCACGAAACCCGGAAGCACGGCGACAACGAGCAGGACAAAGAGCAGCGGCGAAAACGCCAGCAGGGTACCGATCAGGGTGAGCAGGGTAAGCGCGTCCTGGGCGAGGCCCAGCAACTGGCTGAGCAGCGCGATCCGGCCGACGGTCTGCCGCCGCGCACGCTCCAGGCGGTCGTAGAACTCGGGGTCCTCGAAGTGCTGCAGGTCCAGCTCGGCGGCGTGCTCCATCAGGCGTACGCTCAGCCGGTTTGAAAAAAGATCTCCGAGCAGCGACTCCAGCAGTGTACCGCTGCGCGCGGCCACCTCCCCAAGCACGATGATTGCGAGCTCCGCTCCCACCAGAGTGGCGATGCGGCTCCAGTCGGGCACGCCCGTCCGGGTGGCTTCCACCACCGCGTCCACCAGCAGCTTGCCGATCCAGAGCGTGGCAAGCGGAATGAAGGCGCGGAATAGCCGGAGCACCCCGATGCCAGCGGCGTAGCCACGATGCGTTCCCCATACCATCCGCAGAAACGGCGGGAGGTTGCGCATCGCCCGGAACCGATCGGTCCAAGTAGGTGCGTCCTTGACCTTCGGGGCAGTGGTGGGACGAGGAGGTCGGTGGGTCGCCATGGGTCAACAGTAACCCTGCAGGCAAGGGGCGAGCGAGCTTGTGGTGGTCTTCCCGACAGACAAAAAGCTCCCGTGCGGAGTAGATTAGCGGGTCTGGCGCGGGGCTCGTGGCCTGCGTATGATATGCCGATTCCCGTCGGATTGATGCCCGAGCCCCTGCATCCTGTAGACACTGCTCGCATGAAGCAACGCGCAACACTCGGATGGGCGCCGCTCCTGGCACTCCTCGCCACGGCCTGTGGTGGAGGCGATCGGGAGCGGTACCCGATGACGGTGTACGACCCGAAGTCGGACTTTGCCCGCACTCTGCTCGACCTGCAGAACCTGACGCTTTATCTCGGAATCGGGGTAGGCCTGCTGGTGTTCGGGTTGATTGCGTACATCTCGCTACGCTTCCGCCACCGCCCGGAGCAGCCGGATCCAGACCAGGTCCACGGCAATACCCGGCTTGAGCTGGCGTGGACACTCTTCCCCGCGGTCATTCTCGCGATCATCGCGGTGCCCACAGTGCAGACCATCTTTGAAACCCAGCGGAAGCCCCCGCCGAACGCGTTGACCATCGATGTGGTGGGGTGGCAGTGGTGGTTCGAGTTCAAGTATCCCGTCAACGGCGGGCGGGACACGGTACGCACCGCCAATGAGGTCCACATCCCCACGGGGCAGCCGATCCATTTCCGGATGACCGGCGGAGACGTCATTCACAACTTCTGGGTTCCCCAGATGGGCGGGAAGCGGTACCTGATCCCGAACCACTTCAACTCCATTCAGTTCACCACCAACGAGCCGGGGGTGTACCTCGGCCAGTGTGCCGAGTTCTGTGGTGAGAGCCATGCGCTGATGAAGCTGCGGCTGATCGTGCATACGCCCGAGGGCTACGCGCGCTGGATCCAGAATGAGGCCAGACCCGCGGCGGAACCCCTGGACTCGGCGATCCTGATCGGCAAGCAAAAGGTGACGCAGGGTGCCTGCGCCGGCTGCCACATCATCAAAGGAACACAGATGGTCGGTCGCACCGGGCCCGACCTGACGCACTTCGCGCAGCGCCGCACCCTGGCCGCGGGAATCCTGGAGAACAACGCCCATAACCTGGCTGCCTGGGTTCGCAACGCCCCCGCAGTCAAGCCTGGTTCCAGGATGCCGGCGATGCCTCAGCTGAGCGAACAAGATATCGGGTACATCGTCGCGTACCTTCAAACGCTGGAATAGCTCATGTCCACAACGACACACACAATCCCTGCTCCGGCAGCCGCTCCCGGGCCGGCGCCGTCAGAAACGGGACTCTGGAGCTGGATTACCACCGTCGATCACAAGCGGATCGGCATCATGTACGGCGTCACCGCCTTTCTTTTTTTCCTGATCGGGGGGCTGCAGGCCGTGCTGATCCGTACGCAGCTGGCGGTACCGGAGAATAATTTTCTCGGCGCGGACGTGTACAACCAGATGTTCACGATGCACGCGCTGACGATGATTTTCCTGGCGCTGATGCCGCTCACCTCCGCGTTCTTTAATTACATTGTCCCCCTGCAGATCGGGGCACGCGACGTTGCTTTCCCGCGGCTCAACGCGCTCTCCTACTGGATCTACCTGTTTGGGGCGCTTTTCCTGATCAGCAGCTGGTTTCTCCGGCTGGCACCCAACGTCGGCTGGTTCGCCTACGCGAACCTGACGGAGCCGGCGTACTCCCAGGGCGTGAACGTGGACTTCTACGTCCTGGGCCTGCAGGTCCTGGGTCTCGCGTCCATCATCGCGTCCCTCAACTTCATCGTCACCATCCTCAACCTGCGTGCTCCTGGTATGCGGCTGCTCCGCATGCCGGTGTTCACCTGGATGGCACTGGTGACGTCGGTGCTGATCGTGACCGCCATGGCGATCTTCACCATCGCCGTCACGCAGCTTCTCTTCGACCGGTTCTTTGGGACGATGTTTTTCGATCCCAGCAAGGGTGGCGACCCGGTACTCTGGCAGCACCTCTTCTGGATGTTCGGCCACCCGGAGGTGTACATCCTGATCGTGCCTATGCTCGGCATGGTCTCCGATGTGATCCCCACCTTCAGCCGCAAGCCGCTGTTCGGCTACAACGTGGTGGTCTTCTCCGGAATCTTGATCGCCTGGCTCGGCTGGGGAGTGTGGAGCCACCACCAGTTCGCGGTCGGGCTCGGACCGATCGCGGAAAGCTTCTTCGCGGTGAGCACCATGCTGATCGCCATCCCCACGGGGGTCAAGGTCTTCAACTTCCTGGCCACCATGTGGGGCGGCTCGATCCGGTTCACCACCTCCATGCTGTTCGCGGTTGGCTTCATTCTGATGTTCACCATCGGTGGGATCTCCGGGGTGATGCACTCGGCCGCCCCGGCGGACCTGCAGCAGACGGACACCTACTTCGTCGTCGCCCACCTCCATTACGTGTTCTTCGGCGGGACGGTGCTGGGGCTGTGGGCCGGGATGTACTACTGGTTCCCCAAGGTCAGCGGCCGGCTGCTGGACGAGCGACTTGGCCAGATCCATTTTTGGGGAACGATGGTGGGGATGAATTTGACCTTCTTCCCCATGCACTTCCTGGGGCTGTACGGCATGCCGCGGCGGATCTTTACCTTCTCGGCGGATCTCGGCTTCAACGGCATGAACCTGCTCGCGACCGTCGGGGCGTACCTGATCGCGATCTCCACCCTGGTGCTGACGTGGAACCTGGTCCGCTCCTGGAAGCGGGGCCAGCTCGCCGGCCCGAACCCATGGGGTGCCCCCACGCTGGAATGGTCGATACCCTCGCCCCCGCCGGACTACAACTTCCTGGAGATCCCGACGGTGCGTAGCCGCATGCCGCTTTGGGAGGAGGATTCCAGCAAGCAGGGGGGGATTCCGCACGGAAGGGCGCAGGAAGGCATGGACACGATCACGCTTGGCGGCACCAGGGTGGCCGAGATGGAGTTTCCTGATGAGCCGAGCCTGATGGATCCATCGGAGGCTCATGCGGACCACATTCACCTGCCGCCCCCGTCCTACTGGCCGATCATCCTGGGGTTCGGCATCAGTCTGCTCTTTGGGGCGCTGATCTTCCGGCATGTGACCGGTCCGCTGCACAACCTGTGGTACCTGTCCTTTGTGGGCTTCGTCACCACGCTTGTCGGAATCTTTGGCTTCGCGCTGGAGCCGGGCCACGACCACTGAGCGAAAGGATCTTGAGATCGTGGATCACGCAGCAGCAGCAACGCTCCCGGACGCGCATCCGGACCACCTCGATACCAGCACCGGTGTCGATAGCCGCAAGCTGGCGTTCTGGACCTTTATCGGCTCGGAATGCCTGCTCTTCGGCACCCTGATCGCCACCTACATGGTGTACAAGGGTGCCAGCCGCGTCCCACCATATCCGCACGACACGGTGGTGAACGGCCAGGCCTACGAGGGCATTCTGGACATCCCGCTGACCTCGCTCAGCACCTTCATTCTGCTGATGAGCAGCGTGGCGATGGTGCTCGCCCTGTCAGCGGTACAACGGGGCGATCGGGCCTGGGGCCGCAACTGGCTGATCATCACCGCCGCGCTCGGGGCGACATTTCTCGGCTTTCAGGTCTATGAGTTCAACCACTTTTACCATGCAGGCCTGAAGCTCAGCACCAACCTGTTCGGGGCGACTTTCTTTACGCTCACCGGATTCCACGGAGCGCACGTTACCGCCGGGGTGATCTACCTGTTGACCCTTGCCCTGCTCGTGCACCGGGGGCGGATCGGACCCGAGAAATCCATCACGGTGGAGATCGCCGGCCTGTACTGGCACTTCGTGGACGTGATCTGGATCGTGATCTTCCCTCTCGTTTACTTGATCAGGTAACGTGAAAATGACCAGTGAAACTCACGAAGTCGAGCACGACATCCACGACCACCCGACGAACCGGACGTACATCCTGATCGGCATCGTCCTGACGGTGCTGACACTCCTGGAAATCGGGGGTTACGTGCTGGAAGAGAATGGCACCTTCGCACCCGGCACCGCAGCCCTGGTGATCAGTGTGCTCTCGGCTGCCAAGTTCATCCTGGTGGTGATGTTCTACATGCACCTCAAGTTCGACAGCCGGGTATTTACCGGCGTGTTCCTGTTCCCGGCCGCCCTGGCGACGCTGGCGATCGCCGCGCTCTTCGTGTTGTACCACGTCCTTGGGCAGCAGGGGAACACGTACAAACTGATTTAGCTGGAGTAGATTTGAAGTGATTGTGCCCCTCCTTGCCCTGCTTCACAACCGCGCGTTTTCCTGGACGGAGTTCGCGGTTTATCCATCATTTCTGGTGGGGTGGCTTGCGTTCGGTGGGGTGTACGCGCTGCTGGTCGGCCCTTTGCGGCACCACTTTCCCGGATCACACCCGGTACCGCCCCGCATGCTCGCCAGCTTTGCCACTGGAATGGTGATCATGTTCCTGGCGCTGCAGGGGCCGCTGCATGACCTGAGCGACTACTTCCTGTTCAGCGCCCACATGGTGCAGCACCTGCTGCTCATCCTGCTGATGCCGCCTTTCCTGCTGGCTGGCATCCCGGACTGGATGCTGCGCCCGGTGATCAAAATCCGGCCCATCGAGTGGGTGGCTCGCATACTCACCTTCCCCGTGGTCGCCTTCGCGCTGAACAACGCCATCTTCGCGGCCTGGCACGTCCCCGGCGCGTATGATCTGATGATGCGCAACCACGATGTGCACGTAGCCATGCACCTGATGATCATGGCGACGGGCTTTGTCATGTGGTGGCCGATCATGAGCCCGCTCCCGGAGCTGCCTCGTTTGTCGGCACCGCTGCAGATGATCTACCTGTTCGTGCTGGGCATTCCGATGATGGTGGTGGCGGCGATGATCACCTACTCGGGCACGGTGCTGTACACCTGGTATGCGGAAGCGCCGCGGATCTGGGGGATCTCCACCCTGACCGACCAGCAGCTCGGTGGTGCCATCATGTGGGTACCCGGTGGACTGAGCCTGTGGCTCTCCATCACCTGGGTATACTTCCGCTGGGCAGGAAGTGAGGTGAGGGAGGATGAGCAGCGGCAGCGCCTGCGCGTGTCCGGGGCACGGCGAGTGATGGCCACGGTGCCACCACCCTTTCCAGAGCGGTAATAGCGGAGGGGTTCAGCTTCCCGGCTGTCCGGGTGTGTTCCGGGGGATGTCGGCGCAGCCGAGCGGGGGCGTGGCCGGGCCCGCCTGCGGCGTCTTCACCACCAGCAAGTGCTCCCCGTTCATCACGGTGGTTGCCGGGATTGGTGCATCAACGGTGGTGCTCCCGCTCCCGGTCCCATCGATCTGCATCGTCCCCACCACGTTGCTCCCCTGACTCGGCGTACCGCACCTGCCAGGCTCCAGGGCAATCTCAAGGGTACTTCCCGGCTGAACATTGCTGACGCTCAACAGGACTCTTGTCCCCGTAGGAATCGCGGTAAGGCTCAGGCTCCCTTGCACGCCGGAGTTGTTGACTTCCCTGAGCTGCCCGGCCACCGTCATGTTCTGGCCGTTATCCGGCACCCGCGTCATCGGTGCGGCGACATTCGGATTGCCGTAAGCCGAGCTCGTATCTGCTGTGACGGCCAGGTTCTGCCGATCCGTGTTGATGTTGTCGGCTCCTCGGCCACACGCAATCAACCCGAGTGGCAGGCCCAGCAGCAGGATTGTTCTCATTCCTTGCTTCTCCTCATCAGGGTACGCGCCGCTTCCAGCTGTTCTGGCTTGCCGATGTCCAGCCACATGCAACCGTCAATCCGAAATGGCCGAATCGTGTGTCCCTCACCCGCCAAGCGCAGGTATGGGTCCAGAATCGAGAACACTCCACGCTCTGTGATCAGGCTGAAGATCTCGGGCGAAACCACGTGAATTCCTCCAAAAGCCAGCTCTTCCACCGACCCGACGGGTTCTCGTGCCTGAATCCGCAGCCCCCTGGCGTCGTCCACGCGCCCAAACAACCCCTCAGCATCAAAGAGCAGTCGCCGGCCTGTAGTACGCTGCATCACCGCCAGTGTCGCGAGCGGCTGGTGCCCGCTGTGCGCCTGGTACATCTCACCCAGCGGCAGGTCGGTAAGGATGTCGGCGTTGTGCACGAAAAAGGGTGCGGCCTGGCGGAAGAGGGGCGCCGCATGGAGCAGCCCGCCTCCCGTGTCCAGAATCTCCCCTTCTTCCCGCGAGATCCGCGTTTCAGCTCCGAAGCCCCCACGCTCCTCCACGAAGCGCTCGACCTGCTCGGCGAGGTGGAAGGTGTTGATGACGAGCCGGTCGGCTCCCGCGGCAACCAGCCGCCGGGCGACGTGCTCCAGCATCGGCACCCCGGCAACATCGATCAGCGCTTTGGGAGTGTGGTCCGTAAGCGGGCGCAGCCGGGTACCGAGCCCGGCCGCGAAGAGCATGGCATCCACCGGCTAGACAGCAGCTGATGAGCCGGCGCCGGCTGGCTCCACCACGCCCCTGGGCTGGCTCGCCGCCATCGCGTCGATCTGCGGCGGCGCATCCACTTGCTGCGGTGCCGGCCCGCGCGCCCACTTCTTTTGTTCTCGATGCGCAAGCTCCACATTGACGCCGTTTGGGTACCGCTCCCGCAGGTGGCGGGCGAGCCGCTCCGAGAAGTAAACAGAGCGGTGCTGCCCACCGGTACAGCCGAACTGCACGTTCAGGCTGGTAAAGCCACGCCGCAGGTACGCATCCACCTGGTGATCCACCAGCGCCTCGACGTGTGTCCAGAACTCGGCTACCTCGTCGATGTCCTCCAGAAACTCGACCACCTCGGGATCGAGGCCGCACAGATCCGTGTACTCGGTGTAGCGGCCCGGGTTGTGAATCGCCCGCGTATCGAAGACGAAGCCGCCGCCATGTCCCCCGGGGTCGTCCGGCACTCCGCCACCGTAGGCGAAGCTCCCGATGCGGACCGTAAGGCCAGGGCGTGTCTTGGGGTGCGCCTTGCGCAGTTCCCTGGATCGCACCATCCGCCCCAGTACTGCTTCCAGCTCCGGCAGACGGATGGAGAGCAGTCCGGTCTCGAGTAGCCGCTCGATGTTTTGAATCGCGGGTGGAACACTCTGGAGGAAGTGCTGCTTGCGCTCAAAGAATCCCCGGTAGCCGTACGCACCGAGCGCCTGCAGGATGCGCACGAGCACATAGCCCCGATAATGCATCCGGAAGAGCTCGCGGTCCACCCCGGGAAAGTACCGCTCCAGATTGTCCAGATAGTGCTCCAGCAGCTCATCACGAATTGCTTCCGGAATTTCAGCCTTCGCATCGTAAAGCAGCGATGCCACATCGTACTGCAGCGCGCCCCTGCGACCACCCTGGTAATCGATGAACCAGGGCTCCTCGTCGCGCAGCATAATGTTGCGGGACTGGAAGTCGCGATACAGGAAGTGGCGACAATCCGCCCGGAGCAAAAACGCGGTGAGGTTGACGAAGTCGGTCTCCAGCCGCGCTTCGCTGAACGGGATCTGTGCCAGCTTCAGGAAGTGGTACTTGAAGTAGTTGAGGTCCCACAGGATCGACTGCTTGTCGAAGGCCGCGCGCGGGTACGCCACCGGAGTAGTCCACCACTTTTCCGCCCTCTACCTGAAAGCGCGGGAGCACCTCCAGCACCCGCCTGTAGGTGGCCATCATGGATTCGGGGAAGCCGTCGCCCTCCTCTTCCCGCGCAGCCATCAAGGCGTCAAAGAGCGTGGTTTCGCCCAGGTCTTCCAGGATGTAAACACCGGCGGCCTCGTCAACGCCGTAGACCTCCGGCACCGGCAGCCCGGCTGAGCGGAAGGCGCGCGAGTACGACAAAAACGTGCGGTTCTCCTCGTGGTCCGGCCCGACCACGCCCACCGCAGTCTCGTATTCCTCGCCCACCAGGCGGTACATGGCCCGGGCGGAGCCGTCGCCCCCGATGGGCAGTACGGTAGCGGGCAGCTTCCCAAAGTGCTGCTCGAACAAAGCTTCAAGTATCGGCTGAACTTCCACCGTGATGACCTGGTTCAGGGGAAAAGATCCAAAATGGGAGCGGACAAGTTCGGGGAGCAAGACGGGTGCCGCGGGTAGACACTGTATCGGTACACCGCTTGCCGTGGGTAACCCCATACCCGCGCACCCAGCGACCATGCCGAACCGACTCGCCGACGAGACCAGCCCGTATCTCCTGCAGCATCAGAACAATCCCGTGGACTGGTACCCGTGGGGCCCTGAAGCGCTGGAGCGCGCCCGCGCGGGGGACAAACCGATCCTGCTCTCGATCGGCTACTCCGCCTGCCACTGGTGCCACGTGATGGAGCACGAGTCCTTTGAAGATCCCGCCACCGCCGAAGCGATGAACCAGCACTTCGTCAACGTCAAAGTGGACCGGGAAGAGCGCCCAGACCTGGACTCCATCTACATGAACGCCGTGCAGCAGATGACGGGCCATGGTGGCTGGCCGATGACCGTGTTCCTGACTCCCGGTGGAGTGCCGTTCTACGGAGGAACGTACTACCCCCCGGAGCCCCGCCACGGCATGCCCTCATTCCGGCAGGTGCTCGCCGGTGTCGCCGACGCGTACCGGAATCGCCGGAGCGAAGTAGAGCGCAGTGCGGCGGAGCTGCACGACATCCTGCGCCAGAGCAGCGCGCTACGCGCCCGTCCGGGTGAGCTGGACGCCGGCATCCTGGACCGCGCATTCCACAGCCTGGCCCGAAACCACGACGCGCGCCATGGCGGATTCGGCGACGCGCCGAAGTTCCCCAGCCGATGAACCTGGAGTTCCTGCTGCGGCACTGGAAGCGTGCCGGGAGCCCCGAGGCGTTGCGCATAACCGAGCACACCCTGCGCAAGATGGCTGGTGGTGGCATGTACGACCATCTGGGTGGCGGCTTTCACCGCTACTCGGTGGACGCCAGGTGGCTGGCGCCCCACTTCGAAAAGATGCTGTACGACAACGCGCTGCTTTCGCGCGTCTACCTGCACGCCTTTCAGGCCACGGGTGACCGGTTCTACGCCAGCGTCGTGGAGGAAACTCTCGACTACGTGCTGCGGGAGATGCGCTCGCCGGAGGGCGGATTTTACTCCACGCAGGACGCGGATAGCGAGGGCGTGGAGGGGAAGTTCTTTGTGTGTGGACCCCCAACGAAATAGATCAGGTGCTCGGCCCGGAAGACGGACCGCTTTTCCGCCGCTACTACGACGTCACCGAAGCGGGCAACTGGGAGGGGACCACCACCACCCGCCACCGCAGCCGATCAGCATCCTGCATGTGGATCGTACGCTGGAGGAGGTGGCGGCGGGTGCGGGCGTCGCGCCGGATAAGCTACGCCAGGTGATCCAGCGCGGGCGTGAACGGCTCTACACG
Source organism: Longimicrobiaceae bacterium (assembly GCA_030447645.1). Classification (GTDB taxonomy): domain Bacteria; phylum Gemmatimonadota; class Gemmatimonadetes; order Longimicrobiales; family Longimicrobiaceae; genus JAUJOM01. The sequence continues at coordinate 49,116 of JAUJOM010000018.1, read as the reverse complement.
CACCGCGCGCAGCGTGCCTGGCCCGGACGGGACGAAAAGGTGCTGACTGCGTGGAACGCGATGATGCTCCATTCCTTTGCGGAAGCAGCACGCGTGCTCGGGCGGGAGGAGTACCGGGACATCGCCGTGGCCAATGCGGAGTTCCTGCTCCGCGAGCTTCGGCGAGATGGCCGATTGCTCCGCACCTACAAGGATGGGCGCGCCAAGATCGACGCGTTTCTGGAGGACCATGCGCTGTTGGCGGACGCACTGCTCGTCCTGTACGAAACCACCTGGGACACCCGGTGGGTACGGGAGGCAAAGAAGCTTACCGACACCCTGCTGGAGCGATTCTGGGACGACGAGGGTGGCGTATTCTACGACACCGCCGCTGATGCGGAGGCGCTGGTTGTCCGCCCGCGCGACCTGTTCGACAACGCCACACCCTCCGGAAACTCGGTCGCTACCGGCATGCTGCTCCGGCTCGCGGCGCTCACCGGCGAGCCACCGTATGCCCGTATGGCGGAGCGCGTCCTGACCAGCATGGCGGACCTCCTCCGCCGTGCTCCCACCGCCTTTGGACACCTCCTCGGTGCCCTCGACTTTTATCTCGCCACCCCACAGGAGGTCGCGATCATCGGGGAGCCCGGTGCGTCGGACACTCATGCGCTGCTGGACGTCCTGCACCGGCGCTTCCTGCCGAATACAGTGGTGGCACTGGGTGCACCGGAAGCAGACCCGGAGAGTATTACGCTGATCCCGCTGCTCGCGGAGCGACCGCAGATGGAACGACGTGCCACCGCCTACGTATGCGAGCGCTTCGCCTGCAGACAGCCCGTGAATACACCCGAATCGCTGGCCGAAGAGTTGGGTAGTACGTTAGGATAGTGCAAAAAACCCGGAGATGCCGATGCCCTGCTCGACTCGCGCCCTGCTCTGCCTGCTGCTCGTCGCCCTCCCCGGATGCGGCCCCGGTACTGCTGCCCGCCCCGCCGCCTCTCCGCGTGCACAGCCCACAGGTTGGACGGTGCCGGCGCTTCCCGCTCCCGTTCCTATCGCCGCGGCGGAGTACGCACAGCGCCGTCGGGCACTGGCTTCTGCCATGGGAGACGGGGTGCTGGTTGCCCTGGGCTCTCAGGCCCCAAGTGCCGACTACCTGCAGTTCTTTCAGAACTCGCCCTTTCGCTATCTGACCGGCATCACCGAGCCCGGAGCCGCGCTGGTCATCACCAAGACGGGTGGGCGCGTGGAGGAGCAGCTCTTCGTCCTGCAGCGCAATCCGGCTCAGGAAGTTTGGGAGGGCCCGCGTTTGGGGGCGGAGCGCGCCCGGCAGCTCACCGCCATCCCCACGCGCACCACGGACCGTTTGTTCTTTGCGGTGGATTCACTTCTTCGGCAGCATCGTACCCTGTACACCATGTTTCCCGGCTCCGGGGATGAGGTAGAAACCGCGGACTCGATGCGCGACCAGCGGATGCTGATGCGCCTGGCGACGCAACACGGCGTCCGCTCGGTTCCGGCGGATGAAACGCTCAATCGGCTGCGCGGAACCAAGTCCGCGGCTGAAAGGGACCTGATTCGCCGTGCCGTTTACATCACCAACGTCGCCCACGGTGAAGCGATGCGGAGCATGGAACCCGGCATGAACGAGTTCGAAATCCAGGCGCTTATCGAATACGTGTTTCGGCGGCATGGTGCGGAGCGCCCATCCTTTGCCACTATCACGGGCTCCGGACCGAACTCCACTACCCTGCACTACAACGCGAACGACCGGTTCATGCAGGCCGGGGAGATGGTGGTGATGGACATCGGCGCCTCCTACCGTGGGTACGCCGCGGACGTGACGCGGTCGGTGCCGGTGAACGGAGTGTTTTCACCGGAGCAGCGTGCCATCTACGGGATCGTCCTGGACGCTCAAAAGGCGGCGGAAGCACTCGCCCGTCCGGGTGCGACCATGGAGCAACTGAACGCCACCGCGAGCCGGGTACTCGCCACCGGGCTGGCTCGGCTCGGGCTGATCGAATCCCCGGACGCCACCTACGCCTGTGGCGGAGGAGGTGCACTGGGGCGCTGTCCGCAGCTCCGGCTCTTCTACATGCACGGGCTCGGACACGGCATCGGGCTCGACGTGCACGACCCGAACACCTCCCCCTTCGTGGTGGGGAGCGCCTTGACCATCGAGCCAGGGATCTACATACGCGCGGACGCGCTGGACTACCTGGCGGACACGCCCGAAATCCGGGCCCTGATCGGGCGGCTCCGGCCGGTGCTGGAGCGATACCGGAACATCGGTGTGCGAATCGAGGATGACTACTTCATCACTGCCAGCGGAGTGGAGCGGATCTCGGCGGGTGCGCCCCGCGAGATTGGGGAGATCGAGGCCCTGATGGCGCAAACAGGTCTGGGGAACCGGGAGCGCCGCCCCGAAGTGGTGGAGTGGTACCAAATGTCAGGAACACGCTGAGGTGCGCGCATTCCAGTACTTCGGGGGGGTCGACTTCAGCGGGGCCAGGGAACCGCTCTCCACCCTTTGGTCCGCCCTCGCGCGTGAGGAAGCCGGCAAGCTCCGCATCGTCGCCCTCCGTCCACACGCGTTTCGTGCGGACCTGCGCAGCTACGTCGCGAATGGGTGGCGCACCGGGGTAGGTGCATCCCGGGACGAAAGCATCCTGTGGGGCATGGACTTCCCCTTCGGCCTCCCGGGCGCGGCGGCCGAGCACCTGTGCGGAGACGGCGTAACCTGGCCGACCCTCGCCGCCTGGACGGCGGATCGCCCCCCCGACGAGGTTCGTGAAGCAGTGCCGGAGCCACTCCGCACGCCTCGCCTCACCGACACGGGCGGGGCCATGGACCCGCTGAACCTGCGGCTTTACCGACAAACCATCGAGGGAATACGCTGGCTGCATGAGCTACGTGAACTCACCGACGCCGCCGTGTGTCCGCAGCTTCCCTCCGCCGAGGCACCCACGACGCTGATCGAGGTTTACCCTGCCGCCACCGTGCGGGACCTGGGTGTGCGCTGCCGCCGCACTCCTGGACGACCTGGGGAGCAGCGTGCACGCGTGGCGGCGCTGCACACCTGGCTGAGCTTCGCCGACGCTTCCATGGAAGCGTCGGCGGTGGTTTTGGAAGACGCCTGGGATGCCGTAATCGCCTGCCTCAGCGCGTGGCTCGCGCGGAACGACCTGGACCAGCCTTTTCGAGTCGGCTCTTACCCAGCTGCCGCGATCAACCTGGAAGGGTGGATCTACCGCCCGCCAGCCGCGATCAGCTAAGCAGCGCCTATCGCGCGCCAGGCGGAAGCCAGTACATCGTCCAGCATGGCTTCGGTCAGCCGGCCGGTGAAGGTGTTTTGCTGGCTTGGATGATACGAGCCGATCAGCGTGAGCCCGCCCGGGAGCAGGACATCGGCCGCATGCCCGAACCTGGGGAGCGGCCTGGGCACAGCATGACCCCCAGCGGGAAGCGCCCGCAGGGCGGCATCCCATGCGAACGCCCCCAGGCACAGGATCGCGCGCAGCGCCGGCAGGTTTTCCAGCTCACGGAGGAGAAAGGGCTGGCAGGTCGCCCGCTCGGTTGGGAGCGGCTTGTTATCCGGCGGGGCACACTTCACGGCGGCGGTAACGTACACCTCCGAAAGGACCAGCCCGTCACCTGAGCGAATTGAGGTGGGTTGATTGGCGAACCCGGCGCGGACGAGTGCGGCGAAGAGCCAATCACCGGAACGAGCACCGGTGACGACCCACGGCCGCCATGAGCACCTCCTTCTGCGAATGGACGAGCCCGTCACCTTAGCTAATTGAGGTGGGTTGATTGGCGAACCCGGCGCGGAAGAGTGCGGCGAAGAGCCAATCACCGGAACGATCACCGGTGAAGACCCGGCCGGTACGGTTGCCGCCATGAGCAGCCGGAGCCAACCCCAGGATCAAAAGGCGCGCCGCGGGATCCCCAAAGCCGGGGATCGGGCGCGCCCAGTACTCCCAATCGCGAAATGCTCGCCGTTTTTCCCGTCCTACCTGCTCCCGCCACTGCACCAGGCGATCACACTGCCTGCACGCCACTACTTCCTGCCGCAGGACCGTCAGCATCGCCTACTGGGGCGGGCGCTCCGGTTCCGGAGCGGGCCGCTCCGGCCTTTCGCCTGCAGGGCGCACTTCCCGCTCGGGACGAGGCGCCGAGCGTGGCTCTGAACGCTCCGGACGCTCGGGTCTGCTCACCTCCGGGCGGGGCCCCACTCGCCTGGGTGCATCCTCATCACGCGCCGGGCGGTCCGGGCGCTCCCCCTGCGGGCGCTCCTGCAACCGGGCGCGGATGACACGCTCCCGTGACTCATCGGCGTCCCCGCGGCGCGGCTGGATTCGTGGCCGCTCCGGAAGCTTCCGAATCGCAGCCGTATCCGCGCGGGCAGTGGTGTCTGACCGGGTCACGGCTACGGGACACGCCTGGGACCCCTCGGCAAGGTACTCAAGCGGAGCATAAAAGATTCGCCCGTTTGCACACCGCACCGCCACCAGCCGCGTTCGTGAGTCGCGAAGCGCCCGCGGCTCCGGCCACTGCACGTACACATCCGACGTCCAGCTGTTGTCGTCCACCATGGCTGGCAGCACCGCCTCCGCGAGGTCGTCCATCAGCGAGTACGGGTTCCAGGATGCGAAACGCTGAAATCCCAGCGTCGACCGCAGGGCCATGGGCGACCGTGCGAACCACTCGACTCGCAGCGGCTCGTCTGAGGCGATCAACAGGAGATAGCGCGGCGCTTGAGCCGTGTACCCGAAGGCATCCGGCAAATACGACGCTTGATAAAAGTTCGAGGGTCTCCATAGGGGAATGAAACCACCGCTCATGAAGCCGTCCGCCTGGCCGGCGGTGGGGTATACCAGCCCCACACCGCGCCCGGGCAGGATCTCGAAAACGGCAACATAAGCGGGACGATTCAGCCGCACCGCCAGGTTGTCATGGGCCACGATCCGGGCACGCAACGGTTGGTAATTGCGCCCTTCAGGGCTGTAGGTGCCCCATGAATAGGGTAGGGCACATGCCGATGCCGAAAGCACCAGTGCGAGAACTGGCAGCATCGCACGCATGGGAAGCTCCATTTGCATGGGAGGGTGTAGCACTTGCCGGCTCGTCTCCACAGCAAGCTTCATTCCCGAAGATGATACCTTGCAACATCTTGCGCCATAGGGACTTCGTTCCCTGCCCCGTAACAACTTGTCCAGTGTCGTCCGCTTCCGGGTACACCGGCCGTCCGCATACGAAGACAGAGCTACCGTTGCCATCCGGCCCATGCAAGCGCGCCCCAACCCGCGAGCAGCATGAGACCGCCGAGCGGGGTGACCGCCCCGAGCCATCGCACACCGGAGAGCGCCAGCAGGTAAAGACTCCCGCAGAAAACCACCGTCCCTCCGGCGAATAGCCACCCCGCCGCTTCAGCTCCACGATTCGCCCATTGCGCAACGGCCCCTGCCACCGCCAGCAGAGCGAGCGCGTGATACATCTGGAAGCGGACCCCGATCTCCCACACCGCCAGTAAGTCCTGAGAAAGCTTGCCGCGTAGCGCGTGTGCTCCGAACGCACCCGCGGCCACTCCGGTGAAACCCAGCACACACCCCAGCACCCAAAATGTTTTGCTCATGCGGACTAACTTGATGCGGACCGCTACTCCACGCCAGGGGTAAACGGGGTACGGCTCTTGCTCAACTGCGTGATATGATGTGTAGCTAAGTATATGGCAGACAACCACTCACAGGATCTTGCACCCCCGCCGGCGGAAGGAAAGCGCCGGTGGATCTGGCACGAGCACCCGGTGTTCTTCTGGGCGATGTTGCTGCTGACGGGCGGACTGCTCGGGGCCGCCGCGGTGATCGCGCGCCGAGTACCGGAGTACCAGCACGAAGTGGCGCTCTTGAACCAGCGCATGACAGCCGCCGAGCGCGCCACTCGCGATCGGATCCTGCGGTCGGAGTCGAAGCGATCCGAGCTGGCGATCGCGCTGCTGCAGCGAGATCTCCGCATCAAGGCGATGCGGCAGAAGGGAGTCCACCTCGCCATCAGCCTTAAAGATTCCACGCTCTACCTGATGCACGGCAGAGTGCCCATGCGGCAGGCGCGGCTGCGGATCGGTCCAGACAGTGTGATTCGGGCGGATGACGGGCGCACCTGGCGGCTGGTTCGCCCGGTTGGTGAGCGCCGGCTCGCAAGAAAGCTTTACAGTCCCACCTACACCGTCCCAGAATGGGTGTACGTGAGCCGTGGCCAGCTCGTTCCTCCCGAGTCCGATCGCAAGATCAAGGAGGGTCTGGGCATCTACGTCATCGAGTTGAATGACGGTACGGAGATTTACAGCGTCCCGCGGCGGGGACCACTGGCGGGCGAAGGCGACGCGATACCGGCTGCCAAACCCGCGTCGTTCATGGCGGAGGCAAAGGATCTGGGGGCGATCATCGACGCAGTGAGCAAAGACACTCCGGTATTCATCTACTAGCAGGAGTTGAATTATGGATTCACGCACCACCCGCGCTGGAACTCCGGAACGGCGGAACCTGGCTCCGCTCGGCAGGCTGCGGCGCATCTTTCGCGATCATGGCTGGGGCACTTTGCTCCTGCTGCTTTTCGTGATTGGGAGTGCCACCCTCTTCGTGTCCAGCGCCCTCTGGGCGACGAACGAGCGCTTCAAGCGCGAGGTGGCGGAGATGGCGTACACGCACGATGCCGAGCGTCTTCGCTTTATTGAGCAGCGTGTGGCCGAAAGAGTGCGCGAACATGAGGCAAAGGTGCGGGCCAGGGAGAAAGAGAGCGAGCGCTTAGTTCCTAGCAGCAGCCAGGTGCACATCGTGGTGTCCATTGCCGAGCGTCAAATGTGGTACCTGCGGGGCAACGATACCCTTTACGCCGCCCCGGTGGCGGTGGGCTCCGGGAAGACTCTGGTGATGGGCGGGAAGACCCAGCGCTTCCAGACTCCCCGGGGACGTATGACCATCACCCACAAGGAGCTGGATCCGATCTGGGTACCACCCGACTGGCACTACGTCAAAACCGCGCAGGAGCAAGGGCTACGGGTGATCAACATGAGCAACGCGCGGCCTGATGCACTCGCGGGCTTTCCCGAGGGGAAGGTGCCGATCCGGGACGGAGCCGTGATCATTCCGCCCTGGGGGAGCCCGCAGCGCCGTCACAAGGGTGTCCTTGGAGCGGCGAAGCTGGAGATGCAGGATGGCTACTACTTCCACGGAACCGAAAAGGAAGAAACCGTCGGCACCGCGGCGAGTGCCGGATGCATCCGCATGCTCAAGGACGACATTCTATGGATGTACCGCAATGTTCCCGTGGGAACGCCGGTCTACATCTACTGATCAACCAAACAGTTTGATCTCCGGCTTGGTCGGGTGACGGCGGTACAGCACCGCCGTCCTCCCGATGGTTTGCACCACGGCTGCATCCACGCCTCGAGCCAGCATCTCCGCCCCGTCCCGTACTTCCAGTGGAGCAGCTTCCTGCACTTTGACCTTGAGCAGCTCACGCGTGTTGAACGCGTCGTGTATCGCCTGGATGGCAGCCTGGGTGATCCCCTCCTTGCCAACGTAGAAGATGGGCTTCAGATGATGCGCAAGCGAGCGCAGGTGCGCCCGCTGCATTGGGGTCAGGGTGATACTCCCACCGTTCCGCGGAAGCTCAGCCATCCGCATCTCCAAATGAAACGCCCAGCTGTCTGCCCGTGAGCACCGCATCGTCAGTGGCAGGTGAAACGCGCTTCAGCTCCCGCACGGCGTCACCAAGTGGAACACTCCGAACGTGCTTGCCCTGCAGGGCAACCATTGTTCCCAAGCTTCCCTCCGCAATGCAGCGGACCGCGGCGGCCCCGAAGCGAAGTGCAAGGCTCCGATCGTAGGCGATTGGGGTGCCTCCGCGCTGAATGTGCCCGAGCACCAGAACGCGCGCCTCTTTACCCGTAAGCTCCTCAAGCTGCCGTGCAAGCCGCTCCGCGATCCCACCATACCGTCCGGAAGCATCCGCATAGCTCGCCTCCCCATCCGCAGGACACGCACCCTCAGCGGCAACTATGATGCTGAACCGTCGCCCGCTCGTATCCCGATCCCGCACCTTGGCAGCGATGCGCTCTACGTGGTAGGGAATCTCTGGAATCAAGATGACGTCAGCTCCGCCCGCCAGTCCGGACTCCAGCGCAATCCAGCCTGTGTGCCGCCCCATCAGCTCCACTACCATCACTCGTTGATGCGCTTCCGCAGTGGAGTGGAGCCGCCCGATTGCATCCGTAGCCACTTCCACGGCCGTTTGGAAGCCGAATGTCATGTCAGTGGCTGCCAAATCATTGTCGATGGTCTTTGGCACCCCGATCACGGGCAAGCCCTTCTGCTGAAGCGCATGGGCAATGCCGAGGGAACCATCTCCACCAATGGCAATCAACGCGTCAATACCTAGCGCGCGAAACCGCTCCACGATCTCGTCGGACCGATCCACAGTGCCCCATGTACCATCCGGCTGCCTCACCTCAAGCCCGAAGGGATTACCTCGTGTGGTGGTACCGAGAATGGTTCCGCCAAGATGTGTAATTCCCCGCACCGCGTGCTCCGTAAGGGGAAATACCCCGGGCTCGTCATCCACCTGCTCCTCCAGAAGACCCATATATCCGCGGCGGATTCCGAGTACTTCCCATCCGTTGCGTAGCGCGGCGAGAGTTGCCGCCCGGATTACTGCATTCAGTCCGGGAGCGTCCCCTCCGCCTGTGTTGATCGCAATTCGTTGAACCCGAGGTTTGTCAGCAGAGGCCATTCGGAGGCAGTAGCAAGGTGGCAGAAATCACGATTTCGGCTGGGGGAGGACGCAAGTACCTGGCCCACGCTCCGCATTGACAATCTCATACGCGATCCGATATGCTGCCCGGAACGTAGCACTGGCTCACCCGCAATGCAGAACCTGATGGTCACTCCGGAACAGGTCAAAAAAGCGCTCCGCAAAGTCAAAGATCCCGAGTTGAACCTTGATCTCGTGGTCCTAGGCCTTATCTACGACATCAAAGTTGATGGCGGCAACGTAGATGTCACGATGTCGCTCACCTCGCCCGCGTGTCCGGTGGCCGGCCAGATCCTGGACCAGGCGCGCGAAGCAGTCGAAGCGCTCGACGGTGTGGAGCAGGCCAACATCGAGTTGACCTTCAGCCCACCTTGGACGTCCGCGAGGATTCCCGCTACCGTGCGAGCCGCTCTAGGACTTTAGCGGCCGGGCGCATGTCAGGAAAACCCCCTCACATGACAAGCACTTGCCCGATGGTTCCACACGACCGGGTTGGGTATATTGCTATGTTTGCTCGAGCTGTAAACACTCACCGTTTTGTTGAGGAGAACGCATGTTAGTTCAGAAGGGATTTCTTAAGGCATCCGTGCTTGGGTTGCTTGCCTTTGCCGCCGCGTGTGGCGGTGGGGACCAGACTGAGACGCAGCCCGCAGGTGGAGCCTCAACCGCCGAGCCTGCGGCGGCACCAGCGGCCACACCAGCTCAGGCTGGCGCCACGGGTCAGGTGCACACGGTTCGGATGCTTACCACGCAGGGTGGCGCTTCCGGCGTATTTGAGCCGGCTGAGATCACCGTAAAGAAAGGTGACACAGTCCGTTGGGTGCAGGAAGCGAGCGGCGCAGCGCACAACGTTTCCTTTGCACCGGCGCTCAACCAGGGGATGTCCAATCTACCACCTGCAAGCCCTTACCTGACCAGCGCCGGCCAGACGCACGAAGTGGTGGTGAACATGGAGCTGCCTACAACTATCAGTGCGACCCCGCACGCGATGATGGGGATGGTCGGCAAGATGAACATCACGCAGTAGATTTGAGAAACAAAAAACGCCCGCACGAACTGTTCGTGCGGGCGTTTTTGTTTTAGTGGTAGCTATCAGCGAAAAAGGCTCTGCCAATCGGCAGAGCCTTTTCTTTTAACGAGACCGGCGGCGACGTACTCTCCCACCGGGTGGCCCCGGCAGTACCCGCGCAGCGGGGCTTAACTTCCGAGTTCGGGATGGATCGGGTGTGTCCCCCGCGCTCTTGCCACCGATCGCAGACTGGGCGGCTGAGCGTGTAGAAACCCACGCTCAGCGGTAAAAGGATCAGGGTATGCAGGAAGGAAGCGTTTCGGGTGTGAAGAGCCAAAAAGAACTGGTCAAGCCACACGGGCCCTTAGTACGGCTCGGCTGAAGGAGTCACCCCCGTACACCTGCCGCCTATCTACGTGGTGGTCTTCCACGGCCCTTTAGAGGGATTTCTCCCTGGAGGACTCATCTTGGGCGGGGCTTCCCACTTAGATGCCTTCAGCGGTTATCCCGTCCGAGCATAGCTACCCGGCACTGCGCTTGGCAGCACAACCGGTACACCAGAGGCTCGTCCGTCCCGGTCCTCTCGTACTAGGGACGGCCTCCCTCAATCCTCCAACGCCCACGACGGATACAGACCGAACTGTCTCACGACGTTCTGAACCCAGCTCGCGTACCGCTTTAACCGGCGAACAGCCGGACCCTTGGGACCTTCTCCAGCCCCAGGATGCGATGAGCCGACATCGAGGTGCCAAACCGCCCCGTCGATGTGAACTCTCGGGGGCGATAAGCCTGTTATCCCCGGCGTACCTTTATCCGTTGAGCGACGGCCCTCCACACGGGACCGCCGGATCACTAACGCCTGCTTTCGCACCTGCTCGACCTGTCCGTCTCGCAGTCAAGCTCCCTTGTATGTTTACACTCGCCGCGATTGCCGACCGCGCTGAGGGAACCTTTGCGCGCCTCCGCTACCTTTAGAGGCGACCGCCCCAGTCAAACTGCCCGCCTGACACGGTTCCTAGCCAGGATAACTGGCCAAGGTTAGATCACGCACACAACCAGGGTGGTATTTCACCGGTGGCTCCACGAGAGCTAGCGCCCCCGCTTCCCAGCCTCCCACCTATGCTACACAGATAGCGCACATGATCAATGTCAGGGTGCAGTCAAGGTGCACGGGGTCTTTTTTGTCCTGTCGCGGGTACTGGTATCCTCACCGAGACTCCAATTTCGCCGAGCTTGTGGAGGAGACAGCGCTCAAGTCGTTACGCCATTCGTGCAGGTTCTGAAACTTACCCGACAAGGAATTTCGCTACCTTAGACCGTTATAGTTACGGCCGCCGTTTACCGGGGCTTCGATTCAAAGCTTCACCCCCGAAGGGGGCTGACCTCTCCTCTTAACCTTCCGGCACCGGGCAGGCGTCAGTGCCTATACGTCGTCTTGCTCGACTTGGCAGGCACCTGTGTTTTTGCTAAACAGTCGCTTGAGCCGATTCTCTGCGACTCCTTCCTCGGAGGCGCGAAGCCTCTTCAAGTACCAGGAGTTCCCTTCTCCCCGAAGTTACGGGGACATTTTGCCGAGTTCCTTCTCCACAATTCACTCGCGCACCTGGAGGCTACTCGCCTCGCCCAATTCGTGTCGGTTTACGGTACGGTCACAAACGCACTCCCCGCCGAGGCTTTTCTCGGCAGCCGGCTACGGTACACTCGGCAAGGGCAAGCCCTCACCTTGGCTTCGAGTCTCGGCTATCCAGGTCTTTACCCCCCGGAAACACCTACGGCTCTTGCACCGGGACAACCACCGCCCGGCCATACGTTCGCTCCTGCGTCCCCCTGCGGGTGGTAACGCACGTTCTGTGGTGCAGGAATATTCGCCTGCTTTCCATCGTCTACGCCCTTCGGCCTCGACTTAGGGTCCGACTGACCCGGGCGGATGAGCCTGGCCCCGGAACCCTTGGGCTTTCGGTGCGAGGGATTCTCACCCTCGTTCTCGCGTACTCATTCCGGCATCCTCACTTCTGGCCACTCCACCCGTAGGTTTCCACCCGGGCTTCACTGTTACCAGAACGTCCCCTACCATCTTGTTTCTGGACAAGTCCAGAAACAAAATCCGTGGCTTCGGTGTTACGCTTGAGTCCCGACCATTATCGGCGCAGACGCACTTGACTGGTGAGCTATTACGCACTCTTTCAAGGCATGGCTGCTTCTAAGCCAACCTCCCAGTTGTCACTGCACCTCCACATCCTTATCCACTTAGCGTACACTTCGGGACCTTAGCCGACGGTCTGGGTTCTTTCCTCTCGTACACGCACATTATCGCACGTGTGCTGTCTCCCGGGGTCCATGAGACGGGCATTCGGAGTTTGATAGAAGTCGGTAGCCTGTTAAGGCCCCTCGTCCTGTCAGTTCTTACTACCCCGCTCACATGCCTCCGAGGCACTACCCTCAATAGTTTTCGGGGAGAACCAGCTATCTCCGAGCTTGATTGGCCTTTCACCCCTATCCAGAGCTCATCCCAACATTTTTCAACATGAACGGGTTCGGTCCTCCACTCGGTGTTACCCGAGCTTCAACCTGGCCCTGGATAGATCGCTTCGGTTTCGGGTCTACCCCCATGGACTTAATTGCGCCCTATTAAGACTCGCTTTCGCTTCGGCTCCGGTCCATAAGACCTTAACCTCGCCCATGAGGAGTAACTCGCCGGATCATAATGCAAAAGGCACGCAGTCACAGGTGTATATGTACAAGTACATACACCCCGCTCCTACCGCTTGTAGGCACATGGTTTCAGGATCTGTTTCACTCGCCGCCAGGCGTGCTTTTCACCTTTCCCTCACGGTACTAGTGCACTATCGGTCACGGACTCGTATGTAGCCTTAGAGGGTGGTCCCCTAGATTCCGACGGGGATTCCTCGTGTCCCGCCGTACTCAGGTACCCAGGTCACCAGTAGATCACACATTTCGCCTACGGGATTCTCACCCTCTACGATGGCGCGTTCCAACGCGCTTCGGCTATGTGCATCCTGTCTGGCGGGACAAGCCCCACCCAGGCCCTACAACCCCGAACCCCAAGGGGCTCGGTTTAGGCTCCTCCCGTTTCGCTCGCCGCTACTCAGGGAATCTCATTTGATTTCTTTTCCTCGGGATACTTAGATGTTTCAGTTCTCCCGGTTGGCTCTGCGGTGGCTATGAATTCACCACCCAGTGACGAGACATGACTCTCGCCGGGTTTCCCCATTCGGGCATCTCCGGATCACGGCCTACGTGCGGCTCCCCGAAGCTTTCGCAGCTTATCACGCCCTTCTTCGCCGGTCCGTGCCAAGGCATCCACCATGCGCCCTTGATTACTTGACCAGATAATTTGGTGTGCTCTTGACTTCACACCCTAAAGAAGCAACCAAAGCTCTAAGCCAGAAAAAGCCATTCCCCTTGTGAACGGCTTCCTCGCTTCCCTGCTACCCGTGTTGTCAATGATTCAGAACAGATGAGAACAGTGCTTTGTGTGTGTATGGTGTTCGATGTCTTGAGAACTTTCTGCGTCCAGCAAATGGCTAGTAGCTCAAGATCAGCTACCCACATGTCCGCTTACTCGCGTCTCCAGAAAGGAGGTGATCCAGCCGCAGGTTCCCCTACGGCTACCTTGTTACGACTTCGCCCCAGTCACCGAACTCGCCTTAGGACGCTGCCTCCCGAAGGACAAGCCTTCAGGTTGGCCCACGTACTTCGGGCGCTCCCCGACTTCCATGGCGTGACGGGCGGTGTGTACAAGGCCGGGAACGTATTCACCGTGGCGTAGCTGATCCACGATTACTAGCGATTCCAGCTTCATGCAGTCGAGTTACAGACTGCAATCCGAACTTGGACCGGGTTTCTCCGATTCGCTCCCCTCGCGGGTTCGCAGCGGTTTGTCCCAGCCATTGTAGCACGTGTGTAGCCCTGGACGTAAGGACCATGATGACTTGACGTCGTCCCCACCTTCCTCCGGTTTATCACCGGCGGTCCCTGTCGAGTCCCCATCAGGATTTCTCCATGCTGGCAACAACAGGCAAGGGTTGCGCTCGTTGCGGGACTTAACCCAACATCTCACGACACGAGCTGACGACAGCCATGCAGCACCTGTGCTAGAGTCCCGAAGGAGGGCCCGGCTTTCACCGGAGTTTCTCTAGCATGTCAAGTCCAGGTAAGGTTCTTCGCGTTGCTTCGAATTAAAACCACATGCTCCACCGCTTGTGCGGGCCCCCGTCAATTCCTTTGAGTTTCAGCCTTGCGGCCGTACTCCCCAGGCGGGGCACTTGTCGCGTTAGCTTGGCCACGGAAGGGCTCGATCCCCCCCACGGCGAGTGTCCATCGTTTACCGCGTGGACTACCAGGGTATCTAATCCTGTTCGCTCCCCACGCCTTCGCACCTCAGCGTCAGACCACGCCCAGCTGGCCGCCTTCGCCACCGGTGTTCTTCCGGATCTCTACGCATTCCACCGCTACACCCGGAATTCCGCCAGCCTCTACGTGTCTCAAGCCCCTCAGTCTCCGCTGCAGCCCCGGGGTTGAGCCCCGGTCTTTCACAGTCGGACTTAAACGGCCGCCTACGTGCGCTTTACGCCCAATGATTCCGAACAACGCTTGCACCCTCTGTATTACCGCGGCTGCTGGCACAGAGTTAGCCGGTGCTTCCTTTGAAGGTACCGTCAACTGTGGAGCATTTCCTCCCCACAGCATTCGTCCCTCCCGACAGCGGTTTACACTCCGAAAAGCGTCCTCCCGCACGCGGCGTCGCTGCGTCAGGCTTTCGCCCATTGCGCAAGATTCCCCACTGCTGCCTCCCGTAGGAGTCGGGGCCGTATCTCAGTCCCCATGTGGGGGGCCATCCTCTCAGACCCCTACGCGTCGTCGCCTTGGTAGGCCGTTACCCTACCAACTAGCTGATACGCCGCGAGCTCCTCCAGACAGAATCCCCGAAAGGATCTTTGATGATCTCCCCATGAAGGAAGAAAACCACATGCGGGATTGACCCGGGTTTCCCCGGGTATCCCCCATCTGGGCAGATCGCTCACGTGTTACGCACCCGTCCGCCACTCCGGATGTGTTTGCGCTTGCGCACAAACACGCCCAGCGTACGACTTGCATGTGTTAAGCGCGCCGCCAGCGTTCGTCCTGAGCCAGGATCAAACTCTCCATAGAGTGTTTAAACAGCTCGAAGAGAACACTAGATGGCTAAAAGCTCCCAAGCTCTCAGCTTGTGGCTGATGGCTTGCGGCCTTTAGCTCGTTTTGTGCTCAGAATCCATGTTTCTACCCGATCGCGCTCCGACGACATGTCGCGTCAAAGCCCGCGGGACACCCACACCCACAAAGCACTACTCCCTCTACCCTGAATTTTCAATGCCCTGCCTCATTCGGGAGCCCGGCTCCCCTTCCCATGGCAACTCGCCCGGTGTCACCCGAGCCGATGCGTGCCTTCGAACTCATGTAATCTAACCGACTTGCGAGAGAGTGTCAATACCATCTGTTTCCCCTCGCCGCTCCGCCCAACCACTCGCTTGCAGCCCTCCAATGTACACCCCCCGCACCCGCTCGTCAAGCCCTCCCCCGCTACCTGCTCTCTCCCGCCCGGCAGCCCAGTTTCCACAGGGACCCACAGTATACCCACAGAAAGGAAAGGGGTCAAGGGGGTGTCCGACTTATTCCAGCAGCCTATGTTGCGCCCCATGGGAGCCGAACCGATTGTGGTGATAGGTGCCGGAGCTGCAGGGGTAACAGCGGCGATTTTCGCGGCGAGTACTGGCAGACGGGTGTTGCTTCTGGAGCGGACCCGTGATGGGGGGCGCAAAATCCTGATCAGCGGCGGAGGGCGCTGCAACGTGCTCCCGGCGGAGGTCGATCCAGCCCGTTATGTGACTGAGTCCTCTCCCAACACGCTGCGCAAGATGCTGCTCTCGTGGCCTTTGCCGGAACAGCGGGAGTTTTTTGAACGAGAGGTGGGTACACGGCTGGCACTGGAGCTGGAAACCGGCAAGCTCTTCCCGGCCTCGAACAAAGCACGTGATGTACGTGACAGCTTGTATGCTCTGGCGTGGCGACGTGGCGTGGAGATGCGGTTCGACACCAGCGTCGAGGATGTGCAGCCCGCCGGCACCGAAGGATCATGGCGGGTTCGGTCGACGGACCAGGTAGAGGTAGCGGCCTCCTCGGTTATCGTGGCCACCGGCGGGCTATCGGTACCCGCCACCGGGAGTGACGGCACAGGGCTCATGATAGCAAAACGACTGGGACACACTCTTCATCCTACCTATCCCGCCCTCACCCCGCTTCTGGCAGCAGGGGCGCCACACGCTCCACTCGCCGGCGTTTCATTGGAAGTCTCCATTCATGCGCCCGCCAGGAAGAACGGAGTTTCAGCCAGGGGTGGCTTTCTGTTTACACATCGCGGCTACAGCGGACCTGCCGTACTGGATGTATCGCACATGGCGGTTCGTGCCGAAGGAAGAGCGGCTCAGCCAATCCTGGTTCAATGGAGTTTGCTCGATGCCGCCGCGTGGGAGCGGACACTCGCCGGAGCCTCCACGGGACTGGTAGTCACGCTGCTGCGACGGCACCTGCCGGATCGACTTGCGGGTGCGTTGCTGGAAGAGGCGGGCGTTCCTGGGGATCGGTCGGCGGCTCAGCTGCGCCGTGACGAGCGGGCACGCCTGGTAGAAACACTGACACGCTATTCCCTCCCCTGGACCGGCGACGAGGGGTATAAAAAAGCGGAGGTCACGGGCGGCGGAGTCGCACTTGGAGAGGTGGATCCGCGGACACTGGAAAGTCGCGTGCGCCCAGGGCTGTTCCTGTGCGGTGAAATACTGGATGCGTTCGGACCCATCGGTGGCTACAACTTTCTTTGGGCATGGGCTACAGGGAGAGCGGCGGGTCGGGGAGCAGCAGCCCGATGAGCGGGCTTCTCGACGGCTTTCCAGTCACCGTGACGATCCCTGTGGCGTGGGGGGAGATGGAATTTTTTCCGCCACGTCAACAATACCGTATTTTTTCGCTACTTTGAGAGTGCCCGGATCGAATACCTCGCCCGGATTGCGTTTCGCGAAACGCTGGCTGAACGTGGTATCGGTCCCATTCTGGCCTCAACCCACGCCCGTTTCCGCCGGCCGCTCACGTATCCGGATACCGTCTACGTAGGCGCCCGGACGACCGAGGTTCAGCCGGATCGATTCGTGATGGAGTACCGCCTGGTCAGTGAGCGTGATAACTGTACGGCGGCTGACGGCGGAGGCGTGCTAGTTGCGTATGATTATTCGACTGGCAAGAAAGCGGTGCTCCCAGACCCAGTCCGGGAGGCAATCGCCAGGCTGGAGACCTAGGGTGGCCAGGTTGTGTAATCCGCTGAAACGCCTTAGTTTAAGGCAGATACATTGCACCAGTAGACCCCCTTTTCTCTAACATCAGGAGGTTCCATGCCATTCGGACTTGGCATCGGTGAATTGACGCTGATTTTCGGAATAGTGCTGCTGGTTTTCGGTGCGAAGCGATTGCCGGAGGTGGCCGGTGGAATGGGCAAGGGGATTCGCGACTTCAAGCGGGCCCTGAATGGCATGGATGACGAAACGATCCAGGCCAACCCGCCGCAGGTTCAAGCCACTTCCCCCGAAGCTGAGATTAAGCAGCTGCCGTAGCAGGTTTTCACGCAGAGAAAGCAAAGGGGCTCGCCAGCACGGCGGGCCCCTTTGCTTTTGTTCTAATTGCCGCGCGCCGGTGCGGGAGCCTGCGTCGAAGCCTGGGCTCCGTCCGGGACTACCCTTGCGGTACGCCCCCCAAGTTTGCTGCGGTCCAATCGATCCGCGACTCGCTGCGGGTAGGAAACCGTGCGGGGATTGCCATCCGAAACAAAGCGCTCACCCGGATTCTTGTCCCACGCGGCAAGCTGCCGCTCCAGTGCACCTGGGGCGACAATAAACCGGTCAACATCCAATGGCTTAAAGCGGGTGTCGAAGGGAGAAACGTTGGGGCCGCCCGACACGTCCAGCACAACTTTGTTCTGGTATGTTTTTCCGTTCCGATAGCTACCCCGCGCCGTTAACCCGCGGTTCTTAGGCCAGAGCCCGAGCGGAATGGCAAAGGTGACAATATCGTAGTCTGCGGGCAGATACGCCTTGATTGAATCCTCACCTGAGCCGATTTGGTCTTGTACGAACGCATCCGGGTACTTGACGAGCTGAGCGTGCCACATGGTGTGATTGCAGATCTCGTGACGGTTATCGACCAGATACTGCATCTTCTTCTTGATGGTTGCTTCACGCTGCTCGCGCGGGATTTCCTTGCTCGGTTTTTCTCCCCAGAAGTTGGAGGGATGTGTCGCGCCGGGCAGGATGCACCAGACCGCGCCATTGCGCCAGCCGGGGTTCCGCTTCTGGAACGCGTCCCACATCCCCACCATAGTATTGGGATCAATGCGGCCGTCGGGTAGATAGTAGAACTGTCCCTTGGACGAGTCGTCGATGGTGAAAACTACCGGCGTGGTTCCGGCGGGAATGTCAAAGTTCCCTTCCGCCATTTGCCGCATGGTGACGGGTCTGTACCCCTTCTGATAAAGAGTTTGCAGATCCTTTTGGAAGTTGGCGCGCGAACGCACCCACTCGCCCTCGTTGTCACCAATGCGGTGATACTCCAGCACCATGATGCGACCCAGCTCGTTCGGGGGCAGGTTCGACGTCGGCCCACCATCCGGCTGGACGGCACCGCCGTTCGCGGCGGAGGCGGGCGCAGCAGCTGCCCCAGCACTCGTGTCTGTCCCGGCTGGTGCAGCCGCAGCAGCCTGCTTTGCGGAAGCGCCACCTGCGGCTGCATCATCCTGACCCCCACATCCAGCCAGTAGCAGGGCTGGAAGCAGCAATGCCCCTGCGGGGCGGTAAATCGTCACTCGCATGCTCCTCGTAGTGCAACGTGTTGAAGTTTCTAGGACATCGTGCTTCGAGCAAGACGTGTGCTAGGCCCGCATCCGCGGCTGTTTTGTCCTGGTCCCCGCCTTGGCCAAACGTGGCAGGTACGTTTCGGCAAGCTGAGCAAGGGCACGCTGGTATACCGCGTGCGCCCTTGCCGTGGGAAGCTCGAGCTGGTTGAGATAGTAGGATATGCCCCGTGTCGGAGGTGCCTCGTCGCCGAGCAGCTTGGCGAAGCCTAGCGCATGCTCGACGTGTGCGCGCACCAGGGCTTCCTCTGCCCGCGCGGTCGCCAGTTCCATCCACAGGTCTTCTTCGGCGTTGCGACGAAGATGGCGCCGGATGTAGCGCAGAGCACCGACCGGGGTCGCGTGGCGCCAATCGAAGGTCCAGCCCCGGTGCCGTTCGCGCGCCAGGTCGTCTTCGATCTGCGGGTCGCTGAGCAGGACCAGGGCGCGGGTGCGAACGATCTCCGCCTCATCACCAGCCAGCCCCATAATCTCGATATAGCGGTCCACCGCCTCGTCGAAAGGCACGCGGGGCGACAAAATGGCTACCAGCTCGAGCGCCTGGGCTGCATGCGTTTCATTACGCGCTTCCCGGGCGGCCGCTTCGGCGCGCTCCAGGCGGCGAGTGAGCTCGGCGGGAAGCCGCTGGAACCAGAGCGGAAGCGTGGGGGACGGCATGGTTACTCCTGACAGGGTTCAACGACGCGGCCACGCGATTGCTCCGCTGCGCGGCAGCGGGTTATTATGCCATTTTCGCAGCGCATTCACCAGACCCGAAAGTCAGGTCTTTATGGCCCTGTCCCGCAGCTCCTCCTGGAAGGAGCACCGTTTATCCAGTCGCCTGGAGTGTGATGGCACCGAGTACAGCGTTGACCTCGTCGCGCGCAAGGCGACCGGTGTGGAAGGCTGGAAAATGACGCTGGTTTTTCTCCCTCGCGGGGAGGGTAGCGAAGCCAAGCTGGACCTGCCAAATGCCGCGTCTACCGCGGAGGTGCGTCGGCATGTGACCGAGTTGGAGGGAGCTGACGATCGGCTGCGCACGCTGCTGCGAGAAGCGGGCGGGTGAGTCTACCGGATCTGATCGCACCAGGGTTGCGGCTGCTGTTCGTCGGCTTCAATCCGAGCATTCGGGCGGCGGAGACCGGCCATCCGTACAGTGGGCGCAACAATCGCTTCTGGGAGCTGCTTGCGGCCGCCGGCTTGACGCCGCGCAGGATGGCTCCCCACGAAAGTCGCTCGCTCCTCGAACTTAGCATTGGGGTGACGGACCTGGTTAAGCGCCCGACGCGCTCCGCTAGCGAGGTCAGCTATGCCGAGTACCGTGCGGGCGCGGCTCGACTACAGCAGCTTGTAACAGAGTACGCGCCGCGCGTGGTATGCTACAACGGCAAGGGTGTGTACCTCCGGGCCGCCGGTATGCTCCAGACCCCCTGGGGACGTCAGGCGAGTTCACTGGTAGAAGGAACTACCGATTTCGTGGCACCCAGCCCGAGCGGCCTGGCACGTCTGCCTTTCGCCCATAAGCTCTACTGGTACCGGGAGCTTCGAGTTCTGGTGGAATCCGCTCCCGCATGAGCACGCCGCTCCGACAGGCCCAGGATGAGGTGGGCGCCGTATGGGGTGAGATCGGCGGCCATCCAGTAGTTCGGCATTATGGCGACAGCCGTGCGGAGTACCAGGTGGTGCGCACAGCTGCGGGAGTAGCCGACCGGTTGGATCGGGCCCGTATTCGGCTGTGGGGCAAGGACCCCGTGCGAATGGTGCAGGGATTGATCACCAACGACCTGGCGGGTGCTCCCCCGGAGCGAGGCGTGTACGCGGCCCTGCTGACCCCCAAGGGGCGCACGCTGGCCGAGTTGCGCGCCTTCCGACGCGGATCCGAAGTGCTGCTCGACCTGCCGCGGGAAGCTTTTAGCGGCACGACCGAGCATCTGCGCAAGTTCGTGCCGCCGATGTTCGCCCACTGGGCCGACGTATCGGACGAGACCGGCAGCCTGGGGGTGTATGGTCCCCGATCCCTCGAAACCCTGCACGCCGTGCTGGGAGATATAGCCGCACTGGGAGAAGACGGGCGCCATGACGCCACCCGGGAGGATCAACCGCTGCTGGTGGTCGGCACGCGCGACGCTGGCGGGGAGGACGGATATGACCTGTTCGCCGCCGTTTCCGTCCTGCCGGGACTGTGGGACGCGCTGCTCGCGGCCGGAGCGAAGCCCGTGGGTTTTGATGCGCTTGAAGTCCTCCGGATCGAAATCGGAAGGCCTCGTTACGGTGCGGAGCTAACGGAGGAAACCATTCCTACCGAAGCCTGGGAATCCACGGGGCTGATGTCACGGGGAATTTCGTTCACCAAGGGGTGTTACACGGGCCAGGAGGTGATCATCCGGATCGCGCACCGGGGCCACGTGAACCGCCACCTGCGCGGCCTGCTTCTCGGCGATGCGCCTGCACCCACCGAGCGCACCCCGCTGTTGCATCCGCACACAGCCAGGCAGGTGGGATGGACTACGAGCGCCGTGTTTTCTCCGCTACTCCAACAAACCGTCGCGCTGGGCTATGTGCGCCGCGAGGTCACTCCCGGCAGCCTGGTGCAAGTAGGGAATGCCAATGCGATGGTCGTGGAGTTGCCGTTCGCGAGGCCCTAGGGGCCTGGCGATCAGCGGCAGAGCTTCCGAACCTGCACCGCGACGTCCGCGGCGCTGAGTGATCCACCGGCAAGGCCGGTCCCCAGACGAATCGCCACCCCGCTCAGCCTCAGGTCGTCTTCTTCTTCCGGATTGTAGTCGCCAGCCTCACCAATTGCCAACCGCGCCGCGTCACCACCGAACTGCGCCGCGATGGAAAACACCGAGATGAAATGGCCAGGCTGGTGGTTTCCGCCTTCACGGTAGGCTTTGCGATCGTCATCGTACTCCGGCCGAAAGCCACCATGCCCGGCATAAACGTAGCGCGGGTTCCAGCGATTTTCCCGCAACGCTTGCCGCATCGCGAACGGGTCACCACTGCCGCCCACGAACTCGCGCTGAAGTGCCGCTAAAAACGTGGGTACATCCTGAGGATGACGCTCGGCGATCTCCCGGACCTTGCCGACAAACCTGGCGCACACGGTTCCCTGTCGGATCTCGCGGTCGGGTACGGGCGCAGACGGGAGCGCCCGTGGTATAGCCACGGTCTCCTGAACCGTCTCCTCGACCGGCTCCGTCCGCTGTCCCTCTACGCTGCAGCCGGCGGCGAGGAGCATCCCGGCCAAAATCAGGTATTTCAAAAGCACTCCATTGCCGCGGCAATGCGCAGCGTTTCAGTGTGAACGTCCACGGTGTCCTCGGTATCGCGGGCATAACCCCCCGCCATGGTAACAGCGACCGGCACTGCGGCCTCGCGACAGCACCCAAGCACGAACCGGTCCCGACCGGCCAAACCCCGCTTGGATAGGGCGAGCCTCCCGAAGCGATCGTCGTGAAACGGGTCCGCACCAGCCAGGTACACCACCAAGTCCGGGCGAAAGGCAGCGATGATCTCGGGAACGTGCAGATCCAGCGCTGCCAGGAAGGTGTCGTCTCCCGCCCCATCGGGAAGCTCCACGTCTAGCGTGCTCCGCTCTTTGCGAAACGGAAAATTCCTGGCGCCGTGAATGGAAAAGGTGAAGACGGTGGGATCCGCGGCGAAGATCGCGGCGGTGCCGTTCCCCTGGTGCACGTCGCAGTCCAGGATGGCGGCGCGCTCAATGCGGCTCTCCCGCTGCAGCACACGCACCGTTACCGCAGCGTCGTTGAAGACGCAAAATCCTTCCCCATGCTCCGGATACGCGTGGTGGGTGCCACCGGCCAGATTGGCCGCCACTCCCCAGCCGCGTAGCGTCGCATCATCAAGCGCGATACGCGCGGCAGCAAGCGTGGCGCCTACCGAACGCCGGGAGCGCTCGACCATCTCCGGGCTCCAGGGAAAGCCAATTCGCCGCTGCTCGAGCGGAGAGAGCGTCCCTTCCTGCACCCGCTGCAGGTAGCTGCTTCCGTGCACCAGAGCGAGGTGTTCCCAGCTGATGGCGGGGGGCTCGGCTAGCTGCTCTGCATCCAGGACCTGCTCGGCGAGGCAACGCTCGCGAACGCGGGCGTACTTGGACATCGGGAAGCGGTGCCCCTCCGGGAGGGGGAGCACGAACCGGTCACTGTAGAAAGCCCGCACCCGATTACGGAATGCCCGCCACCTTGTGGGTCTGTACGGAAAGGCGCCAGGGGGGGCCGAGCTCCATCACCGCCCGGATCGCCTCGTCGTAATTCGGTCCGCCCTGCTCGGGCAGGTCGATGGGCTGCAGGTAGTAGTGCTCGAAGCGAGTGCCGTGAGCCATGCGCCGCACTGCTTCCACATCCGGAGTAATCCCCGCGGCGTGGGCGCCGGTGAAGAGCAACTTCAGCTCGCTTCCCTCCCGTTGCACGAACTCCGCCTGCTTGGGCGAGATGGTGAGCCAGTCCACCAGCGTACGGTCCACCAACCGGGAACCGTTGGACTCCATGCTGATCCGGTATCCTCGCTCCCGCAGCGCATCCGCCAGCGGGCGGTCCAGCTGCAGGCTTGGCTCCCCCCCAGTGACCACAGCCAGCAGGCCGGGCCGCTCACCGCCGAACCCGCTTGCGGCGGCTTCGCGCATCAGCTGCAGCGTACCGGCAAGATCAGGGGTGTAGTCCGCCTTGGCCCAGTCGGTGTCACACCAGGGGCATACCTCGTAGCCCAGGTTGCAGCCCGCGAAGCGCAGAAATACCGCCGGGGTACCTGCTTGCGCCCCCTCCCCCTGTAATGTGGCGAAGACTTCCTTGATCGCGTACCGTTTTGCCATGCCGCCCTGTACACCCGGCGTATTCATAGGCTCCAACGGGCATGGACCACGCCAGGCCCGGGCGGGTACATCTGCATTCCACTCCACTGGACTCCGCCTATGAAAATGTATCCGGTTTGTACCCTGCTCTTGTCGGCAGTGCTCGCCTCGGCGGCAGCGCCGGCCCTTGCGCAGCAACCTGCCTCCACCCCGCGTACCGAGCGCACGATCCGGGTAACTGGCGTAGGCGAGGTGCTGGTCACGCCGGATGAAGCACGGATCGACTTCAGCGTCGAAACGGTGGGAGCCACGGCGCGCGCCGCCAGCGACGCCAACAGCCGCACCATGGAACGCGTGATCGCGGCGCTCACCGGCGCGGGTGTACCCCGGCGTGATATCGAAACCCGCGGCTTTTCCGTGTCTCCCAACTACGAACCGGATACCTTGGTGACGGAAGGTACTCCCATGCGGCCGGGCCGCCCGCGCCCACGAGGATACCGGGTTGGCAACGCCGTTTCGCTGCGCACCGGGGCACTGGAGCGGGTAGGACCGCTGATTGACGTCGCCCTCGGTGCGGGTGCCAACCGGGTGAACGGCATCCGCTTCGGGCTGCGAAACAGCGAAACGGCGCAGGCGGAAGCGTCCCGACGAGCCGTGCAAAAAGCCAGGCAAACGGCGGAAACCATCGCGGCGGCACTGGGGGTGCGGCTCGGGCCAGTGCTGGATGCGAGCACCTCGGCTGGGCGGCCTCAGTTCTACGGCGGGGAGATGGCCTTCGCGACAGCCAGCGGCGGCCGCGACATGATGCCCCCACCCCCGCCGATCCAACCCGGAGAGCGTACCGTGGCAGCCGTGATTTCGGTGGTCTTCGCGATCGAAGGGGCGCGCTAACCAGGCACCACGCAAGGGCTTCGCGTATTCCCACTCCGCACCTGGATCCGGAGGGTTCGGGGACCGATCGAGCCGAACACTCCCACCCCGTCCCCCACTACGGTGGAGATGCGAACATTTCCGGAGGGGTTGAAACGGCCCCGCGGATCGCATTCACGTAGTTGCGATCCGCGGCGGCGAGTGTGAGCGTAGCTTCCACGCCGTCGGGCAATCCACGCTGCAGCGCCTGGAGGAGATCGTTGCCGCTGCTCCACCCGCTGAAACACCCCGAAGTCACCTGGCACCAGCAGGGTCGTGTCCGCATCCGAGATGGCGAGGCCGAACAGGTTCAGCGGGTCCGGCACATCCCTCGATCCCGAGGGGAGCCAGGGCATGCGCGAGGCCGCGAACCTCAAGATCGGCTACAGCTCCACGCGCCCGGGGAGCGCGACCATGCCACCTCGATGGGAGTATTGGGCGGCAACACGCAGCTTCCGGCCCGGAGAGCGCTGCTGCCAACAAAGTCAAAAGCGCCTGGAATCTGCGAACGTCCCCGGATGTGGCGACCATCCGGGTTTGGATGTCGAGATCGTAGCTCCGCCCCGGCACCACAAACCCCGCTGTTCCTGCTTGTGAGATGTAGCAGGTGGCGAGGGTGGGGACCACCGCGCTGGTACGGTCCACATCGGTCGATCTGCGATGGCGCCTGGAAAACGCGCGGGTCAGGCTCGAGCGCCGGCCGATACACGATCTCCCTGCCGTCGTCCCTGCGGAAGCGTTACCCGCGCATCAGGCTCTCCTCTTACCTGTTGCTCGTGTACGCTATGGTGCAGCAGAAGCTTCTGCTCCGCCTGATCCGGGCGCAGCACTGCTTCCACCACCAGCAGGTCCTCCCCACCGGGCGTGCTCACCTCAGCGAGCCTGCACCCCGCGAGGAGGAGCAGGCCAAGCCAGCTCTCTGCGCTTCAAAACGTCACCTCCACTAGCCGGTGTTTCGCAGCCCGGCCGCGATGCCATTGATGGTTGCGGCAAGCGCGAAGTTCAGATCGTCGCCTTCTTCACCGGCTCGCTTTCGGCGCAGCAGACTCACCTGGATGAGACTCATCGGATCCACATAGGGTTTCCGGAGCCGGATAGAGCGTGCGAGGACCGGGTTCTCTTCCAGCAGCCGGCTTTGCCCCGTGATGCGGAGAATGATTCGCTCGGTGCGCTCGAACTCGTTTGTGATCATGGAAAAAACCCGCTCCCGAAGCGCGGCGTCGGGCACCAGCTCGGCATAGCGGCGGGCGATGTGCAGGTCCGCCTTCGCCGTTCCCACCTCCACATTGCGAATCAGGTCATGAAACAGCGGGAAGGCTTCCAGCATCTCCTGAAGTAGCCGCACTTGCTCATCTCCTCTGGCAGCATATCGCTCGAGTGCATATCCAACCCCGAACCAGGCGGGGAGCACCTGTCGGCTCTGCATCCAGCCGAACACCCAAGGGATGGCGCGGAGATCTTCCAGGCCACGGCTTTCGCCCCTTCGTGCCGGCCGCGAGCCGATCTTGGCGTGCTCCAGCTCCCCAACGGGAGTCGCCTGCTGGAAGTAGGCGAGGATGTCCGGATTCTCGGCGATCTGCTGCCGGTAAAATTGATAGGCTTCGCGGGACATCTCCTCCATAGCGTTTTCCCAGCGTGCGTCCTGCTCCGGCCGGGTGGAGCCGGGCTGCGCGAGGGACTCCAGGGAAGCAGCCACCATGAGTTCCAGGTTGCGCTCGGCGAGCACCGGGTCCGCATACTTCCAGTTGAGGACCTCCCCTGCTCGGTAATCTTGATCTCCCCGTCGAAAGCACCCGCGGGCTGCGAGGTGATCGCGCGGTGCGTGGGTCCTCCCCACGTCCCACGGTTCCGCCCCGACCGTGAAAGAGCCGCAGCGTGACTCCGCATTCCCGGGCTACCTGGCGCAGGGCACGATGCGACTTATAGATCTCCCAGGTGCTGGTGAGCATACCCCCATCCTTGTTGGAATCGGAGTAGCCCAGCATCACCTCCTGGTGGCGGCCCCAGGAATCGAGCAGCCGCGAGTAGTCGCTCCGGGTCCACAGGTCCCGGCACACTGCCGGACTGTTGCGCAGGTCTTCAATGGACTCGAAGAGCGGAACGGGCATCAACCCCGGATCCCCTTCCGATGCGGCGACCTGTACGCCACCGACTTCCGCCAGGCGGACCAGGGTGAGAACGTCATCTGCCGAGCGGGCGCCACTGATCACGTAGCTTTGAATCGCCTCTGGCGGGTACGCACGTTTCAGTTCGGCCACCATACGCAGGGTTTCGAGCAGGAGCGCGGTATCTTGAGAGGGTGGCGAAGGCAGAGCGTCCGCGGCGTCGCTGCCGAACAACTCCTCGCTGGCACGCTCGTGCACCCGCGCATGCTGCCAGATGTCCAGTGTGTGCAGGTGAAATCCAAGGTTTCCACCTGCCGCAGCAGCGGGTCCAGGAGAAGCCGCGCCAGGCGCTCGCCCCGATTCGCCGAAAGGCTTTCACGTACCCGGCGAAGATCCTCCGCGAATGCTTGCGCATCCGGGTATGCACCGGGGCGTGCGGGATCATCGCGGGCGGAGCGGAGGCGCCAGCCGACATAGCCCAGGAAGCGGCGGTACACTTCGGTGGACGAGCGCCTTTCCGGGTGCGGATCGAGCGAGGCCATGGTTTCCGTATACCGGTCCAGCGCGCGTTGTAGCTCGGGTGAAACGCCCACCTGCAGAGTGGAAGGACTCAGCCGCTCTACGAGCGCCTCCAGCGTCCGCACGTACTCATCGAGGATGGTTTCGCGTGCGAGTTGCAGTGCGCTGCGCGTCACCTCGGGTGTGACGTATGGATTGCCATCCCGGTCTCCTCCGATCCACGAGCCGAAGCGGACAACCCGGGGAAGCTCGCGTGCAAAAGATTCCTCCTCGTAGGTGAAGCCGAGAGCCGCTGCCATCTCGGTGTAGAGGCCGGGGACGGTACCCACCAGCACCTGAGGGTAGTAGTCGAGCCCCATCTGAATCTCATCGCGAACCGAGGGGCGCTTCCGCCGCACCTCGTCCGTCTGCCAGAGGGCGGTGATCTCCGCCGTGATTGCGATCTCCTGCGCCGTGGCTTCCGCATCCGTGAGCGGGAGCTGATCCAGGCGTTCGAGTGCCTCCGCAATCCGGCGTCGCTTGAAGAGCACGGTCCGGCGGGAAACCTCGGTAGGATGCGCGGTGAATACGGGCACGACCTCGATCCGGCGGAGATACTCGAGCACACGCGTACGCTCCACTCCTGCTTCGCGCAGGCGCTGGAGCGTGCCACGCAGGGTGCCGGGCTGGGGCGGCTGCCCGATGTGGAGCTGCGCGGCACGCCGGCGGCGCTTGCGATGTGCGGTTTCCGCCAGATTGGTTAGCTCAAAGTAGATGGAAAAGGCTTTGGTGAGGCGGTACGCCTCCGCGATCCGCATACCCTCCACGATCCGTTCGGCGCGATCAATCAACTCGTGCACGTCTGGAATGCTGGCGGAATCGCCCTCGAGAGTCTCGCCGCGGTGCTGGATGGCCAGCTGGCGCAGTGTTTCGACGGCCCCGAAAAGCTCGTCCCCCGCTTGTTCGCGGATCACATTCCCCAGCAGAGTACCGAGCGAGCGCACGTCCCGCCGCAGCGGTGCGTCCCTGAGGGTGGGGTCTTCCCCCGTCAGCTCGCGGAGCCGTTCTGTCTGCGCCTCCGTTCTCCAGATTGGGCTGGTCACGGGCAGCGATCCACTCCGCGGCGCAGCCACCAGCGGGTTACCCGGGCGGAAGCGGGGAGCGGATCAACGCTTTCACGGATTTGCCCCTTGTTTACCGGGATCGGTGCATCCAGGGCGAAGCTGATTCCCGGAGCTCTAGGGAACCAGACCACCACCCCGCCCTCCCCTGCGGCCGAACAGGCCCGACCGTAGGCTGCACGTAGCTCGTCGAGGCGAGATCCCACCCCCAGCCGTTCCCGGGTGCGAGGGAGCGTGTCACGCACCTCGACTCGCACGACGGTGTCGCCACTGAGCACCGCGACCGCTCGCCCCTGGCGCGCGAATGGAACCACCAGGGCACGCTCCTGTACGCCCTCCTGCGCCCAGGCGGTGTCACGTGCTCCGGCAGCGGCCTGCCGGAGCGCAGCCGCCGTCATGCCGAGCCGGACAGCTCCAAGGCGCTCACGATCGCCTGCTGTCCCCGTGCCCCGCTCGACTCGCAGGGTATCGCCCCGCGTGGTGCTATCCAGCGCGATCTCGCTCTCCACCTGCGCCAGCGGGTGTCCGTCGGGACCCAGCAAACGGGCACGGACTATCCGGCTCCAGGGTCTGGCTCCTGCGGTAACCGGGCTGGTTAAGGGGATGCGAATTCGCTGCTCCAGGGTCTCCGTTTGCCCGGGGCCAAGAGGCGGATTATCCATTCGGTAAGAGATCTGGATGCCCTCCTCCGCGGAGGCCGACATGGACACCTCGCGATCGCCCGGTCTGGGTGGAATAGGCTCCATCCATCCCGGAACGAGCATCTGCAGGCGAATATTCCGGGCTACGGTGTCCCCTCGGTTGGTGAGCGAAAGGAGGACGGTGCCCTCAACGCCCGGACGAAGCACGCCAGGCGTCTGCATCCCCAGCGTCAGGGTGCCCGCAGCCACCGTGGCCGCAGCCGTGTCCGC
>JAUJOM010000018.1:11277-19932 GCA_030447645.1 Longimicrobiaceae bacterium | reverse complement strand
CGTGTCCGCAGCCACGCCGCGGTTGCGAACGCGATCGACAACGTCGCAGCCGGCGCTGACCAGCAGCAGCCCAGACAGCCACACATGTAACGCCCCGTGGCGCATTCTCACCTTGCTCACGTGTGAAGTTGCAGTTGGGGCGCTTTCGAAATCAAGCAGCGGTGGGGCGTGCCGACGAGGCGACTCGGCACCAGAAATGAAGCTGCTCCGCCGAAGAGCTTTCCCACTCCGGCGGAATGGGGCAGAGCCGCCGTTTGTCGCATTCCGATTGGAAAACGAGCCAGCCGCCTTCCAGACTGGCATCGGCCACTGTACCGCGATACGGCTCTTCCGGCCGAACGTCCCACACCTGCCATTCCACGCCCGCTGGATCCGTAAATGTGCGTAACGCCATGTCAAATCTCCATTTGCAGCACACGACAAGGTAACTTCCGCAGAAACTACGCCAGGCGCCAGCAGTCCCTCCTGCCACTCTGCCCCTCAGCGTTACCAGCCCCTCTGCCCCATCCGCTTCAGGATCGCTCTCCGGTACTCACCCGTGTTTTCGGGCGTGCGCCGGAGCGGGTTGGGGAGTAGTGCCGCGAGTCCTGCAGCCCGCGTACGGGAAAGGTTCTTTGCGCTCCCATCGTAGTGATGCTTCGCGGCCGCCTCCACACCGTAGATGCCCGCACCCCATTCCACCTGGTTCAGGTACAGCTCGAGAATGCGCCTCTTTCCCAGGATCAGCTCCGCGGCAGGCGTGAGCGCCAGATCGTACACCTTTCGGATCGGGTTGCGGTAGGTGAACCCGAAGAGATTTTTCATCAGCTGTTGCGTGATGGTGGATGCCCCACGCACGCGCCCGCCCCCTGCGGCCTCCTCACGCGCACGGCGCATCTCGACCCAGTCGAAGCCGTAGTGATCCCAGAAGCGCCCGTCTTCCGCGGCCACCACCGCTCGCGGGACATGCTGTGACAGGGCGGAGATCGAGACGTACTCCCGCCGCTTGGTGTATTCCCGCCCCTGGACCACGGCTTCGACTCTGCGCTGAATCTGCACCCCGGTGGAGGGTGGCGGAACGAAGCGGTAGGCGACCAGCAGCACCAGGCAGAACACGTAGTATCCTGCGAAGAGGATGAGTGCTGCCTTCGCCACTCGGAAGGCGATGCCCCGGGCCCTCCGGCGCGGCTCCGCTGATGGAACCGAAGGTGGTTCCCAGAGCAGCGTCTGGTCTTCGTCCTTCATTGATCACACCCCCGGCGGAGCTCCCGGGCTGCTTCGGCGTTAGGGAAGAGTGCGTGCGCCGCGCGGGCGTGCCTGCAGCGCTCCCTGCGGTTGCCACTCCGCGCCAGCCTCAGGCGGAGGCGGTAGCTCCCCGGGTCGATTCGGGAGGCGCGCTCTAATGCACCGGGATTGCTTCGGGTGGCGTACACCCCCATCGCGGCCAGCTGTGCCGCGCTCCGAGCCGCGCCCACCCCGGCAGCCAGCGCCACCACGACCAGAGCGAATGCCGGCAGCAAAGAACCCGAGACCGCCGGCCGCTCCACCTCCGGATCCCCTAGCGCGCCGAGCGCCGTCCAGACCAAAAGGGTGGGAAGTGCAAGGAGGAGCACCGCATCGAAGGCACCGGCGACTCCCGCCGCCACGACAGTGGCGAGGAGTGCCGCTGCGGCCAGCCCCTCGTCCGCGTCACGCGCGCCGACGAGCCGCCGGGCTCCCCCGGCTGCAATCCCCAGCAGGACAAGCGCGAGGAGGATGGCAGCGGCAGGTCCCCGCTCCGCGACAAAGGCAACCCAGTCGCTGCTCGGCCAGGGGTTGGAGGTCGTGCCGGGCTCTTGGCGATCCAGGGACGGGTCACGCCGGGCAGCATGCTCCGGGTACTCCACCGGCCAGTTTCCCGGTCCTACCCCGAGCAGCGGACTTCCCGCCGTCATCCGCAGGGAGCGCTGGTATTGCATCAGCCTCCCCCGCCCACTCCCCTCCTGGTAGTTCGCCACTCCCTGCACCGATTCCAGGTACGGATTCTCACTCCGCCAGCGGAGGGTGTTGGGAAGCAGGAGGGCGCCAGCCACCCCGCTGCCCGCCAGGGCAAGGATGCCGAAGAGCCGCATCCATGTGCGCCCGTGGCGCCGCAGCGGACCGGAGACAAACATCGCGGCAAAAAAGACGAGCAGCACCGCGCCGAAGGCAAGATACGCCGCCCGGGAGCGGGTGAGCACCAGGGACGCGGCGACCATCATCACCCCCACCGTTGCGAGGACGTACCCCGCCCCACGCCAGGCTCGGAGCGCGGCAAGCAGAACGACGGGTAGCCCGAAGGCGGCCAGATGCGCCACAAAGTTGCGGTTTCCCAGCGTACCGCCCGGCGCCCGGTTCACGGAAAACAGGTCAGTCCGGACGCCGTATGTTTGCAGGAGCGAGGTGGCAGCGCCAACTACCACCGCGAACGCCAGTGCTCCGAGCAGCGGCCGCGCGAGCCCAGCTTCCCGCACTGCCCGCGCCGCCAAAAGATCGCCACGCCCGACGCGCTGACCGCCAGGGCGCGTGTGGCGAGCCAGGGGTTGGTGGCGGTCAGGGCGGAGAACGCGCCGAGAAGCAGGTAGGCGAGGAGCAGCAGATCCACCCGGGTGAAAGCCGCCCGGCGAAAGCACGCACGGCCAGCAGCCCGGCGATGAGTGCGCTCAGATGAAGCGCCAGCTCCTTGGGGACGAAATAGCGGTCCAGCTCGAACACCTTGTACGTGGACGCGGCGAGGACCACCGCCACCGCGCCGATCTGCATCACGCGGAGCGCAAACCGGTCAGCGCGAGTCGGGCCTGCGGGAGTGAAGAGTGGCCCTTCCGCGCCTAGCATTCCTGGGTCGGATCCGGCTCAGGTGGCACGTGTTCCAGTGAGAGAGCGTTTGGAAGGGGTGGAAAACCTCCGCTGGGTTTGCGCACCGGGGTAGCCACCCGAGAGCAGCCCCAGTCGATCCTCGGGTGCGGTTTTCCAGTCCGGCGGAATGGGGAGGAGGCGCCGTTTCTCAGTGGCGGATTCAAAGCACAGCCAGCCGCCCAGCAGGCCCGGTATATTCGTCGAGGTACAATCCCACACCCGCCAGACAGCTCCTTCACGATCAGCAAATTCACGCAATGCCATTGGTCAAAACATCCGGGTTAAACCGAGCCCTGATCGAGCCTAATGCGTTCTAGCGTGCCCAGGCTCAGCATTTGCCGTACCAGCACCCATGCGCAGCTTTGTATATCCCCAGCGACGGGCCGCCCGCGTTGTTGCTGCTACCGCCAGGTGCTACAATCGAGCAGAAGCACCCGGAAAGTGCTGAACATCGCCAGAAGCGCTCTGCCATGTACGCGGACACTCTGATTTGCTCCCATCCCCGGAGCGGCGGCCGGTGGCTACGCTACCTGATCGCCCATTATCTTGCCGCGCGGCATCGACTGGACATTGCCCTTACGCCCCAAACGGTCTTCGCCGTGCTTCCGGATCACCACAACGTGGGGCCGCGTGGCTACCCCGCGTTCCAGTTCCGGAATCGACACGCCCTCCCGCTGCTTGCTGTGTGCCACCAGCCGTACTCGTGGGAGTTGCACCGGGGGTACCCGATCTTTTTTCTGGCCCGGAATCCGTATGACGTAGTGGTCTCGGCGTACTACCACCTGACGCAGGCAAAGGTGGAATACACCGGATCGCGGCGGGACTTCACCCGGCATGCCAGGCTCGGACTCCCCGCATGGATCGAGTACATGAACGTGTGGGCCCCACAGCTCCTCCTGCACCGGGACTCTGTCCTGCTGTCGTATCGCGAGCTGGACGCGGATCCTGCCTTGGCACTGACCCGCGCACTCACCTTTCTCCATGAAGATCCGGATCCCGCTCTGGTGAAGGCTGCCGTGGAGAGCGGAAACGCTCTGCGGAGCGCCCGTGACATCCGCACCGGCCAGGAAGGCACCTTCTGGGATCGCCTTGAACCGGATGAGATCTTCGATACCCAGGAAACCTTGCATCGTGACCTTTCGGTGTTCGCGGTCCACCTCCTGGAGTCGATCGGGGTGGAAGTTGATCCCTCCCCCGCGACACTGCGTAAGCGTTTTTGCGCGCGGGCGCGGCTCCACCGGGGGAGGCATCCCGTGGCTACATCCCGAGCAAGCGCCGCTACTTCTATGGCCTGCGGGTGTGCCTGCTGAGCACCGCATCGGGTGTGCCCGTGAAAGCCTTCCGGGTGCCCGGACACCTTGGCCAGCAGCACGATCAGGCGAACTGTGTATTGTTGCGGGAACGGTGCAGCGGGAATATAACCTCCGTTGATGAAGAGCGATCCACCGGATACCGACCGCCTCCATGTTCTTTTACCGGATCACCGAGGGTATTCGCGTCACCGCGCAGCCGTTTTATGTGCCAGAACAGTCGGACCCCAGTGAGCAGCGGTACGTGTTCGTATACCACATCCGTATCGAGAACATAGGTCGGGAGCACACCGCTGCTCTGGCGTCACTGGTACATTCACGATCCGGTGGCGGGTGACAACGAGGTGGAGGGAGAGGGCGTGGTGGGCCAAAAGCCATTGCTCGGCCCCGGAGACGTACATGAATACCAGAGCTTCTGCGTGCTTCGTGCACCGCACGGCCACATGGAGGGCAGCTACCACTTCCGCCGCCCCAACGGCTCACAATTTGAGGCTGCGATCCCGCGCTTCTGCTGCGCGTGTATGAGGCATGAAAAACGCCGCCGAAGCCCGAAGCTCCGGCGGCGTTTGGTTCTGCCGCAACCCAACGCGATGCCGCCGTGGCACCCGCCGATTGGCAGAGTATCGCTTACTCGGCTACGCGCGCCGAAGCGGCGATCGCTTGCCCGTGTCAGGTTGCACGCAGCGTTACCATTAGACAAAGGATCACCTCCTTCATTTCGAGAAAACATGGGGCCTAATCACCCAGCGGGTACAAAGGTAAACAAGCGTTGCCATACACGCAAGCCCTTTCCCCACCACGATCTATCATGCCTGAAACACTACGTATCGCGGTCACTGGCTCCACGGGTTTGATCGGCTCGGCACTCGTGCGCCGCCTTCAAGCGGACGGGCATCAGGTCACTCGCCTGGTCCGCTCTCGCCCTGCCGCGGGCAGGTCCGATGTACTGTGGAATCCCGACAGTGGAGAGTTCGATGCGGCTCGTCTTGACGGGTACCCTGCGGTGATCCATCTGGCCGGGGAGCCTGTTTCCGAACGCTGGACGGCGGAGCACAAGGCTGCTATCCGCAACAGCCGCGTCGCAGGCACCCGCCTGCTCGCGGAGGGAGATGCCGCGCTCCCCAACCCGCCGGGAACGCTGCTGAGCGCGTCGGCCGTCGGTTATTACGGCAACCGCGGCGACGAGCAGCTCGACGAAGCGAGCGGATCGGGAAATGATTTTCTCTCCGGCGTGGCGCGTGAATGGGAAGCGGCTACGGAACCGGCAGCCAGGGTGGGAATTCGGGTGGTGATAGCCCGCTTCGGCATCGCCCTTTCACCCAAAGGCGGGGCGCTCGCCCGCCTACTTCCCCCCTTCAAAATGGGTGGAGGCGGCAAGCTCGGGAGCGGCAAGCAGTACGTCAGCTGGATTGCATTGTCTGATTTGGTGGAAGCGATCGTTTTCCTGCTTCACCACCCGGCAATAAGCGGCCCCGTCAATCTGACCGCTCCGGAGCCGATTACCAATGCAGCAATGTCGGAAACGCTTGGCCATGTACTGGGGCGACCCTCCAAGGTGACGGTGCCGGCGTTCGCCCTGCGTATGATGTTCGGCGAAATGGCGGATGGCGCGCTGCTGGCAAGCCAGCGTGTAATCCCAAAGCGCCTGTTGGAGGCGGGTTTTCAGTTTCGGTACCCGCGAATGGAAGCCGCGCTGCGAGCGGAGCTGGCAGCAGACTCATAGCATCACTCGCTTACGATCAGCCACCCGCCCGCTACTCGATGCGCAGCGCATCCATCGGGTCCATCCTGGTTGCCCGCCAGGCAGGGAGCCAGCTCGCTGCGGCCGCGACGGCGAGCAGCATCAGGGCGACACCGCCGACGCTCAGCGGGTCCGCCGGACCGATCCCCGGGATCATCGCCCGGAGCGCCCGGGCGCCTGCCCACCCGAGTGGCAGCCCGACCAGCGTGCCGAGGATGGTGAGCCCAAAGCCCTCGCCCACGATCAACCGGCGCACGTCGGCGGCACGCGCACCGAGTGCCACGCGGACCCCAATCTCCCGTGTGCGCCGCGCCACCGAGTACGACAACAACGCGTAGGTCCCAATCGCGGCGAGCATCAGCGCGAGTGCCGCCCCGATGCCGATCAGCGTTCCGATGGCGCGGGCCGGCTGCAAAACGTAGCGCAGGTTTTCCGCGAGCGTTCTTGCGCCCGTGACTGGCACCTCCGGGTCGAGTGCCTGCACCGTCTGCCGGATCAAGGGAATCGCTGCCCCCACATCCGGCGCACGGACACGTGCATACACGTTCGTGCTCCAGACCCGCTCGCGGTTTTGTGAGTAGGAAAGGAAAAGGTATGGGGAGCGCCGCTCCTCGGTGCCGATGTACTTTGCGTCGGCCACCAGGCCGATTACCTCGAAGTCCTTGCCCTCGACCTGGAACCGCTCGCCCAGTGCGTCGCGCCCTGGCCAGAGTCGCCGCGCCATCGTTTCGTTCACTACCGCAATCAACGGTGCGCCCTCCCGGTCCTGGGATCGCAGGGTGCGCCCGCGTAGCAGCGGAATCCCGAGAAGCTCGATGACGCCCGGCGTTACCGCGTTGAAGGGGACTCTGCGCTCAGCGCCCGGGTCCGTCAGCACCTCGCCCGGCAATCCCACGACCAGCTCCGGAGCAAAATCAAGCACGACGGCGGAGCCGAGCCCAACCGCCGCGAATTCCGGTCGTGCCTCCAACCGGCGGACCAGCTCGGCGAAGAACGCGTCCCGGCGCGCCGGCTCCTCGTACCCGGGGCCTTCCGGTGAGATGGGTGCAGCCACGACCTGCCCGGCGGGGAAGCCCGGGTCCGCCCACAGTGAAGCGAGCACTCCCCTAACCAGCACTCCGGCGCTGAACAAAAGGACCACGGAGAAGGCGACCTGGGCCACCACCACCGCGCTACCCAGGCGGCACTGCCACCGGCCCGCGGGTGCCTCGCCCCGCAGCGAGCGCAGCAGGTCGAGCCGTGTTGCCTGCAGGGCTGGGACGAGGCCGAAGAGGAGTACACTGCCGAACGAGAGCGCGAGGGTGAACGCGAGCACACGTCCATCCGGTGCCAGGTCCATGTTCGTCCGCGTCGAGCTACCCGCCGGGCCGACCAGGATGCCCTGAAGTACGTCTGTTCCCCAGGGGGCGAGAAGGTACCCCAGCACGCCGGCCGGGAGCGCAAGCAGGAGGCTTTCGATCAGGAGCTGGCGAACCAGCGCGAGCCGGCCGGCCCCCAGCGACAGCCGGATCGCGACCTCACGCCGACGCGCGGCCGCACGGGCCAGCATCAGCCCGGCGACGTTGGCACAGGCGACCAGAAGCGCGATCACCACCGCGCCGGCCAGGTACATCAGCAGAGGGACGCCGGAATGTTTCAGCTCGGGACCCGCTCCCCTGGCGGGCATCACCTCCACACCCACCCCGGCATGGGTAGCCGGGTAGCTCCGCGCGAGTCCCCTGGCGATTCCGGCAAGCTCCGCCTGCACCTGTGGGGCGGTGATGCCCGGGCGCAGCCGCCCCAAGAGCTGCCCCCAATTGCCGTCGCGCCCGAGATCCGGGTTCTTCCCGTCCGGTGAAAAGACGCCCCGCATCATCATGGGGACGAACACATCGAACGCAACGGGCGGCCTCGTCCCCGCGAAGCCCTCCGGCGCCACCCCCACGATCGTGAACGGCTCGCGGTTCAGGATGATCGTGCGTCCCACCACCCCGGGATCACCGCCCATGGTGTGCTGCCAGTAGTGGTGACCCACTACCACCACCGGATGTGTCCCCGGCGTGTGGTCTTCCTCCGGGAGGAAGAACCTGCCCAGGGCCGGCCGGAGGCCGAGCACCTGGAAGAAGTTGCCCGAGACCAGCTGAACCGGCATCGCAACGGGGGCGGACCCCTCGAGGCGAACAGTCCCTTGATTCATCGCATGGGTCGCAAGCCCCCGCAGGGTGCGGGCGTGAGCCTGAAAGTCCAGGTAGTCCGGATAGGAGGCTCGGCCCGGTCCCGGCCCGCTCTTGGAGATCTCGACGTGAACCAACTCGTTCCCCGCAGGTACGGGCAGCGGCTTGAGGAGAAGCCAGTTGCCGAACGAGAACACTGCCGTGTTCAGCCCGATCGCCAGCCCGAGGGAGAGGACCGCCCCGATCAGCAGCCCCGGGCTTCGCCGCAGCCCGCGGGCAGCAATACGAATGTCCCGCCCGAGGTCCTCCAGCCCGCCGAGCCCCCGCGCGTCCCGGACCTCCTCCTTGATCTGCTCCACTCCACCCAGGGTGAGCCGTGCCTGCCGCCGGGCTTCCCCGGGCTCCATTCCGCGGCGGAGATTGGCTTCGGTCTCCATCTCCAGGTGAGACAGGAGCTCCTCGTCCAGCTCCGCGTCCTCTCGGCTGCGAAACCGGAGCGCCCGGAGCCGCTCACGAAGTTCGCCGAGCAGGCTCATGCCGCACCTCCGCTCCAGCCCAGGATCCGATTCACCGCACCGGAGGAGCGTTCCCACTCTCC
>JAUJOM010000018.1:5595-11177 GCA_030447645.1 Longimicrobiaceae bacterium | reverse complement strand
GCCTCGTAATCCAGGTAGTTGACCCCCGGAGTGTATTGCAGCGTTACCTGCCGCCGGGTTGCCTCGGCGTAGGGGAAGAAGCTGTACTCGATCGCGGGAGCGACACGCACCCGCAGGTCCTGGTTCTCGAAGGTGGACGACGAGACGGAGGAACGCCCGCCCGCGGACCACTGGTTGCCAATGCTGCGAACCGCGAGGCTGTTCACGCTGGAGCTGCGCTGCAACGTGGTGACGGTACGATCCCCCAGGTTGTAGCTGTTCTCGCTGTAAAAGCTGCTCGCCCCGAGGTTGACCTTGAGTGCCTCCGTCGTTCGGTTGGCCGAAAAGGAGCCGCGTACGTTGGTGTAGTCGTAGTTGTCATCCCCGTTGGTAAACCCATTCAGGCCGACAGAAAACGTCCAGAAGTTCCAGCGATCCCGCCGGGCAGGTGCTGGCTGTTCGGCTGCTGCCGAAGGAGCTGCGTAGCCGATCTCGATCCGGGCTCCGGCCGATGTTTCGATTGCATACGCTACCAGACCCGCCTTGATGGTGCGGGCGAGTCCACGCCGGATGGAATCCTCGGACTCGGTTTGCCGAGAGGTGTAGCGCAGGGTGTTGTTCCTCCCCACGAAGCGGCGCTGCCCGAGGAAGGCGAGCGTGTATTCACGTCCCCCGCCGCCCGTCCCCTGCGTGGTGACGAGCACATGTACATCCGCATCCGAGCGATCCCGGACATAATCCACGAACTTGATCTCCGTGCGAAAGAAATCGAAGTCACACCCAGAGCTGTTGCAATCCAGAAACACACGGAGGGCGTCCTGGGAAGCTGAGGCCGGGGGGGTGACGGGTGCCTGAGCCCGGCTGGCCTTGGGGAGGAGCGCGGAGCCGACGAGGAGCAGAACTACGGGAATCAGTCGCATCAGCATCGGCTACGTTGGGAGTGGCTTACGTTGACGGAAGGCGGCGTACTGCTCCGAGAAAATGAGAGGATCAGATTAGAATGTAGGTTGTTCATGCTGCGATTTCACCTGTCCGCCGCCCGGAAGGCTGCGCGTACCGCATGCCCGCTCCCTGCGTATTCGGCTGAGGGAGGAGCGCGCATGCGGGCCAATGAGCGAACCTCGCTGACCTATACCGCATCCCGGGCATGCAAGCTTCTGCTCCCATAACGCGCGAGACGGTTACTTTCTGACAATCACTTCCGCGAAGAAACTCCGACTGCTCAGCTGCCCGACGCAATACACCTGGAGAGGATGGCCTGAGTGTCGCCCAGCGCATCCTCGCTCGGCCTAATCGCTTCACCCGACGCATCAGCACCCACGACGGAGAGCCGAAGCGTCGTGGCGGTCCTGGTGGCGATGATGAAATCACCAGGCCGCTCCGCCCCAACGCGCGGCAGAAGGAGTCCGCGGGAGGCCGTGGTCCCCGCCCGTAGCCTCGCTCAAACTTCATGGACGTCTCGTCTACACCTCGTTGGCTCGCCCTGTATCCTCGATCACTCGCTGCCCACATGACATACGCAAGCGGGTTAGACACGTTCTGAGCAGGCGCCGCGTAGGACCGGGCCGGATGGCGGGCGCATGCAGCAAACACTGGCAGAGCTACTGTGAGCAACAGGCGGAGCATACGCATGGGGCCTCCAAGGAAGTTGGAAACCTGTATTCTGGACCACCCTGCATCTACAGATTCGCTTTGGTCATTGAGAGCCGGGAGAGGTTCGAGATGACAGCTTGAACCCAATCGGAATTTGAATCCGCTTGGCGACGGCGGTGCTCCCGACACGTGCCGGATTGAAACGAGCTTCCCGGATCACCGCGACTGCCGCTTGCCCAAAGGCTTCTGCGTCGCACGCTCTACTTTCGCATTCCGTGGTATGCCCTGCTCATCGACGACGAAGTCGACCACCGCCTGTCCCTCCACACCCGCATCACGAAGCAGCGCCGGGTATTCCCGATCCAGCAGGACAGCAAGCTTCCGTCGCGTCTCATCTATGAGGCTCAGCTAGATTGTGTCGGCCACGGAAATACCACGGCGTGGCGCGCCGTCATGAGACGAGCGGTGCGCCACGCCCTCTAGGGCGATGGCGGTATCCGGCTTGGTTCCCATCCCCAAAGTATCCAGCGGTGACAAAGTCTCCTCCCACCGCCACTCCACCACGCGCACCCGGCGTACCATTCTCCGGCACCTCGGCGACGCCACTGATGCGGCGAACGCCTGCTTGGCGTGCGCACTGGTCGCCATCACCAAGTCATAGCCTACTACGCCCTCGCGTGCCTCCACATGCAGGAGCCGTTCACCCGA
The DNA here is from genome assembly GCA_030447645.1 of Longimicrobiaceae bacterium. GTDB lineage: Bacteria > Gemmatimonadota > Gemmatimonadetes > Longimicrobiales > Longimicrobiaceae > JAUJOM01. Next base: position 8,897 of record JAUJOM010000018.1, on the reverse strand, counting down.
ACGTGACGTGTAGATTCCCTGGAGGCGTTGCGCGAGCTGATGAACCGGGACAGGCTGCCCGTGGATGGCGTACTGACCGTGTGGAGCAATGGTGACCGTAACCGGATCGTCCTTACCCGGTGCTGCAGCGTCTGACCCGGACCGAGTCCCGCCGCCTCCGAGCGGACCCAAAGAAGCGGGCCGAGGCGTTTCGCACGCCGCTACCATGAGGAGCGCTCCGATGGTGGTGAAGCCCACCGCATGCGGCCATGAGGTGCGAGGTCTGCTGCGGGTCATGATGCGAATTCTCCTTTCCAAAAGGAACGAGGCTCCGAAAACGCGGCGAGCGCAGGGTGTCCGCTCCTTGCAAAAACTGGCTTACCTCCAGCAGCAACATTCCGTAGCGTCGCACATCCGGCTGCTTGCGAAGCACTCGGGCATCACAGTCTACCTCGATGGCAAGCCGAAGCCGGCGGATTTGCCACCAGAGGGCGACGTTCCGCACATCGCGAGAAGAGCAGCAATCGCCATGAGGAGCAGGTACGATCCCCAGCGCGGATGTGCTCGCTTTCGTGTTCAACCACGACTCGCTGGGTTTCCTCGTCCCTTGCAAGCACCCACCCCGGGAGCACGATCTGGGGACGGAGGAATCCGACCACGGCCGGTCCCGTACACCTGGAAACCAGCACCGGAGTGCCCGCAACCAACCTGGGGCGCCAATTCGTCGGCTCCGGCACGCGAGCCAGCAGAACTATCAGGCCGGCGAATACCACAAGAATGCTGAACGCCCAGAACGCGAGGAGCAGATCGTCGAACTGCTGAAGGAAGGGAAAGCGTGTATCCGCGGCTGCGGAGGAGCCGCGGATCGGTGGAATTTCGATTGCCGAGGACGGGTTCTGGGCCGGGCGTTGATCGTGGATCTCCAGCCGAAGGTGCCAGCCACCCCACTACCGGGAGGAACAGCGAGGTCGCAAGGGAGACCACCCACACCCAGCGAACCGACCAGTCGCGCACGCGGAATCCATGCTCCAGCGCCAGTGCCGCCAGCCCAAGCAGCAGGGATACCGCCGTGCAGTACAGCATCCAGGTGGCGATCATGATTCGCCCTCCTTCAAGCGTTCATCGAGCAGCTTGCGCATACGCCGGATCTCCTCCTCGGACAGCTTTCGGTCCGAAACGAGATGAGTCAGCAACAGCTCGGGAGACCCCTTAAACAGCTTGCGAGTGAGGCGCCTTAGCGCACTTTTCCTAGCAGCCTGGCGCTCCACCAGCGGATGGTACCGGTGCGCTCTGCCCACCTCCTGGTGACCGACGTATCCCTTTTCTTCGAGCACACGTAGAACGGTGAGCACCGTGGTGTAGGCAAGCTCGTCCGCGAGCACGTCGCGCACCTCCGCCACGGTGGCTGAGCCCTGGTCCCACAGCACCCCCATCACGTCCAGCTCGCGATCCGTGAAGGAGATTTCCATGAAGTGCTCCTTGTCTACTATGTCTATCGTTGATAGTAAAGCGGCGCGCCGGGATTGTCAACTATTTTGTTAGTAGCCATGGAGGAATACCGTTCCCGCCCTTTCAGCAGCTATGGGCATGACTATATTGCCCAGGTTCCTTGTACCGGAATTGAGCACCGCCGGGCCGATGAACGGCCCGTCTGAGGACGGCAGCCGCCCTCACGGGCGGGCGGCAGTGCAGCAGCCCCGTTCTCCCCTCTCCTAGAATTGAGGGGTGGGGGCGTCCTGCCGGCATGTACCACAAACTAGGGAACCGGTATCACAGCTTCCAGACCGCGATGACTGCAGGATCGAACGCCGGCGGACCGGACAGTCGGAGCCGCACGTCACCCGCGCTCCAGGTTGTCGAAGAAGAGTACGAGCAGCTGGCTGGCGAGTATGACGAGCGCTGGTCCGCGTACATCACGTCGAGTACACAGGAGACCGTTCGCCGGCTCTCCCTCGGCGCAGGGGATCGCCTGCTGGACGTGGGCTGTGGTACGGGAGTGCTGCTGGAACAGGTGGTTGAGCGGTGGCCGGCAGTGAACGCCATGGGCACCGACCTGTCCGGGAAGATGCTTGCCGTGGCACAGGGGCGGCTGGGCGGGCGCATTCCACTGGTCAGGGCGGACGTGAGTCACCTGCCCTTTGACACGCATAGCTTTGATGTGGCTGTTTCCAGCAGCTCCCTTCACTACTGGCCCGATCCCGGGAGAGCGCTCGTCGAGATTGCGCGGGTGCTGCGCCCGGGTGGCCGGCTGGTCATCACAGACTGGTGCGGAGATTACCTCAGCTGCCGGCTTCTGGATCTGGGGTTGCGCCTGACCGGCAGGGCACACGAGCGTGCCTACCGCTCGGCCGAGTGTGTCGCGCTGCTGGAAAAAGTGGGTTACCGCGAAGTATCACTGGAGCGCTACAAGGTGGGTTGGTTCTGGGGATTGATGACCGTTACTGCTACCCGAAGCAGGCTGTGACCAAGCGAGCCCGGGTTAGCGCCGGACTCCTGCTCTTCCGCCGCACGGGGGGCCCACTGGAGGTTCTCCTGGCTCATCCGGGTGGGCCCTTCTGGACCCACCGCGACGAGGGAGCGTGGACGATTCCCAAGGGGGTACTCTTCTCGGGGGAAGACCCGCTGGCTGCGGCACGTCGGGAGTTCCAGGAGGAAACGGGAATCCATCCCCGGGAGCCCTTTCTCCCGCTCGGCAGCGTGCGGCAAAAGGCCGGCAAGACGGTTCATGCCTGGGCGTGGGAGGGCGACGCCGACGCGGACGCCACCACCAGCAACCTGATGAGCGCCGAGTGGCCGCGTGGCTCGGGGCGGCGCATCACCTACCCAGAGGTGGACCGCTGCGCCTGGTTCCGTCTCGCCGAAGCGCAAATGCGGATCAACGCCGCGCAGTGGGAATTGATCGTTCGGTTGGAAGCCTTGCTGAAGACCGGCTAGAAACCCGAGTCCGCCGCTTCGGCGGCGAGGTCGTTCACCGCCCGCCGCAACGCCTGAACTCCTGCCTCACCGGCTTCCCGATTGTAGGTGCGATTGGAAATCAGCACCGCCCACACTCCCCGCTCCGGATCGATCCACATGGAGCCACCGGTGTGCCCGGTGTGGCCGAAGGCACGCGTGGACATGCGGGTGCCGGCGGATGAGGTCCGCATCTCGTTCGGGGTGTCCCAGCCCAGCGCACGCGTTCCGGAACGTCCGGCACGACGCTGCCGCTGGGTGAATTGCTGCACGGTTGCGGCGCGAAAGACACGCACACCTTCCAGCTCGCCCCCATTCGCGAACATCATCGCGAAGCGCGCCAGGTCGGCGCCGGTGCTGAACAGGCCGGC
>JAUJOM010000018.1:0-5495 GCA_030447645.1 Longimicrobiaceae bacterium | reverse complement strand
TCGCGAACATCATCGCGAAGCGCGCCAGGTCGGCGCCGGTGCTGAACAGGCCGGCGTGTCCCGAAGTTCCCCCGAGCCTCCTCCCAACCGGGTCGTGCAGGCGAGCCGGTGACGCAGGGTGCAGGGGACTGCTCGGCGCGCAGGCGGGGCACGGCTTTCCGTGGCGGAACCCGGTGGAATGCATGCCCAGCGGGCGATACACTCGGCGTTCGAGCAGCTCGGCGAGTGGCTCCTCGGCGGCTTTTTCGGCCGCGGCCCAGAGCACGATGAAGCCCACGTCCGAATACACGCTGCTGTCGCCGGGCGCCCGCAGGAGTGGAGTATTCACGGCCTGGGCGAGCGCCAGGTGGGGTGTAGGCCCCCAGATGTCGCCACCAGCAGGGAGACCGGAGGTGTGCGTCAGCAGGTGGCGCATGGTGACCCGGTCCTTGTTTTCACCCCGGAATGCGGGCAGGTAACGCTGCACCGGCGCATCCAGCTCCAGCTTGCCGTCCTCCACCAGCAGCATCACGGCGGGCGTGGTCGCAACCACCTTGCTGAGCGAGGCGACGTCGTACACGGTCCTGCGGGGGTCCACCGGCTCCGCCTGCCAGCTCGTGCGGCCGATGCCGCGCAGGAGCACGCTTGTGTCCCGTCGCCCAATGGCGAGCACGGCACCGGGAAAAACCCGCTGCTCCACCGCCTTTTCCACAACGTGTTCAGCACGCGTGAGTGGGGGTAGCTCGGGTGCGGCGGAGTCCGCCGCCACCCCTGCCGGCACGCCGCCGCGCTCACATCCCGAGCAGGCAATGAGCGCAGGCAGGAGCCAGCGAGCTTTCAGCCGCGCTTGTATCCCTACCATCCGCTACAGCGAAGACGCTGTCTCTCCATCTTCCGGAATCACTTCCTACCGGGTCGTCTCCGCTGCATGAAGAGCAGGCAGCCCCTACGTCATTCCTGGTTCAACTGCCAGCGGATCGGCATGCTGGTAAGCACACGAACCGATTTCCCGTTCACCTTGGCGGGCTCGAAGCGAAGCTTTTTCGCCGCCTCAACAGCCGCATCGCCAAAGGCGGGGTGTGTCGTCGAAACCACCTGGATCGTGGATGGCTCAACCCGCCCGTCGGTGTCGATCACGAAGCGGAGGACCACGGTGCCCGTCACTCCGGAGTCACGGAGCGGCAGCGGATACAGCCGTTGTAGGGTGCGTTGCACCTCCCGCATGTTTTCCAGACTCGGCCCCACATGGACGGCTTCAGTCGTGTAGGGCTCCGTCGGGTCCGCATGGCCGGCCTGAGCTGTCGCGCCGGGGTCTTCGCCCGAGGGGCGTGCGTTCGGATCTCCCGGCGCATTCGGGTCACCGGCAACGATTGGCGCTCCCGGATCCACCGGCTGGACCCCTGCCGGCTCCGGCGTGATGGTCGGTGGAATGTCCCGGGGCGGCGTCAGCGCTGGGTTCGCCGGGGCGGCCGGCGTGGACACCGAAGCAGGAACCCGACGTACCTCGGGAGGCTGCGGCTTCAGATCAGGCTTCGCCAGTGGGATTTCGATGAACGGCGGCATCGGCTCGTCTGGTGGGACCACTACCTCCTGCCCTTGCGTGGTGGCGTAGATCACGCCCGCAAGCAGGAGCAGGTGCACGCTTACCGAAACGCCGACCGTTGTTGCGCTCCAGGGGCTGCGCTTCCGCCCCTGACCGTTTTGGAGATGAGTGAACATGGGATGCGGACTCCGCGTCGCGCGTGGGGTGAGTGGCGTCGCCGCCTACTCACCCTTGCCGCAACAAACGTTCCCCGGATGCCGCGCTCAGATGACCTGCAAGTGGGGTCGAATCTGCATCGACACGATGTCGCAGCGCTTGGGCTGGGTCAGACAGTAGTACACACATACAGCGATGTCTTCGGGCTTCAGCATGCGCTCCCAGCTCTCTTGGACGCGCTTGATTACCTCCGGCTGATCCACCATGTCGGTAGCCACCTTGCCGGGCTCGATCAGCGTGACTTTGATGCCATCGGGGTTCACGGTCTTGCGCAGCGACTCCGAAAAGCCCTGGATGGCGGCCTTGGTGGCCACGTACACGCTCCCACCTTCCTCGCGCTGGTCCGCGCTCATCGAGCCAATGTTCACGATGTGCGCGCCGTCCCGCCCCTTCATCCGCTCGATGGCCTCTCGCGCGCAGGCGATGTAGCCCACCACGTTGGTGCGCACCACATACTCCAGATCTTCCAGCTCCTGCTTCTCGAACTCATCGCCGTACACGGCGGCGTTGTTCACCAGGATGCCCAGTCCGCCCAGCCGCTCGTCGGCTTCCTGGAAGACGCGCCGTACATCTTCCATGCGGGATGCATCGGCTGTGGTGCCATAAACCTCCTGGCTCCCGCTCGCGCCCCGGATCTCGCCCAGCGCCTCGTTCAGCTCGGTGTCGTGGCGTCCAAAGATCAAGACACGCGCGCCCTGCGTCGCCAGCAGCCGCGCGATGGCCCGCCCGATTCCGGTGGTGCCACCGGTCACGACGACTGCCTTGCCACCTACAGTCTGGATTTCGTCATCTGCCATCGTGGTGCCTCCTAGTTGAAGTCAGGGATTGCGGCCGCCGGGCGGGCGAGAACCATGCCGCCCCGGCGCGAGTGTACGGTCCCAGTGGAGTGCATTGTAGCGCCGCAAAATCTCCAGCGTACGCTCCAGCGGCAGCGCTTCGATGGTGCCCTGGTGGCCCCGCACCGTCGAGGCACGGAAGAGCGAGTTCAGGATCGCTTCCTCCGTAGCCTCGGCGACTGCCTGAAAGAGCGGCGACATGGCGTCGTTGGGAAGATCCTGCACCGGGGTTGGGGCGGTGCCTGCACGTCGCCGAACTTCCGGGGCGATCGAAAAAGCGATCACATAATCGCCCGAGCCATTGGTCATGCTCCCCCCGGTACGCCCCAACCCCACGATGGCGCGCCCCGCCAGGCGCTCCAGGTTGCGCGAATTCAGCAGCGCATCCGTGGCGACCACAATCATGATGCTGCCGTCTCCGCTATCCCCAAGGTCCCGCTGAAAAGCGTAGCGGCCCAGCTCCCGCCCCACCGGTGCGCCGTTGATGGTGAGGACTCCGCCGAAGTTGCTCTGCACCAGCACCCCTACGGTGTAGCCGCCCAGCCCCTGCGGTAGCCGGCGGGAGCTGGTGCCGATCCCACCCTTCCACCCGAATGCCACCGTTCCGGCACCCGCACCCACGGCACCTTCTGCCACCGCACCAGCGGATGCTGTTTCCAGCGCACGAGCCACGTGCTCCGCAGTGATGGGGCGGGCGCGGATATCGCTCAGGAACCCATCGTTGGTTTCCCCAACTACAGGGTTGATGGAGCGGACGTCCGCCATTTCCGGCTGCTTTAGCAGCCATGTCGCCATGGCATCCGCCGCCTTCCACACACAGAGTGTACAGGTGAGCAGGATGGGGGTTTCCAGCTCCCCAAGCTCACGCACCTGCGTGACCCCGAGCAGCTTGCCGAACCCATTGCCGACGTGAATCGCAGCGGGTACCCGCTCCCGGAACAGGTTGCCGCCGTGGGGCAGGATCGCTGTGATGCCGGTACGTACGCTGCTGCCCTCCATCACGGTGACCTGGCCCACCCGCACTCCTGCCACATCGGTAATGGCATTCAGCGGTCCGGTGGGAAGTATCCCCACCACCACACCAGCGTCGCGCGCCCGGGGGCGTGCGGAGGAATTTTGGCTTTGCACAGGCAGCGCAATCAGCACGAGGAGCAGGAGGATGAAAGCGGGACAGTATGCAGACCGCTTGTGTGGCGCCTCCTTCCCCGGCTCGCTCGGGCTCGCCCCCCCTTCCCCCAAGTTTGGGGGGAGGGGGTGGGGGGCACTGTGGCGGCGCAGCTGAGCGCTATCCTTGGGCCGGTTTCGTAGGTGAGCGGTCATTGGCAGTGCGCGAATGGTTCCTCAGAGGTTCCCTCCGGATGGGAGGATAATTACATTGCCGCCATGCGAAGCATGTGCCTGTTCGTTGCCGCCCTGCTCTGTTCCGCCCCTGCCGCCGTGCTGACTGCTCAAGCGCCACCCTTAGCGGACACCACTTCGGCAGCGTTCAGTCGGCAGCTGGATGAAGTCCGGAAGGCAACCGCCCGATTCGGCGATCCTGGGGAAGCACGACGGGCAGGCTACCGACCAAACAGGCTGCCCCTCCCCGCCATGCTCGGCGAGCGGTGGTTCCTGCGCATCACAGCTCGCCAACAGGCCCGGCTGGATCTGCGCCGCCCCTCCGCACTGTATTATGCGGAGGCAGACGGAGCGCGTGTGCTCGCGGGCGTCGAGTACGAGGTGCTGCTACGCTCCGACGATCCGGTGCCGGAAGGTTTTGTCGGTGGCAATGACCGCTGGCGGGTGGAGGAAAGGTTCGGTCCGCGGCGGGGTCTGCCGCTGAACGCGGCGCTACGTGAGGCAATTGCTCGCGAGCGGCGCGGTCGAAGCGGCTGGGGCAGGAACGCGTATGGGCAGGTCGCGCGGCTCCGTGCCTGGATCGGGATTCCCAACCCCGATGGCATCTTCGCCGAGCAGCACCGTGCCCTCCCGTACCTGCGTGCTGGTCTCCCCGCGGCGTACGCGGACCGTGGAGACCTGGATGCAGCCAACGGCACTGCCCTGCTAATGGACGGGGCTTGCAAGGCGGAGGCGGGCGCGTTTCAGTCGCTGGTCGGCGATGCGAAAGGCGAGCAAATCCAGCTTCTCACCGAGGCATGCCAGAGCGCCGTAACGCAGGTGCGGGCTGCATACGGCAGCGGTTCGGCGGATGCATTCAATGCAGCGGCCGCACGCGCCTGGCGTGAATACAACCAGGCGATCTACGCTACGCTCACTGCCCAGCAACGAGTTCGCGTCGAGGTACTTCTCGGACCCGGGGGCCTGCTGAACCCGCGAATGCCCTGACCGCGGGGCTTTGGGTTTCAATGGTTACTGGATAGCTTCCCACCGGAGCCCAGCGCACCAGCAGGAACCGGGCATGCCTGAGCCACTCCTCGTTTAACCGGGCCAAAGAAGCCTCGGGATACCCTGAGACTACTCGTTGGAGTTGAGTCGTTTCCGTCGAGGTGCGAGGCCCCGGCAGGACGAGCGCGAGATCGCTACCGGATGTTTGCCTGGGGTCAAGAGTGAGGGCCTCCCGCCGCTCGGTGTTCAACAGAGCGTACGAGAATGGGTTTCGTCGCCCAAAGGAATCCACACGCCGCGGGTCGGGAGAGATGGAGGAAGTAACGGAGGATATGCGCACTTGAACGGAGGGCTCGTCCGCCGTGCTATCCACCCCCACCACGCGAACGCGGTGGCCGTGGTGGGCTGCCGCAGCGCCGGCATGCAGCGGCAGGAGCGCCACGACGCGAGGCTCCTGCACCTCAATAGCGCCCCGCAATACCAGACGTGCACCGCCCCCGGAGAGCGCTCTTCTCTGAGCTTCGGAAAGGTCAACTGGAACCGTGAAAAAGGAATCCTTGGGAAAAGCACGCGTCCCAAGCCACTCGAACTCCTCC
>JAUJOM010000064.1 GCA_030447645.1 Longimicrobiaceae bacterium | reverse complement strand
ACCTTCCCGTTTGCGGTGTGGGCGAGCGGGCGTTCCGACTCGCCGCTCAGCGGGGCTAAACATGATGCGGTTCGCGCGTACATCAACCGCCTGGAGATAATCTCGGGGGGTAAAGCCGTGGTGCCGGGGCTTTCCTACTTCGTGGAGTGGCGCCCGGTCAGCTTCGAGGGGCGTAACGACGGCACCCTCCGGGATCGCTCGGGACGTTTCGAGGACGCTTTCCTTACCGCCTCGTGGAGGCACGTGGAGGTGACCGCGGGACAGTTCAGGCAGATCCAGCAGATCGACCCCTCGCTGCGGCTCGGGATCAACGAGCCGCTGGCCCTTTCCAGCGCCCTGCCCGGGAGCGATCAAGGGTTGCCGCGGGACGCGCAAGGAAAGCTCTCTCCCAGGGACAGCCGGGTGCTGTCGCTGCGCGGCTTCGCCCCGGGCGCCCGCTCGCCCTCGCTCCGGGTGGCGTGGATCGAGAGTATGTCCAGCGGATGGCGGTGGACCACCTCCGCCGCGCTGCCGATTCCAGGGGAGTTTTCCCTCCCGCTCACCAAGGACGCGCGCGTCGAGGCAAGCAACGAGGTTGAATTCGAGCCCAAGGGCGTCTTCGTGGAATCGTTCCTTCGCCGCGGACATGCGTCGCTCGGCGCTCACGCCTTTTACAATCGTAGCGATCGGTTCCTGACCGATGCCGTGACAACGGGCAACTACGGGCCGTTCTACTGGACGGGAATCGCCGGACTGGCGAGGAGCCGCCCGAACCCGAGCGTCGAGCCCGCGCTGCGCGGCCGCTGGTCGCTGGAAGGGGAGTTCATCCCGCACCACTTCATCGGGGTCGGAGGCCGCGTTGAAGACCGGGCAGGTGACGGCGCCGAGCCCGCCTTTCTCCCCTACATCAACGCGAACTTCCCAGGGACGAAGGGGACGATCCGCTTCACGATCGAGCGAAGATTCCAGAAAGATCGGAACGGAACGTTTATCGAGTTGGGCACCATTTTCTAGGAAACTGTAATGAAGACCAAAATCACCGTTCTTTTATTCTGCGGCATGCTGGCCAGTTCGCTTGCACCGGCGGCGGAAAGTGTAGCACAAGCTCGGCAAGCCCAATCGCTCGCGGGCACGGTCCAGGATGCAAACGGACAGCCGCTCCCCCAGGCACAGGTCACGCTCACCCGGATTGGAAGAAGCGCGCTTTCCGATGCCACGGGGCGCTTCATGTTTCGGAATGTGCCCCCCGGCACTCATCGGGTGCAGGCCACCTTGATCGGTTACGCGCCGGCCAGCCAGGAAGTTTCTGTTGAATCGGCTGCGAGCGTGCAGGTAGACTTCACCCTACAACCCGCGCCCCTGTCGCTCGAAGAAATCCAGGTGACGGGCATACCCACGGCGGCGGATGCGCGGGCCGTCACGCAGGCAACTACACAGCTCAGCGGCAAGACACTGGAGCGTAATCTCGCCGGCACGGTGGCCCAAACCCTTGCCTTGCAGCCTGGTGTTCGGGTTCGCTACAACGGACCCGCCGCCGCGGTGCCCATCATGCGGGGCCTGACGGGGGACCGCATCCTCATCCTGCAGGACGGCCAGCGCTCGTCCGACCTTGCCGGGTCCGCGGTTGACCACGCGGTAACTATCGACCCACTGGCTGCCCAGCGGATCGAAGTGGTACGCGGCCCCGCCACCCTGCTCTACGGAAACAATGCGCTGGGGGGCGTGGTGAACGTGATTTCGGGAGACATCCCCACCAACGTGCCACACCGGCTGGAGGGAATGGCTGCCGCGCAGACGGAGTCGGCCTTTCCCGGCGCCGGCGGCTTGCTGCGGGTGAATGCACCGCTCGCGGAGCACTAGGCGGTCACGGTGCGCGCCGGGGGACGGAGCGCCGACGACGTGCGAATCGGCCATGACCCGCTCCTTGGAAACCGGCTGGCGAACACCGACACGCGGAACTGGCAGGGATCAGTAGGGCTCGGCTACATCGGGGAACGGGTGACGAGCGGAGGCTCATTCAAGGCATACCAGTTTGCTTATGGACTTCCGGTACCGCCGGAGAGCGATCCGGTGCGCCTGCGGGGCAACCGGTACGAGGGAACCACCCGCACACAGGTGGAGCTGGGTTCCTCTCTGTTTCCCTCCCTGCGTGCTGACGCCACGGTGCAGGATTATTCGCACGACGAGCTGGACATCGCCGGAGACGTGCAGATGTCATTCGGGCTCCGCACCCAGACCCTGAACCTGCTCCTGCGGCAGGGCGCGCTCGGGCCGTTCACGGAGGGCGCCTGGGGAGTGTCGGGGCTGTTCAAGCAGTAAGGGAATACCGGTCCGGCCGCACTCACCCCGCCGGCCGATTCGCGGGCCTGGGGAGCGTTCGCTCTCCAGGAACTCGCGCTCCGTGATAGCGGCCCGGCACTGCAGCTCGGCGGGCGCTTCGATCAATACGGCATCACGTCCAAGGACAGCCCCAAGTTCGGGCCGGGCGTAGACCGGATGTTCCGCAGCCTTTCGGGCTCGGTAGGGCTGCGCGTTCCCGTCACCGAGGCGATCTCCGGCAGTGTGAGCGTGGCCCGCTCGTTCCGGGCTCCCACCGTGGAGGAATTGTTTTCGGGCGCCCTGCACGCGGGTACCGGTGCGGTGGAGTACGGCACCCCGACGCTGGCCGCGGAGCGAGGCACGGGCGTGGAAGGTGTGCTCCGCGTCCGCAACCGCCGGTGGAACGGCCAGTTCGTCGCCTACCGCAACCAGATCGACAACTACGTCCACCTGCTCGCCGAGCCGGACACACTCGTGGACGGCCACGCCGTGAGTGTTTTCCGCTACGTGCAGGACGACGCCACACTCCAGGGTCTGGAGGCCTCGGTGGAATGGGCTGCCCGGCGCGATCTCGCCTTGGGTCTTTCCGGCGACCTGCTGCACGCCGAGCACCGGGACGGAACACCACTGTCGTTCATGCCCGCCCCGCGCTTCGGTGGCTTTGCCCGCTGGGACAACGGAGTTTTCTCGCTCGGCGGTGACGTGCACCACGAGATGCAGCAGGACCGGGTGGGCTCCGCCGACGAAAGCACCACGCCCGCGCACACGTTGGTGCGGCTGGACGCTGGGGTGCGTGTCACCCGCGGCGGCCTGGTACACTCGCTCACACTCCGCGGCGAGAACCTGGGTAACGAGCTGCACCGGGAAGCCACCAGCCGGATCAAGGACTTCGCCCCCAGCCCGGGGCGCAACCTCGCGCTGGTCTACCGCGTGTTGTTCTGAACGTGGGGAGATGCCAGCGCGAGCCGGCGCTTCGGGGAAGACGCCACGCACAGAATCGCGCACCTGTGACGCCAAGCTGCTGAGCAACTTCACCCAAGCTACGGAGCCAAGCTGTCCGCCAGGCAGGGGCTGAAGCCCGGTATAGCAAATATCTAGCGGGTGATAAATCTGATACGGAGTGCGTAGCAGGGGAACACATGTTGCAGTCAAAGTCGCTGTACAGCGGCGCGCGCTGGCAAGATCAGCAGTTTACCAAATAGTTTGTTGACAAAAGCTTCAGCGGCTTCTATGATTTGTGTACCTCACCTACAATCTAGGAGTCCATGTATGTGTATCCGACACTTGATCCTCGCAACTGCTGGCGCACTCCTCGTGGGAGCATGTGGTGGAGACGGGGGCGGCGGAACGGGCCCGGTCCCACCGTCAACCACCGGCTCCATCTCTGGTGAGGTAAAAGCAGGTTCGACCGCGGTGCCGAATGCACAGGTCGCCTTGTCTGGAGGCGGCACGCAAACCACCAATGCGAATGGTCAGTTCAGCTTCAGCAATCTTGAGCCTCGCACCTACACACTCACCGTGCAGCTCCCACAGGGCTTTACCCTCGGCACCGAGACTGCAACGAAGTCGGTCACTGTGACGGCGGGTGGCACTGCGTCCGTGAACTTCGGAGTGAGAGTGATACCGGCGGCCAGCGCCAGCGTCATGGCCGGTAACGACAACCGGTTCTCCCCTAGTGAGGTAAACATTGTTCGTGGTGGCACTGTGATCTGGACGTTTGGTTCCGTGCCGCACAACGTGATTTTCAACACGACCGGCGCACCGGCGAACGTCCCCGTTGTGTCAAGCACAACGGAATCGCGCACCTTCAACACCGACGGGACGTTCCGCTACGATTGCACGTTGCACTCTGGGATGACGGGTACCGTAACGGTGCATGCACCCGCACAGAGTCCTGGTGACGGCTCGTATTGACCCTGATGATTTCCCGCCTATGGATCGCGCTGGCGCTTGCGTTTGTCTCCAGTGCGCAGGGCGTAACCGCTCAAACGCCACCCGTTGCTCCCGCGGACACACTCCGTGCGGCAGCGGTGGAGTACAGCGACTGGTACGGACGGCGCCTCACCATCCATCGGGCAGCGAGCTACACCATGCTGCCGCTCTTTGCGGCACAGTACGCTGCCGGCCGTCAGCTTCTCAACAATCCGGGAGATGCCGACTGGGCGCGCCGGGCGCACAAGCCGCTCGCGTACGGGGTGGCGGCACTATTCACCGTGAACACTGTCACGGGGGTTTGGAACCTGTGGGAGGCCCGCAAGGACCCGGAGGGGCGTGGCCGCCGTACCGCACACGCGCTGTTGATGCTGGCCGGCGATGCGGGCTTCGCAACCACCGGATACCTCGGCAACCGGGCGGCACAGCACGGAGGTGACCGGGAACTGCACCGCAACGTGGCCCTCGGCTCCATGGCCGTGGCGGTCACCGGCTATCTGCTCATGCTCCCGCAGCTTTGGGAGGACTAAGCAATGGGAGTCGTTGACGAAGCTGTACTGCTGGCGGAGCCGTGGGCTTCGCTGTACAACGACTCCCCTCCCCTGCAAACAGCGGTGCTCTTTGCCCACCTAGCGGGGCTGCTGGTGGGTGGCGGCTTCGCGCTTGCGACGGATCGCGCAACGCTTCGGGTTGCTCGTGCTGGTCCCCAGGAGCGAGAGCGCCATGTGTCCGAGCTGCACACAGTTCACCGCCCCGTCCTGGTGGCGCTTGCTCTTACCTTGGCGAGTGGCGTGCTGATGTTCACGGCGGACCTGGAAACGTTTGCCGGCTCGGTGGTGTTCTGGATCAAGATGGGGCTGGTCCTGCTGCTGCTCGCCAACGGCTACGCCCTGACCCGTGCGGAGACAGCGTTGCGCCGGGATCCGACTGGAGGATGGGACCGGCTCCGGACGGTTTCGATT
>JAUJOM010000063.1 GCA_030447645.1 Longimicrobiaceae bacterium | reverse complement strand
ACCCTCCGCTCCGCGCGCACGGAGCACGCCCAAGGCATCGCGAGGGTGAGCGGAGTGGCGCGGACGGAGGTCGGCCGCCCGCCTACGTGGGTGGGGCAGCGGTCACACTGTGCTTGCAACAGATAGCAGCCGCGGGCGAACTGCCCACGGCTGCCGATGTTCACGCGCTCAACCGCCGCACCACCTCTCCCGCCCCGCGCCGGTACACCGTCAGGCGCACCCACTGATGCGGAACTGCGTCCGTCCGGGCGCGCTACGACTGGACAGGCTGATCCAGAGCGTTGCGCAGCAACTCCAAGATCGCGGCCTTGAGAGTGGGAAGATCCTGTTCCAGCACGGTCCACACCCGTTCCAATCGGATATCTAGATAGCCGTGCGCCAGCACGTTGCGGAACCCGGAGAGCCCCTTCCAGTGCACCTGGGGCTGCGATGCCTTCAGGGGCTCGGCGAGCCGCTGCGTGGACTCCGCCATCACCTGCAGGTTCCGCAGCGTGGCGTCCTGCAGCGTTTCGGAGCCCATGAACGCGTCGCGCCCGCCCTCCATGTTGTGCTCCACCCGCCGGATGCACTCCGTGCTGTGCTCCAGGTAGACCCGGTTGTCGTACTTCATAGCGGAACCGCCTCGCGCAGGATGTACGGACGCAGGAGAGGACGGAGTGCGGCTTCCTCCACGACGTCCACCCTGCGGCCGAGCAGCTCTTCCAGATCGGCGATGAGCCCACCCGGGAACCAGGCGCTGACCGGCTCACGCACGTCGATCAGCAGATCCACGTCGCTCCCCGGCCCCGCTTCACCGCGGGCCGCGGAGCCGAACAGTCGAAGGTTGACTGCTCCATGCCGTGCGGCGATGGCGAGGATCTCCGTCCTCTTCTCGCGCAGCAGCCGCTCGATGGGGATGTTGGTCGTTTGCTGCATACGGGGACCCCGCCTGGCCGGGACGAATCGAAGGGGTGAGTAGCTGAGTGGGTGCGACGCAGCCGGGCGTCCAACCACAAGATCATGTCACGACAACCGGGTGGTCGATGCGCCGGGAGGCGAATCGGAGACACACCTCGATGTCCTCCGCTTCGAGATCCGGCAGCTCGTCCAGCACCTGCTCACGCGTCTGTCCCGACGCGAGCAGATCGAGCACGTCGGTGACACGGATGCGCATGCCGCGGATGCAGGGACGGCCTCCGCACTGCCGGGGATTCACCGTGATCCGCTCCATCCAGTTGCTCACGCGACTGCTCCGTGTTTACAGGGTTCGGGTGGAAGGTAATCGCGGCGCAAATGGCAGCCAAGCCGTTGTCCGGTCCCACCACCGCGTGCCGCTGCGGATCGAGATCCTGACGGGCATCTCCGGCGTGAGGTTCGACGAATGCCGCGCCGCACCGGTGAGAGCGCCGCAAAGCCTTCCGGGCCACGGTGTGAACGAATTACGGGAATGCAGGTTGTGCCGACTGGCCCCGGGTCCGCTGCCTGGCTACCTTCGAGCTGTGCAGCGCGTCTCCCGTTCACGAGGTGTGGGAATGGCCGAAGAACCCGTCGTGCACAGTCACCCCGAGATCATGGGCGGGACCCCGGTCTTCGTGGGTACCCGCGTGCCCGTGCGAGCCCTGCTCGACCACCTGGAAGACGGCGATACCATCGACGGTTTTTTGGATGGCTTCCCAAGTGTCACCCGGGAGCAGGCGGTCTCATTTCTGGAACAGGCCGCCCAGGCTTACATCGGCCAGCTCCCGCGCGCTGCGTGAGCGATCCCGCGCCGCGCCGCCCAGTACTGCTCGACGAGAATCTGCACCGCCGGCTCGCGGATGAATTGCCGGCGCACGACGTGACCACCGTTGCGGCTGCGGGATGGGCCGGGATCCGCAACGGCGAGCTCCTGCGGCGCGCCGAAAATGCGGATTTCGAGGTGTTCGTGACCGGGGATCGCAACCTGGAGTATCAGCAGAGCCTCGCTGGCCGCGCCTTCGGCGTGGTGGTCGTCGTCCCGAAGCGACTCAAGCTTGAGTACCTTGTCCCGCTCGGTCCGGAGTTGCGGAAGGCGGTCGCGTCCGTGCAGGCGGGTGAGGTCGTGCACGTAGTCCCCCGCCCCTGAAAGCGACCGTGGGGCAGCCGAGCAGATCCTCACTGTCGGCCACCCCACGATCTCTCACGCGCTCAACCGCCGCACCACCTCCCTCGCCCCGCGCCGGTACACCGTCAAGCACACCAGCTCACCCTGTGGATCGAGCACCTCCCACCAGCGGCTCTTCGTCTGCTTCACGATCCTGTAGCCGCCCTGCTCCGTCTTTGCGCCGGCGGGAGCATCGCCCTTCTGCGCCTCGGCCATCGTGCACCTCCGTCTCTCTTGACCCTCGGCGCCCGGAAGGGATAGCTTCGAAGAGCGGGCGGCTTTTGGGTGGTTGCGTCTTAGGCGGATGTATCGGCTTGTCTCTGGCAGGAGATCCGATACCTCCGCCTCTCTGTATCTGCCCCGCCCCGCTAATGTATACTCAACTGCATACACTGTCAAGCCTACTGCATACATGAGCATCAGAGACGCAATCGACGAGTTGGGACGAAGAGTGACTCACGAGGAGATAGCGGCGGCTCTAGGCGTCTCGGTTGCGTCTGTGCGACAGTATCGCCTGGCAACGGACGCTAAGGCTCACCGGTCACCTCCTCGCACCTGGAAGCAGGTCCTTGCGGCGTTAGCGCGGGAACGCGCGAACGAATTAGTTACTTTAGCTGACGAGCTGGAGAATCCCGACCAACTGGCAAAGGAGGAGGATTGGAAGCAGCTGGGCTCGGGGAACGAGCACACGGCTGAATACGGCTCGTTCCAGATCTATCCTGGCCGTTGGGGGCACACGGATAATTGTGGTTGTGCCATTCCACTCTGGCAGTCGCGCTGGCGGACAGCACAAAGTCAGGCGATAGTTACGACGGTCCAGTTCGCGCCCTTGTCGCTTATGCACGGCGGTCACGCGGTTTGTATCGACTCTCAGATCATAGTGAAGTTCAACAGAGTAATTTTTGAGCATACGCATACTCAGGGATGGCGGTATCCCTGTTTTGGCCGGAGTGCTATGTGTCGCGAGCCTTCTGCGCTCACCAACTCGGGGCGTTGTGCGCCTGGTTCTTACATCAACTTTACGTCAGAATTCTACGGTATGGACGGCACTGTGCATACGGATGTGGTGGCAAGTACTGGCCGCAGTACTTCCTCACGGACCAGATCGAAGGGCCACTCGACGCTCCACGGGTGTTGCTGCGTGATTGTCGACTGGCACGCCAGACCGATGTGCTGTGGCCGGAGATGCTTTCGATACCGGGCGGTCACACGCGTCTTCGGTGAATGGGGGTACACCTCAGGCGATGGAAGGCATGCGCCTTACAAACCATTTTACTCTGCCTAATTGACGCTTGAGTGCACAATCCACCCTTATGCTAGAACCGTGGGTACTGGTGTCGACCGGATCGAGGGATTGCCACGTACCGCAACAAGTGCAGTCATCCTCTCTACTCGCCTGCCGAGGAAACGTTAGCTACTCCGTTAGCCAGACCTCGCGACCTTTGTTCATGGTCAGCGGCACCTGAAATATCGCTGAGCCTCGTCTCTCGATCGGTTGGTTATGAAGCTCAAAAGAAATTGGAAGAAGCCCGCTCCAGACGAAGCAGGACGTTGTAGCGCGTCACCTCGAACGGTTCCGATTCGCAGTGCGGGGCGCTGCAAGGGAACATCCTGCAGAACCTCCATCCGACAACGACTGGTGGGCACTGGTCAACATTATGGCTGGCGACTCCATTGTCGGACTGGAGGAATCGCCCTCTGCCGCCGTTTACTTCGCCTTCGAGGAAGATAGCCCGGACAAGGTCGCGCACCGAGTGGTATATATTGGCTCCGCGAGCCGTAGACATCCGAAACCGTGAGCTTAACGAGGAGTAGCACTAGATCTTGACCGTCCCCCTGTCTTGCTTCGGAGCCGATGTCAGACGAGAACTCCGCGCCTTGTCGCACAAGGCGGTCTATTCACACGGGCACCACTCGGCATGTCGTCCAAGATTGGGTAAACGCCGCACCCCGACGAAATCATCGCTAGTTTTGTATCGTATTCTCATCCCAGTGAGTCGATCGCAGTTCCTGTTTGTGCACTTAGCCGAACAGAACATCAATCACTTTGTCTTGGTTTGATTTTGCCGGTGCGTCACGGTATGTCAACCTAGCGCTTGAAGACCCCAACCTGTGAGGTGTGAAAGGAATAAGTGATCTTACGTACCGATCTCTCAAGGCCAAAGACAGAGGAGCAGCCAGAATTGGCTCCACGTGGTCACCGATTACCCCTGCTCGGAGGTCCCTGGCATTCCGTACGACTACATCAAGGAAAGGCTGACTGAAAATACTTGAGGACCACCACTGTAGGTACAAGGAAGATGATCGCGCAGTCCTGGGGCGAGTACCCGTACTTCATCGATGCTTCCATTATCTCGTTGAGGACACACAGTGGGATGAAATACGTGCGCTGAACAAGACTTTGGGCGAATTCGATCAGCTGGCAGTCAACATTCCTGTGGTGTACACATCGAGTTCCACGTACGCATGCGCTAGTTGCACGCTTCGCACGCGAGTCCAATTTAGGTGCCTCGCATTCGGTTAACCTTGATGACTTTGATGAAGAAGTTGACCTGTACGACCGCATGGAGCGCAGGAAGTTGAGCAACTTGGAGTCGAGCAATCTGGAAGTCGATCTGATCTTGATCAGGCTGGAGATAGCAGGTGAGCTTCACAGTACTGGTGTTACTGGTCCGTGGAATGCTAACCGCGGTTCCACGCCCGGACGCGTGGCGCCGTGTCATTCGTCATCTTCATTCCTCGAAGATCTTCGGCGAAGTTGACGCTGCAACCATCTCTCTGATGCCCCGGAAGGAATGGGAACTTTGACTGCTCCTCCAGCGTCGCCCTGAACGGCTTACCCGGGAGGACTTGGTATTCGCTGATTATGGCTTTCACCACCCAAAGCTCAAAGAACTCGACCCTGGTACGATGACGATGAGTGCGAGCACTGATATGCATCTACCGACAATTGGGCTGCAGTAAAGGGGAAGGTAGGAACGTCTGCCAGCACGGCTTTGATCAATACTACGTACTCTGCGAAAAGCTAATCAAGCATCCGGCGTATGTTGGTCCCGAATACTCTGGGGGACAATTACATCGCAGAAAACCGCAGCACGAAGAGCAGGACCGGGTAATGCGACGATGGGCGAGCGGTTTGAACGACCACCACCTTACGCTCACGGCGATTCAGCTCTCCACGATGCGCGGTGCTTAAGGCGTGCGAACGACACTGCCATGTCTCCGAAGAGGGAAGTGAGTCGGCAAGCCGTTGCCAAATCACACGTCGTGGTTTGCTACGAGACCAACGGCCAGGGACCGGCTCTCGGTTTCATTGAGCGCCCTCTCATCGCGCCAGAGCAGTTGAGCTGGTGCGAACGCCTCTACCTCTGGATTATCTGACGCTTTCCGAACCTCTTTTAAATTGGATTGAACCGTCTCTCATTTGCCTCGGCTCCCATATTCCCCACCACTTCGGAATCATGGCCGGGCGGCTGGGAGATGCTTCCGATCAACGACCAAGGTGATCAAGAGCGCGACTATAAATCTCTGACTGCGCCGGGAGGCGACCGAGAGTGTCTTGCGCGCTCTTTGATCTCGAAACCATGAACTTTGCCGTTTACAATTGCGAAGTTTCCGACGCGCAGCCCCCTCACATAGACCCAACTCCTCTACTATGAGCGTGTCGGGGATCGCCCGCGTGCTCTTCGCGCGCGGTGTTTCGTAGGGCTGAGCGGATATCGATCTCACGCATCTTGTCGCGGCGCTGGTGAAGCTACTATGGTACCCGAGGCATCCGCGCCGCAAGCCGTGCTGCGCCCCGTGGGCGGCCGAAGTACGTTGGGACCGATCTGCATCAGGCGATCCGGCCCGTTTCGGTTGCATCACCGCGTTATCCTCCACCCCTGCGCCGGGATCATCCGCAGCAGCTGCTCCACGTCGGACTAGGCGCCGAGATGCGGGTGCACACGCGAGGGCACTTGATCCGATCACCCGACCCGTTCCTCCCCGCCGCGCGGGCGGGCCGAGCGTGCTCCAGGCAAACCACGCCACCGAGACGAGCCAGAGCCCGTAGAGGACGACGCGCACCGGCTCCGGGCGGATTTGCCTCCACCAGCGCGGGATCGGCCGCAGTGCGGGTGAGCACCACGCGCGCGAGATGCTCCGCGGTGAACCACCCCCAGAGGACCGCCGCCCACACCAGCCCCCACCGCTTCCACGCCGGCGGGACGCAGGGGCGGGGAGGCGGCGTGTATCCGCGTAGCCCACCACGAGGGCGAAGGCGTACATGCTCGCGATGGTGAAGGGCCCCGCGATGAGAAACCAGGAAGTCTGCTTGCAGGCGCTCCACTGTCTCCCTCCCCCCAGGAGAGGAGGACGATTCCCATGGAGGCCAGCACGAAGGCGGTGAGGAAGAAGAGGAAGGTCCGCTTGAGCGTCCAGAAGCTCGTGCGGCGCCCCCGGCCGTAGAAGACGCTTCCGCAGATGCGGGTCACGGTGTCCACGATCCCCACCTGCGTGGAGAAGAGGACGCACGCCCTGCCGAGGAGGAAGCTGATCCGGATCCATTGCCCTCCCGCCCTCTCCAGCGCCTCACCCTGCCGCACCACCATGCCGCTGAGGTCCCCCCGCCAGCTCGGCGTTCCCCGTCCCCAGGGTGGCGGTGACCAGGAGGCCGGTGATCACCACGCTGAGCAGGATGAGGAGGACAAAGGTGACCAGCAGCCCTGCTCCGCCACGCGCATCCACGCCCGGGCGGGCGAGCGCCCCGGGGCCGAAGCGTCGAAGACGTACCCCGTCTCGCTCACCTCCTCGTTGCGCCCCCGGATTCCGGCGATCCGCCCCTGGTAGGCGGCCATCCCGAACCCCTTGTCGCGCAGCCAGAGCGACTGCGCCAGAAGGAGCGTCCCCCCGGAGCCGGCGTACGCGACGGCGATGAGCAGCGTGGGGAACTGCTTCCCGGTCACCATCGCGGGGGGGACGTTCCCCACCGAGGCGGCGCCCTTGAAGAGGGCGAGCACCTCCCCCGGCACCACCCCCACCACGAAGAGCGCCACCAGGAGGAGCGGGAAGAGGGCCATCACCAGCATCAGCTCGAAGCGCTCCAGCGCGTTGTACACCACCCGCGAGACCGCCAGACCCAGCCAGATCACCAGCAGCATGACCATGGCGATCGGCTGCCAGTCCATGCGGGTGCCGGTGAGCCCGCCGATGATCTGCCCGGTGAACTCCGCGGACTGCGACGCCCACCCCGGCCAGAAGAAGCCGGCGAGGGTGGCGGCCAGAAAGAACCAGGGCCAGAAGGCGCGCCGGTCCAGGCGGGCCATCC
Source organism: Longimicrobiaceae bacterium (assembly GCA_030447645.1). Classification (GTDB taxonomy): domain Bacteria; phylum Gemmatimonadota; class Gemmatimonadetes; order Longimicrobiales; family Longimicrobiaceae; genus JAUJOM01. Next base: position 2,054 of record JAUJOM010000063.1, on the reverse strand, counting down.
CCCCGAACACCGACTCCCCGGTGGCGATCGTCCAGCGCTCGATCTCCCCGATCACCACGAACTGCGTCAGCACCCCCACCCAGAAGAGCCAGAGGACCCCGTAGCCGTTCACCGTGATCAGGTTGGGCCAGAGGAGGAACTCCCCGGCCCCCAGTCCCATCCCCACGGCGATGACCGAGGGGCCGATCAGGTGCCGCAGCCGGGGGACGCGGGGCACCTCGCCGTGCACCCGAAAGGCGGGCCCGTGCCCCCGTCGCGGGAAGCGGGGGTCCTCCGGCGCGGTGGGGAGCTCCACCTCCGCGAGCGGGTGGTACACCCCCTCACGGTACGCCCTACCTTCCTCGTCCGTGGCGCGGACCGGATCGTCCGCAGCGGCGGGGATGGGGGGAGCGGGAGGCCGGTTGTGCGTCATAGGGAGGGGTGGATGGGGGAGAGTGCGCTGCCACCGATGCGTCTACAACGACCGAAAAGACCACGCCGCCACAATGAAGCCGATGGTGACCACCAGCGCGCGCACGTAGCTCGGCTTGAGCCTGCGCGCGACACGCGCGCCCGCATACCCGCCCAGGATGGCCGCGATCGCCATGATCGCCGCGTAGCGCCACGCCACTACGCCGGCCATGGCGAAGATCAGCGCCGAAACCCCGTTCATGGTGGCGGCGAGGATGTTCTTCACCGCGTTCATCTCGTGGATGTCAGGGATGCCCATGAAGGCGAGCGAGCTGAGCATCAGGATCCCGATTCCCGCGCCGAAGTAGCCGCCGTAGACGCCGACCAGCAGCTGGAAGAACATCACCGCCGCCTGGACGCGCCGGCGGGGTCTCGCATGCGGATGCGTGCCGATGTAACGCTGCAGGGGGCGCTGTGCCAGGAGGAGGGCCGAAGCCGTGATCAGCAGCCAGGGAACGGCGGAGGCGAAGCTCCGCTCCGGCATGCGGATCAGCAGCAGCGAGCCCAGAATCCCCCCGATGAGGCTCGTGGGCCACAGCAGGATCAGGTGGTGGCGAGCCCTGCGCAGCTCCGCGCGATATCCGAGTGCGGCGGAGAGAGAGCCCGGGAGGAGCGCCATCGTGCTGGTCGCGTTCGCGGCCACCGGGCTCAGCAGGGTGAGCAGGCTGGGGAAGGTGAGCAGTGTGCCTCCGCCCGCGATCGCGTTCACGGCTCCGGCCCCCAGTGCAGAGGCGCAGACGAGGACCAGGTTCCAGATCATTAGGCGTGGATGGCGGCGGGCGAGAAGGGAGTGCCGCACGGGGCAGCCACCGTCGTGAGGATAGGGAGCGGCGGATGCATTGGCAAGCAAGTGCCGGGCACGGCGAGATACCAGGGTGCACGCCGTCCGGGCCGCCGGAGCGGTGAATCTTGTGTAATGCAGAGGCGCGGAGACACAGGAGAGGAGAACAACAACGGAAAAGCATCACACAGAGACACGGAGGGGAACGGAAAGCCACAGAGAACCTCTTTGGCTGTTCTCTCTGTGGCTCTGTGTCTCTGTGTGAGACCATCTGTTCTCTTTCTTTTCTCTCCTGCGTCTCTGCGCCTCTGCGTGAGACCGGCCGTTCAGAATGCACACGGGGTTTCGCTGCTGCGTCCGACGCCCATCCGGCCGGGCACCCACGCGGCACGCGGGATGCAGCGCGGCCGCACCTCCGCCTCCCCGGAACCGGTCTTCCCAATCATCCGACATGGACACTTCGTACTCACCGCCCGTGGCCCAGCTGCTGGAGCTCGGCGAGGAGAAGATTCGCCAGCGCCCGTGGCCCGACTACCTGGCGCTGGGGCTCACGCGCGAGCACGTCCCGGAGCTGATCCGCCTGCTCACCGATCCCGAGGTGCAGGAATACGAGGAGGAGAGTCCGCGCGGGTTTTGGCCGCCCATCCACGCATGGCGGGCGCTGGGACAGCTCCAGGCGGAGGAAGCGCTCCAACCGCTCGTCACGCTGCTCCAGGAGACGGACGACGACGACTGGAGAATAGAGGAAATCCCCGCGGTGCTGGGGATGATCGGCCCGGCCGCGATCTCTCCGGCCCGGCGGATGGTGGCGCGGGAAGATCTG
>JAUJOM010000062.1 GCA_030447645.1 Longimicrobiaceae bacterium | reverse complement strand
ATCAATTCGAACTCCTCCAGTCCCGCCACTTCCGGTGCCACGGCGCAGAATGCCTCGCGGGTGGCTGACCCCAATGCTCAGCCGAGCAGTCATCTCAGCGGTGCGCCAGGCACGGGCCGGCGAGCACCAGGCACGGGACTCGCCGGACGGAACAGGTCGCGCACGCGCGGCCTCTCTTTGCACCCAACAGCCACCATTGACATGAGCGCGTGCTATCGCGTCGACTTGATGTAAACGCTGTCGGCGAAGTTTCGCATCCAGCCTATCCGCTCGCTCGCCTTGCGGAGTAGCTCGGAAGCTCTTACAACGATGCGGTGCCGGGGAGTGAAGAAGCGCATATCGCTGGGCTGGATCCCCAGGCCGAAGTATCCGTCCACGGAGACGGTACTGGGACCGATGCATGCGTCAAACGCCTGCTTCAACTCCGACAGCTTCCAGTACCGCACGTCGAAGTCGTTTTCTAGCTTGAAGCCACGGCGAACCTGATGATATAGGCTCCGCACGCCCAGAGCGTTCGGCATCTGGATGAGCGACGTCCCCGGTTGCTTCAGGACCCGGCCCACTTCCGCGAGGGCCATCCTTGCGTTGTCCTTACTGAAGTGCTGGATCACGCTGTAGGAGAAGACAACAGAAAAGCTGTCGTCCCTGAACGGCAGGCGCCGCGCATCCCCCACCACGAGCAGCGGGTTCAGACCGAGCTGCCGGAACACGTTCCGCGCCGCGAGGATCGCGGTAAGTGACGGGTCTATTCCCACCGCTGCATAACCCTTGCGCAAGGCACTTGCCGTCCACCGCCCCCAATTGCAGCCAATGTCAAGGAGGCGCTTGCCACTTCCGTCCGGCATCCGCAGCTCGGGAATTGGATACTCGGTGAGCTTCCCCACAAGAGGCAGATACAGAAAGCCGGAGGTGGCTGCAATAATCTTCTGGACCCACGGCGCAATGCCTTCGGATACCTCCGCCAACCGGTCTGCGGTGGTGGACAGGCTGAACGCATCGCTAATGAACGCACGGATGGATTCAGCGGATTCGGCTGGAATCACGAGTGGCTTGCCGCCTTCACCGGCTGTCTCTCCGCGTTCGATCTTCTCCCAAAACTGAACGGTCCCGCCGAATCGTTCCGCGAATTGTTCGAGCGTGAGCGACTGTGCATCGCGGGCGGCGGAGATGTAATGCCCTTTCAGCTCGAATGTTCCACCGGAGATCGCCGTTCGGGCCTGCAGAACGGACGCAGTGGCATTCCACAAAGTCGGGTTGGGGTCGTCGGGAAGCATCACCGGGATCCCGTCCAGGATGGGGTATCGGTGCCCCGCCGCGCACACCGCCTCGTTCTCAACGATCTGGACGTTGCCGCAGTCCACCGGGCAGACTAGGTTTTCCTCGAGCCACCGGTCTATCACAAGGGTTCTCCAATCCGTTCTGGCCCCGCGCAGGGGGAGCGCTTGGTCATTCCGCAGCGGCACGAGGGGCCAACCGGCCGCCTATGTCTCCCACGGCGGCCTTCGGTGCTTCCTCGCGGTCCTGACCAAGCGCCAGGGGAAAGAAACCCGGCACGGGCAGTGCGTAACGTCGGTCGCAGGAACGCTCGGTGTGGGGTTCGTCGGTTATGCCGATGTCGGATCGGCACACTGAGAATCCGGCGTTCGCGCCGGACACCCCCACTGTTGGCGGCTGGCGGCGAGCAACAGTTAAACGTGTCGAAGCTGTGGGAAAAGTGGGGGTGGTTGATGTCCCAGGTAGTATAAGCAGCAGCTAATCGTCCGCATCCAGACCAGGATGTACGCGCCGCGCGATTAGGGCGATGCCCCGGTCCGGGCGTGGTTGCCGCTGCGGTTGAGGCCGATTCCGAACGGATCTTCGGCACGAACTGCCTCAGCATATCCGAGCTGCTGTCGGTGGACCGGTCGTCAACGACGACAATCTCAATAGTCGAATAGCTCCCATCCGAACACGATCCCACCGTTTCCGCAGCTCATGGGGCCGGATTTTAGCACGGGATGAGCGCGAAAACAAGCGGCCTTGAGGCCAAACGACGGTACCCTCGGTCACTCCACACTACCCACTCTCCGTCGTCATGGTGCGCGGTTCCCACTTGGCTCCGGTCGATCGCGGGAGGCGGAGCGGTGAGACGGACGAGGGCGCCAGTTTGTTCGTCCGGAGAAAGAGCTACCAGTTGCCGCGCCCAGTGAAGATCGTTCCGCACGTGCGCCACCGGATGCTCAGGTCAAGAACCAGGCTCATCTCCCGGCAAACCAGGGCTCATCGCCGAATCAACTCGCTCCCCCTGCTTTCTGAAACGTGCGTGTTTGAGCGAGCATGCCCTCTCGACATATGGTAGCCGGGATGGCGCGAGCTATTCCTACACCTAAGACGGGCGTGGGCCGGCGACCTGATCCGAGTCTGTCGTCTCCAGAAACTGCCGCACCGAATCCACCACCTGCGCGACCGACGCCAGCGGTAGCTCCGCATACATGGGAAACGAGAGCGTTTCCCGAGCGGCGCGCTCCGCCTCCGGAAATTGTCCCGCTTGATAGCCCAGGTGGCGATAGCCTTCCTGAAGATGCACCGGAACCGGATAGTGGATGCCGGTAGCAATGCCATTCGCACTCAGGTGCGCCTGCAGCGCATCCCGCCGCGGAGTGAAGATGGGGAAGATGTGGTAGACCGGCGTCCCGTACGGCATTTCGCGAAGAGTGCCGAGGAGCAGCCCTTGCAGGAGGCGCCGGTACTCGGACGCGCGCTCTCGTCGCGCGGCATTCCACTCGTCGAGATACTTCAGCTTGACGCGCAGCACCGCGCCCTGAATCCCTTCCATACGGTAGTTGTACCCCACCACGTCATGGCAATACCTGCGGCTCTGGCCGTGGTCGCGAAGGATGCGGAGTGCGCTGGCAAAATCCTCGCTGTTCGTGACCACGGCCCCGGCTTCCCCGTATGCGCCCAGGTTCTTGCCGGGATAAAAGCTAAAGCAGCCGAGATTCCCGATGCTGCCGGCCCGCCGGCCCTTGTAGAGAGCGCCATGCGCCTGCGCTGCGTCTTCGATAACCACGAGCTGGCGGCTTCGAGCGATTTCCATGATGGGATCCATGTCCGCGCATTGCCCGTAGAGGTGTACCGGAATAATGGCCCGTGTCCTGGAGGTAATAGCGGCCTCGAGCTGTGCCGGATCCAGGTTGCACGTGCCAGGCTCGACATCCACGAAGACGGGTACCGCAGCCGCATAGCAGATTGCTTCGACCGTCGCAACGAAGGTATGGCTCACGGTGATGACCTCGTCCCCCGGTCTCACCCCCGCCGCGAGCAATGCCGCGTGCAGCGCGCTGGTCCCGGAGTTGACCCCCACCGCATGCGCCGTGCCACAGTACCCGGCAAATCCATGCTCGAAGGCCTTTACCTGATCCCCCAGGACGTACTGAGAGCTGTCAAGTACCGCAGCGATGGCCTCGGCGATCTCCTCCCGTATGCTCTGGTACTGAGCTTGGAGGTCCAGGAAGGGGATCATACCGCCGCCTCGCTCGTCTGCAATCTAACCGGCTCACCGCGGGCACGCAGCGAACGGTCGGCGGCCTCAAGCATCCGCGCCATCCTCAGTCCCGCGTGCCCATCAGTCTCTGGCCGCTTGCCATTTTTGACACAATCGTTAAAGTGCTCCACTTCTACCTGTAGTGCTTCGCGGCTGTCTAAACGTGGCGCCCACATATCTCCGGAGCGATAGCTTACCAGCAGTTGATAGACTGCTTCAGGTCGCTCCGAGAGGGTCACCCCTTTGTCGTAGACCTTCACTTTTTCGCTGGGCTCGAGGTCGTCATAGACGACCATCTTTTCACTGCCGCCGATGAGGGTGCGCCTTACTTTGACCGGCGCAAGCCAGTTGACGTGTACGTGAGCAATCTGCTGCTCTTCGAAGAAGAGGGTGATATATGCCACGTTCTCCGGCTGCCCAGGAATGTGGCTGATGCCAGTAGCGGAGAGCGCGCAGGGCGCCGATGGGAACAGGTAGTCCATCACGGCGAGGTCATGAACAGCCAGATCCCAGATCACGTTGACGTCATGCTGGAAGAGACCCAGGTTGACTCGAACCGCGTCGTAATAATAGATGTCCCCTAACGCCTTGGTGTCTATTAGCTCCCGGATCTTTCGTACAGCCGCGGTATAAGCGAAAGTGTGATCCACCATCAGAACGCGGTTCCTTGCTTCGGCGAGGGCTACCAACTGCACTGCTTCGTCCACGCTCGCAGTCATCGGCTTCTCAACCAGCACATGCTTGTTCTGTTCTAGAGCCAGCGTCGCAATGGCTGCATGGCTGCTAACGGGGGTGGCAATGACTACTGCATCAATCTCAGGGTGCGCCAGCAGCTCTTCGTAGTGGGTGGTAACCCGGATGCTCGGATACCGGGACTGCACCTGGGCCAGTCGCTCCGGACGCAGGTCGCTCACCATGACGACGCGCGATCCCGCGGCTTCGACGAAGTTGCGTACCAGATTGGGGCCCCAGTATCCGTACCCGATCACTCCCACACCGATCATTCCGCCTCCTCCCGCCGCGTCTGCTTGTCGCGCACGTCCCCAATGACGCGTGCCGGCACGCCTGCGACCACCGCATAGGGCGGAATATCCTGCGTGACAACCGCTCCGGCACCTACCAGGGCATGGTCACCCACGGTCACCCCGCCAATTATGGTAGCGTTGCTCCCAATCGAAGCGCGGGCCTGGATATGGGTACGCACGACCGCCCAATCGGACTCGGTCTGCAGAGTTCCATCTTCGTTCGCCGCGCGAGGGTACAGGTCATTGATGAAGGTCACGCCGTGGCCAATGAACACTTCGTCTTCAATCGTAACTCCCTCGCAGATGAAGCTATGGGAGGAGATCTTACAGCGAGCGCCGACCGAAACGTTCTTCTGGATCTCGACGAAAGCCCCGACCTTGGTATCGGGCCCGATCGTGCACCCGTAGAGGTTCACCAGATCCGGTTGGAAGATGCGGACCCCATCCGCAAGATTGACATCTGCCGAAATCGGCACTAACTCATCCTCCCATGCTGGGCAGATCTCTCATTTCGCCTGCCGCTGTCTTACAAGCTCGATGACTGGGGCGAAGCGCTCTCGGTATGACCTGCTGTGCTCAAAGGCGCTCGCGCCCGCCTCCCCCATACGGGTGGCGGCTTCCCGGTCTGACAATAACGCGTTCACTGCCTGGGCGATACTCTCCGGGGAAGATTCGTCCGCGACCACCCCGCAGGCACAACTCTCCACCAACTCCCGGAGCGAGGATCGATCCGAAACGAGCAATGGCAGGCCCGCGGCCATGTACTCCTGGATCTTGCAAGACCCGGAGATGTGCATGTTGTTGATGTGGACCGGTTCGTACAGGGCATGGCCTACATCCGCACCTACGGTACACTTGCCTACGTCATCATAAGGGAGGGGGGGGAGAATCGCCGACCGGTGCCCGACGCTCGCTCGGACGAGCACACGGCTGACC
>JAUJOM010000061.1 GCA_030447645.1 Longimicrobiaceae bacterium | reverse complement strand
ACGCCTGGGCCCAGCGCACCCGCGGGCAGGGGAGGCACCGGTGAAGCTCGGACACCACAACCCGCAGCCGTGGTCTAAGCACCCCCTAACCCTGCCGCGTCAGGAAGGTTTATGGCTCCGCTGCATCGGAGAACCGTCTGACCGGATGGACGGGGACACCGCGCACCTCACCATACAGGGGCGCCCGCGCCACATCCTGACCACGGAGTCCGTGCGCATGGACGGCTATGACGCACCCGAGCTGTGGGGAGCGAGCCGCGACCCGGTGCGTGGACCCGCCGCACGCGATGCACTGGCTGCGCTGGTGGTGGGGCGCTATGGGGTGGTTTACCTGCAAGACGGGATTATGACCGTCAACCGTTTTCCTGGACGACTGTTCAGCTACGTGGGTGGCGAGTGGGTAGATGTGTCCCGGCTCATGCACGACATGGGGCACGTCAAGGATTTCGGAGCACCGCCTCCTTCGCATATTGAGTTTCCCTTTGCCGGAGCACCGAAATGACCACAGTCGAGACCGTCAACCCCGGACCGCAGGCGCCCGGCCTGGGACGCATCTACGCGCCCGACCCTCAGGACGCCAAGTACCGAATGCGTTCGATCGTGCGCGCGGCGGATACGGGACCGCTCCGCTCTCGCCACTGGTTGATGGGGCGGGGAATGAAGCTCTGCAGTCAGGGATACGTGCCGCACTGTGTGCGCTTCAACGAAACTCACCTGCTCCAGTTTGCCCCCGTGGTGCGTGGGAATGCGTTCACGCTGACGGAAGGGATGCACGAATGGTCTACGGCGAACGACGAGTTTCCGAGCGGTGCGGAAGGCGGCACCAGTCTGCGCGCCGGGTTTGAGTTCTTGCGGATGCGCGGCCTCATCTCCGCCTATCATTGGGCGTTCACGATGGACGAGATCCGCGCTCGCGTCACCTCCGACAAGGCGGACGGGGGCGGGCCGATGGTGGCAGGCACTCTATGGACCACGGGCATGGACCGGCGGGACGCGAATGGCTACTGGTGGCCCACCGGAGGGGTGCGGGGTGGGCACTGTTGGGGCGTCTCCGGCTATTCAAGGCCCACCATCAAGCGCACCGGGCGCTACAAGACCTTCAATAGCCACGAGGGCAACTATACCGCGTGGATCGAGGAGGACGCGCTGGAGTGGCTCTTGTTCGCCGCAGATGGGGAGGCCGCCGCCGTTGTCGAGGTGCCCCGGTGAACATCATCCACAGCCCGTCGCCCAACTGGAGCGAGCGCCCGGCGGGTGTGGTGCCTACGCTGATCGTTTGGCACGCGACGGCGGGAACGGACAGCAGCGACCTACCCTGGCTCACCAACCCGGTCAGCAAAGTCAGCGCGCACTACCTCGTGACTCGCAGCGGCATCATTCACCGGCTCGTGTACCCGGAGAAGAAAGCCTGGCACGCGGGCGCAAGCTCGTGGAAGGGACGCGGGAACGTCAATGACTTCTCTATCGGCGTCGAAATCACTTGCCTGCCAACCCAAGACTACACCGACGCGCAGTACCGGGCCGCAGGGTGGCTCGGTATGACGCTAATGCGCCATTTCCCGATTGAGTGGAGCGGGCACGTTGGGCACTACTCCATTTCACCAGGCAGAAAAACAGATCCCTATTACCAGTTTCATTGGGGCCGCCTTTTCGAGGAGATTCTGCGGGCCAAAGCGGCAGCCGGAGCCACGTTCAAGGCCGCATGAGAATCCGCACCGCCGGGCATAACGTGCTGGTGGTGCACGACGAATCGAAGTGGTGTGCAACCGCCCTGCCGGATATGACCGTGGTGTACGGGCGCCCCCACCGCGACGACCTGTACCTCGCGCGGGCACTCCAGCACGGCTACGGCTGGGCACCCGACCCGGCGTGGCAACTCCGCTACGAGCATGAGGCGCTGCACAGCTGCCTGGCGGCGGAAATGGGCCTGCCCGACTCCCTGACGCTCCGGGACGTGCGCCGCGGCATGGCGCTGGAGTACGTCGGGCGCGATGCGGTGCCGGAATATCAGTGGCTCGAGGAAGGGCGGGTGCTCGACCTGGCGCTCTACCTCAACACCGGCGACGAGTCCCGCCACCTGCACAATGAGCTACCCGCGCTGTCCTGGGAACTGGACCTGCGGGACTTCCGCCGTCGTGCGCTGCCCTTCCTGCGCTCCCCGGATACGTTCATGGTGTGGGAGGACACCGAGCCCCTGCTGCGCGCCGCGTGACGTATGAACGGATTGTCGGGAGGCGAGAAGGGCATAGGGAAGGATTGCAGAGAAAGGAGTATGAATCAACGCGCTTCCAACAACGCCAGTAGCTGAGCTTCGCTCTTCATCCGTCCATCGCGCTTTCGCCATCCTCTGTGTCCGAATCGAACTTGATTTTTACCGTCTCCCCGTTTACGTGAGTCCACTGAGCCAGCACCCGGAGGATCACTCGGTCATAGTGGAGTCGTTCGGGCGTCTGCGTCACCCGGGTCTGCATTAGCACGCGAAAGGTGTCGCCAGCCACGAACTGGACTCCGCCGCGGCCGACGCGCCGCAAGAATGACTGATCTAGGATCTCTACGTAAAACGGTTCGCCATCGCGTTCAAACCTCCACTTGTTGTTCTCCTTGAAGCTGGGTGCGAGCAACTTCAGCCAGACATTCCCACGCTCGATTCCTACTTCCTCTGCCGGAGCGAGGTTGTGCGAATAGAAAGGACGCTCTTCGGCTCGAACGACCACAGGCGGAGTTGGGGAGTCCGGCGGACCTATAAGCAGTTTATCAATCCCCGGCCGCTCCAGGGGCTCAACGATCTTTTCCAGGTCTGACCGGAGCCTCGTGTCGGCGAAGAGATTGAAAGTGGGAGCATCGATGTTCAGGACACCTCCTCCTTGTACGGTAATGTGGTAGACATCTCCGTGCCGATCCACCTTCTCCACTGGTCTACCTGCTTGGCGCTTGATCCACTGCCAAAGGCCGGTCATGCCCGGTATCACGCTGATCCCAAGAAGGCCAGCGATCGTGTTCAGCTGCTCCAATGATACCGGCAGCAGGTCGCCATGAGTCGCGACGGTCAAGCTCGATCACCAAAGGAACCGCGCCGGAAATCGGCGGCCACCTCAACCTGCCTTGACGGTGCCGCGATACGTAAGCTCCGCTGTTCTCTCGGCATCGCGTCGGCGAACGCCAAAATCGCCGGTGCGGGTCCCGGCGTTATCCTGCCAGTCTCAGGGCCGGCCCATCATACTTCAGCTCTAGCTGCATCTCGAGGGTCCGGTGCCGACATCAGTCACTCCGTGCCTCCCTTTCAGTATACCGAAATAATCCCGAAAATTCTACGCTGACGAACGGAGCACCACACCTTCTACTCTGAACCGTCCGCTCCACAACCCGCGTAGACGCACGTCTCATTTACGGTTGGTTACAGCAGTCGGCACGACATAAACCGAGCAAACCACTCCGCAGGCGTGCCAGACGTGCGCGTCCGGTTAGTACCGATCATTTAGGCGGCGGTCAAGCTCTCGCGCTACATCTTCAGTAGCAATGCGAATCTGGTCCAGCTTATCAGCGTTAAGACCCGAGGCCGCAAGGAGCAGTTTCTTACATGCGACGGTTGCCTATGAATGTCTGACAACATCACCAGGACAAAACGAAACCAGTGCAGAACCACCCAGATCATCAGTCACTCCTGTTGAAACCATGTGGAAGCTATCCCTAAACGTGTGCCGGTAGGGGCACTAAAAGCGCACTCCCGGAACGGCAGGGGCGTAGCCGCGCACGGTCATTCAGCCGCTGTTCGCTCCAGCCGCAAGTCAGCTCTCGGAACGACTGCTTGATCTCCAGCTCGACATGCTTCCAGGGACGGCGCTTGCCACGTAACCGCCGCACAAACCACGTGGGCACCAGGTCCGCGACGGCGAACAGGTCTGCTACGCGCTCGGAATGTGAAAGCGTGTCCTCCGGGTTAGAAACATCAGTCCGCTTAAATCCCCGGCCAAGACGTGCGCAAGCTCGTGCCGGATGGTGAAATTCCAATCTGCCCAGGACGCAGCCGAATCGATTGCGATCAGATGTCCATCGAGAAAGGGCAACGCCATTCCGGTGACAGTGGAGTGAAATCGGCGCTCAACGAGCTTGGTTCGGGTTCGCTTCATCAGCTTCGGCCAGCTCGTGCGTCATCTGTAGCGGCCCTACAGTCAGTTCGTCCCGGCCGAGCGGCGCGTTCGCCTCTCGGATCAGGCCCGCCGTCGCCTTGAACTGCTCGTTCCTCAGTATTCATCGTTAAACACCCGTTGGCGTATCGCCAGCAGTTCCGCAGGGACCCGACCTGGCATGTAGACTCTATAAGATTGTCCACGATGTCGAGCCGCGTGTCCTTGCGTTCCTTCGCCGTCGCGTCCCGGATTATGCCCATCGGCCCGCCGAGCGGGCTGTCAAAGAGCGCACCAGGTAATCGATGCTTGTGTAGTCCTCCGCCCGCTCGCCCGCCTCCGCTACTTCTCCCGTTAGTTCGTCTACGCTCATTTCGGCTAGATCTGCAATCGCCCGAAGGTTATCCGCCCCCGGAGAATACTCTCCTCGCTCCCAATCTGACACGGTCATGGGCCGCCTAAGTGTCAGCACCTGCTAATTCCAGCTGCGTCATGTGCAGTCTTTGCTTCCGGACTGCCCTGATGCGCCCGCCTAAGTTCTTTGCGTCAATCATTGTATGACTCTGCCGCTAGTGCCGATAGAAAGCCCTTGCGCAACCGATAATCATCCGCTAGATTACCGGTAGTTGAAGTGAAAGGTAACGTAGTAATCATCACGGAAACCCAGCAGGGTAAGATAGACGCAATCGCCGAACTGCCGCAAGAGCCGAAGAACGAAAAGGTCGGCGTTGCGGTCACCCGAACTGAAAGCCAGCTGATCGAGCTGGTGGTCACCGCGCGGAATGGACGGCGCCAGCAACCTGCTCCGCCAGATGAGCGTAACCGACGCAGTAGCCGAGGGCCGCTCGTTGCTGGACCGCATTCAGGCCCCCGCAGTGGACGCGGTAGCCGCATGACCGCCACCCTGCCCGCCGATGCCTACACGATGGACGCTCCGATCCTCTAGAAAGTTGAGTGCTGCGGCAACGCAATCACCGACACGGACGGGGCGCACTCTACAGGAGCCGGACGGTGGTCTGCATGAACCGCTGCTACGCCTGCACGAGTGCAAATTGCGGCTGCGGATGCCAACGCCTGGGAGTACTGAGCGATGAAAGCCCTCTCTGAAGGCGTTGTGCAGCAGATACGTGGCCGGAGTTGAAGCACTCCCATGCCAGTATCCGAGTGACCGTTGCGAGAACGCCGAAGGTATCGAGCGCGTATGCGACGTTGCCAGGTGAAGGTTGATGTTCTGGAACTCCTGTCGGAGTACTGAGCCGTGCGAGTGCCCTGGCTGTGGATACGCCTGTAGCTGCGACCAGGAAGACGTGTGGCACGAGTACGGACCGGATGTGGACAACTGCGTGCACGTCTGCGGGACGATTGCTGGGATGATAACGACAGGGCGGAAGATGGGCGCACTAGCTGCGGATGGGCTGACGCCAGTGCGAGTGTGATGACGACCCGAAAGGAGCGTACTAAGCCATGACCACTCTCTCGACACGCGCTTCGCCGACATCTACGAGCCCGTTGCGGACCAGCTCCGCGCGGCAGGCTACCATGTCGGTCTACTCAGCGCCGCAGCCTGCTGGTGGAGCGCTTTGACCGCCGTGTGTCCCGCAACGGGTAACGGACGCACTGGCGACAACGGAACGTAGTACCCGTCTAGGGCTGACGCAGTACACCGACTTCGTGGTGGTGACGCGCTGGTGAGGACGCAGCCTGAAGGAAACCCCCGCCGCCGCTTGAGGGAGCGACGACGGGGCGTAGGGGCGGACACGGATGGGCCGTGCACGCCGCAGTTAATGTAACACGGAGGTAGGCAGGATGGACAGCACAGGGCAAGGAGATCACCCAGGACAACGCGCAGGCCGTGTGCGACGCCGCGCAGGAGGCAGAACTCTACTGGCGCATGTATCTGGCGACGGCGGACAAGGCGGATGCGCACCTGCTGCGCGGCGCGATGGGCGCTGTTCACTGCACGTCGCAATGCTACAGGGGAGCGATAACATGGCGCGCACTCTCTTCCGTGCTGGCAAGCTAGGCGCCCGGAAACCGCGCCCCATCGAGCGGAGTGTCCACGAGCTGCGGCGCCACATCGCGGTCGCCTCTCGGGAGCACACCCGCTGCCTCATGGCCGGCAACTACGTTGGGGCGGATATGTGGCTCTACATCCGCAACAATTCAACCGGGCGCTGAGCGAAAAGGTCAAGGAGACGTTCTCCGGGATCGGGCAGGCCGATATCCCGGAGAACCAGGTGGAGAATTCGGAGATGTGGTGCATGGTGGCGGGCGGTACATCGCGGGAGAACTGCGGTGATTGCTACTGCATCCATGATAGCCCCGCAGGCGTCCGTAATCACGCATAATTCCCGCGCCGGTATGCGAGTTCCGCCCAAGGTGCGAGAGGACCATTCCGATGCGCGGGCAAAGGCGTCGTTTCACATGGCGCTCCGGCTTGCCGGCAAGACACAGATTGAAGCAGGTGCAATCCTATGCGCGGACCAAAGCACCATCAGCCGCGCCACGACTCCCGTACGAATGAGAAAAATGGTAGAGCGAATGGTGCGACAGGGTGTTGATCCCATGCCGATGATCGCGGACCTCGTCGCGGCCGCTCTGGAGGTTGAGGCCGCCGGGTTGGGCGATGCGGAACTCGACGCCGGGTTGAGAGAGTGCCACCAAAGAGAGACCGCCGCGAACGGTCGCTGCAATGACATGCAGACCGCAGAGCTGCTCGGGATGGATGTTGACGAGGACGCGGAGGACGAGGCGCTTTTGGAGCAGGCAACCCATACGATCCGTCTCTATGCGCGTAGGCAGGAGAAGCGGCTACGGCGCAAGTGGAAAGGGGGAGAGCGATGAATACCGCATACCGAATCAAGCCCGTCGACATCTCTGTCCGGCTGAGCCATGTGTTTGCTGGACACAAGGATGAAGAAGTTGTCGAACGGCTGGCGAGCGTTGGTTATCACACGTCATTCGAAACGGTCAGACGCTACCGAAGCGGCATCGCGAAGCGAATCGCAGCGGATTTCATAGCCGCCGTCTGCATCGCGTACAAATGCGGGGCGGCTTGGCTCCTTACGAACAGCGAAGACGGCGAATCGCCGTCGCCAAACTTCGCGCTACCAAGAGAGCAATCTGCCACGCCTGTCGCCATGCAGGAGATGCGGTATCAGGGTGCACTCGGCATATGCGTGGCGTGCAACAATGGAAGCGTGTGGTTTCTTGATGGCGACGTATGGCATGCTTTGCCGCCCGTGCCCAACACGACTTCCGAGCGGGAAGAGGCGCGTGCCATGATCGCGGAGCTACAGGCCGGACCCTACCCGGTGGACCCGAACGCGGCGGGGGCGTGATGATGGAAACGGATAACGAATTGATCCGCATGGAGCGGGAGCGCGCCGAGTCCACCTTTTACCTGACGGTGGTTCGCACGCTGGTGGGCGGCGCGGTGGTGCTCGTTCTGACGATGGCCAGCTGCGAGGTGGCTGTTAAGTTCGCGGACCCGTGTGCAGGAGCAGCGCGAACCCGCCCAAACTGGTGCCCGGCTCCGGTGGTCCGATGAGACTCAACTGCCCCTGCTGCGGCCGCGAGGACGCACTGCTCGTCACGATCGACCCGGGTGAGCCGTCACGCGGACCCAGCTACTCCAGCGGTGGTGAGCCGGGTATCCCGGCCGGCATTGACGACATCGACGCTCAGTGCGGGTGCTACGCTTCCGGCCTGGTGGATACGGACAAGTACGACGCTGCGGTGATGGATGCCGCTCTATGCTACGCCCGGGAAATGGCCGACGACTACGCGGAGCGCGACTGATGAGCACAACTGCACTGATTACCGAGAGCATCAACCCGGAAACGGGTGAAATCGTTCAGCGTTCCAATCTTCCCGCTGCTCCGCAGCCGCTTTCCTTTGCCGAAGTGCTGGCACGGGTGGCGAATGACGACGCGATCCGGGCGCAGCAGCAGCTCGTGGTCGCGTATGATCGTGCCTGCCGCGCGCTGATCGGACCGAACGACATCCAGCGGGACGGCGGGCGGGAATTCAAGAAGAAGTCAGCCTGGCTTAAGTTGGCGCGCTACTTCGGCATCAATACCGAGATCGTGAGCGTCTACGGCTCCTGGGAAACCGATGAGGATGGGCAGCGCCACTACATGGCGGAGGCTACGGTGCGGGGAGTTGCAGCGTGGGGGCAGACCGCCGAGGACATCGGCGTATGCACTACACGGGAGAGTCGCTTAAAGAAGCCGGCGCAGAAATCCAAGGCGGATAAACACATCCGGGCGACGGCGGTGACACGGGCACGCAACCGGGTGATCTCCGACCTGATCGCGGCGGGTGAAGTGAGCGCGGAGGAGATGGAATTCGGGGGCGCGACCTCGGTGGAACTGCCCGCAACAACAGATCAAGTGGCGCGGATCACGGACCTCATGAGCGACCGCCGGATGGACGGGCGGGATCGCGCCGCGATGATCCGGCGGCTGGAGCGGGGCATGACGGCAGAAGCAGCGGAGATGGCGATTGAGTACCTGGAAGAGCTGCCGGAAGAAGCGCAGGGGGCCGCATGAAAGCGCTCGCCTTGCTGCTCCTGCTGCTCACGGCCTGCCAGTGCTCCGCGCGGATTGTTGTCGACAGCTGCCAGGAGCAGGCGGACCATCCGGCCGTGAGGTGCGGATGACACCCTACTACGAACACGGCGGCATCACCATTTACCACGGGGATTGCCGGGATGTGCTCCCGTCGCTGGTAGGCATGTTCTCGCTAGTGACCGATCCGCCATACGGGATAGGAGCCGCGAAGCCGGGCGCACACAGCTCTATCCGTGACAATCCGCGATGGCCCGACCTGAGATGGGACAAGGAGCGGCA
>JAUJOM010000017.1:37936-85596 GCA_030447645.1 Longimicrobiaceae bacterium | reverse complement strand
AGAAGTCGAAGTTCGCCTCCCAGCGGTACAGGTCGCGCTTGAAGTGCAGCGAGTGCGCGTCGAACTCGCCGGAGGTCAGCGAGTACTGCGTCCCCCAGCTCACCGCCCAGTTGCGCGTGGGGAAGAAGGTCAGGTCCCCCCGCACCGTCTGGTCGCCGCGCGCGAAGCGGCCGGGCTGCACGTCGCCGGTGGCGCGGCGGGTGCGGGCCAGCGAGTAGGTGAGGTTCAGGTTCCAGGGGCCGCTGCCCGCCTGCTGGTTGTTCCCCGTGTAGGTGGCGCCGCCCGGGGGCCGGGCCGGCTGCGCCCCCGCCGTGTCCGCCGTGCGCCCGCGCTGCTCCGCCGGACCGCGCTCCTGCTCAGGGCGCCCGCCGAAGCCCAGCGTACGGAACAGCGCCGAGTTGGCGCCCAGCGAGAACGAGGTGTTCAGCGACGTCAGGTACGGGCTGAACGCGCCGCGCCGCAGCCGCCCACCCTCCTGCCGGTCCGCGAACAGGTCATGCGAGGTGGTGAAGGTCAGCCCGCCCAGCAGGTCCGAGCGCACGCTGTTGGTGACCGCGTCCGTCCCGAAGCGCGGGATCAGCGAGTCCCGCTGCACGAACGAGTAGCCGATCGCCGACGTGTTGATGGAGAGGAGCGTGACCTTGCGCGCGTCCTGCGGCGTCGCCGCGTTCCCCGCAGAGCGAGCCGAGTCCGCCATCGAGTCGCCGCGCACCGGACGCGGCGAGCGCACCTTCCCCTCGAAGGTCTGGTTCAGCCCGATGTTGATCTGGTTGACCGTCTGCCCCACCTGCGGATTGAACAGGAGCTTCTGCGCTTTCCCCACCTCCCCGCGGGCCGCCGGCGAGTAGGTGTACGAGACCGACGGCGTGAGGTGGTGCCGGAACGCCGAGTACCCCGCCGCGCCCGGGAAGAAGCCGTACAGGTCGGTGCTCAGCCCCGCCCCGAAGTTGAGGCGCGTGGGGCCGGCCACCAGCGTCCCGTACACGTCGCGCAGGGTGTCCACGAGCTCCACCCCTCCCAACGTGTCGCCGGGCGCGAGGATCGTATCGGCGCGGATGTAGTTGCGCTGCAGCGAGATGGTGGGCGTCACCCGCGTGGAGCCGATCAGCGAGATCTGGTACCCCGTGCTCGCGCTGATCGCCAGCGTTTCGCGGGTGCGGCCGCCCAGCGGAGAGAGACCGCCGGGGAACTGACGGTCCAGCCCCAGTCCCACCGTGTCGAGCGCCGGCAGCTGGTCCAGCCGGTCGAACTGGTACTGCACCGCGGTGCTGATCCCCAGGTCGCCGAACTGCAGGTTGGGGCCGGACGAGATGTTGTACTGGTCCGAGTTGGGCCGCCGCGCGAGGGGGTCGCCCGGATCGAACGAGCTCCCCTGCGCGATCACGTCCAAAGTGAGCGTGGCGTCGTTGTACCAGCGCCGCTCGTCGGCCGATGCCGCGGGGAAGAAGGTGAACGGCTCCACCGTGAGCCCGAAGCTGGGGTTCAGGGTTTCGTCGTCGTTGGCCAGCGACTGCCGCCGGCTGACGGTCATGTTGAAGTTCCCCCAGTCCAGCTCGCGGGTCACGGCCAGGCTGGAGTTGAGGTCCTGCGTCTGCCGCAGCGCGTCCACCGTGCGGTTGCGCTCGAACTGGCTGCTCTGGGCGTAGTCCAGCGAGGCGTTCAGCGAGGTGCGCTCGTTGGGACGCCAGCTGGTGCTGCCGTTGAGCGTGTACGTGGCCGATCCCTCGTTCAGGGCGTAGCGCACCAGCCCCACGCGCCCGTCCAGGAACCGGCGCCGCACGCGGTAGTCCAGGTTGGCGGCGAGCTGCGTGTACGTGCCGCTCCGCCACCCTGTGGCCAGCGAGCCGCCCATGTACGGGTTGATCGCCCAGTAGTAGCCCACGTTGCTGATCTCGCGCCCCGTCCCCCGGTCGTTGCGGCCGGGGGAGTGGGTGCGGAAGATGTCGTTCAGCTCGAACTGCGGCACCAGGAAGCCGCTGCGCCGCCCCTTCTCCAGGTCCTGCACGATGAAGGGGAGCGCCATCACCGGCACGTTGCGGAAGTACAGGTACGCCGGGCGCCCCACCAGGATGCGGTTGCGGATCACCATGATCCGGTCCGCCTTGAAGTGGTACGCCGGCTCCGGCCGGTCGTCCGAGGTGAACTCGCTGCCGCGCGCGTAGATCCGCCGCCCCTGGTCCTCCGCGGTCACGTCGCCGCGCACCAGCCAGGTGGCGTTGTCGGTGATCTTGGTCTGCGCGCCGCGCACCGAGGAGCGCTTGTTGGCGAGGTCGTAGAACATCACCTCGCCGGCGATCGGCTCCCCCTCGCCAGAGACGCGCGGAGTTCCGTACGCCGCCACGAAGTCGGTGCGCTCCTGGTACACCAGGGAGTCGCGCGCCACCAGCGTCGTCCCCTCGCGCGTCACCTGCGGGTCGCCGCGCAGGCGCAGGACGCGTTCGGTGCCGTTGAACTGCGCGCTGTCGCCCGCGTACTCCACGGGGATGTAACCGTTCAGCTTCAGCAGCCGGTCCACCAGCGTGTCGGGCGGAGGCGTGCGCGCGGAGGTGTCGCGGCGTGCGCTGTCGCCGCGCACGGGCGTGGTGTCGCGCCGCGCCGCGCGCCCGGCGGGGGTGGTGTCGCGCCGCACCAGGCCGGTGGGTAGGGTGTCGACCTCCTCCCACGCCGGACGCGCCAGGGCCCACCCCCGGGCACCGGGGCCGCGGGCGGCCTGCAGGGCGGGGATGGAGAGTGCCGCCGCGGCGGCACACGCTAGAAAGACTGCTCTATGATTCACGCGCTCGCTGCGAAAAGGGTACGGCCTCAAAGGTGGCTATGCCGGGCGCGGAGCGGAACCCGTCCGCGCCCCGCCCTCACCGATTCTTCACGCGCCCGCGGCCATCGCGGCCACCCGGCGCCGCGTCACCATGCGCGACAGCACGATGCTGAACTCGTAGAGGAAGACGAGCGGCACCATCATCATCAGCGTCAGCGTGATCACGTCGCCCGGGGTGAGCAGCGATGCCACCACGGTGATGATGAGGATGGCGTGCTTGCGCTTGGAGGCCAGGAACTCCGGCGTCACCAGCCCCAGCGCGGAGAGGATCAGGATCACCACGGGGAGCTCGAACACCGTGCCGAACGCCAGCAGCACGCGCGTGACCACGTCCAGGTACGGCCCGATGGTGATGGCCTGCTCCAGCGCCTCCGTCTGGAAGCCCATGGTGAACTTGAGCGTCATCGGCAGCACCACCGTGTACGCCGACCACACGCCCAGTCCAAAGAGCACGAGCCCCATGTACAGCGACGGCACGATCACGCGCTTCTCGTGCGGGAGGAGCGCCGGCCCAAAGAACGCCCACACCTGGTAGATCAGCACGGGCGAGGCGAGGAGGAGCCCCACCACGATCGCCAGCTTCACCGTGATGAAGAAGGGATCGGTCGGGCTTAGGTACTTGAGCCGGCTGCCGTGCAGGAACGGTTCGATCGGGTCGATGAGTATGCCGAGCACATTCAGCTTCATCACCAGCAGGAACCCGATTCCAGTTCCCACCACGACGGCGAGCAGGCTCCACAGCAGCCTCCAGCGCAGCTCCTCCAGGTGGTCCAGGAACGGCATCTCGTCGCCGACCTGGTTCTTCCGCTTGAGCATCCGTGCTCCGATTATGTGCACCACGACGTCCGCCCGCGCGGAGCGAACCGAAGGCCGTAGGCGCGTGATTCATCACGCCCGCCCTCTCGCGGACCACGATCCGGACCCGCGGCGTTCCCATCCCGATCTCGAGGGAGCCCGCCCACCCGAATGACCCCCGCTGGAACCACACGAAGCCGCGTGCGCGACTCGGCGGATCTAGCCGGCGCCCCACCCCTTGTTTTTGGCATCCTGAGGGAGCCGCCCCCCGAAACGCGCGAAGCGTGGCGGCGACCGCTAGCCGTCGCCACGGGCAGGCAAGAACGGTTCAGTAGATCCACGCCCGCGCCAAAGAAGGGGGCGGGAAAAAGGGTGAGGCGCTTCCCTCAGCATGACAAAATGGGGGGCAACTCCGGGACCCGACCGCAGCGACATCTCCCGCGCCTCCGCGTGAGGCCCGGCTGTACAAGCCCGCCAGAAACGCGGAGCGAGGACGCGCACGCGCCCCGCCCTGTCCGCCACCTCGATGCCGCAGCATGCGTTTACCCCGCGTCGGGCGGTTCGGTTTCCTCGTGCGGCTGAAGGGGCAGCTCGCGCTGGTGGCGGCGGACCTCCGTCTGCACCTCGCGGTCGGCCAGGTCGCGGAGCTCGCGGTAGAACTCCTCGGGATCCTGGAAGTTGCGGTACACCGACGCGAAGCGCACGTACGCCACGTGGTCGCGCGAGCGGAGCCGGTCCATCACCATCTTCCCCAGCTCCTCCGACGTGACCTCCGCCTCCTCGCGGTGGTCCAGCTCCCGCTCGATCGCCTCCACCAGCGTGTCGATCTCGGCGGGAGTGATGGGCCGCTTGGCGCACGCGATCTGGATGCTGAGCAGCAGCTTGCGGCGGTCGTACGGCTCGCTCTCGCCGTCGCGCTTGTGCACCGTCAGCGGGCGCTCTTCGATGTACTCGTAGGTGGTGAAGCGCCGGCTGCACCGCAGGCACCGCGCCGGCGGCGCACGGCGCGCCCCTCGCGGCTGGTGCGCGAGTCGACCACGCGGTCGTCGCCGTGGTGGCAGAAGGGGCAGCGCACCGGCGTCCCGTCAGAGCGTCGTCCCGCCAGCTCCCGGCGCGCGTCGGCGGCCTCGGGGCTGCGGGGGTAGTCGGCGATGATGCGGCTGAAGCGGGCGCGCGCCTGCGTCCGGTTCCCCCGCCCCGCCTCGATCCGCCCGATGCGCAGCAGCGCCGCCGGGGCGCGCGGCGAGGTGGGGTACGTGTCCACCACCCGTCCGTACGCCTCGATCGCCCGCTCCAGATTCCTCCCCCCGCGTACGCCTCGCCGATGTTGAACTGCGCGTCGGCGGCGCGGGGGTGGCCGGGGGCGGCGCGCAGGAACTCCTCGAACCCGGCGCGCGCCGCGTTCACCGAGCCGCGGCGCAGGGCACCGAGGGCGGCATCGTACATCTCCTGCGCGTTCCCGTCGCCGCCGGCGGGCGCGTCGGCGGCGCTGTCGGACGCGGCGGCGGGGGGCGGGGCGTTGCGCGCGGCCTCCGCGGCGGCGTCGCGGGCGCGGCGCGCTTCCTCCTCGCGCGTGGCGATCTGCTGGCGGAGCTGCGTGAGCTGCTGCTGTCCCTGCCCCGTCAGCTCCTGGATCTGCACGAGCTGCCGTTCGATCGCGACGAGGCGGGTGGAGACGTCGCCGCGCAGGCGCACGTTCTGGTCCGTCAGCGAGTCCAGCAGCGCCTGGTTGCGGCGCAGCACGTCGCGCAGGAGCTGCTCCTGGCTGGCGCGGTCCTGCTGCATCTGCGCGCGCAGATCCTGGATGTCGCGCTGCGTGGCCAGGCACCCGCCCAGGAGCGGAACGGCCAGCAGCACGAGCGCCGCGCGCCTCATCGCCCTCCCGGCGCGGGCGGTGAGCTGCCCGCCCACGATGGCGAACTCCGCCCGGCGGTTGCGGGCCAGCGCGCTCTCGTCCGCCCCCTCGTCCAGCGGGCGCTCCTTGCCGTACGACAGCGTGGTGAAGCGCGATGCGTCGATCCCGTACGCGCCCAGCCACGCCCGCACCGCCTCCGCCCGGCGCTGGCCCAGCGCCAGGTTGTACTCGGTGGAGCCGCGCTGGTCCGCGTGCCCCTCGATGCGCAGCCGGACGCCGGGGTTGGCGCGCAGGATCTCCGCCTTGGCGCGCAGCTTCGCCTCGGCCTCGCCGCGGATCTCGTCGCTGTCGTACTCGAAGAAGATGATCTCGGTGAGCGCCTCGCGCACGGGCCGAGGCGCCGACTCGCGCTCGCGCTCGCTGCGCTCCGCGTCGGCCCGATCCGCGTCCGCGCGCCGCCGCGCCTCTTCCTCCAGACGGATGGAGTCCGCGCGCGCGCTGGCGGCGGCGGTGCTGTCCGCGCCGGTGCCCGGCACCGTGGCCGGCGGGCGCTTGCGGCAGGCGCCCATCGCCAGCGGGATCAGGGCGAGGGCGGCGGCGTGGCGAAGCTTCATCTGCGGGATCTCCTGTCCGGTAGGTACGCGTCGCGGCCGCGTGGGGCCGCGCGAGGGGATACGTTGGGGCGATGCGCCGCCCCGCGCTAGAGGATGGCGAAGACGACGCGCAGCAGGGCAATGGCGGCGCCCAGTCCGAAGCCGCGCAGCAGCGCCTGCCGCCAGCGTGCCCGCTCGCCGCCGTAGTCCAGCCCGGCGAGGATGAAGCCGTACGCGCAGAGGCGGAAGACGAACTGCGCGACCAGCGGCCCCGCCCAGCTCAGCAGCGCCAGCGAGAAGAGGATCCCCGTCGCGAAGCCGGCCAGCAGGCCGTACGCGCCCCAGAGCAGGCGGGCGCTCCAGCGCGGCCCCGTTAAGGGCACGACGGGCTCGACCACGGGGCTGGAGCGCCGGATCACACGCCCCGCCACCAGCTCATCAGCAGATATCCACCCGTGAAGTACACCAGGTGCACGGTCCAGGATAGGATGTTCTTTTGCCAGCGGTGCGGCGTCCCGGGGGGATAAACGGCGAAAACGGTCGCCCCCGCTCCGAGGCTGATCGCGTCCCCAATCGTCGACCCCAGCGACCATCAGCAGCACCGTGATGGCCAAGATGACGAGCAGCGACAGGCCAAATCGCCTCGCGATCGCTCTCAACGAGATCTCACCCAGGCGGGTGATCATCATGTTCTACCGGCCCCCCGCGCGCATGAGCACGGGCGACCAGTCCGGCAGCCCGTGGCCTCGCCCGGCGAGGAGCTTCCCGCACGCGCCCCGTCTTGGTGTCGAGCACGAAGAGCCCGCCTCCGTCGCGGTCGGGGAGGAGAAGACGAGGTGGCGGCCATCGGGGCCCAGCTCGGGTCCTCGTTGCGGCTGCCGCTGGTCAGAGGCGCGGGCGGTTCCCGTCGGCGTCCACCATCGCGATCTGGTGCGCGCCGCTCACGCGCGTATGGAAGGCGATGCGGTTGCCGGCGGGCGCCCAATCCGGCGAGGTGCTGTAGCCACGGTTGCCGTAGGTGTAGTCGGAGACCAGCCGCGCCTCGCCGCCGCTCGCGCTCATCACGTAGATCTGCGGCTCGCCCAGCCGGTCGGAGACGAAGGCGATGCGCGCGCCGTCCGGCGAGAACGACGGGGAGAGCGAGTCCGAGCGCCGCCCCGTGGTCTGCTGGCGGAAGCCGGACGCGCCGACGGTGGCGATCTCCGTGTTCCCCCGCCGTGGCCGCGAAGGCGACGGTGCGCCCGTCCGGCGCGTACGACGGGGTGATGTTGAGCCCCTCGCGGCTGGACAGGACGCGGTCCGCGCCGCTGGCCAGGGTTGCGCTCGTACAGCGCCGGCATCCCGCCGCGGTACGAGGTGTAGGCGATCCGCCCGCCGTCCGGCGACCACGCGGGCGAGAGCGCCAGTGAGCCGTCCGAGGTCACGCGCGTGACGTTCTCCCCGTCCGAGTCCACCAGGTAGATCTCCTTGGGAGCCGCGCCCTGCGTCACGAAGGCGATGCGCGTCGCCGCGATCCCCGGCTCGCCCGTGGCCCAGCGCACGACGGCATCGGCGGCGGCGTGCACGGCCATGCGGAAGCGGCCGTCGCCGGCCGGCGGCAGGTCGAAGCTTCCCTCACCCTTGGTCTGCCCGTAGACCGCGTCGTGCAGCGTGAGCCGCAGCGTGCTCCCCCCGGCGCGGGGCGCCAACGTGCCGGTGAGCACCCAGTCCGCGCCGCGCTCGCGCCAGAGGGCGACGTTCACCGGCTCGCCCGCGCGGGCGCCGGTGGCTTTCGCCAGCTTGAACTGGTCGCTGAAGTCCAGATCGCGCCGCACGATCTCCGCCGACTCCGCAGCGGCCGCGGCCAGGTCGCCGCCGCCCGCGAAGGGGAGCACGACGAAGCCGGACAGGTTGCCGACCTCGTAGGTGGCGCGCAGCCGCACGACCGTGGTGGTGTCCTGGGCCACGGCCGGGGCGGCGAGCGCCAGGGCGAGGGCGGGGAGTGCGAGGTGCCGGATGCGGATCACGCGATCACTGGGCGTTGGGAGCCATCTCCACGCAGAGCGGGAGCGACTCGCGGTTGAACTCGGCGGGGATGGGCCCGAATGCCTTGCGGAGGGCTGCCTGCTCCACGGACTCGATCAGCGCCATCCGGAAGGCGATCCCGCCGCCGCGCTGCCGCTCCACGTGCACGTCGTCCACCGTCCCGTCGCGGAACACGGTGAAGCACACGTCGGCGGCGCCGGTGTTCCCCTCCGGGCGGCGGAAGAAGCGCCTCACCTGGCGCGGGATGTTGTTGCAGTACTCGGGCGACGGGCAGCGGATGCCGGCCGTGCGGATGTTCAGCCCCTCGCCGCCGGGCGAATTCGCCTGCGGGTTGCGCCCCGTGGCGGCGCCGCGCGCGGCGGCGCCCGCGCTGCGCGGACCGCTGCCGGCACCGGTGCTGGTGCCGCCCGCCGTCGGCGTCGTGGTGCGCGCCGCCGACTTCGCGGCCTCCGTGTTGGACGCGGCGCGCGGGCGCGGGGGGGCGTGGGGGCGCGCGGGGGGGGGGCGGGCGGGCGTGGCCGCGGGTCGGGCGGGCGCCTTGGCTGCAGGCTCGGCCGCCTTGGGTGCGGGCTCGCGGCGCGGCGGCGTGGCCATGGGCGCGGGCGCTTTGGGCGCGCGCTCGGCTGCCCTGGGCGTCGGCTCGCGCGCGGGCGGCGTCGGCGGGACCGGCTTGGGAGGAGGCGGCGCGGGCTCGGGCACCGCGGGCTCGGAAGCCTCCGCGGCGGGCGCGGGGTTGGGCTCGCCGGCCGGAGCGGGGCCGCCCTCGTTGGGAGCGGGCGGCTCGGCGGGCGGCTCGCCCAGCGCGGAGGGCGGCGGCGAGACGATGCCTACGCTGTACACCACCACCTTCTTGGCCGGCGCCGGCCCCGCGGCGGCGGCCAGCGCGGCGATCCCCACGATCGCCGCGTGCAGCGCCGCCGAGGCGAAGAGCGCCGCGCCGGGGCGCCCGCGTGCCCGCTGCCGCCGTCCCCACATCGCGCTACCGCCTCCCCGCGGGCCGCTCGGGCTCGGCGATCAGCCCCACGGTGGCGACGTTGGCGGACTTCATGGCCCCCAGCACCTGCACTACCCGCCCGTACGGCACCGCCTCGTCCGCTCGCAGGTACACGTTGTCCGCGCCGCGCTCCTTAACCAGCAGCGGGAACTGAGTGGTGAACTCCTCCCACCGCACGCGCGCCTGCCCCACGAAGATGGCGCCCGTCCTGTCGATCGACACCACCACCCCCTCCGGCGATGCGACGGACTGCGTCTGCGCGCGGGGGATGCTCACCTCCACGCCGCCCTGCATCATCGGGGCGGTGATGATGAAGATCACGAGCAGCGTCAGCACCACGTCCACCAGCGAGGTGACGTTGATCTCGGCGCTGTAGCCAAGGTCGTGGCCGCGGCCCCTTCCGCGCCGGCGCGGCACTAGATGCGCCCCTCGCGCGCCAGCGTGGCGATCAGCTCGCTGCTGATCCCCTCCAGCTCGCCCATGAAGTCGTTCAGCTTGCCGGTGAGGAAGTTGTACGCCATCGCCGCGGGGATGGCAACCACCAGCCCGCCCGCGCCGGCGATCAGCGCCTCGGCCACACCGGGGGCCACCACGCTGATGCTGCTGGAGCCCTCGCGCGCCACGCCCATGAACGAGTTCATCACCCCGATCACCGTCCCCAGCAGCCCCAGCAGCGGCGAGACGGTGGCGATGATGGCGAGCCAGCCCACGCCGCGCGCCGCATCGTCGCGCTCCTCGCCCTCCTCCTTTTCGAGGACGATGCGCAGCACCTCGAGCTGCGCGGGCGACAGGCCGCGCACCTCGCTGCCGGCGCGCGCGGCGCCGGGCCTCATCTCGCGGAAGAAGCCCAGCCCGCGCTGGAAGAGGCGCGTGAAGGGCGACGCATCCATCATGGTGACGGCGTGGTAGGCGTCCTCCGTGGTCTCCGCCCCGCCCACCCGGCGCATGAAGGTGTCGCTCTCCGCGCGCAGGCGGCGGAACTGGAGGATCTTCCAGACGATCACCGCCCAGGAGGCGAGCGAGAGGATGGCCAGCACGGCCATGATGATCTGCGTGGAGGCGGTTCCCTTCGACACCATCTCCCACGCCGTGGAGAACTCGCCGTGCTGCGTCTGGATGATCATTCCGGTGGGTCAGTCTTCGTGTGGGGAGCCGTCCGGCTCCAGCTCGAACAGGTAGCGAACCGTGTCCAGCACGCCGGTGCCGCGGCCGTTGCCGGCGGCCTGGCGCAGGCGCACGGTGGGCGAGTGGAGCAACTTGTTGAGGAGCGAGCGGGTCAGCGCGTCGATCGCCAGCTGGTCGTCGGGCGACAGGTGCTGGAGCGAGCGGAGGGCGCGCTCCACCTCCGCCTGGCGCACCCGCTCGCCGTGGTCACGCAGCGCGCGGATGGTGGGGACCACCGCCAGCGACGAGTACCAGGTCCAGAACTCCTCCACCCCGGCGCCCACGATCCCCTCCGCCGCGGGAAGCTCGGCGCGGCGGCGGTCCAGGTTGCCGCTGACGATGGCCTGCAGGTCGTCGATGTCGTAGAGGAAGACGTTCGGCTCCTCCCCCACCGCCGGCTCCACGTCGCGCGGCAGGGCGATGTCGATGATGCACAGCGGGCGCTTTGCCCCGTTCGGCAACGCCGCGCGCAGCCGCTCGCGCGTGAGCACGGGACGCGGCGCGGCAGTGGAGCAGATGACGATGTCCACGCCGGCGAGCGCGTCGCCGAGCTGCTCCCAGCGCACCGCCTCGCCGCCCCAGCGCTCCGCGAGCTCGCGCGCCCGTTCCCAGGTGCGGTTGGCGACGATGGCGGTGCGCACCCCCTCGCCGCGCAGGCACTCCAGCGTCGTCTCGCTCATCTCGCCCGCGCCCAGAACCAGGGCGCGTCTTCCTTTCAGCGATCCGAAAATCTTCTTCGACAGGTCCACCGCCGCGGACGGCACCGCTGCGGCGCCGATCCCCAGCCCCGTCTCGCTGCGCACCCTGCCGCCGACGTTGAGCGCGGTCTGGAAGAGGCGGTTGAGGGCGGGGCCCACCACGGGCCCTTCAGCGGCGGCGGTCTCGCGAGCCGCCGCGTAGGCGTCGCGCACCTGCCCCTGGATCTGCGGCTCGCCCAGGATCATGGAGTCCAGGCCGGAGGAGACGCGGAAGAGGTGCTCGGCGGCGCCGCGGTCGCGGTGCAGGTAAAGGTGGCATGCGGCAGCCTCGGTGGACATCCCCACACGCTCTNAGCCAAGTGCACGCAACGTCGGTATATGGTATGTTATTCGGGCCGCCATCCCTGTGCGCGGTGTACGCGAACTGAAACTGAAGGGGAGGCTCCGTATGGGAGCTGCCGAAGTGCGGATCCCGCTACCGCCGAACATCTCGGGCGATGAAGTTCGTACCCTTGCCGCCGTGAAGCTCTTCGAGGTGGGGCGTGTCTCACTCGGCCAGGCCGCCGATCTGGCTGGTCATTCTGTACGCTCCTTTGTGGAGGTGCTATCGCGCTATCGGGTACCCATCATCAATTATCCGCCAGAGGAGTTGGAGAAAGAGATCGGCTCCTGAACGAGGTGGTCGTCAGCGACACGAGCTGCCTCATCGGGCTGGAGCGTATCGCACAGCTCGATCTGCTCCCCCGATTGTTCAGCGCGGTGCTTGCACCCCCAGCGGTAATCAACGAATTTGGCGATCCGCCAGACTGGCTCTTGGTCACACCTCTTCCGGATCCTACCCTTGCAGCGGCACTCAGCTTGGTGCTGGGACCGGGCGAGGCCGAGTCAATTGCTCTCGCGGCCCAGCGTAAATGCCGCGTCGTCCTCGATGACCACCAAGCACGCGCCGCAGCGAAGTGCGGGTTCATCATCCCGCCAGCAGATCCAGCGCCTCACGAGGGCTCACCACCTGGATGCCGTGCGCCCCCTGCACCGGAACAAAATGCCGCGCGTTGCCGGTGATCAACGCAGCTGCAGCGCCAGCGGCGGCAACCTCCAGGAAGGCAAGATCGTCGGAGTCGGGGAGACGGACCTCAAGGGGCAGGGCGTTTACCTCCAGCCCCGAAGACTGGATGGCCAAGAGCAGTTCCGCGACAGCACCGGGGCTGAATGCAAACTCGGGGCGGTTCAGCACCCGGTGGTATTCGTCGGTGATTCGGTCGTCGAAGAGCAGAGCGTGGCCGCCCGCCTGAATACGCTCCAGTAGGCGTGCAGGAACCCCGGAAAGGTTCAGGAGCACGGACACCAGAACGTTGGTGTCCACTACCAGCCGCATCAGTGGGCGCGCTCGGCCCTGGTCTTCCGGATGATCTCCTCGATCTCTTCTTCCGTCATGCTGTCGAGACCCTTGCTTGTGGACTCCGCCTGCAGCGCCCGGACGGCCCGCATGAACCGGATCCGCCCCAGATCCCGAAGCGTCTCCTCAAAATCATCCTCGCCGACCCCGATCACCAGCGCCTTAGGCTTTCCATTGGCCGTAAGTGCCACACTGGCTCCACTCTCCAGCGCATCCCAGAGTGCACCGGGCGTGTTCCGTACATCGCGAGAGCTGAGGAATTTGACCATGTCTCCTCCCATGCTTGGGTCTCTAGGCTACATTAGCGCTACGAAACGGCTACGTCAATCGTTAACCAGAGGTGATTGCTGACAAACATTCGCACCCGCTGAACGTTTTTCGCGGCCGGGGGCTGCCGGGGCGCGCACCTAGCGGGTTACGGCGGGCTGATGGACACGAGTGGGAAGGTGTGAATCTGTCCGTCCCGGCTGCGCTCTTCGCCGTGGTGGCGGCTGACGAGATCGCCCGTGCTGTCCACGACAAGCCTACTGGCTCCTAAACCCTCCCAGCTGAAGTAGAGCGGTTCGCCCATCGGCCTGGAGTGCCGCGACAGCGGTGGACCCCCTCCCCCAGCTCCGCCCGTGAGGGCGGTCGTCGTACATAGACGGGCCGTTTATCGGCCCGGCGGTGCTCGGGAGCATCGGAGCGAAACTATTGGGTGCGCAGACTCGTAGGCAACCGTGCACCCGTACCGAACCCGACATGCTACTCGCTCTCGCTGCCACCCTCCTCCTCCAGACCGCACCCGCGCCCGCACAGCAGGTGACGGACGCCTACCTCGATCCCGCCGCCCGCACCCTGGTCGCCCAGGCGCGGGAGCGGCGCTTGCGCATGGAGCGGCGGATCGACGCGTACCAGGTCACCGGCAAGGAGCGCTTCCACGCGGGGCTCCGCACCCTGGGGCGGGACCGCACCCTCGCGCGCCAGGAGCTGGCCGCGCGCATCCACTGGCAGCGGGACGCACCGGGGCGCATCGAGGTGCTGGGTGCCCGTGAGGCCGCCCCCGCCATCCAGGGTGGAGCAAAGGTCCCGAAGGACCTCCGCTCCGAGGCCGCCAGCATGGCCTTCAACCCCGACGAGCTGCAGCTCAATCTGCTCCTGGGGATGGGACCCGACAGCGACTCAAAGGACGACCTGATGGACCCGCTGCGCCCCGGGAGCGAGGCGCACTACCGCTTCCGCTCCGGCGACAGCACCTCCATCCGCCTCCCCGACGGCCGCACCGTCCGCCTTCGCGAGCTGCGGGTCCTCCCCCGCCGCAACGACTGGCGACTGGTCCGCGGCTCCCTCTGGATCGACTCCGAAAGCCACGGCGTGGTCCGCAGCGTCTTCCGTCTGGCGCGCCCCTTCGACCTTGTGCGCGACTACCCGGACGTCCGGGATGAGGACGATGAAGAAGAGCTGCCGGCGGTCGTGAAGACGCTCGGCCACATCGGCGCCGACGTGGAATACATCACCGTCGAGTACGCCCTCTGGCAGGGGCGCTGGTGGCTCCCTCGCCTGGTCTCGGTGCAGGCGACCGCCCAGGTGGGGGTGCTCGGCAAGTTCCCCGTGCGCTTCGAGCGGAGCTACTCCGGCTACCAGGTCACCGCGCGCCCGGAGGCCCAGGTGGAAGTACTCGCCCTCGCGGCCGCCCGCGACAGCGTCCGCGCCGGGTGCCCCAAAGAAAGGGAGAAGGGACTCACCTGCGCGTGCAGCGGGGGGCGCTGCCGCCTCTGGAGGGTGGATGTCCCCGCCGACACCACAACCCTCCTGACGAGTGCCGAGCTCCCCGCCCCTCTCTCCGAGGGCGCGGCAACCCTCATCACCGGCGAGGAGGTGGAAGAGCTGGCCAAGGTGCTCAACCCCTCGCTGGGTGAGCTGGGCACCTTCCCGGTCACCGTCCGCTGGCGTGCGGCCGACCTGGAGCTGCTGCGCTACAACCGGGTGGAGGGGCTTTCTATCGGAGCCCGCGTGGACGTCGGTGCCGGGCCGCTGGCGCTCGACGCCACCGCCCGGCTGGGACCGGCGGACCTGGAACCCGGAGCGGAGGTGGGGGTGCCGCGGGAAACCAGCGGGTGGCGTTACCGCCTGGCGGGGTACCGCCGGCTCGACCCGTTCGACCGGGACGGGAGCGCGCTGGGGCTCGGCGCCTCCCTTTCGGCGCTCCTGCTGGGGCGCGACGAGGCCGACTACCTGCGCGCCACCGGCGCCGAGCTTTCCGCGCGCCCCCTCCGCTTCGGGCGGTGGGAGCATGCCTGGCGCTTCTTCACCGAGCACCAGCACCCCGTCTCCCGGGAAACGGACATCACCCTGGCGCGCGCCTGGAACGACGGCCCGGTCTTCCGCGAAGTGATCGCCGCCGACCGCGCCGACCAGGCCGGCGCCGCACTCACGCTGCGCACTGTACGCGGGGAAAGCGCTCTCGGCTTCCGCTGGACAGCCGGGGCGGAGGTGGAAGCCCAGGCGGGAAGCTTCCGCTTCGGGCGCGCCTCCGCGCTCCTCGGCCTCGGCACCCCCATCCCCTTTGGGCTGGTGGGATCGCTGGAGGGGGCGGCAGGGACCACAGCGGGCACGGTCCCGGTGCAGGGGCTCTGGTACCTGGGTGGGCCGGGCAGCGTGCGCGGCTACCCCGGCGCTGCCGCGGCGGGGGAATCCTTCTGGCGTGCCCGCGGCGAAGTGGCCACCCTGGGCCCGGGCGCTCGCCTGGCCACCTTCGTGGATGCCGGCTGGGCGGGCGGCCGGAGCGAATGGGGCTCCGCCGACCCGAGCCTCCTTTCCGCGGGCGTGGGAGCGAGCTTTCTGGACGGGCTGATCCGCGCCGATCTGGCGCGGGCGCTGCGAGGGAGGAGCGGGTGGCGGGTGGAGCTGTACCTGGACGCCGCGCTATGATCATACGAGGCGTGCCTTGTTCAGTACCGGCAAGGCAGGTAGTCTTCCGCCCAGGCGCGAAGATTTTCCCCGAGGAAGGAGCGTATGTCGTTCCCCGACGTGTCGGTGAGGGAAGATCCGCCACCCCGCACCCTGAGCCTCACTCTACTCGAGCGGCGGATCTTCACGGCGGTGACCGGTGCCCTCGTCGGTACGGCCGCACCGGAAGCGGTATGTGACGCGGCCGCACCATTCCTGGCCCGGCTGCGCCCCGCCGACCGCCTGCTGCTCAGGCTTCTGCTGCGAATGCTGGAAGCCGGGCCGCTCCTTTCCAGACATGCAAGCCCTTTCAGCCAGCTTCCACGCCCAGAGGCCGAGGCTTATCTCCGCGCCTGGGCGGAAAGCCGCCTGGCACCAAGGCGCCAGGGGATCGCCGCGCTGCGTGCTCTCGCCATGCTGGCCTACTACGGGCGAGAGCAGGCCTGGAAGGAAGTCGGATACGACGGCCCCTGGCTCGGAAGGCGCCCGGTGCAGGTACTCCCGGCTCCGGACCTCCGCGTGGTGCCCGCCGCTGCACCGCGAACCCCCCGGCCGAGACTCGCCACCGGGCTTGCCCATGGGGTCACCGAGGGGCGCGCAGTAGACAGGGATCTGCGCGTTCGCGCGGACGTTTGCGTGATCGGGACCGGGGGCGGGGGCGGCGCGGCGCTGGCGCGACTGGCGGAGCGGGGATTCACCGCCGTGGCGGTGGAGGCCGGCGGCCACTCCACCGCCGCGGACTATACGCAGCGTGAGCTGGAGATGCTCCCGCTCCTGTATCAGGACGCGGGGCTGCGCGCTACCGCCGACCAGGCGATAGGGATCATGCAGGGCACCGGGGTGGGCGGCTCCACCCTGCACAACACCGGGCTGGTCTACTCGCCGCCGGACGCAATCGTGGAGCGCTGGCGGCGCGAACACGGGTTCCCGCTGTCCGAGGACGAGCTCGGCCGGTACGTGGCACGCGTCCGCGCCGCGTTGCGTGCGACGCCGATCCCGCCGGACCGGATCAACGCGAACAACGACGCACTGCGGAGGGGTGCCGCGGCGCTCGGCTGGCGGCACCGGGTGGCGGACCACAACCGCGAGTCGTGCTCCGCCTGCGGCTACTGCATGCTGGGGTGCGCGTACAACCGGAAGTACAACGCCGCGCTGACATTCCTGCCGCGCGCCCTCGCCGCCGGAGCCCGGATCCTGTCGGATGCCGCCGCTGAGCGCATCGAGGGACGGCCCGGAGCCCGGCGGGTGATCTGCGAATTACGGGACGCTGCCGGGCGGCCGACGGGCCGGACCGCGATCATCGAGGCCGCGACCGTGGTGGTCGCCGCCGGAGCGCTGGACTCCCCCGCTCTGCTGCTGCGCAGCGGGTTCAGCGGTCCCCGGCTGGGCCGCGGTCTGCGGCTCCATCCCTCGGCCAGCGTTTCGGCGGTCTTTCCAGAGCCGATCGTCGCCTGGCGCGGCCTTCCGCAGTCCGTGATCGTGGATGAGTTCGCCTCGTTCGAGGAGGACGGCCGCGGCGGCTGGCTCTTTCTCCCCAGCGCGGCCAACCAGCCCGGCCTTGCGGCCTTGCTGACCTCCGGCTTCGGTGCCGACCACCGCGCGAGGATGCGCGAGTTCGCCCACGCTGCCTCAGCCTGCGTCCTGCTCCACGACGAAACCGAAGGCCGGGTGACGGTGAACCGTCGGGGCCGCCCCGTCGCGCGGTACTGGCCTGGAAAGGCGGACCGGGTTGCCCTGCGGCAGGGCCTGCGGGCTCTCGCCCGGCTGTACCTGGCCGCGGGCGCCGAGCGAGTCTACCTCCCACACGCGGGCGCGTCACCCATCTCCGGCGAGGCGGAGCTGCGCGCGGCCATGGCGGCCCTGACGACGGACAGGTATCTCCTCACCCTGAACTCGGTGCACCCGCAGGGAACGCTGGCCAT
Source organism: Longimicrobiaceae bacterium (assembly GCA_030447645.1). Lineage (GTDB taxonomy): Bacteria > Gemmatimonadota > Gemmatimonadetes > Longimicrobiales > Longimicrobiaceae > JAUJOM01. The sequence goes on along the minus strand of JAUJOM010000017.1, from coordinate 68,411 downwards.
GGGCCACGCTCCCGATGCAGGCGCCGTCGATCCGGGGGGGCAGCTCTGGGGACATCCGGGCATCTACGTGGCCGACGCTTCCCTCTTCCCCACCTCCATCGGCGTGCCCCCCCAGGTCACGATCATGGCCCTGGCCATGGCCGTCGCGGATGGGATCCCGGAGCGAACGGCTTGAACCCTGCCCCGCAGCGCGCGCTCTTCCGCCGCTTCCCGGCACTGGCGGAACACCTCCCCTGGATCCCTCTCGCGACGGTTCCGACGCCGGTGCAGCGGATCGAGCTGCCCGGCGCGGAGCTGTGGGTGAAGCGCGATGATCTCAGCGGCGAGCCGTATGGCGGCAACAAGGTGCGCAAGCTGGAGTTCATCCTGGCCGAAGCGAAGCGCCGGGGGGCGGAAAGATTGATCACGGTGGGGGCGGCCGGATCGCACCATGCGCTGGCCACCACCGTTTATGGCACACGCCTGGGATTTCAGGTGACGCTGGTCCTCTTCCCGCAGCCGCTCACGCCCCACGTTCGTGACGTGCTGCTGCTGGATCAGGCTCTCGGCGCCGAGCTGCGCTGGGCTCCCCGGATGGAGGCGATTCCCGCTGGCGCGCTGCTGGCTCGCTTCGCCCACCGGCGGGAGCGCTGCTTCTTCATCGCCGCTGGCGGTTCGGATCCGCTTGGCACGCTGGGCTACGTGGACGCGGCGCTCGAGCTGGCGGACCAGATCGAGGCGGGCGAGCTCCCGCTCCCGGGCACCATTCACCTGGCGGCGGGCACGCTCGGCACCACGGCGGGACTGGCGCTCGGCCTCGCGATCGCTGGCCTTCCCATCGGCATCCGCGCAACCCGCATCACCAGCCGACTGCTGACCAATTCCGTCGCGCTGCGTAGCCTGGTGGTCCGCACCGCCAGGCTCCTGCAGTCGGCGGGGGTACCCGTTCCCGCCGTGGGGGAGGCGCTGGACGGGGTGCAGCTCGTGCACGACCACGTCGGAGCGGGATACGGCCACCCCCCTTCCACCGCCGAAGCCGACGCCGCACGGCTCGCGAGCGCCAGTCTGGTGCTCGATCCCACCTACACCGCCAAAGCGGCGGCGGACGTGCTGGCCTGCCTCGACGATTCGGAGGGAGGCGTGCACCTCTACTGGCAAACGCTCAGCGCCACCGAGCCGCCGCGACCCGACGACGTAGCTGCTCCCGAGCTCCCCGCCTCGTTCCGCCGCTATCTCGGCGGCTGAGGGCTGGTGTGCACCTCTGAACCGGGAACGACAGGGGACTACTTCACATCCGCGGCTCTCGCCAGATCTTCATCCCTTCCGGCCACGAGCAGCGTGTTGTCCTGGCCGAGTTCGATATCCAGGTCCGGGATGGGCATCATCACGTTGCGCTTCATGTCGTGAATGGCGATCGCGGATATTCCAAAATTCCGGGGGAGATCCAGCGCACGGAGGCACTGCCCCACCCAGCTCGCCGGCAACGTCATTTCCTGCACACCGAAGCCGGCCCCCACGTCGATGTAGTTCATGATTCTGACACTCGCGATCCGTTTTGCCAGGCGCAGACCGGATTCCCGCTCCGGGAAGATCGTTTCGGTGACCCCGAGCTTCTCCAGCACACGTGCCTGGTTGCGTGAGATCACGTCCACATAGATCTCGGGAACACCGAGGTCCTGGAGGGCCATGGTGGCCAAGATGCTCGCGGTGATGCTGCGCCCGGTACTCACCACGGCCGCATCCGCGTCCTCGGCTCCGAGCCGCTGCAGCGTCCTGGGCTCTCTGCCGTCCCCCACCACCGCTCGCGTGGCATGGCGCGCGGCCCGGTCCACCGCCGCCTCGTCGATGTCCAGGGCAATGACCTCGTACCCCCTGGCGTGGAGTGCTTCCGCCACGCTCGTCCCAAAATTCCCCAGCCCGACGACCACGAATCGTTTCATCTTGCTCCCCTGGGTTCAGCCGACCACCACATCCTCGTGCGCGTCCCGAAGCTTGCCGGCGTGGGGCGTCGCGGATAGCGCGAGCGCGGCCGCGAAGGTAATCGGGCCCACGCGCCCCAGGAACATGAGCAGCATCGTAAACCACTTTCCGAACGGCGACAGATCGGCGGTGATTCCCATGGAGAGCCCCACGGTGTTGATGGCGCTCACCGCCTCGAACGTGTAGGTCAGGAAGCCGCTCGCCGCCTGAACATGGCCGACCGCGCCGATCTCGCTCGTGCTGTACACGAAGATGGCAGCGGTCACCAGGGCAACCCCAACCACCACCAGGCCGACCGCGCGCTGGACCGACTCTTCGGGAATGGTGCGATCCCACAGGCGGACGGCCGTGCGCCCCCGAAAGCGGGACCAGGCGAGCAGTGCGACCAGGGCGATGGTGGTCGTCTTCAGCCCCCCCGCGGTAGAGCCCGGCGAGCCCCCGACGAACATCAGCAGCATCGTCAGGAAGTTGGTGTTCACCGCGGCTTCGCCGTAGTTGATGGTGTTGAATCCCCCGGTACGCGCCGTCACGCTCAGGAAGAGCCCGTTGAGCACCTTTACCCAGTCAGGCATTCCGTCGAACGTGACCCACCACTCGAACATCGTGAACGGAATCCAGCCACCGGCAACAAGAAGAGCCGTGGTGGCCAGCACCAGGCGCGAATGCAGGGAGATGCGGACGATGCGTCCTCGCTCTCCGGCCCGAATCCGCAGGTAAAGCTCTTCCAGCACCAGGAACCCGAGTCCCCCCACCACGATCAGGGCCATGATCACCAGCAGGGTGTAGGGTGCCGCCTGAAAGCCGATCAGCGAGTCCGAAAAGGTGGAGAATCCCGCATTGCAGAAGGCGCTGATGGAGTGGAACAGCGCGGGCCAGGCTGCCCCGCCCCAGCCGAAGCGCGGAATCCAGAGCAGGTACAGCAGCAGGGCACCGATCGCCTCCAGCGCCAGCGTGAAGAGCACGACATCACGCGTGAGCCGCCGGTAATCCAGGTCCGCGATGATGTTGCCGGAGCTCGGGGCGAGTGCCTGTTGCCGGAGCGATAAACGCCGACCCAGGGCGGCGATGATCACGGTGGTGAAGGTGATCATGCCCAGACCGCCGAGCTGGATCAGGAGCAGGATGAAGCCCTGCCCGCCAAGGGTGAAGTAGGTGGCCGTGTCCACCACGATCAGCCCCGTCACGCACACCGCGCTGGTGGCGGTAAACACCGCATCCAGCCAGCCCAGCGAGTCCCCTGTGTACAGTCCTGGAAGAAGCTTGAGACCGAGCGTCCCCAGAGCAATGAGAAGGAGAAAAGAACCTACAAAGAGCTGGGGCGGAGTGAGGCGCTGCCAGAAGGTAAGCTTCCGCTGTTCTCTCACGTCCCAGTTGTGAAGCCACCTTCTCACGGCGGGCATCGGCTGGACGTCCTCAGGCACTTCGATACCGTTTCTGCGCACGCTCTGCCAGCAGGAAGCCGTCTGTAAGTGTCCGCGCGGAGGACAGCGCCCCCTTTGCTAACCGGAGGGGCACATGCTAGTGCGGCCGAGTGGGTGGGGCAACCCGCGGAGCGAGCCTTGTCCAGTATTCGCCATGCAGGTAGTCTTCGGCCGAGGCGCGGTACGGATGCACCGAGAGGATTTCTCCCCGGAAGGAGCGTATGCCGGATCCCGATGTGTCGGTGAGTGAGGGTCCGCCCCCCGGTTCCAGGGGACTGACGCCCCTTTGAGCGGCGGGCTTTCACCGCGGCGACCGCTGCCCTCGTCGGGGTGCCCGCACCGGAAGCGGTATGTGATGCGGCCGCACCGTTTCTGGCCCGCCTGCGCTCCGCCGACCACCTGCTGCTCAGGCTGCTGCTGCGGACGCTGGAGGCCGGGCCGCTGCTCTCCAGACGCCCACGACTTTTCAGTCAGCTGCCACGGGAGGAGGCCGAGGCCTATCTCCGTACCTGGGCGGAGAGCCGCCTGGCAGCAAGGCGCCGGGGGATTGCCGCGCTGCGTGCTCTCGCCATGCTGGCCTACTACGGGCGCGACCAAGCATGGAAGGAGGTCGGATACGACGGCCCCTGGCTCGGAAGGCGGGACGTGCCGGTGCTCCCCGCTCCGGACCTCCGCGCGGCGCCCCGAGCCGCGCCACGAATCCCCCGCCCGCGGCTCGCGGTGGGGATTGCCCAGGGGAGCACCGCGGGCCGCGCGGTGGGCCGTGCCCTGCGCGTCCGTGCGGACGTCTGCGTGATCGGGACCGGGGCCGGGGGCGCCGCGGCGCTGGCGCGACTGGCGGAGCGGGGATTCACCGCCGTGGCGGTGGAGGCCGGCGGCCACTCCACCGCCGCGGACTATACGCAGCGTGAGCTGGAGATGCTCCCGCTCCTGTATCAGGACGCGGGGCTGCGCGCTACCGCCGACCAGGCGATAGGGATCATGCAGGGCACCGGGGTGGGCGGCTCCACCCTGCACAACACCGGGCTGGTCTACTCGCCGCCGGACGCAATCGTGGAGCGCTGGCGGCGCGAACACGGGTTCCCGCTGTCCGAGGACGAGCTCGGCCGGTACGTGGCACGCGTCCGCGCCGCGTTGCGTGCGACGCCGATCCCGCCGGACCGGATCAACGCGAACAACGACGCACTGCGGAGGGGTGCCGCGGCGCTCGGCTGGCGGCACCGGGTGGCGGACCACAACCGCGAGTCGTGCTCCGCCTGCGGCTACTGCATGCTGGGGTGCGCGTACAACCGGAAGTACAACGCCGCGCTGACATTCCTGCCGCGCGCCCTCGCCGCCGGAGCCCGGATCCTGTCGGATGCCGCCGCTGAGCGCATCGAGGGACGGCCCGGAGCCCGGCGGGTGATCTGCGAATTACGGGACGCTGCCGGGCGGCCGACGGGCCGGACCGCGATCATCGAGGCCGCGACCGTGGTGGTCGCCGCCGGAGCGCTGGACTCCCCCGCTCTGCTGCTGCGCAGCGGGTTCAGCGGTCCCCGGCTGGGCCGCGGTCTGCGGCTCCATCCCTCGGCCAGCGTTTCGGCGGTCTTTCCAGAGCCGATCGTCGCCTGGCGCGGCCTTCCGCAGTCCGTGATCGTGGATGAGTTCGCCTCGTTCGAGGAGGACGGCCGCGGCGGCTGGCTCTTTCTCCCCAGCGCGGCCAACCAGCCCGGCCTTGCGGCCTTGCTGACCTCCGGCTTCGGTGCCGACCACCGCGCGAGGATGCGCGAGTTCGCCCACGCTGCCTCAGCCTGCGTCCTGCTCCACGACGAAACCGAAGGCCGGGTGACGGTGAACCGTCGGGGCCGCCCCGTCGCGCGGTACTGGCCTGGAAAGGCGGACCGGGTTGCCCTGCGGCAGGGCCTGCGGGCTCTCGCCCGGCTGTACCTGGCCGCGGGCGCCGAGCGAGTCTACCTCCCACACGCGGGCGCGTCACCCATCTCCGGCGAGGCGGAGCTGCGCGCGGCCATGGCGGCCCTGACGACGGACAGGTATCTCCTCACCCTGAACTCGGTGCACCCGCAGGGAACGCTGGCCATGGGCCACGCTCCCGATGCAGGCGCCGTCGATCCGGGGGGGCAGCTCTGGGGACATCCGGGCATCTACGTGGCCGACGCTTCCCTCTTCCCCACCTCCATCGGCGTGCCCCCCCAGGTCACGATCATGGCCCTGGCCATGGCCGTCGCGGATGGGATCCCGGAGCGAACGGCTTGAACCCTGCCCCGCAGCGCGCGCTCTTCCGCCGCTTCCCGGCACTGGCGGAACACCTCCCCTGGATCCCTCTCGCGACGGTTCCGACGCCGGTGCAGCGGATCGAGCTGCCCGGCGCGGAGCTGTGGGTGAAGCGCGATGATCTCAGCGGCGAGCCGTATGGCGGCAACAAGGTGCGCAAGCTGGAGTTCATCCTGGCCGAAGCGAAGCGCCGGGGGGCGGAAAGATTGATCACGGTGGGGGCGGCCGGATCGCACCATGCGCTGGCCACCACCGTTTATGGCACACGCCTGGGATTTCAGGTGACGCTGGTCCTCTTCCCGCAGCCGCTCACGCCCCACGTTCGTGACGTGCTGCTGCTGGATCAGGCTCTCGGCGCCGAGCTGCGCTGGGCTCCCCGGATGGAGGCGATTCCCGCTGGCGCGCTGCTGGCTCGCTTCGCCCACCGGCGGGAGCGCTGCTTCTTCATCGCCGCTGGCGGTTCGGATCCGCTTGGCACGCTGGGCTACGTGGACGCGGCGCTCGAGCTGGCGGACCAGATCGAGGCGGGCGAGCTCCCGCTCCCGGGCACCATTCACCTGGCGGCGGGCACGCTCGGCACCACGGCGGGACTGGCGCTCGGCCTCGCGATCGCTGGCCTTCCCATCGGCATCCGCGCAACCCGCATCACCAGCCGACTGCTGACCAATTCCGTCGCGCTGCGTAGCCTGGTGGTCCGCACCGCCAGGCTCCTGCAGTCGGCGGGGGTACCCGTTCCCGCCGTGGGGGAGGCGCTGGACGGGGTGCAGCTCGTGCACGACCACGTCGGAGCGGGATACGGCCACCCCCCTTCCACCGCCGAAGCCGACGCCGCACGGCTCGCGAGCGCCAGTCTGGTGCTCGATCCCACCTACACCGCCAAAGCGGCGGCGGACGTGCTGGCCTGCCTCGACGATTCGGAGGGAGGCGTGCACCTCTACTGGCAAACGCTCAGCGCCACCGAGCCGCCGCGACCCGACGACGTAGCTGCTCCCGAGCTCCCCGCCTCGTTCCGCCGCTATCTCGGCGGCTGAGGGCTGGTGTGCACCTCTGAACCGGGAACGACAGGGGACTACTTCACATCCGCGGCTCTCGCCAGATCTTCATCCCTTCCGGCCACGAGCAGCGTGTTGTCCTGGCCGAGTTCGATATCCAGGTCCGGGATGGGCATCATCACGTTGCGCTTCATGTCGTGAATGGCGATCGCGGATATTCCAAAATTCCGGGGGAGATCCAGCGCACGGAGGCACTGCCCCACCCAGCTCGCCGGCAACGTCATTTCCTGCACACCGAAGCCGGCCCCCACGTCGATGTAGTTCATGATTCTGACACTCGCGATCCGTTTTGCCAGGCGCAGACCGGATTCCCGCTCCGGGAAGATCGTTTCGGTGACCCCGAGCTTCTCCAGCACACGTGCCTGGTTGCGTGAGATCACGTCCACATAGATCTCGGGAACACCGAGGTCCTGGAGGGCCATGGTGGCCAAGATGCTCGCGGTGATGCTGCGCCCGGTACTCACCACGGCCGCATCCGCGTCCTCGGCTCCGAGCCGCTGCAGCGTCCTGGGCTCTCTGCCGTCCCCCACCACCGCTCGCGTGGCATGGCGCGCGGCCCGGTCCACCGCCGCCTCGTCGATGTCCAGGGCAATGACCTCGTACCCCCTGGCGTGGAGTGCTTCCGCCACGCTCGTCCCAAAATTCCCCAGCCCGACGACCACGAATCGTTTCATCTTGCTCCCCTGGGTTCAGCCGACCACCACATCCTCGTGCGCGTCCCGAAGCTTGCCGGCGTGGGGCGTCGCGGATAGCGCGAGCGCGGCCGCGAAGGTAATCGGGCCCACGCGCCCCAGGAACATGAGCAGCATCGTAAACCACTTTCCGAACGGCGACAGATCGGCGGTGATTCCCATGGAGAGCCCCACGGTGTTGATGGCGCTCACCGCCTCGAACGTGTAGGTCAGGAAGCCGCTCGCCGCCTGAACATGGCCGACCGCGCCGATCTCGCTCGTGCTGTACACGAAGATGGCAGCGGTCACCAGGGCAACCCCAACCACCACCAGGCCGACCGCGCGCTGGACCGACTCTTCGGGAATGGTGCGATCCCACAGGCGGACGGCCGTGCGCCCCCGAAAGCGGGACCAGGCGAGCAGTGCGACCAGGGCGATGGTGGTCGTCTTCAGCCCCCCCGCGGTAGAGCCCGGCGAGCCCCCGACGAACATCAGCAGCATCGTCAGGAAGTTGGTGTTCACCGCGGCTTCGCCGTAGTTGATGGTGTTGAATCCCCCGGTACGCGCCGTCACGCTCAGGAAGAGCCCGTTGAGCACCTTTACCCAGTCAGGCATTCCGTCGAACGTGACCCACCACTCGAACATCGTGAACGGAATCCAGCCACCGGCAACAAGAAGAGCCGTGGTGGCCAGCACCAGGCGCGAATGCAGGGAGATGCGGACGATGCGTCCTCGCTCTCCGGCCCGAATCCGCAGGTAAAGCTCTTCCAGCACCAGGAACCCGAGTCCCCCCACCACGATCAGGGCCATGATCACCAGCAGGGTGTAGGGTGCCGCCTGAAAGCCGATCAGCGAGTCCGAAAAGGTGGAGAATCCCGCATTGCAGAAGGCGCTGATGGAGTGGAACAGCGCGGGCCAGGCTGCCCCGCCCCAGCCGAAGCGCGGAATCCAGAGCAGGTACAGCAGCAGGGCACCGATCGCCTCCAGCGCCAGCGTGAAGAGCACGACATCACGCGTGAGCCGCCGGTAATCCAGGTCCGCGATGATGTTGCCGGAGCTCGGGGCGAGTGCCTGTTGCCGGAGCGATAAACGCCGACCCAGGGCGGCGATGATCACGGTGGTGAAGGTGATCATGCCGAGACCGCCGAGCTGGATCAGGAGCAGGATGAGCGCCTGGCCACTCCGCGTGAAGTAGGTGGCCGTGTCCACCACGATCAGGCCTGTGACGCACACCGCGCTCGTGGCGGTAAACACCGCATCCAGCCAGCCCAGCGGCTCTCCCGTGTACAGCCCTGGAAGAAGCTTGAGGCCGAGCGTCCCGAGAGCGATGAGGAGGAGAAAAGAACCTACAAAGAGCTGGGGCGGAGTGAGACGTCGCCAGAAGGAGAGCTTCCGCTGGTCCCTTACCTCCCAGTTGTGAAGCCACCCTCTCGCGACGGGGCTCGCCTGGACATCCCCAGACACTTCGAAACCGTTTCTGCTCACATTCTAACGGAGGAAACCGTTTGTACGTGCCCGGTTGCACATGCTAGCGCGGCCACGTGGGTGGGGCAACCCGCGGAATCAGCGTTGAGACTATTCGGGGTGACACGGCAGGTGCTTCACTTATACGTCACAACGCCTTCTACTGACGCCGATCCCGCGCTGGCGACAGTATTGCAGCACCACCGGCCCATGCCTCTGCCCAATGTGATACGCGTCCTGCTGCTAAGCGTCGCCCTGCTCCTGTCCGGGGTGGGGCAGGCCGTCTCCCAGGATCTGGAGCTGCGCTTTCTGGACGTGGGTCAGGGCAACGCCGTGCTGCTGCGCGTGGGTGGCAAGGCCGCCCTGGTCGGCACCGGTCCCACGGACCGGGTGGCGAATCGGCTGCGCGCCCTCGGCGTGGAGTCGCCTGCCGTGCGGGTGACCAGCCGAAACCTCCGGTCCCTGGGTGGTGATACCCGGCTGCGCATCCTCCCCGGCACGGGAGTGCTGGTGGAGCGCGGCCGTTTCCGGGCGCTGCTCACGGAAGTGAGTGAGCCGAAGGCAACGGACGTTCCCGACCTGGATGTTCTCCAGGCCGCCCGCTACGGGAGCCGTCAGGGGGTCCCGGCCGGATGGCTTGCTCGCACCCGGCCGGAGGTAGTGGTGATCAGCGTCGGCGCGGACAACTCCCATGGATACCCGCACCGCGCTGCGCTTGGCCTTTACAGGGCGGCGGACCGGCGGGTGTTCCGCACGGATCAGGACGGGGATGTGGTGATCCGGGTGAAACCGAACGGGAGCTACACCGCCCGCGCCGAGCGCACCCGGGGGAGCACGCCCCCTGCCGCTCCCCGGAGCGCCAGCCGGAGCGCTCCCTCACCCCCGAATCGCGCCGCAAGTACTTCCGGCAGCGAAGCCTCGTCCGGGAGCCTGCTGGTCCCGGTCCAGGGAGTACCCCGCTCCAGGCTGGTGGATACCTACACCCAGGCCCGCGCACGGGGAAGACCGCACAACGCGATCGACATCGCGGCGCCGCGTGGCACGCCGGTGGTCGCCGTGACGGGAGGTCGCGTGCTGAAGCTCTTCAAGAGTGTGCAGGGCGGGACCGCGCTCTACCAGCTCGACCCCGATGGGCGAACCGTCTACTACTACGCCCATCTGGACCGATATGCACCGGGAATCCGCGAAGGGAAGACGCTGCGCCGTGGGGAGGTGCTGGGCTACGTCGGGAACACCGGCAACTCGGGGGCGGGCAACTACCACCTCCACTTCGGCATCTCCATCGCTTCGGACCCGAAGCGGTACTGGGGCGGCAGGGACGTCAATCCCTACCCGAGGCTGCGCGGCGCGAGATAAGGATTACATGAACGCCCAACCCATTCGCCGCGTTGACCTGCTGCTCGCAGCCCTGATTCTCGCGCTTGCCGTGCTGGCTCACGGCTGGATCACGCGCCCGCAGCCCAGCCGCTTCGTTCCGGTCCAGCTGGGGGCGGGCCCTCCCGCGGTGCTCGACACTAGGACAGGGCGGGTGTGTTTGTCCCTACACCGCTCGAAGGTGGCCGACGCGGTGCTCCGTTGCTGGCCCGGTTGGGAGTACACGCCACCCCCGGACAGCGGGGGTGAGCAAGGTGACACTGGAGCGGCCCGCCGGGTTGCTCCGTGACCCGCTCCGCTCGGCTCAGGGCACACGAGTTGCTCCGAGCAGCATTCGTTAGACCGTTCCCCACAATTCGGAGAAGACCCGTGGATCTGCTCACATGGATTATCGTCGGCCTGGTGGCGGGCGTGCTCGCGTCATTGGTGATGGGTGGAGTCGGCTATGGGCTGATTGGCGACATCATCATCGGCATCGTCGGCGCCTTTGTCGGCGGGTGGCTGTTCGGCGCGCTGGGCGTGGGCACACCGTTCGCTGGATTGGCCGGGACCATCTTCACGGCGTTCGTTGGTGCAGTCGTGCTGCTGTTTGTCCTTCGGCTGCTCCGCAGTGGAACGGCGCGGAGTGGTGGGACCTGGCGTGGGGGCTGGCGGCGCTAGCGCTCACAGGGGAGTGAGGTATAGCCCATGTGTGGACGCTACACCGTAGTGGCGGACGGCTACGAGCTGACCGAGCATCTCAAGGCCCGCTGGCGGAGCGCACGGCTTGCCGCGCCTCGCTTCAACATCGCACCGACCCAGCACGCACCCGTGCTGCTGCGGGAGGAGAGCGAGGCGGTGCTGGACATGTACCGCTGGGGACTGATCCCCTCCTGGGCCAGGGACCCCGGGATCGGCAACCGGATGATCAACGCACGGGCGGAAACCGTGCGGGAGAAGCCGGCCTTCCGCGGTGCGTTCGAGCGGCGGCGCTGCCTGGTCCCGGCAAGCGGCTTCTTCGAGTGGCAAAAGGCGGACAAGAGCAAGGTGCCGCACTGGATCCATCCCGCACACGGGGATCTGCTCACCCTCGCGGGGCTGTGGGAGCAGTGGGCACCCGAGGACGCGGAGCCGGTCTACAGCTACACCATCCTCACCACGGGGGCGAACTCCTTCATGCAGCGGCTGCGCGAGCGCATGCCGGTGATCGTCCAGGAGGAGGACCGGGACCGGTGGCTGGATCCCGAGGCGGAGCCGGAAACCTCGCCGAGCTGCTCCTCGCCGCACCCGAAGGATTGCTCACCGCGCACCCGGTGTCCACGCGGGTGAACGCCCCCCGGCAACGACGTGCCGGAGTGCATCGAAGCCTTCGGGGGAGAGTAACGGACGGGCCTCCTGCCTGACTTCGGGCCCGCTAAGGCAAGCTGGACACCCTCCCGATCTGGTACTCCCTGGGCGGCTCCGCGCCCCGCAGGTGCCTGACGAAGTAATCCCACCGGCGGCGCATCATGTAGTTGTTGTCCGCGCCGTAGCCGTGACGCGCGTTCGGGAACATCAGCAGATCGAAATCCTTGCCGGCCTTGATCAGCGCGTCCACCACCAGCAGGGTGTTGTAGGGCGGCACGTTGTCGTCCATCGCGCCGTGCGCGAGCATCAGCTTGCCGCGGAGGTTGGCGGCGTGCGTCTGATTGGCCTCGGCGGCGTAGCTGTCGGTATCGCCGGTCTTCATCAGCATGCCATGGTAGCGCTCGCCCCAGTCGTCCTCGTAGTTCCGGTTGTCGTGGTTGCCGGACTGCGCGACGGCCCGACCTTTGAAGAAGTCCGGATGCCGGAACATCGCGGCCGCCGTGGCGAACCCGCCGCCGGAGTGGCCCCAGATTCCCACCCTGTCGAGGTCGATGAGGGGTACCGCTGCGCCAATTCCCGCATGCCGGAGATCTGGTCCGGGAGCGTGTTGTCTCCCATGCGGCCGTAGTACGCGTCGGCGAAGGCCTTGAGCGGCCCGGCGTTCCCATGCCGTCGATCTGCACGACGACGAACCCGAGCTCGGCCAGCGCCTGGTTGTCGCCGCGCGCCGGCGAAAAGCTGCGCGAGCCCACGCTCTGACTGCGGCCCAGGGTAGATCTGGTTGACGATCGGGTACTTTTGGGTGGAGTCCAGCCTCGACGGCGTGTACATCAGGCCGTAGATGTCGGTCTTGCCATCGCGTCCCTTCATGCGGATGGGCGTCGGCGGCTTCCAGCCCGTGGCCGCAGGCGCGAAACGTCGGCTCGCTCAAGCGTCTGGATTACGCGCCCGTTCATGTCCCGCAGCACGGTGACCGGCGGTGTGTCGGGCGTGGAATACGTGTCCACCAGGTACCGGCCGTCCGGCGAGAGCGAAACGACGTGGTTGGCGTTCTCCGGCGTGAGCAGCGTCTGGCCACCCCGTCGAACCCGATCCTGTACAGGTGCTGGAAGTACGGGTCGCGGCCCGCTCCTTCCCCGAGCCGGGAAGTAGAGGGTGCGCGCCTTCTCGTCGATGCGCACGATGTCGTTCCCATTGCCCTCGCCGCACTCGTGATGCGGCGCTTGAGCCGACTGGTGGCGAGATCGTACAGATAAAGGTGAATCCAGTTGTCGCGCTGCGACCACCAGATCAGCTCGTTGGATGCGGGTAGCACGCGCCACAGGTTTTCCGTGAACGCCACGCATCGCCGTCCTGTGTGGGCATGCGCTCCTCGAAGAGGGTGCGCACCTCACCGGTTTGCGCGCGTGGCGACGCGGAACCGGGCGCTCTTGTGGTCACGGAGACCGACACAAAGGCGAGGTGGGAGCCGTCGGGATACCACTGCACGTCGCACACGGCGCCGCCGCACGCGACGTGATCGGAAACGGTGGAGCGGTGCGCGTCCCGCGGCATCCGCAAGCGCACGACCCGCGGCCGCCCATCCTGACCCTGGCTGATGATGACCCGGCTGATGCGAAAGATCACGCTGTCACCGGGGAGCGAATTGCTTCCCACGACTCCAGCCGCGGGCTGCCGACGTTGGTGGAGACCAGGTGCATGTCCCCCACCCGCGGCCGTCGTGCTGAAAGGTTGCGATCCGCCGCCCATCGGGCGACCAGCTGACCACGGGGCTGTCGCTGTGCGTCCAGCCCGCGTTGTCGATGGCGTAGCCGAAGTCCTCCACCCCCCCGGTGGTGAGCTGCGTCTCGCTGCCAGCCGCGAGATCCCTCGCCCACGGGTTATGATCCCGAATGAACACCGCCTGACGCCCGTCGGGGATACGCTGGAGTTCTGCGGCGCGCGTGGCGACGCAGCGGCGGAGTCGGCAGGCGTGCAGGTGTAGGCCTGGAGATCACAGCTCCAGCGACGGTTCTGAGCGCTCACGGTGATCGAGCGACTATCCTTCGCCAGCTCGAAGGTCTGGAACGGGAGCCGGCCGCCCTCCACCCTGCCGCCGGTTGCGGTGGCTTGAGCGCCGAGGCGAGTCGCGTCTGGTCGAAGACCGCCTCACGCGTGCGCCGCACCGGATCGACGACAAAGAACGCGCTGCCGCCGGGAACAGTGGTGCGATACCAGAATCGCCCATCGTCGAGCCAGGTGGGTCGCACACCGCTGCCGGTGACCAGCGGCGCTGCGTGTGGCGCCGAGGAACCGCTCGGCCCGGGCGTAATCCTCAGCGGTGAGCTGCCGCGGCTGCTGGGCGGCGAGCGGCACGGCGAGCAGCAACAGGGCTACACTAGAAATGCGCATACGACGGGGCGGCGAGTATGGGTGGTGGTACAGTGTGCGCTGACCGGCAACTCCGCGCGGACAAGATGGCACGCGGCCGGCCCAGGTTGCGTCGGATTCAGTGCAATGTAAAAATCATACCTTGGCTTCTTCTGAGCACGCACTCTGCCGTATAAGTTTGTTTCCTACCATCCGGGTACACCAAGCGCTATGACCTGCAGATCTGCCGACGCCGCATCGCACAAAGGCCGGAGTGGTGCGCTCCGATGGGAATACCAGATGCTCCCCCAGGAGAACGCATAACCGCCATGGCACAGGTGGAGCCTGCATTACCTGTGGCGACCGCCGATGCCTGCAGTTCCCAGGGCTCGTCAGTTCCGAGCGGGACCGCGTATCTGCGCTGCCAGTTCCCGCAATCCGCGGCGATCCTATGACCGCAAGGGCGCGGAAGCACGCCCGAACACTTGCCGCCCTCTGGCTGGCCATTCCCGCCGCCGAGCGCGGCAGACCGACTGAAGCAGGAGGCTCAAGCTTCAGGGCTGGAAACGCGGATCGAGCAGGTAGACGAGGTGGAGGGCCTGGAGGCTGCGCGGCTCGCGCCCTGGCTCACCCTTGTGCGGGCGCCCTGCCGGGTGTTCCTCCTCGCCGACGCTGACATATGGCGGAGCGCAGCAACATAGACCCCGAAGAAAAGCGGGAGCTGGAATTCCGACGTAACCCGGTGGACCCGGAGCACGGCGCCATCTACGGGGACGTTCCCGGGAACGAGCAGCCGAACTCCTGGGAAAGCGCCAAGATCGACCTGTCGGCTGAAGATGCCATCCGGCGTGAGCAGGCCCGTGAGGGGAAACCCACCGCTACCCGGGCCGACGAGGCGTATCACGGGGAGGTGATCGCGCAAACGCCGGAGGAGTTCAGCGGGCTGCGGACGGGCGGGGTCAAGAAGACTGCCGCGGGTCTCAAGGCCGTTCAGGTCGCCATGCAGTATGTCGTGGACGAAATGGGGGCGGCCGATGGGCTCCAGATGCTTCGCACGTTGAACCAGGCGGGCGGCTTCGACTGCCAGAGCTGCGCCTGGCCGGATCCGCCGCCGGGGGAGCGCCCGATGATGGCGGAGTACTGCGAGAACGGGGCGAAGGTCACCGCCGAAGAAAACACCCGTCGGCTGATTTCCCCGGATTTCTTTCGCGAGCACAGCGTGGCGGAGCTTTCCACCCGGTCCGACTACTGGCTGGCGAAGCAGGGGCGGATCGCCCAGCCCATGCTACTCCGCGAGGGGGCCACCCACTACGAGCCGATCGGGTGGGATGCGGCGTTCCGGCTCATCGCCGACGAGCTGAACAGGCTGGACTCCCCCGACGGGGCCGCCTTTTACACCTCCGGGCGCACCGCCAACGAAACCGCGTTCCTGTATCAACTGTTCGTGCGCATGTTCGGCACCAACAATCTGCCGGACTGCTCCAACATGTGCCACGAGTCCAGCGGTACGGCCCTCACCGACACCCTCGGCATCGGCAAGGGGACGGTCACGCTGGAGGACGTCCACAACACGGACCTGCTGATCAGCATGGGGCAGAACCCCGGAAGCTGCCACCCTCGCATGCTGACGGCGCTGCAAACGTTGAAGCGCAACGGCGGCAAGATCATCGCGATCAACCCGCTTCCGGAGACGGGGCTCAACCACTTCAAGCATCCGCGGGATCTCAAGAACCCCTTCCGCGCGCTCAGCGTCCTCGCGGGTGACGGGACACCGCTGGCCGAATTCTTCGTCCCGGTACGGATCGCGGGCGACGTAGCCCTGCTCAAGGGCGTCCTCAAGGAGATGCTGGAAGCGGAGGAGCGGCGTCCGGGGACGGTGTTCGACCACCCGTTCATTCGGCAGCACACGCACGGGTTCGACGCATTCGTCGAGGATCTGCGCGGCGAGGACTGGGACCTCATCGTGGATCAGAGCGGAATCGACCGTCAGCAGATTCGGCGCGTCGCCGACATGGTCATGCAGGCGGAGAACGTGATCGTGAGCTGGGCGATGGGCCTCACCCAGCAGCCGTATGCCGTGAGCGCCATCCAGGAGATCGTCAACCTGTTGCTGCTCAAGGGGAGCATCGGCAAGCCCGGAGCGGGGGCGCTCCCGGTGCGCGGCCACAGCAACGTACAGGGCGACCGCACCATGGGGATCTGGGAGCGGGCCTCCGAAACGTTTCTGGAGCGCCTGGGCAAGGAGTTCAACTTCGTTCCCCCGCAGCACCACGGCTACGATACCGTGGAGACCATCAAGGCGATGCACGCCGGCAAGATCAAGGTGTTCTTCGGGATGGGCGGCAACTTCCTATCCGCCACTCCGGATACCGAGTACACCGCCGCGGCGATGCGCCGCTGCCGGGTCACCGCGCAGGTTTCCATCAAGCTTAACCGTGGGCATCTCGTCACCGGCAGACAGGCGCTGATCCTCCCCACCATCGGGCGCGCCGAGCGGGACGTGCAGCAGTCTGGCGAGCAGTGGGTCACCACGGAAAACTCCATGGGCGTGGTTCGCTCCTCCCGAGGTGTGCTCGAGCCGGCCTCCCAGCACCTGCTCAGCGAGCCCACCATCGTGGCCCGCATGGCCCAGGCGACGCTGGGCACCCGGAGCATGGTCGATTGGGACGAGTTGATCGCCGGCTACAGCCGCATCCGGGATCGCATCGAGCGGGTCATTCCCGGCTTCGAAGACTACGACCGCCGCATCCGGGAGGACGGTGAGTTCGTGCTTCCCAACCTGGCCCGCGACCGGCGCGAATTCACCACCACTACGGGGAAGGCGAACTTCACCGTGCACCGCATCCGTCCGGTGCGGCTAGAACCGGGGCAGCTCCTGATGATGTCCATGCGGAGCCACGACCAGTTCAACACCACCGTCTACGGATTGGACGACCGCTACCGGGGGATCTACAACGAGCGTCGGGTGATCCTGATGAACCCGGAGGACATACGTGAACGGGGGCTCGCGCCTGGACAGGTGGTGGACCTCACCAGCCACTTCAATGGCGAAACGCGGGTGGCGCGGTACTTTATGATCGTGTCATTCCCCACGCCCAGGGGATGCACGGCCACTTACTATCCCGAAACCAACGTGCTGGTACCCATCGGGAGCGTGGCCGAGCGGAGCAACACGCCGACTTCGAAGTTCGTGATCCTGACTGTAGAGCCCTCCAGGCAGGATGGGCGGTTCGATTACACCCGCATCGAGCAGGCGCAGCCACTCGCGACGGCCTGATGGCAGGAGTTGGGTTGGATCCATGACTGCGGAATTCGGGTATCTGCGCTCATACCGCACCGAACCTGGGGGAAAAATGATGTTTTCAAGTGGAGCGCGGACCAGTACACTCGCGGTCGCAGCAGTGCTGGCGACGTCCGCATCCGGGCAGCTTTCCGCGCAGGATCGGGTGTTCAAGTCCGAACGACACCCGTACCGGGTTGTCACCGTCGCGACTGGGCTGGCGAACCCCTGGGGCATGGCGTTCCTCCCCGGCGGGGACATCCTGGTCACCGAGCGGCCCGGCCGGCTGCGCATCATTCGCAACGGGAAGCTGGATCCGCAGCCGGTTGCCGGGGTGCCGGAGGTACACGCCCGGGGTCAGGGCGGCCTCATGGACGTTGCGCTCCACCCGAACTTCGCCAGCAACCGCCTGGTTTATCTGACCTACTCCAAGCCCGGGGCCAGAGGTGCCACTACCGCTGTCGCGCGGGGCCGCTTCGAGGGCAACCGCCTTGCCAGTGTGCAGGACATCTTCGTTGCTGACGCCTGGGCCAGCACCGGCGTCCACTTCGGCTCGCGCATGGTCTTCGACCGCGATGGTTACCTGTACCTGACCATCGGCGACCGTGGCACCATGAAGAATGCGCAGGACCAGAGCGACCACACCGGCAACTCGCTTCGCCTGCACGACGACGGCCGCGTTCCCAAGGACAATCCCTTCGTTGGCAGGAGCGGCGCACGTCCCGAGATCTTTACCTACGGGAACCGCAACATCCAGGGAATGGCGGTCCACCCGCGGACCGGCCAGATCTGGGCGAACGAGCATGGTGCCCGGGGCGGCGACGAGATCAACCTGCTGCGCGCTGGTCGCAACTACGGCTGGCCCGCCATCACCCACGGGGTGAATTACAACGGCCAGCCCATCAGCAGCCGGAATGTGGCGCCGGGCATGGAGCAGCCGGTCCTGCACTGGACTCCATCCATCGCCCCGTCCGGAATGGCGTTCTATACCGGCGACGCATTTCCGCAGTGGCGCGGAAACATCTTCAATGGCGCCCTGGCCGGTATGCACCTGCGGCGGGTTGTTCTTGACGGAACACGCGTGGTGAGCCAGGAGAAGCTGCTGGACGGCTACGGCAGGCGCATCCGCGACGTGCGGAACGGCCCGGACGGTTTGCTGTACCTGCTCGTGGACGACGCCAAGGCGCCGGTGCTGCGATTGGAGCCGGTCAGGGAGTAGCGGGCGCCGGGCCCAGCCCGCGGATCTCCACTACCTCCTCACCGGCCACCACGAATACGCGGTCTCCTGGTTCCGGCGTCACGGCTGCCAGGCCGGTGAAGTCTCCAAAGGCCGGAAGCACCGCTCCGGTGAATCGAACCAGAAACAAGGCAACCTCTCCCGCTGCCTTCCCTGCCCCACCAGGTGCACGCCCGGGTGCAGATGTCCAGCCAGCACGTAGCCCCCGGCCACCGGGTCCGGGTAATGCGTCAGGGCAAAGGGCGGCTCGATCAGGGGGTCTACACAGCGAGCCCCAGCTCCGGCGGCGGGTCGCCCGCATGCCGGTCGTGGTTGCCGCGGACCAGGACCAGCTCGATGTCCAGGTGGCGCGCCCTCCACTCCGCGAGCGCCTGGAGGGTAGTGGGAGAGCGGCCCTGCCGCGCGTGCAGGTAATCGCCGAGGAAGATGATGCGCCGCGCGCCGGTGCGCTGCAGCATGGCATCGAGACGGGCGAGCCCGTCCAGCGTGGTGCCCCGGGGCACGGGGATGCCGCTCGCGCGAAAGGTGGCCGCCTTGCCCCAGTGCGGGTCCGCGATCAGCAGCGTCGCCGTGCGCTCCCGGAACACCGCCCGCTCCGGGAGCAGGACCAGTCGTTCGCCGCGAAGCTCGAGGGGGCGCCGCTCACCCCGCGGCTCGTTCCAGCGCGAGCTGCATCCGGCGGACGCGGTCGGCGAGCGATTCCGACGAGACGCTTTCCCGGGCGCGGTCCACCAGGAGCGGAAAGGCGAGAAGGTGGGGTGCGCGCCGGCTCCGTAATCACCACCCGCGACTGCGATGGTCTCTCCAGAGTTTGCCCCAGCCGGCTGCGTTCCAGCTGCCGCTCCAGCACCTCGCGGTGCGCGCTGCCCCACGAGCAGGTTCTGGGGATCGTACCGCTGGAACACGTCGAAGAAGAGGCCGCTCGACGCCTGGAGCTGGCGTGCCGTCTTGCCCGCGTGCGGGTAGCCGGGAAAGATCAATCCCGCCACGCGCGCGATCTCCCGGAACTGGCGCTTCGCCATCTCGGTGGCGTTGAGCGAGGCTGGCACATCCTGCAGCAGACCCCACGGGCTCAGCAGATCACCGGCCAGTGCTGCCCCCAGCGGCGCCGGCTCCGACGAAAGCAGCTCCAGCCCATAGTCGTTGGCGGCGAGCGTGAAGGAGATGGGCTGCATCCGTGCGATGCGGTAGGCGAAGAGCGCCGCCAATCCTTCGTGGACGAGCCGCCCCTCGAAGGGAAAAACGAACAGGTGGTGCCCTTCGCGCGTGCGGACGCGCTCGATCAGCAGCTCATCCGCGGCAGGAATGCGGGACCAGCGCGCCTGCACGGCGAGTACCGGGCGCACCGCTTCCATCTCCGGACCGCGAAAGATTCCTGCTCCGCTTCCTCCAGCCGCCGCCGCAGCGCCGCCGCCAGTTCACCGGAAAGGGGAAGACGGCTCCCCATCCACCGCGGAATCACCCCTTGGTTGAGGGCGCCTTGCGCACCCACGCTTTCATATCCCGCACCCGTACGAACTCCAGCGGCTTTCCGGAGAAGGTGAAGCGATCCCCTGGCTTCAGGCGGGCGATGAACGATTCTTCCACCGATCCTAGTCGGCCCCGCGCAGGTACTGCACGGTGATGTGCGCGTCCGAGGTGATGGTGCCGATCGCCATGCGGTGCCGTCGCGCCACTCCCGCATCCTCCACAGTGTAGACGCCGTCATTCCGGACGATGCGGGAGTACTCAGGATACGCGCGCAGCGCCTCGCCCCCGTACGACACGAAGTCCAGCGCCCACGCCCACTCGTCGTCCCGCAGCTCCGCATACGCGCGCGTGCTCCGCACCTCGGCGAGAAGCTCTTCGGGGCGGAAGCCACCGCCCATCGCCACCGTGACCAGGTGCTGCACCAGCACGTCCAGCGGGCGCTCCACCGGGAAGCGCGACTCCACCGCCCCCGCCTCGATGCCATCCCGCGCGGCGGCGATCTCCACCAGCTCCAGCACCTGGGTGGGAACACAGGTGACGCGGCTCACCGCCCCTGGGCGGTGTCCGCTGCGCCCCGCGCGCTGCAGCAGCCGCGCGACTCCCTTGGGGCTGCCGATCTGGAGCACCCGGTCCACGGGAGCGAAGTCCACGCCCAGGTCGAGGCTGGAAGTGGCCACCACGCAGCGCAGCGTGCCGGCGCGCAGCCCCGCCTCCACCCAATCACGCGTCTTGCGGTCCAGCGAGCCGTGGTGGAGCGCGATGGTGCCCGCCCAGTCCGGCCGCGCTTCCAGCAGCGCCTGGTACCAGATCTCGGTTTGCGAGCGGGTGTTGGTGAATACGATGGCGCTTTCCCCCTCCTCAATTGCCTCGACCACCTGCGGCAGCATCTGCGTGCCCAGGTGACCCGCCCAGGGGAAGCGCTCGATGACTGGCGGGATGAGCGCGTCCACTACCACCTGCTTCGGCTCCTCGCCCTGTATGATCCGCCCAGGGTGCTGCGACCCACCCACGCCGAGCAGCGCCTGCCGGGCTTCCTCCAGATTACCGATGGTGGCCGAAAGCCCCCAGGTGCGCAGCGCCGGCCGAAAGGTGCGCAGGCGAGCCAGTGCCAGCTCCGTCTGCACTCCGCGCTTGCTGCCCATCAACTCGTGCCATTCGTCCACCACCACCAGGCGGAGGTCATGGAACAGATCGCGCGCATCACTGCGGGAAAGCAGCAGGGACAGGCTTTCGGGGGTAGTGATCAGCGCGGTCGGCAGCCGTCGGCGCTGGCGGGCACGGACAGCGTTGGCGGTATCGCCGGTGCGCGTTTCCAGTGCCCAGGGCAAACCCAGTGCTTCCAGCGGGGCGGCGAGTGCTTCAGCGGTGTCCCCGGCGAGCGCACGCAGCGGGGTGATCCACAGCACCCGGAGGGGTGGAGTCCCCTTTCGCACGGAGTCTTCCATCATCCACTCCAGCAGCGGACCCATCCAGGCGGCGAGCGTTTTCCCGGTGCCGGTCGCGGCGTGGATCAAACCACTTTCGCCTGCCAGATAGGCGTCCCACACCTCCCGCTGAAACGCGAACGGCTCCCAGCGCCGCTCCCGGAACCACGCTTCGACGCGTGCCCAGGCAGCTTGGGTGCTCACTTAGCGTCCATCAGCGCCCGCAGCGTTTCCAGCGTGTCCGCTTCTTCCGGCGGCTTGTCCGTGCGCCAGCGCACGATGCGGGGGAAGCGCACCGCCAGCCCGGATTTGTGCCGCGGCGAGGGCTGGATTCCCTCGAACGCCAGCTCAAAAACCTGCTCGGGGCGCACGGTGCGCACCGGACCGAACTTTTGCAGCGTGTTGCGGCGGATCCAGGCGTCCAGCTTCCGAATCTCAGCGTCGGAAAGCCCGGAGTACGCCTTGGCAAAGGGCACCAGCTCGCCGTCGTTCCACACGGCGAAGGTGTAGTCGGTGTGAAGCGAAGCACGCCGTCCGTGGCCAGCCTGGGCGTACACCATCACCGCGTCCGCCGTGAAGGGGGCCATCTTCCACTTCCACCAGGGTCCCCGCCGCCGCCCCACGCCATAGGGAGAGTCCCGACGCTTCAGCATCAACCCTTCCGCGCCGATCTCCCGAGCGCCGGCATAGGCCGCGTGCACAGCCGCCCAGTCCTGCGCCTCCACCACGGGAGAGGAGATCAGGGGCAGCCGGGCCGGCAATCCCCCGAGCAGCTTTTCCAGCCCTTCGCGCCGCCAGCTGAGAGGCCGCTCCCGCACGTCCTCGCCTCGCAGCTCCAGCAGATCGTACGTCACCAGCACCACCGGCACCTCGGCGAGAATTTTGGGCCCCAGCTTCTTGCGCCCGATCCGCCGCTGGAGCTGCGCGAAGGGGAGCGGCTGGCCGTCCTGCCAGGGCATGATCTCGCCATCCAGCACGGTTCCATCCGGCAGCAGCGCCGCTGCCTCCGCAATCTCCGGAAAGCGCTCCGTGACCAGGTCTTCCCCGCGCGACCACAAAAACGTCTGCCCCTGCCTGCGGATCAGCTGCGCCCGGATTCCGTCCCACTTCCACTCCGCCTGCCACTCCTCCACCGGGCCGAGCGCTTCCGGCTCCTCCTCCAGCGCGTAGGCGAGAAAAAACGGGTAGGGGCGCGAAACATCGGCGTCTTCCGTGTCACTGGCGATGAGCTGTTGGAACAGCTCCGCGCGAGGCTCCCAGGCCCCCATCAGCCGGTGCGCCACCACGGCTTCCTCCACCCCGCTCACCTGCGCCAGCGCCCGCACCACCAGGCTGCGCGACACACCGATGCGGAAGCTCCCGGTGATCAGCTTGTTCCACACGAAGCGCTCGTTGCCGTCCAGCTCGCGCCACGCCTGCACGACCGCTTCCCGCTGGAGTTCTTCCGGCTTGCCCGCCAGCGGAAGCAGCCGCTCCCGCACCCACCGGTGCAGCGGCAGATCGCTGGTTTCCGGCGAAACCGGAAGCAGCAGCGCGATGGTCTCGCCAAGATCACCAATCGCGTGGTAGCACTCCTCGAAAAGCCATTGCGGCGTGCCGGACTCTTCCATCGCCCACCCCGCCAGCCGACGGGCGGGAACCAGACGCTTCGGCCGCTCGCCGCTCAGGAAGTGCACCGCCCAGGCGGCATCCGCCGGGTCCGCAGCCGCGAAATAGCGCGCCATGGCCGCCACCTTTTCGCTGGTCCTGGTGGTCTCATCCAATTGGGCGAACAAACGCGCGAACGCTCTCACGCCGGGCACCTGCCGTTTTCAGACGGGGCGTTCATCGCTCAGGCTCCTCTTCGTCCTGCACCACTGGCTCGCTCTCCGGCTCCCCCTCCCACCGGCTCGCCACCGCTTCAGCCTGGAGCCCGTGCTCCCGCAGCCAGCGCACCACCGGCTCGCGGTATCCGTGCGTCACCCACACGCGCTCCGCCCCGGTGGCATCCACCGCGTCCAGCAATGCCGGCCAGTCCACGTGATCGGAAAGCACGAAGCCGCGATCCACCGAGCGCCGCCGGCGCGCTCCCCGAATGCGCATCCATCCCGACGCGAACGCGGTGGAGGCAGACCCGAAGCGCCGGATCCAGGGTGATCCCGCTGCCGAGGGTGGCGCAACGATCAGCGCGCCGCTCCAATCCTGGTTGCGCGAAGCTGAACCTGCGTAGGTGGTGGGCGGCAGGGCGATGCCGCTCTCACGGTAGTCCTGGTTCAGTCGCTCCACTGCCCCATGGGTGAAGATCGGCCCTCCTCCACTCCCAGCACCCCGGCAAGCAGGCGCTGCGCCTTGCCCAGCGCATACCCAAAGAGCAGCGACGCGCGGCCGGCCTCCCGGTTGGCGCGCCACCAGGCACGGACCTCCGCGAACACCTCCGCCTGGGAGCCCAGCGGTAGATGGGGAGGCCGAAGGTGGACTCGGACACAAAGGTGTGACAGCGGACGGGCTCGAAGGGTGTGCAGGTGGGGTCCGGCTCCGTCTTGTAGTCGCCGGAAACCACCCACACCTCGCCCCCATGTTCAACTCGCACCTGCGCGGAGCCCAGGATGTGCCCGGCGGGGTGCAGGGAGATGCGCACGCCGTTGATCTCCACAGGCTCGCCCCACTCCACGGTGCGAATGCGTGCGCCGGCTCCGAGCCGGGTGCGCAGCACGCGCTCCCCTTCCCGCGATCCGAGATACGAGCGCGAGCCCCAGCGGGCGTGGTCCCCGTGCGCGTGAGTGACTACCGCCTGGTCAACCGGCAGCCACGGGTCGATGTGGAAGTCGCCCGCGTCGCAATATAGTCCCCGGTCGGTGACGCGCAGGAGCGTGGCAGCCAACGATTGCATGTGACCGCGGCACGCAACCGCTGAGCCACCTACCATCCCTTGCAGCCTTCTCTTGCGTTCTGACCCGTGGACCGTATTCTGGCCTGGCAGGCTGTCCCTTGTTTTCCCTGGAGTGCACATGAGCGTCCTGGACCTACGATACCCCGTCGGCAAGTTCCACCCGGAAGCGGAGCCCACGCCGGAGCACCGAGCTGCATGGATCGGCGAGATCGCCGCGCTTCCAGCCCAGCTTCGCACCGCCGTGACGGGTCTCACCCCGGAGCAATGGGACATCCCATACCGCCCCGGCGGCTGGACGGTGCGGCAGGTGGTGCACCATTTACCCGACAGTCACCTGAATGCGTACACCCGCTTCAAGCTGGCTCTCACCGAGGAGCAGCCTACGATCAAGCCCTACGACGAGGCCAAATGGGCTGAGCTGCCGGACACGAGCACCACACCGCCCGAGGTATCACTCACGCTCATCGAAGCACTACACCAGCGGTGGGTGGCACTGCTCCGAGCGATGGCTCCAGAGGACTTCGCCCGCACCCTCCGTCACCCGGAGCAGGGGCGTGTGCTCACGCTGGACACCCTGCTGGCGATGTACGCCTGGCATGGGCGTCATCATGTGGCCCACATCACCGCGCTTTGCGAACGCCTGGCCTTGTCCATGGGTGCCGAAGGTGTACGTTGATGCCGCATGAGTCGATTTAAAGGGATCATCCTGGCGGGGGGGTCCGGCACCCGGCTGTACCCGATCACGCAGGCGATCAGCAAGCAGCTGCTGCCGGTGTACGACAAGCCGATGATCTACTACCCGCTGAGCACCCTGATGCTGGCGAGAATCCGCGACATCCTGATCATCTCCACACCGCACGACCTGCCGCACTTCCGGAACCTGCTTGGGGATGGTGAGCAGTGGGGGTTGAATCTCAGCTACGCCGAGCAGCCGCGGCCCGAAGGACTTGCGCAGGCATTCATCATCGGGCGGGAGTTCGTCGGCGGAGATCCGAGCTGCCTTATTCTCGGCGACAACATCTTTTATGGTCATGGGCTGACCGAGTCCCTCCGGCAGGTTGCGTCACATGCACAGGGAGCAACGGTGTTCGGCTACTACGTACGAGACCCGGAACGCTACGGCGTGGTGGAATTTGACACCAGTGGGCGGGCTGTCAGCATCGAGGAAAAGCCAGCCGAGCCGAAGAGCAACTATGCGGTCACGGGTCTTTACTTTTATGACTCGCAGGTACTGGACGTCGCCGCATCACTGGAGCCCTCCGCGCGCGGCGAGCTGGAGATCACCGACGTGAACCGCTGGTACCTGGAACGCAGTGAGCTGAACGTGGAGATCCTCGGGCGGGGCATGGCATGGCTCGACACGGGCACGCACGAATCCCTGCTGCAGGCATCCAACTTCATCGAAACGATCGAGCAGCGGCAGGGGCTCAAGATCGCCTGCCCGGAAGAGATCGCCTTCCACGAGGGGTGGATCTCGACGGAGCAGGTGGAACGCCTCGCCGCGCCCCTGCAAAAGAATACCTACGGGCAGTACCTGCTGGGCCTTCTTCCGCAGAACGCTCGCCAAAGGTAGAAGGGCCCACACGCACAACGTCTGCTCTTTTGGATATTGGCAAACAGATTGCCGCGCAGGGAAGCAAGTACTTTCGCCGGGAGGGGAGAATCTGTGGGAGCAGGACATTCACACGGCCATGGCCACTCTCACGGGCATGGTCCCGGACACCGCACGGAGAACAGGCGGCGCCTTTCCATCGTGCTCGGGCTGGTGGTCGCGTACATGGTGGCGGAGGTCATCGGCGGGATCCTCACCAACTCGCTCGCGCTCCTGGCAGACGCGGGCCACATGCTCTCCGACGCGGCCGCGCTCGCCCTTTCGCTCTTCGCGATCTGGATCGCGCAGCGCCCACCAACCGCCCAGCGCACCTACGGCTACTACCGGACCGAGATCCTGGCCGCACTGGTGAACGGGGCAACGCTGGTCGCCATCTCGCTCTTCATCTTCGTGGAGGCCTTCCGTCGCATCGGCAGCCCGCCGGAAATTGAGGGTGGGCTGATGATGGGCATTGCCGTGGGCGGCTTGCTCATCAACCTGGCGGGGCTCTGGATCCTGAGCGCGGGCAAGGAAGACAGCTTGAACGTGCGCGGTGCATGGCTCCACGTTCTCACTGATGCGTTGGGAAGCGTGGGTGTAATCGCGGCGGGCGTACTCATCTGGGCGTACGGCTGGTACTGGGTGGACCCGGTCGCCTCGGTGGTCATCGGCCTGCTCGTGCTGTACTCCTCGTGGGCTTTATTGAAGGAAACGGTTGCGGTGCTGATGGAGGATGCCCCCGCTCATATTGACGTGGACCAGGTTCGGAATATCATCATCGGCATTCCGGATGTGGTGGCGGTGGATGATCTGCATGTATGGACGATCACCAGCGGAATGGTGTCGCTTTCCGCCCACGTCGCGGTTGCATGCGAGGACGAGCGCCCACCGCATTCACTGCTCAAGGAGATCCGGCAGCGGCTGCACGACCAGTTCGGGATCGATCACATCACCATCCAGATCGAGCCCGCGCAATCGGACAAGTGGAAGATGCCGGTGTAGTCGAGCCATCTACTTGTAGGGCAAGCGCCCGCCGCCGTAACTTGCCGCACGCTCACACCATTCCCCGTACCCAGCGCCCCCATGTTCGCCGCCGATGCGTTGCAGGACAAAACCGTGCTCATCACCGGCGGTGGATCGGGTCTTGGACTGTCCATGGCGCGAGCCTTCGTCGGCTTTGGTGCCCGTGTCGCGATCACCGGGCGTGACGCTGACAAGCTCCGGGGTGCGGCCGGCGAGATCGACGCAACCGGAGAGCGTATCTTCACCCATCCCTGCGACGTGCGTGATTTTGGGCAGGTGGAGGGTATGATAGCAGCCGCGGGCGAGCGTTTCGGCGGCGTCGATGTGCTGGTGAACAACGCGGCGGGCAACTTTCTGGCACCTACCGAAGACCTGTCGCCCAACGCCTTCAACGCGGTAGTGCAGACGGTGCTCTACGGCACCTTTCACGCGACGCTGGCGGCAGGCAGGCAGATGATCGAGCGGGGGCGGGGTGGGAGTATCCTGAACATCGTCACCACCTACGCGTGGACCGGCTCCGCCTTCGTAGTGCCTTCTGCCGCCGGCAAAGCGGGGGTGCTGGCGATGACTCGCTCGCTCGCCGTCGAGTGGGCCACCTACGGCATCCGCTGCAACGCCATCGCGCCCGGCCCCTTCCCCACGGAAGGCGCATGGCAGGCCCTTATGCCTACACCCGAGCTGGAGCGCGAGGCAAAGAACCGCATCCCCATGCGGCGCTTCGGCGAGCACGACGAGCTGACCAACCTCGCCACCTTCCTGATCAGCGACGCCGCTCGTTTCATCAACGGAGAGTGCGTCACCATAGACGGGGGCGAATGGCTCGCATCAGGTGGCGAGTTCAACGGATATACCCGTCTCCCGCGCGAGCAGGTCAAAGGCGTCATGCGCCAGATGCGGGCAGGTGAAAGCAGCCCTGCTCGCCATCGGCGACGAGATCACCGGCGGCATCACCGCGGACACCAACTCCGCCTTCATCGCAGAGCAGATCCGTACGGTGGGAGTGGAGCCGGTGGCGTTCTTCGCCGCCCCCGACGACCAGGAGGCCATCCTGCGTGCCTTCCGTCGAGCACTTGAGGAAGCCGACATCGCCATCGCAACCGGGGGCCTGGGGCCCACGGCCGACGACCTCACCACCACGTGTGTTGCCCGTCTTGCTGACCGGCCGCTGCGTGAAGATGAGCCGTCGCTCCGTGCGATCGAAGAACGCTTCCGTGCACGAGGCATGGAGCCCACGGCCAACAACCGCAAACAGGCCATCTTTCCGGAGGGAAGCACCATACTTCCCAACCCGGTCGGGACGGCGCCCGGCTTCGTGACTCCGGTAAAGAAAGCATGTGATCTGTCTCCCCGGAGTGCCGCGCGAAATGCGCCTCCTCGTGAGGGAAAGCGTGGTCCCCTGGCTGGCATCCCAGAATCCGGAGGAGCGATTCGCCTCACGAGTCTTCAGCGTCTTCGGACTCAGCGAGTCGGGACTGGACGAGCTGCTCGTCGGCGTGGTCCGTCCCGACGAGGCGCGCCTCGCTTTTCGTGCCGCCTTTCCCAGGTTGCAGGCGCGAGTCACGGTTCGAGGTGCACCGGGCGATGACCTGGAAGCGCGCCTGGATGCGCTGGAGGAGCGTGTGCGCGAGCGGCTCGGCCATCACGTGTATGCCACCGGCGACGAAGGAATGGAGGAGACCGTCGGCAAGCTGCTGCGCGAGCACCGGCGAACGCTTGCGGTGGCGGAGTCCTGCACGGGAGGATTGATCGGCCACCGAATCACGGAAGTGCCGGGAAGCAGCAGCTACTTTCTGCTTGGTGTGGTCACGTATTCCAACGAAGCCAAGCAGCAGCTCCTGGCCGTCAGCCCCCAAACGCTCTCAGCCCATGGGGCTGTCAGCACCCGGACCGCCGAAGAAATGGCGGCGGGATGCGTCGCATCTCCGGCGCAGACTTGGGCCTGGCGACAAATGGCGGCGGGACCGTGCGTCGCATCTCCGGCGCGGACTTGGGCCTGGCGACCACCGGCATGGCTACCAAGACGCCGGATCTGGCGGCGGAACACCGGACAAGCCAGTCCAGCACCGTCTGCATCGCCCTCGCGTGGCAAGAACCTGGCGGCGTATGGTCCCACCGCTACACCCTGGGGCCCCGCTCACGCGACTGGGTCAAGGGGATGACCGCCCAGCTCGCACCTGGACCGTTGCACGCAAGCACTTACTTGAAACTGCTACGGTATGATAGCCCATGGCTACGAAAATCTTGCACAGAGA
The DNA here is from genome assembly GCA_030447645.1 of Longimicrobiaceae bacterium. GTDB lineage: Bacteria > Gemmatimonadota > Gemmatimonadetes > Longimicrobiales > Longimicrobiaceae > JAUJOM01. The sequence goes on along the minus strand of JAUJOM010000017.1, from coordinate 39,378 downwards.
AAAGGTGATGGAGTGGCTTCCGGGCCCGCACACGCATGGTCTGGGTGGTGGACCCGAGGACACGCACAATGGCCGTTCACGAGCCGGCAAGGCATCGCGTCGATTCTCACCGAAACCCAGGTACTGACGGGCGGCGAGATGCTGCCCGGCTTCGCCTGCCCGGTATCCGGAGCTGTTCGCGTAATGAGCACGATTCTGATCACCGGTGCCAGCGCCGGAATTGGCGCGGCGTGCGCCCGTGCCTTCGCCGGCTACGGCACGCGTCTCGTGCTGGCCGCTCGCCGGGTGACAAGACTTGAGCAGCTCGCGTCGGATCTGGAGCGGGAGCACGGCACCCGGTGCCATCTGATCGCGCTGGACGTGCGTGATGCGGAGGGAGTCGCCTCTACTCTCGGAGGCCTGCCGCCCCAGTGGGCCGAGATCGACGTGCTCATCAACAATGCGGGACTCGGGCGCGGCCTGGACCGGGTGCACGAGGGAGATCCGGCGGACTGGGACGAGATGATCGACACCAACGTAAAGGGGGTGCTGTACGTTTCGCGGGCGGTGCTCCCCGGAATGGTGGAGCGTGGACGCGGCCACGTGATCAATCTCGGCTCGGTGGCCGGGCACGAAGTCTACCCCGGCGGCGCGGTGTACTGCTCCACCAAGCACGCGCTGGACGCCATTACCCGCGGAATGCGCATGGACCTGCTGGGCACGGGAGTACGGGTGAGCACGGTGGACCCCGGAATGGTGGAAACCGAGTTCAGCGTGGTGCGCTTCCGTGGTGATCAGGAGCGGGCCGACAAGACATACACAGGAATGACACCCCTTTCTCCGGAAGACATCGCGGATGCGGTGCTCTGGTGCGCCACCCGGCCGCCACACGTCAACATCGACGAGATCATCCTGAAACCGCTCGACCAGGCATCGGCCACGCTGGTGCAGCGCCGTTAGCGGGCGGGAATCACCAGCCGCTGTCCGATGTGAATGTTGTTGTCGGGGAGCTTGTTGGCGGCCCGCAGGCTGTCCACCGACACCCCATAGCGCCGCGCTAAGCCGAAGAGCGTTTCCCCCTGTGCCACCACGTGGGTGCGTGTGCCGGTGCCCGGGCGAGCGGGCTGCGCCGGCTGTGTCCGTGCCGGGGTGCGCGCGGGAGGTGTGGTTGGTGTGCGCGTAGCCGGGGAACGCGCTGCCGGAGGGCGAGGCGCGGTCTCGCCCAGGAGCGGCGGCGTGGTCCGCCGGGTATTCGGCGCGCGTGCCGCCGCGGGGGGCTCCGTCGGCGGTTCCGGAGCAGACTCGGCGCTCGCCACGGTTACCGGGCTCGCCACCTGGACCACCGCTGGGCGCTGCTGCCGATCGGGGCGCGTGCCCCGATGCTCCACGGCAAAGGGAGCCTTCCAAACTTCTTCCATCCGACGCTCCCGGTCCCGCTCCCGGCGCGGCTGGGAGGAAGCCTC
>JAUJOM010000017.1:0-37836 GCA_030447645.1 Longimicrobiaceae bacterium | reverse complement strand
GAAGCCTCGGGCGAAGCCTCGGGCGCCGGAGTGCCGAGCACCTCGGAAGACCCGGACTCCCGGCTGGACCCGCACCCTATCAGGGTCAACACCAGACTGCACGCTGCAATGTGTTTCATGTTCGTTTCTGGTCCTGTAGCTTTGCCGCCAAGCGGCGTGACTTCACAAGCTCAAATACCCCGGGCAACACGGAAATGACGATAATCGCGATCACTACCAGCCCGAAGTTGTCTTGCACCACCGGGATGTTCCCGAAGAAGTACCCGGCGATCGTAATACCCCACACCCACATGACGGCACCCACCACGTTGTAAGTGATGAATTTGGCGTAATTCATGGCGCCGATACCAGCCACAAAGGGAGCAAAGGTGCGTACGATGGGGACAAAGCGAGCGATGATAATGGTCTTACCCCCATACTTCTCGTAGAACTGGTTGGTTCGCTCCAGGTGCTCCCGTTTGAAAAACCGGCTTCGGCCATCGAAGACCTGCGGACCCAGCCGGGCACCGATGGAGTAGTTTACCGAGTCCCCGATGATCGCGGCAGCGGTGAGCAAAACGATCACAAACCAAACATTGAGCGGACCGGTGGCGGCCAGGGCACCAGTCGCGAAGAGGAGTGAGTCACCCGGCAGGAAAGGGGTGACAACCAGTCCGGTTTCCGCGAAGATGATGGCGAACAGAATCGCGTACGTCCACCCGCCGTAATCACGGATGATTTCAGCGAGATGAGCATCCAGATGGAGTACGAAATCGAGAGCGTGTCGAACCAGTTCCATGTACATCCTAAGGCGAGGGCCATGTGCAAACGGGCACAAATATGACGCCTGAGGAAATTCAGCGCTACGCCCGGCACTTTGTTCTTCCCGGAATGGGACCGGAGGGACAGCGCCGGCTGGGGGCGTCACGTGTCCTGTTGATTGGCGCGGGCGGACTCGGCTCACCTGCCGCGCTGTACCTCGCTGCTGCCGGGGTCGGCACCCTCGGGATAGTGGAGTTCGACACCGTGGACGCCAGCAACCTGCAGCGTCAGGTGCTGCACGGTACGCGGGACGTGGGCCGGCTCAAGCTGGACTCCGCCCGTGACCGGCTGGCGGACATCAACCCGTATGTCCAGGTGGAGCCGCACGCCGCGCGCCTCGTTTCCGCAAACACGCTGGAGATCTTTCGCTCCTACGACTTGGTGGTGGACGGCAGTGACAACTTCCCCACCCGCTACCTGGTGAACGATGCCTGCGTGCTGCTCGGCAAGCCGCAGGTGTACGGGTCGGTGCAGCGCTGGGAGGGGCAGGCGTCGGTCTTCTGGGGGGCACGGGGGCCGTGCTACCGCTGCCTTTTCCCCGAGCCTCCCGCGCCGGGCGCTGTCCCGTCCTGCGCGGAGGGTGGGGTGCTGGGGGTGCTCCCCGGCATCATCGGCAGCATCCAGGCCGCGGAAGCCATCAAGCTGCTCCTCGGGGTGGGCGACAGCTTGCTGGGACGGCTTTTGCTATTCGACGCGCTCGGCATGGGCTTCCGGGAAATGCGCCTGCGCAAAAACCCGGACTGTCCAGTGTGCGGCGCACAGCCGCAAATTCGTGAGCTGATCGACTACGAGCGCTTTTGCGGCGCCCCAACGGAGGCAATCATGCCGGAAGAAATACCGGAGATGTCGGTGACGGAGCTTAAGGAACGCCTCGACCGGGGAGATCCGCTGACCATCATCGACGTGCGCGAGCCGCACGAATGGGAGATCGGCAACCTGGAGGAGTACGGTGCAAGGCTGATCCCGCTCGGCAGCCTGCCGGATCGACTGGATGAGATCCCCCAGGATGAGGAGATCGTGCTGCAGTGCCGCTCCGGCGCGCGTAGTGGCAAGGCGCTGGGCTACTTACGTGAACACGGGTACGAACGGCTGCACAACCTTCGCGGCGGCATTCTTGCCTGGGCGGACGAGATCGACCCTTCGATCCCCAAATACTAACCCGGAGCGAGACACGATGAACCCACGATCTTTTCTCTGGATCGCACTGCTGCTGGTCGCCATCTGGATCGCCGCCCGGGTAATCGGCTTCATGGCGGGCGCGCTGCTCAACCTGCTGTGGATCGCCGCCATCATCTTCGCCGTAATCTGGCTGATCGGCCAGTTCACCGGCCGGGGGCGTCGGGGCGTGTAGGCGCGGAATAATACCGCCCAAGAGTTTCGGGGAGCGCCATCGGAACATCTCACCGCCGGTCCAATTCCGCCTCGCCCGCGGACAACACGAGCGGGTAACTGCTGTGCTGAGGCACGACCACCGCAGCGAGGTGGTAGACCCCAGAGGGGAATGAATCCCCGAGCATCGCAGGTGCAGCGAAGTCGACGTGCAATGATCGAGATCCTCCAGGCGGAATGACGATAGGGGCCGAGTTGGTGCTTGTGGGTTGCCAGCGCCCCCACACCGGCTTTCCGGACCGCTCCGCGTGTTGATACGCGTACACCGCAAAAGGATAGTTGAAGAGCCTAATGGACCCAGGACAGCGGCTCGGGTTTGAGATAGTGACGGTTGTCCGGAGATTTTGTGGTGAGGCTCTGGAGCGCGTGGTTCCGGCCCGGAACACGAGCCCGTCGCGAGTCCGCAGCGCAGGCAGGGGCACTTGCTCGGCCCGGAGGTCCGCGAAGCCTGCGGCCAGAACCGCACTGTCAGATAAAACCCTCCCAGCTCCTGGTATAGCCCAAGCAATGACCGCGGTGAAGTAGTACCGCCCAGGCTGCAGAGAGTCGCCCAATAGTTCGGGCGTGGAGGCGAGCGTCTGATGTGCAGTGAGGGAGCTACCCGGCGCGAGGGCGCGAAGTGGTTCCCCGCCACCGGGCTCTGCGCAGGCACCCGTCTGCCGCCACTCCCAAACCGGTGGGCCCGAGCGCTCCGGCATGCGATAGACACGGAGCGCGCGGACCGGATTCCCACAGAAGCCGAACTCCACGATGCGCACACGGCGCGGTCCGACGTTGCTCATGGTCACTACGATCTCGATTCGATTTGGCGCAAGGTCCACCACGCGGGTATCGGCCCAGAACGCCAGGGTCCCGATCTGCTGTGCGCTGGGAGGATTGGACGTGGATGGCATCTGGGAAACCGCGGGCGGAGATAGATCCTGCCTGCACGGTGGCGGACCCGCCCGGCACGCGGTGGCCACCGTCGCGAGCAGCAGGGGTGCGCCGAAGATCTTCCTCAACTGAGTCCCACGTTCACGCGAATCTGGTGTTAGCCCGGCCGGCGTGAGCGTGGCGAGTTGGGACGCACCAGTTGGATGCGCCCCACATAGATCTCCTGGGCGCGCGCTCCCACACATCCGTCGGCCGAACCCCGGCTGTGACGATATACTCCCCGTTCGGAAGCGAGTCCCTGGATATGCGTATGAAGCGTGGGAAAATTCCGTGACCCCATCGGCGCACGGACTCCCCAGGCTCCAAATTGAGGAGGAAAGCATCGAAGTCGCACCCGCCATGAGGATCGTAGACCGGCCGCATGCGCCCGCGGCCTACTCGATGCAGGCCCGAAGCGAGCGCAAGCAGTCGCCCGCAATCTCCCGCCGAACTGGGCGATTCGACAGGTTGGTGGCTATCAGGTAGACCATATAGCCGTCCACACGAGCACGAAAAAGGGTGTCTGCCTTTTGTCACCTCCGTGCCCGCTTTCACGCGCTCGATCTCCGCACGGTATTCGATGCTGTCGATGACCACCGTGCGGGAAAGCCGGAGACCTGCTGAGCGCGCGCGGGCTGGACGCTCGCACCGGTGAGGAGAAGGAGAGCGATGCCTCCCATGATCCAGCGTAGAGTATTCATAGCCCGCCCCTTAATCTCCGGTTGGTGATCGGTTCCTCTAAATATCTACACGCTGGCGCGGCGGAAAACGTCGCGCCTTGCAAGTGCATTGAACGTACGCGCCATGGAACGCTCCCTTCCGCACAACCGCCCTGTCACCGGGCAGAAGCCCGGCGCGATGTCACCTGCCCGGCGGGAGGGGATTGCTCGCCCTTCATACTTACACGCATGATCCAGCTCTCTCAGGACCTTCTCCCGCCCTGCCGAGTGCCGACTCGGTCAGCGGTGCCGCGCACCGGCGCGGCATGGTCGCCCAGCGATGGAGCGCACGATGGCAGGCAGCCCGTGATCACCTCCCGCACGCTGGATGAGCGCACGGGGGCACGAGCGGGGCGATTCCTCAAGTGCGAAAATCTGCAGCGCGGGGAGCCTTCAAGTTTCGTGGTGCGTACAACGCCCTGGTTCAGCTGGACGCGTTGAGCAGCGCCAGGCGGTGCGTGGTCACATTCAGCTCGGGCAATCACGCGCAGGCGGTTGCGCTCCCATACTTACGCCGGACGACTGCTCGGCATCCGCACGGTCATTGTCGCATGCCGGTGGATGCCCCGTCAGCCAAGATCGAAGCGCAGGCGGTTGCGCTCGCCGGACTCGTGGATACGGTGCCGAAGTGGTGCTGTATGACCGGGCGCGAGAGAACCGGGAGGAGATCGCGCGTCGGCTGCAGGGCGAACGAGGAATGACGCTCATTCCTCCATACGACCATGCCGACGTGATCGCCGGCCAGGGAACCGCCGCGCTGGAATTGCTGGAGGAGGTTGATCGCTGGACGTGCTCCTGGCTCCCTGCGGCGGGGGTGGACTGCTCTCCAGCGGGAGCGCCCTCGCTGTGCGGGATCAGGCGCCTGAGTGCCGGGTGATCGGTGTGGAGCCGGAAACCGCCGACGACGCAACCCGATCGTTCAGAACGGGGTGCTTCACACCACGGAAAACCCGCCCACGGTGGCGGACGGGTTGCGCACCCCGTCGCTCGGCTCCCTCACCTGGCCGCTGGTACGGGAGCACGTCAGCGAGATGCGGACCGTGCCCGACTCCGGCATCATCGAAGCCATGCGCTTCCTGTGGACGCGCGCAAGCTGGTGGTGGAGCCTTCGGGCGCGGTACCGGTGGCGGCGCTGCTGGCTGCCGGAGATGAGTTCCGGGGTGCACGGATAGGGGTGATCCTCAGCGGCGGCAACGTGGACCTTGCTACCGCATGCGCGCGCTTTTCGGCGGGTGAAGCGACGCGACTACAACTCTCCGTTCTACCTCCCGAGGTCGCTGCGGACGACCCGTTCGCCCGCTTCGGTGACCTGCTGGAGCGCGCCCGCGCCACCGATCTGCCGGAGCCGAATGCGTTTACACTCGCCACCGTTGGTGCCGATGGGCGCCCGAGTGCGCGGGTGGTGCTGCTCCGCGGCTTCGATACGCGCGGCTTCGTCTTTTACACCAACCTGGAGAGCCGCAAGTCGCGGGAGTTGGCAGCCAACCCCTATGCTGCCCTCTGCTTCTACTGGCTGCCGCTGGACGTGCAGGTGCGCATCGAAGGCGCGATCCAGCAGGTAAGTGACGCCGAGGCTGACAGCTATTTTGCTTCCCGCCCGCGCGGCAGCCAGATCGGTGCCTGGGCATCACTGCAAAGCACCATGCTCCAGTCACGTGCGGACCTGGAGGAGCGGGTGGCGGAGATCGAAGCCCGGTTCGCGGACCAGGAGGTGCCGCGGCCGCCCTTCTGGTCCGGATTGCGCGTTGTACCGGAGCGGATGGAGTTCTGGTATGGCCAGCCGAGCCGTCTGCATCACCGGGACGTGTACACCCGGAAAGGAGACGGATGGACACTTCACCACCTTTACCCATGAGTACGCAGCCCAGACCGATTCCTGACTCCGGAAGAGTACCTGGCCATAGAGCGTGCCGCTGAAACCAAGAGCGAGTACTTTGCGGGGGAGATGTTCGCGCTGGCCGGAGCCAGCCGCAAGCACGTTCGCATCGTCACCAACATTGTCGCCGAGCTGAGTGTTCGGCTGGAGGGTGGTCCCTGCGAGGTGTACTCCAGCGACCTGCGGGTCAAGGTATCTGAATCCGGGCCGTACACCTACCCGGATGTGCTGGTGGTATGCGGCGAGCCCGAGATGGAAGACGACGACATCCTGCTCAACCCCCGGCTGATCGTGGAAGTGCTTTCCCCGTCCACCGAAGCGTATGATCGGGGAGGAAGTTCGAGCACTACCGACGCATTCCTTCGCTGGCCGAGTACCTGCTGGTTGCGCAGGATGCCCACCGGATTGAGCAGTACACGCGGCAGGATCGGGAGCGCTGGTTGTTGACCGAAGTGCGCGGGCTCGAGGGTATGGTCCGTGCGAATCCATTTCCTGCGAACTTCCCTGCGCGCGGGTCTACCGCAATACCGACTAAAGCTCCGCGGGTGTGACGGCGACGACAAACGGCGTTTCGTGTGCATCCAGATCGCCGATGTGGAGAACAAATTTGTAGTTGCCGGGATGGCCAAACTGTACGCCGACCAGGTTGAAGACCTGATTGGCGGTGCTGAACTCGCCAGGTGACACCTCCGGCGCCACGATTTCACCATTGGCCTCGAACATCACCCCGCCGTCCTCGTCCTCCAGGTGCACCCGCACCGGAAAAGTCCGCTCGGAGTCCGCGTATTCGGCATGGACCCGGAAGGCGAATACCATCCGTGGGTGCACCGTCGGGAATTCCACCGCTCCGATCCGGTCAAAGATCCCGAGCACGTTGAGCTTGCCTTCCTGCGAGATGTTGGCTTCATCGGCGAGAAACGCCATGGGAATCCGCACGCGCGGCTCTCCTTAGTGCGAAGGTTAGAGGAGCGAGCCTCCGATGCGAAATCCGCACCATCGCACTATCTTGGCCGCCATGGCGAAAGATCCACAACCCAATCCCAGTTTGAGTCGGGCTGCGGGCGGGCACCACCACCGAAGACGAGAAGCTGCTTAAAGCGCCCGCCAGCGCTCCGCAGGTTGGTGAGTTCATCCACTCGGACCCATGGCGAGTTCTCCGCATCATGGGCGAGTTCGTGGAAGGGTTCGATGCGTTGGCCTCCGTTGGACGCGCCGTCACCATCTTCGGCTCGGCCCGGGTCCTACCCGACCACCCGGAGTACGAGGCCGCACGAGCCACCGCCCGGCTGCTGGCTGAAGCGGGCTACACGGTGATCACGGGTGGTGGGCCGGGTATCATGGAGGCCGCCAATCGCGGCGCCAAGGAAGCCGGCGGGCTTTCCGTGGGGTGCAACATCGAGCTCCCCTTCGAGCAGGGAATCAACGCGTACGTCGATATCGCGATCAACTTCCGCTACTTCTTCGTCCGCAAAACGATGTTCGTGAAGTACGCGGAAGCGTTCATCATCTTCCCGGGCGGCTTCGGCACGCTGGACGAGCTCTTTGAATCACTCACCCTGATCCAGACCGGCAAGATACGCAACTTCCCCGTCGTCCTGTTCGGCTCCGGGTACTGGGCGGGCCTGGTGGAGTGGATTCGGCACATGCTTCTTGCCGGGGGAAAGATCAGCCCGGAGGACCTGGATCTGCTGGTGGTCACCGATTCACCGGAGGAAGCACTCCGCGCGATTCAGAAAGTACAGGAGAGCACGCCTGACGTCGCACACCCACGCAAGCACGACGCGGAATAATCCACTCATGGCCCAGAGCAAACACCTCGGCGGCAGGCGTATCGAGCCCCAGCGCATCGTCGGCGGGATGACCGTCACCGAGCTGGTGGACGGCACTTTCCAGGCGTACAACGCGGCCCGGCTGCGCGAAGCGTGTCAGCTGCTGACGCGAAAGATGCTCGACGAGGATGTAACCGTCGGGCTGACCATGACCGGGGCGCTCACCCCTGCCGGACTGGGAATGAGTGCACTGATCCCGCTGATCGAAGCGGGATTCGTGGACTGGATCATCTCCACCGGGGCCAACCTGTACCATGACGCTCACTTCGGCATCGGCCTGGAGCTGAAGCAGGGGAACCCGCACACCTCGGACATCATCCTGCGCGAGGAAGAAGTCGTCCGCATCTACGACATCTTTTTCGACTACTCGGTGCTGCTGGACACCGACGCGTTCTTTCGTCAGGTCATCACCGCGCCCGAGTTCCAGCGCCCCATGAGCACCGCCGAGTTCCACTACCTGTGCGGCAAATACGTCGCGGCGCGGGAGGAAGAGCTGGGCCAGGGGCGAAAGTCGCTGCTCGCTGCCGCCTACGAGTACGGGGTGCCGATCTATACTTCGTCTCCGGGAGATTCCTCGATCGGGATGAACGTGGCGGCCAAGGCGCTGCAGGGAAATCGCCTGGTCTTTGATGTGAATGCGGACGTGAACGAGACCGCCGCCATCGTGCTGGACGCCAAGCGACGCGAAGGCAAGAGTGCCATCTGGATCCTGGGCGGCGGATCGCCCAAGAACTTCGCCCTGCAGACCGAGCCGCAGATCCAGGAGGTCATGGGCATCGACGAACGGGGCCACGACTACTTCCTGCAGGTCACCGACGCACGTCCGGATACCGGTGGGCTTTCCGGCGCCACGCCAGCGGAAGCGGTGAGCTGGGGCAAGGTGGATCCGGACCGGCTCCCGGACGCGGTGGTATGCTACCTGGACTCCACGGTGGCACTGCCGATCATCGCCGCGTACGCGCTGGACAACCACGCGCCCCGCACCCCGAAGCGCCTGTATCATCGCCGCGACGAGATGATGCAGCGGATCATCGATGAGTACGAAGCGTCCGAGCGCAACGAAGCCGCCCAGGAAGCTGCCCGACACAACTCCGACACGACGCTGGCACGGGACCGGTAGGGTGAATTATCTGGAGCGGGCGTGGCGGAGCCTTTCCACGCGGCAGCTCGCCACGCTCACCCACGTGCAGGGCAGGGGGCAGGTGCCGGACTGGGGGGCGCGTCCGCACCGGGTATTGTTCCTGCGGCACGACCGGATCGGCGACATGATCGTGTCCACGGGTCTGCTACGAGCGATCTCCTCTGCCTTTCCGACCCTATCGCTGGACGTCCTCGCGTCACCGCCGAACGCTCCGATCATTCGCGGAGAGTCCTACATCAACGCCGTACACGTGCTCGACAAGCGGCGCCCGTGGAGCTATCCCGCTCTCGCCTGGCGGCTCCGCCAGGCACGCTATGACGCAGTCATCGACTGCATGGTGACCGCGCCCTCGCGCACGGCCATGCTGCTGATGTACGCGTCTGGTGCCCGCCACCGGATCGGGGTGTCCGGGCGCGGAGTGGACGACGTGCTCTCGTTGCCAGTCACACTGCCCCCGGGTGCAAGGCACGTCGTGGATCGACTAGCGGCGCTTGGGACTCCCTTTGGCATCGATCCGGAGCGCACGGACTTCCGCCCTCAGCTCACGCTCCGCCCCGAGGAGCGCTCCGCGGCCGAGCAGATCTGGGATTCCGCTGGAGCGAGCGAGGGCACCCGGCGTTTGCTCGTCAACATCTCCGCCGGCTGGGACCGCCAGTGGCCGGAAGATCGTTTCATCACCGTCCTGCGCGAATTGCGGCAGCGCCACCCGAAGCTTCGTGCACTGGTCATCGCATCGCCGGCGGAAATGGAGCGCGCCCGGAGCATCGCAAGCCAGGGCAACGCGCAGGTGGCGCCTACGGCCGGAATCCGTCAGGCGATCGCGCTGGTTGCCACCTCCGATCTGGTATTCACTCCGGATACCAGCATCGCCCACGCCGCGGCCGCGTTCCGGAAGCCAGCCGCGGTGATGTATGCACCCGGCGTGGGGGAATGGTGGTACCCGTACGGTTCACCGCATCGCACCCTCGACGCGCCGGAGAGAACGCTGGATTCGCTGCCGGTGAAACGCGTGCTCGCAGCGCTCGAGGAGCTGATACCGCCCGACGAAGCGCACATCCCCGGCAGCAACCTGGTACACGATCGGTGACCCTGCTCGATCCCCATGAAACGCTGACGCTGATCGAAACACGTCGGGATCTGCACCGCCATCCGGAGCTAGCCTTTCAGGAGCACCGCACCGCCGGGATCATCGCCGAGCGGCTGCGGCAGGCGGGATACGACGTCCAGACCGGCGTTGCGGAAACCGGAGTAGTCGGCACGCTCCCCGGTGAGGCCGGTGCCGGGCCCACCCTGCTCCTCCGCGCTGACATGGACGCGCTTCCCATTTCTGAAGAGTGCACTCACGACTTTATTTCCCTGCAGGCGGGAACCATGCACGCCTGTGGACACGACGCCCACGTCGCGATCGGCCTTGCAGTCGCGGAGCGGCTCGCCCGCACCCGCGCGGAGTGGGGCGGAACGCTCCGCTACGTATTTCAACCGGCGGAGGAGATCAGCCGCGGCGCCTCGCAGATGGTGCGTGAAGGCGTGCTGAACGGCGTAGATGCAGCACTGGCCTGCACATCTGGTTGGGGCTGCCGAGCGGAGTAGTGGGCGTGGTGCCGGGGCCGCTGATGGCATCGGCAAGCGAGTGGGAGATCACCATTCAGGGGCGCGGCGGCCACGGCGCCATCCCGGATGAAGCGCTGGACGCGGTGCTGGTCGGCAGCCAGGTGGTGGTTGCGCTGCAGGGGATCGTGTCCCGCACGGTATCACCGCTGGACTCAGCGGTTCTTTCCGTGGGTGCATTCCGCGCCGGTGAGGCCCACAACGTGATCGCCGATACGGCCAGGTTGCGGGGGACGCTGCGCGCGTTCGATCCCGAGCTGGTGGCAGAGCTGCCGCGCCGGATGGAGCAGGTGGTGGCCGGCGTGTGCGCTGCCGTTGGCGCCAGCTATCAGCTCCGCTTCGAGCCGGGCACTCCACCCACCATCAACGATCCAGCCCTTGCCGAAACCGTGCGTCGAGGCGGCGGTGGAGATCGTCGGGCCGGACCAGGTGCGTACCGATCCTGGAGTGCGCACCATGGCTGCCGAGGACTTTGGCGAGATCCTGCAGCGTGTGCCGGGGTGCTACTTCTTCGTGGGTGCACGCAATGCGGCGAGCGGTGCAATCCATCCGCACCACTCGCCGCATTTCAACCTGTGCGAAGACGCCCTTCCGGTTGCCGTCCGCGTACTGGAGCGGGCAGCGCGTCGGGTGCTCTCATAGCCTCACCCTGCCTCGCAGGCTCGGCTGTCCCTCTCCCACAGGTGGGAGAGGGACGCGTAGCGCCGGGGTGAGGGCCTCAAAAGTCGCGCGCGCAGCGCGCGCAGCTGGGCCGCCTGCTCGCGCACCGCGCCGCTGGCGGTCCCGCCAATCCCGGCCCGCGCCTCCAGAGCTGCCCGAACATCGAAAAGCTCGGCGGTCTCCACACCCGAAAGTGTTCGGACGCGGCGACGAACGCCTCACTGGGTAGCGCGTCCAGCGTGCAGCCGCGCTCTTCCGCCAGGCGAACCAGATTTCCGACAATCGAATGGGCGCCTCGGAAGGGACGCCGCGGCGTACCAGGTGGTCCGCCAGCTCGGTGGCGAGCATCCCCGCATCCACAGCGGAAGCAGAGCGCTCGCTGTTGATTGTCAGCGTGCGAACAGTACCGGCCACCGCGGGGAGCAGCACTTCCAGCGTATCGAAGGCATCGAAGAGCGCGGCCTTGTCTTCCTGGAGATCCTTGTTGTAACCGGAGGGCAGCCCTTGAGCAGGGTGAGAACCGCGGTCAGGTCGCCGATCAGCCGTCCCGCCTTGGCACGCGCCAGCTCCATCGCATCGGGATTGCGCTTCTGCGGCATCAGCGACGAGCCGGTGCTCCACTGCTCGCCAAGGCGCACCAGGCCGAACTCCGTCGAGGCATAGATCACCAGATCCTCCCCCAGCCTGGACAGGTGGACCCCGGTCATCGCCAGCACCCAGACCAGCTCGGCCACCCAGTCCCGGTCCGCCACCGCGTCGATGCTGTTGGCGGAAAGCTCGCTGAAGCCGAGCGTTTCCTTGAGCAGCACCCGGTCCACCGGAAAAGGGCACCCGGCAATGGCCCCCGAGCCGAGCGGCAGCACCGCGACCCGACGACGGGCGTCGGCGAGGCGCTGCCGGTCCCGGCCAGCGGCCAGGCGTGGGAAAGGAGCCAGTGCGCGGCGGAAACCGGCTGCGCCCGCTGCAGGTGCGTGTACGCGGGCATGATCGTGTCTACGTGCTCTTCGGCCCGGGCGAGCAGCGCCCGCTGCAGCTCCGCAGCGCGGCGTCCACGCGGGCGATGGCGCCGAGTGCCCACATACGCGTGTCCGTGGCAACCTGATCGTTGCGCGAGCGGCCGGTGTGCAGCTTCCCGCTACCGCGCCGACTTCCTCGCCGAGGAGCCGCTCCACGAGCGTGTGGATGTCCTCATCGGTGGCTGCGGCCCAGTCCCGCGGCGTCCACTTCGCCAGCCGAGCCGCGACGCGGTCCAGCCCGCTCCGCAGCGTGGCTGCTTCCTGCTGCTCGATCACCCCGGCAGCCCCAAGTGCGGTGGCCCAGGCCTGGCTCCCGGCAATGTCTTCGCGCCACAGGCGGTGATCCACATCGAGGCTGGTGTTGAGCCGGTCCATCTCCGGGGCGGGACCCTCGGCGAAGCGGCCGCCCCACAGCCGATGGGGGGCCTGCATCAGGGGTGCGCTGCTCATCGAGCCTCCACGAGCCCCTGCTCCCGCTCGCGCAAGGCGGCGACCCGATTGGGAAGGCCGAAGAGCCGGATGAAGCCGGCGGCGTCAGCCTGGTCGTACATGTCGTCCTCGCCGAAGGTGACGAAGCGCTCGTCGTACAGCGAGTACGGGGATGTGCGTCCCGCCACCGTGTACCCGCCCTTGTACAGCTTGAAGCGCACCTCGCCAGTCACCCGCCGCTGGGTGGAATCCACCAGTGCGTCCATGGCTTCGCGCTCCGCGGTCCACCAGCGCCCCTCGTACACCAGCTCCGCGTACCGCGGTGCGATCAGGTCCTTGAGCGCCAGTGTGCGGCGGTCCAGCACCATCTGCTCCAATTCGGAGTGCGCGGCGTATAGCAGCGTACCACCCGGCGTTTCGTAGATACCGCGCGACTTCATTCCCACCAGCCGGTCCTCGACCAGGTCGATACGTCCGATACCATGCAGACCGGCGATCCCGTTGAGCCGCTTTAGCAGCGCCACGGGACCCAGCGGCTCGCCGTCCACTGCCACTGGGAGGCCTGCTTCCCAGGTGATGCTCACGTACTCGGGGCGGTCGGGAGCGTCCTCGGGTGAACGGGTGAGCAGGAAAAGATCGGACTCCGGCTCCCACGCCGGATCTTCCAGCGGACCGCCTTCATGCGACACGTGCCACAGATTCCGGTCCCGGGAGTAGATCTTTCCCCGGGTGGCCGCGACCGGGATTCCATGGCGTGCGGCATACTCAATTGCGTCCTCACGGCTCCGGATCGTCCATTCGCGCCAGGGAGCGATCACCTGCATCTCCGGAGCGAGGGCGGCGTAGGTCAGCTCGAAGCGAACCTGGTCATTGCCCTTCCCCGTGCAGCCGTGCGCGAGCGCACTCGCACCGAGCATCTGCGCGAGCTGTACCTGGCGCGCGGCGATGATCGGGCGGGCCATTGAGGTACCCAGCAGATACTTGCGCCCGTAGATCGCCCCAGCTCTCAGCGTCGGCCACACAAAGCCGGTCAGGAACTCCTCGCGCAGGTCTTCTACGTAGCAGGCTTTGGCCCCGGAAGCGAGCGCCTTAGCCTCCAGGCCGTCCAGTTCTTCAGCCTGTCCGACATCGGCGGCCACGCACACCACTTCGGCGCCGTACGCTTCTCGCAGCCAGGGCACGATGATGGAGGTGTCCAGCCCACCCGAGTAAGCGAGTACCACGGCATTCTGCGTCATTGTCATTCTCCCTGCGTAAGTTCCTTGACCACTGCGATCTCGTCGCAGGCGTGCAGCTTCGGGCAGTTGCGGCAGTCCGCCCACACCTTCGCCGGAAACATCTCCTTGGGCACGGTTCGAAAGCCGAGTCGGTGGAAGAAACCGTCCCGCAGAGTGAGCGCGAAAACGGTTCGGATGCCGAGTGCTTCGGCATCTTCCAGGAGCCGCTCCACTACCCTCCCGCCGATCCCCAGTCCGTGTGCCGATTCATCCACGGCAAGCGAGATGATCTCAGCCAGCGAGTCGGAAAACACCCGCAATCCGCCGCAGCCGAGCACCCGCCCGTCCGCATCCGTAGCGACCACAAACTCCCGAAACATGCGGACTAGCTGCTCCCACGTTTTAGGGAGCATCAGGTTGTCTTTTGCGAAGCCGTTGATGAGCGGCTCGACCTGCAGCATGTCGGCAATGCGCGCCGGGCGCACGAATACCCGGGTACCAGGCTCCACCCGGTGCTGGGTCCGTGACTCCGGCCGTGAAAGCTGCACTAGCATGCGAGAGCACCCTCCAGGATCGACACTGCACGAGCCAGCTCTTCATCCGTAGCGGAAAGCGGCGGGAGGAGCCGCACCACTTCCGGCCCCGCCGTGCAGAGCAGCAGTCCGGTGCCCAGTGCGCGGGAAACCACCTCCGCCGCGGCTCCGGCCACCTGCACCCCCCAGATCATTCCCGCACCCCGCACCGCCCGAATTCGGGGCTGACGCAACGCGAGCGCATGCAGCCGATCGCCCAGCTCCGCACCCTTGCGGCGAACTTCGGCAAGGAAGGCGGGATTGCCGATCTTGCGGCAGACCGCGAGCGCGGCGCTCGCCACCACCGGTCCACCGCCGAAGGTGCTTCCGTGGTCACCCGGCTGGATCGCAGCCGCGACGCGCTCCGTCAGCAGCACCGCCCCCATCGGGAGCCCGCCCGCCAGCGGCTTCGCCAGCGACATCAGGTCCGGCTGGATTCCCGCCTGCTCGTGCGCCCACAGCGTACCCGTGCGCCCAAGGCCGACCTGCACCTCGTCCAGGATCAGGAGCGCTTCCGCCTCGTCGCACAGGTAACGCAGCGCCTTGAGAAAGCGGGGTGGCACGGGCAGCACGCCGCCTTCAGCCTGAAGCGGCTCGATGATCACGGCGGCTGTGCGGTCCCGGCGGATCAAGCGCTCGGCCTCGCCTACATCCCCCACTTCGGCGAAGTGCACCCCGCGCATCAGGGGGCGGAACGGATCCTGGTACGCCGGGCGAGCAGTGGCCGCGAGCGCACCCATGGTGCGGCCGTGGAAGCCGCCCCCGAACGCCACGATCTCATGCTTGCCGTCGGCCACGGTCCCGGCCCACCGGCGCGCGAACTTGAGGGCCGCCTCGTTGGCCTCCGCGCCCGAGTTGCACAGGAAGACGCGATCCGCGAACGAGTGCTCCACCAGCCACGCAGCCAGCTCCGCGGCGGGCCGGGTGCGAAACAGATTGGAGGTGTGGATCAGCCCGGTGTCCAGCGCCGCGCGAATGGCGGCGAGGACGTCCGGATCTCCGTGACCGAGCGCGTTGACTGCGATCCCGCTGGTGAAATCCAGGAAGCGGGTGCCGTCCTCCGCGATCAGGTATGCACCCTCGCCCGCGACAAACGTCGGGCCGGTGGGGCGGTAAACGCCGAGCAGGGCGTCGGAAAGTTGTGTCGTCAGCATGTGATCCGTGTTCCTGCTTCGGAGTTGGTCAGCATTTCCGGTCCGCCGATCCGCACCGCCGCGATCCCGGCACGGGTGGCGGCGCGGAGCTTGGGAACCATCCCACCTGTAGCCTCCCCACTGGCGATCAGCGCGGCAGCGCCCGCCGCGTCCAGCTCCGGGAGTATTTCCTCCCCGCTCCGCACCCCGGCTACATCCGACACGAAGAGCAATTCCGCCGCGCCCGTGGCCGCGGCGATCGCCACAGCTGCGTCGTCGGCGTTGACGTTGAGCGCGCCGCCGTCGTCGCCCCGGGAAATGGGAGACACCACGGGAACGAAGCCCCGCTCCAGCAGCAGCTCCAGCAGCTCGGCACGCACCGCCGTGATCTCCCCGACGCGCCCGAGCGCCCCACCGCACGCGACGCGGGCGCGAAGCAGAGCGCCGTCCTGCCCGGACAGCCCGAGTGCGTCCACGCCCACGTCGAGCAACGCCGAAACCCAGCGTTTGTTCACCTCGCCGGACAGCACCATGCACAGCGCCCGCAGCGCCGCCGGTGTGGTGATCCGCAGCCCATCACGCCACTCCGGCTCGGCACCGAGCGCCCGCTGCACCTCGGAGGTTTCTCGCCCGCCGCCATGCACCAGCACCGTGGGCGTGCCCGCGATTCCCTGGGCCACGCTCCGCACCCAGGCGGGATCGTCGGCCACATTTCCGCCCACCTTGACCACGCGGATCACGCCAGCCCTTCCGTTTCCGGCCACCCGAACATCAGGTTCAGGTTCTGCACGGCCTGCCCGGCCGCACCCTTGAGCAGGTTGTCGATCGCGGCGATCACCGTCAGCATTGGCGTAACCGTCCCCTGGACTGCGGTGACGCCGATCACCACCTGGTTCGTCCCCACCGCGTCCACCAGTGAAGGAGTGCCGTGGGCGAGAACCCGAACAAAGGGCTCGCCTGCATAATCATCCAGCCAGAGCGCTTGCGGGCTATTCAGCGGCTCGGTCGAGCGGCACATGAATGGTGGCCAGAATCGCGCCGCACCGGCAGCAGATGCGGGGTGAACACCAGGTCCGGCATCGTTCCACGTCCGAGCATCGCAGCCTGGCAGCGCATCTCGGCCAGGTGGCGGTGGGTGTTGCCTACTGCATAGGCGCGAAAGTTTTCGGCAACCTCGCTGAACAGCAGCTCCCGCTTCGGGGACCTGCCCGCGCCGGTAACTCCCGATGCCGCATCCACCACGACCGGTCCGGCAACCAGCTCGCGTCGCAGCAGCGGCGCTAGCGCGAGCAGCGTGGCCGTCGGGTAGCAGCCGGGATTCGCCACCAGCTTCGCGCGGGCGATGCGCTCACGGTGCAGCTCTGGCATCCCGTAGATTGCACTCCGCGCCCAGGAAGGCGTCTCCGCGCCGGGAACCCGCAGGTCAGCCGACAGGTCGATCGCGGGCATGCCCACCTCCCGCACCCGTTCCACCCACCCGAGCGACACGCCGTGCGGGAGGCAGGAGATCACGACATCGCACGCATCCAGCGGCGCGTCTTCGGTGTGCACCAGCTTGACTCCGTGCAGTGTGCTTCCCACCTCGTTTTCCGAGGTGGCGAAAGCAACCTGCGCACGCGGATGCAGCGAAAGCAGGCGGGAAAGCTCACGTCCAGCATACCCGCTCGCCCCGAGAATACCGATGCGAGCTTTAGAATAGTTATTCATCGCGTGCGGAAGGTATACACCAGGTGCGGTGCTGTCAACCTCGCCGGGCCGTGAACGACCCGGCTGGAGGCGACGACCGTCCTGACGGACGGAACTGGTTAACTGCGGAGGATGATTGGCGTTGGAGGCGAGGGCGGCGTAGCCCCTCTACTGAAGGCCCGCAAGCTCCTCAACCCGCTCGCGTACGAGGTCGAGGTGTTCCGGTGCACGGAGGATCAGGAGAATGGTGTCGTCACCGGCGATGGTACCGACCACTTCGGGCCAACGGGCACCGTCGATGGCAGCCGCAACCGGCTGCGCACCACCCACCATGGTTCGGAGCACCAGCAGATTGCCAACCCCATCGGCGCTCGTGTACAGCGCAGGGAGCATGCGGGCGAGCGCAGGAGTCGGGTCCGCCGTGCTCGGGGTCATGTAAACCGAGCCGCCCTCCTCGTCAGGCACCTTCACCAATCCAAGGTCCCGAATGTCGCGCGACAGGGTTGCCTGGGCGACATCAAACCCACGCTCGATCAGCAGCTCGCGTAGTCGCTCCTGTGAGTGGACTCTTTCAGTGCGGACCACGTCCAGGATGGCCGCGTGGCGGGAAGGTTTCATGGATCGTAGCGAATCGGGGATGTACTACCGGGTGCCAGGCCGGCACCGAACCTGCTCCCATCCTAAGCTCGCACTTGAACCCGCGCCACACCCGAACAAGCACTCATGAATCAGAAACCAGCAGCCACCAATCAGGATAGCATGACCCAAACGGCCTCCGGCCTACGGTATGAGGATGTGCGGGAGGGCACTGGTCAGACCGCCAAGAAGGGGGACCACGTCGTGGTCCATTATACCGGCACCCTGGAGAATGGCCGCAAGTTCGACAGCAGCCGCGACCGCGGAAAGCCGTTCGAATTCGCCCTGGGCACCGGCACCGTGATCCGTGGGTGGGACGAAGGCGTTGCTGGGATGAAAGTCGGCGGACGACGGACACTGGTGATCCCGTCGGAGCTTGGGTATGGCGCACGCGGTGCTGGCGGGGTAATCCCGCCCGATGCAACGCTCGTGTTCGACGTGGAGCTACTGGAGGTCCGTTAGAGCGCGGCCTGTAGGAGTTCTCCACCCAGCAGTATGCGGATCTGCCCGACTGCGCCGGTGCTCGCGAGATCGTAGATTCGCACAATCTGAATCTCGACTTGCACCGGAGAGCCCAGGATGCCCGCAAGCACGGTTGTCACAGCCCAGCCGCTCATTCCCGAGCTTCAACAGCGTCAGGGCCAGTTCAGCGCGGCTAAAGACACAGCGCGCGCACTGACTGAAGGGCTCACGGACGAACAGTTCAACTGGCACCCGGAGTCTGGTCGCTGGTCGATCGCCGAATGCGTGGACCATCTCACCACCACCGGAATCAAGCTGCTCCCAGGAATGGACGCAGCAATCGAGCGAGCACGAAACCGCGGAAAGTCCGCTTCGGGCCCGTTCCGCTACGGCTGGTTCGACAACTGGTTCATCCGCGGCACGGGGCCCATGCCCGCCACGGGAAAGGGCATGAAGCACCCAAAGCAGTACGCGCCCAGAGCCGATCAGCCGGTTGAACGGGTGCTCCCCGCCTTCCTGGAGCTACAGGATCAACTCATTCAGCGGCTGCACGCGGCCAATGGTCTGGACCTGGCGCGCATCAAGATCTCTTCTCCCATCCTGCGACTGCTTCGCATCAGCCTGGGAGCCTGGTTCGCGGCCACGGCCGGGCACCAGGAGCGTCACCTGGAGCAGGCACGCCGCGTACGGGAGCACCCCGGGTTCCCAGGGGGCTGAGCATCCGCAGATCTGGCATCAGCGCGCCGGGCGCTGGATGCCCTCCCCTAGCCGGTGATGCGGGGGAAGTGAGACCGGCAGCCGCCCGGTAATCGGCGCGGCACCGAGCAGCGCGCGTGCCGCAGCACGCTGGCTCACCATGGAACCGTTCCATGCGAGCATGTACGTGGGAACGGAAGGGAACGCATCTAGCAAGTAAGGGCTCCCCAGCGACACGGCCACCACCGGCTTCCCGGCGGCAGCGAGCCTCTCCACGAACCCCGGGAATCCGCCCGCAATGGCCACCGAGGCCCGGTACTCCCGAGGCGCCACATAGGCCGAGGCGATCACCAGATCCGCGGCCTCCGCGCGTCGCTGCAGCGCGGCAAACTCGGCCGCCGTGGTGCGCTCGCTCACCCGCGCCTCGTCGATCTGTCGCCCCTGACCGGCGAGTGCGGCGTTCATCGCCCGTCCAGCCGCGGTGCTGCCCGCGTCCGCGTAGGTGACGTGCAGGATCCGGCGCGCTTCGGGGCGAAGGGGAACCAGGTTGTTGCGGTCCCGCGCCAGCACGATGGACCCCTCGGCGATTCGGCGCGCCACCTCCGCGTGGGCCGGCGCCCCGACGACGCGCCCGGCCGCCTCCCGATTCACCTTGGCTCCGCGATGCAACCCCGCGGTCGCCTTAGCCGTGAGCACCCGGCGCGCAGCTTCGTCGATTCGCGCACGTGGAATGCGCCCCGACTCCACCGCGCGCACCACGGCATCAATCACCACGCGCTCACCCGGAGGCTGCAGCAGAATGTCGGCACCAGCGAGCAGCGCCTGGATGGACGCCTCGCTCACGCTGCCGCGTCGGGTAACCGCGCCCATGTTCAGCGCATCCGTGAACGCCACCCCCTGAAATCCCAGCTGCTCCCGTAGCAATCCCCCGATGATGCGGGGCGAGAGCGAGGCCGGCGGGGCGTTGGCCCCCTCCAGCCCGGTCACCGCGATGTGCCCGACGAGCATGCCCTCCATTCCCTGCCTGATCGCCGCCCGGAAGGGACCCAGCTCCACGGATTTCAATCGCTCGGCGCCACCGGAAACCGCCGCTAATCCGATATGGGAGTCCACCTCGGTGTCACCATGCCCGGGGAAGTGCTTGCCCGCCGTCTGCAGGTTCGCTTCCCGCGCTCCCGCGATCCAGGCACCCGCCAGCCGCGCGACGGCCTGGGGGTCTTCCCCGAAGGAGCGGACGTTGATGATGGGATTGCGGGGGTCGGAATTGACGTCCAGCACGGGACCGAGCGTCATGTGGATGCCGACCGCTCGCGCCTCGCGCCCGGTGATTCGGCCGGCTTCACGGGCGAGCTCGGGGCTGCCCGCGGCACCGAGCGCCATCCCGGGCGGGATGTAGGTTCCGCCAGGCGACAGGCGCATTCCCGGGCCAGTTTCCAGGTCCGTCACCACCAGCAGCGGCACCCGGGCACGGGCCTGCGCCGCGTTCAGCTTGGTGATGAATGCGTCCGGGGGTCCGGTGGAAATGATCAGCCCGCCAACCTCGTCCTCCTGCGCCCAGCGCATCAACCGCTGAAACTCGGCGGATGTGGTGGACGCCGACTGCCCGCTGATCCAGGGCATGACGAGCTGCGCGACCCGCTGCCGGAGAGACAGCCTGGCCAGGGTGGAATCCACCCAGGTCTGGGCTTCCGGGTCAATCGGGCGTGGCGGTGCTTCAGCGGGTGCTTCAGCAGCGGCAGCCGTGCGCTGCGTCTGCGTTTCAGGTGTGTCCGGGCTGCAGGTCAGCAGCAGCGGGGCAAGCAGCCAGGCAGGCAGCGAAAGTCGTCGAGCATCCATGAGCAGCCGACTTTGCACATTCGTTGCCACCGCTATGTCACGTACTCACCTGCTCTTGTGTGCTCTTCCGCACCACCCAGGTACTCATGCAGCGCAAGCCCTGTACGTTCACCGTCTTGATGGAATCCAGCAGCTCTCCGCCTAGCACGCTGGTCATCCCGAGCAGCAGTTCGTCGTCCACCAGGAAGCGCTCGGTCCCATCCGGAAGCGCGTAGCGGCCGTTCCCGAGCGGATGAATGTGGTCTCCGATCCCGTTGCGGGATGCCATGCGCGCGAAGAAGGTGCCTCCGGGCCGAAGAACGCGCCACAGCTCGCCCACCATCCGTCCGAAGTGCTGAGGATCGGTCGCGAAGTGCAGCACCGCGCTCGCAATCACTGTGTCGAAGTAGGCATCCGGAAAGTGCAGCTCCTCCAGGGAATCGGTGCGAAACCGGTCTTCTGGAAGCGCAGGTGCAAGCGCGGCCGCCAGCCGGCGGACCACCGCCACAGCCTCCGGTGCGCGGTCCACCGCGTATACGTCATATCCGGCGCGCAGAAAGTACACGAGGTTGCGCCCATCGCCACACCCGGCGTCCAGCAGGCGCGTTCCGGGCGGAAAACGGTCGTGAAGGAGCTGATCGAACAGGTAGATGTCCATGTCCCCCACCCAGCTTCGCAGCTCGCTGGGGGTCATGTTCGGGCGTAGTCCGTGTGCTGGCCGGTCTGCACCCGCCACAGGTTGGCATAGGTGCCGTCCTGCGCAACCAGTTCATCGTGCGTTCCGGCCTCGGTGATCCGGCCCTCATCCAGCACGTAGATGCGGTCGGCGTGCCGCACGGTGCTGAGCCGGTGAGCGATGACCAGGGTGGTGCGATCCCGGGTGATGTGCTCCAGCGAGCGCTGGATCGCGGCCTCGGTTTCGTTGTCCACCGCCGAAGTGGCCTCGTCCAGCACCAGCACGGGAGGATCCTTGAGGACCGCGCGCGCCAGTGCGATCCGCTGCTGCTGCCCGCCGGAAAGCTGCTGTCCCCGCTCACCCACTACCGTCTCATAGCCGTCCGGAAGGCGCTGGACGAAGCCGTCTGCTTCGGCTGCGTGGGCTGCGGCGATGACTCGCTCGCGCGGCGCATCGAAGCTTCCGTAGCGAATGTTGTCGGCCACGGTACCGGCAAAAAGGAAGGTATCCTGCGCCACCAGCCCCAGGTTGCGCCGCAGATCGCCGAGGCGATACTGGTCCACCGGAAGGCCGTCCAGGAGCACCTGTCCCGCATCCGGCTCGCGGAAGCGCAGCAGCAGCTTGACCAGGGTGCTCTTGCCGGAGCCGGTCGGCCCCACCACGGCCGCGGTCTGGCCGGCCGGAATACGAATGGAGATGCCGTCCAGCGTAGCGGCGCGCCCACGGTAGGCAAAGTGGACGTCGCGGAACTCCACTTCGCCGCGTGCCCGCTCCAGCCGCCGGTCCCCAGCCCGGATCGTCACCGGCACGTCCAGCAGGTTCATGATCCGGTTGGTGGACGCCATCGCCCGCTGGTATCCGTCCAGCGTTTCCCCGAGCCGGGTGAGCGGCCAGAGCAGCCGCTGCGTGAGGTACACGAGGACACTGTAGATCCCGACGGACATGGCACCGCTCACCGCTTGGAGCCCACCAAAGAGCAGCGTCGCCGTGAAGCCGGCAAGGATCAGGATGCGGATCAGGGGTACGAACGCGCTGCTCAGCCGAATTGCCCCGGCGTTGCTGCGGCGATACACCTCGCTGTCCGCCTCCAGCCGTCCAAGCTCATGCGCCTCCGCCGTGAAGCTCTTGATGGTGTTGATCCCGCCCAGGTTCGCGGCCAGGCGGGCATTGACCAGCCCCGCCGCCTCCCGCACCTCGGCGTAACGGGGAGCAAGTCGCCGCTGAAAGCGAATGGAGCCGAGAATGATGAACGGCATCGGCAGCATCGCCATCCATGCAACCGAGGGTGCGAGCACAAAGAACGCCCCACCCACCAGCAGCACCGTGGTGGCGACCTGCAGCATGTCGTTGGCGCCCGTGTTCAGGAAGCGCTCGAGCTGATTCACGTCGTCGCCCAGAACAGACAGGAGCCCACCGGTGGAGCGCTCCTCGAAAAACTCCGGCTCCAGCGCCTGAAGATGGCCGTACGCCTCCAGCCGCAGGTCATGCTGCACATCCTGCGCGAGCCCCCGCCAGAGGCGTGCGTACAGGTACTCGAACGCGGATTCCAGCCCCCAGGTGATCGCCGTCAGCACCGATAGCACGATGAGCTGATCGCGCACATCGATGACGCCGAAACGCGCCACCAGCGAGTCCTGCTGGTTCACCACCACGTCCACCGCCGCACCGATCAGGATTTCCGGCGCGAGGTCGAAAAGCTTGTTCAGCACCGAGCAGGCGGATGCGAGCCAAATCCTCGTGCGGTACCGAACTCCGTAGCGAAGCAGGCGGCGGAGTGGATGGGTCACGAGCTGCAGCTTACCACCAGCCGCTTACCCCAATCCGGGGGCGGAGCCGCGTACTCCTCCATCTCAGGCTGCTCGTCGTACGGATTGCGTAGCAGGACAAGCAGGCGGTCGATCTCGCTGTAGTCCCGGTGCTCGGTGGCTCGCGTGATCGCGTTCTGCGCCAGGTAGTTACGCAGAATGTACTTGGGGTTCACGGCATCCATGCGCATCTGGCGTTCAGTGTCCACACTCCCTTCGGCCTGCAATCGCTCCCGATAGCGATCCGCCCACGCATTCCAAGCCGCCCAGTCGATGAACAAATCACGAATTAGTGCGTTGGCGTCTGCGGGATCTTGCTTGAAGCCTCCGAGCGCACGAAAAAAGCGCGTGAAGTCAGCGTGGTTCGTGTGCAGCAGCCCGAACAATTCGCCGATCAACGCCACGTCCTCTTCCCGGGCCTCCCGCAGCCCCAGCTTGGCGCGGAGCAGCTCCGTGTACCGGGTAATGAAGGCGGGCTCATATGCATCCAGCGCCGCCTGAGCCTCT
Source organism: Longimicrobiaceae bacterium (assembly GCA_030447645.1). Taxonomy (GTDB): domain Bacteria; phylum Gemmatimonadota; class Gemmatimonadetes; order Longimicrobiales; family Longimicrobiaceae; genus JAUJOM01. Next base: position 14,251 of record JAUJOM010000017.1, on the reverse strand, counting down.
TCCAGCGACATGAGTGGAATCAGCGCCTGGGCAAGGCGGCCGACGTTCCACATCCCCACTCCAGGCTGCTGATCGAAGGCGTAGCGGCCCGCGACGTCGGTGTGGTTGGGGATGAAGCCCGGATCGTAATCATCCATGAAGCCGAAAGGGCCGTAATCGATGGTCAGCCCCAGAACGGACATGTTGTCGGTATTCATCACCCCGTGGGCGAACCCGACGGTCTGCCACCGGGCCATCAGCTGCGCCGTCCGGGTTGACACCTCGGTGAGAAAACGGGGATACCGGTCTGGAGCCTCCCTAAGCTCGGGGAAGTGATGCTCGATCACGTAGTCCGCCAGCGTGCGGAGATGTTCATGCTGCTGACGGTAGTAGAACACCTCGAACGTGCCGAAGCGCACGTGTGTCGGGGCCATCCGCACCAGGGTGGCCGCGGTTTCCACTTCCTCCCGCTGCACCGGCAGATCGCTGCCCACGATGCAGAGTGCCCGCGTGGTGGGAATCCCCAGGCCGTGCATCGCTTCGCTGCACAGGTACTCCCGGATGGCGGAGCGCAGCACCGAGCGGCCATCGAAGCCACGGGAAAAGGGGGTCTGGCCGGACCCTTTCAGCTGCAGGTCCCACGTTTCTCCTGCCAGGTTGCGCACCTCCCCCAGCAAGATCGCCCGCCCATCACCCAGCTGCGGCACGTAATGGCCGAACTGGTGCCCGGCGTACAGCATGGCGAGCGGGTCAGCGCCAGGCAGTGAGTGATTGCCGCTGAACAGCTGCACCCACTCCCCACGCTCCTCGACAGCGGGACTCAGGTCAATCAGCGCAGCGGCGGCGGTGTTGAAGCTCACCCCGTACGGGTCAGGAAGCGGTGTCGGCTCAGCTCGCGCATGAAAGGCTTCGGGCAGACGTGCGTACGTATTGTCAAGCCGGAGATCAGCGAAATTCCGCATGTAGCTTCTATCCTTTTCTTGCCGTCCGCCAGGACGGTCGTCTTCTCCAGCCGGGTCGTTCACGACCCGGCTAGGCGAGGAACACCTCGCTTCGGCGTCGCATGAAGTCGTGCTCCGTAACGGCGCGTACGATAGCGCGTGCGATCTTGTCCCCTCCCTGGCTGGAGGGCTCGATCGGGTTGGCGTAGTCCGCGTCCTCCGTGCAGATCAGGCGCAGGTCGATGAGCGGCACCCCCGCCAAAAACGCCTGCTGGGTGATTACGTCGTTGAACACCGTAAGTGCGGTGCTCGTCAGCGTTTGCATGATAGGGTCAGGGAAACGGCCGTTGTAGATGGTGCATACCACCGTGGGCAAACCGCGCTCCAGCACTGCTTCGAGCATGCGCCGATACTCGCGCTCGAATCCCTCCGCGATCTGTGCCAGGCTGGCAAGCACCTCGGCAAACGAGCGGGCGGATTGCTGCAGGATGCCGGTATGACCCAGCGCATCGTTTCCTCCCACACTGACCACCAGGTGGGTGGCGTCCGGCGGAACCCCCACCAGCTGAGCCCTCACATCGCGGGTGATGTCCCCATCCACGGCCCGGAGCGCTGCCTTCCAGCCCGCGGGCAGCTGCTCGCGGAGCTGCCGGATCACGTCGGGGCCGCCGCGCGTGTAGGCGGCGTTGTCAAAGATGGAGTCTCCCAGCAGGACGACATGACTCATTCTTCGCTCTTCTCCTTCCAAACGCAGATCTGCTCCAACGGCTTGCGCGTGATGTCCGGCACCCGCACATCTTCGGCCGGATAACCCACGGGCATCAGCAGAAACGGCTTCTCGTTTCGGGGCGCTCCAGCAGTTCGGACAGAAACCCCATTGGGCTTGGAGTGTGGGTCAGGGTTGCCAATCCCATGTGATGAATCGCGGCAACAAAGAGTCCGGCGGCGATGCCGCAGCTTTCCGTGCTGTAGTAGTGGGTCCGCCGCTCGCCGTCCAGGCCCGAGGCCGTAAAGCTGCCGAAAGAGAACCACCACATGAGGTGCGTTCGTGATGTGTTCTTTGTTGAAGTCGGTGCCGAGCGGGGCGAGCGCATACAGCCACTCCGGGGGCATGCGCCCTCCATAGTTTTCCCGCTCTTCGGCTTCCGCCGCGGCGCGGATCTGCTCCTTCAGTGAATGATCACTGACGACGACGAACACCCAGGGCTGCTGGTGAGCACCCGAGGGTGCGGTTCCAGCCGTCCGGATCGCGTGCTCGATGAGCACCCGGGGGACAGGTGTGCGCGCAAACTGACGGACCGTGCGCCGGCGCTGCATCTGGGCGTAGAACGCCTCCGCCCGGCGGTGCATCTCGTCGCGCGGAAGGGGAGCAAAGTCGAGATCCCTGAACGGGTACTCCTTCACCGACCGCGGATCGCCTCCACCAGCTCCTGCTTGTTCATCTTGCTTCGTCCCTGAATACCCAGCTGCCTGGCCCGGTTGCGCAGCTCCGGCACGGTGCGCTGATCCAATGACCTGTTGGGGTTTCCCGTACCCTGCGTGGTCCTGTTGGGGGTGCGCCCCTCCTGGCGGCGCCCCTTGTTCACCGTGCGGGCGGCGATCTCCTCCGCCCGATCTTCAGGTACACCGCGCTCCTCGGCGCTCTCCTTGATGTGCTCGAACTTGCGACGATCCTTGCTGCTCCATGACGGCATGGTGCCTCCTTTGGCGTGTACTGGATCACCCGCCGCTGGCGGTCGGGACGCCCATCGCGGCAAGCACCGGTGTTTCGGAGGCAATCTCCTCGCCCGGGTTGATGAAGCGATCCTGCTCCCAGGCGTATTGCCGATCATGGAGCTCGCGGTAGCGTCCCCCGAGCACCATCAGCTGCGCGTGGGTTCCATGCTCCACGATCTCGCCGCCTTCCAGCACCAGGATCTGGTCCGCACTGCGGATGGTGGAAAGGCGGTGGGCGATCACAAAGGTGGTACGCCCTTCCCGCAGGCGCCGAAGCCCGTCCTGGATCAGCGCCTCGCTTTCGCTGTCCAGGCTGGAGGTGGCCTCATCAAGAATCAGGATGCGCGGATCTGCCAGGATCGCGCGGGCGATGGCGATGCGCTGCCGCTGCCCGCCGGATAGCTTGATGCCGCGCTCTCCCACCACGGTATCATAGTCGTCGGGGAAGCCGCGGATGAACTCGTCGGCGTGGGCGATGCGGCTCACCGCCTCGATCTCGCGCGCGTGGCGTCCGGCGCGCGAAGCGGATGTTGTCCAGAACGGTGCCGTCGAAGAGGAAGTTGTCCTGCAGCACCACTCCCAGCTGCGCGCGGTAGTCGCTGAGCCGGACCTCGGCCAGGTCACGCCCATCCACCAGCACCTGCCCACTCAGGGGGCGGTTGAACGCCATCACCAGGCTAACCAGCGTGCTCTTTCCCGAGCCGCTGGACCCCACCAGCGCGGTGGTGGTGCCGGCCGGAGCTTCAAAGAAACGTGCTTCAGCACGGGCACGCCTGGGTCGTACTCGAAGCTCACGTCTTGAAACACCAGATCTCCGTGCACTGATTCCAGCGGCTCCCTGCCCTCGTCTTCATCCTGCTCGGTGACCATGCTTCGCAGCTCGCGGATCCGGTCCAGTCCCGCGAACGCCTCACTGATCTGCGTCCCGATGGAGGCCATCTGCACCACGGGGGCGGCGAGCAGCCCGGTGAAGAAGATGTACATCACCAGGCCGCCGAGCGTCATGGTGCCGTTCAGGATCGCGCGCCCCCACCAGGATCATCAGCACCCCGACGATGCCGATGACCACGGTGGCGAACGCCGTCACCGCCGAGGTACCGGTGATGGAGCGCGCGACGTTGCGGAAAAGGCGGTGCGCGCCCTGAGTGAAGACGCGCTGCTCCCGCTTTTCGGTGCCATATGCCTTGACGACACGAATGCCCCCAGCGTTTCGGTAAGCCGCCCGGTCACCGCCGCGTTGATCTCGCTCCGCTCACGAAAGATCGGCCGGAGCCGGGTAAAGGCGAATGCCATGATCCCACCGAAGGCCACCAGCAGCAGGATGATTGCGCCCGTGAGCTGCCAGTTCAGGTAGATCAGCACCCCCAGCGCCAGCACCGCCGTCAATACGCCGCCCACCAGCTGCACGATGCCGGTCCCTACCAGATTTCGAATCCCTTCCGCATCGGTCATGATACGTGACACCAGCACGCCGCTCTGAGTGGAATCAAAGAAACGAATGGGGAGTCGCGTCACCTGCGCCTGCACGCGACGGCGCATTTCAGTAATCGCGCGCTGCGCCGTAACGCTGATTACCTGGGAAAGCCCAAAGGAGGTGACTGCCTGGACCAGGGTGGCGATACCCACGGCGAGAGCGAGTGGAACGAGCAGGCGGGACTGACCCTTTCCCACCACATCGTCGATCAGGTACTTGCTGCTCGCCGGCAGCACCAGTCCCGATACCCGGTTGATGAGCATCAGCACCATCCCAATACTCAGGAGCGCCGATGTGACCACATCAGGCCCCTCGCCTCACGCCACGCATCCGCGGTGATGGGGCGCTTTTTCTTTTCAGCCATCAAGAACTCTCATTCATTCAGTGCTTAACTTTCCGCCCAAAGATGCTGCTCTTGCCGGTTGTTCGCAAGCGACCCGCGGTATCCTGGCAGGGCCCTCACCCTGCCTCGCAATGATTGTCCCTCTCCCACAGGTGGAAGAGGGGTGGCGTGTAGCGCCGGGGTGAGGGTCCGGTTCGATTGTTCCAGCGCGGAGCGAGCGATCGCCGATGAGTACATGAGCACGACAGTCATGGAACATTCCCGTGGTGAGCCCGCATGGTGGGAGCGGGGTGTCGTTTACCAGATCTATCCGCGCGCTCCTTCATGGATGCCAACGGGGATGGCATTGGCGACCTGCTCGGCATCACCAGCCGCTTGCCATATCTCCGCTGGCTCGGCATCGACGCGATCTGGATCTCCCTGTTCTACCCGTCGCCGATGGCGGACTTCGGTTACGACGTGGCGGACTACTGCGCCGTGGACCCGATGTTCGGGACACTGGCGGACTTTGATGCCCTGGTAGCCGAGGCACACCGATTACACATCCGGGTGATTCTGGACTTCATCCCGAATCACACTTCGGACCAGCACCCCTGGTTCAGGCAGTCACGCTCTTCGCGGGACAATCCCCGGCGTGACTGGTACCTGTGGCACAACCCGGCACCGGACGGAGGGCCGCCCAACAACTGGGTGAGCAACTTCGGCGGACGCGCCTGGAGCTGGGACGAGGCCACAGGCCAGTACTACTATCACGCCTATCTGCCGGATCAGCCGGATCTGAACTGGCGGAATCCGGAGGTGGAACGCGCCATGCACCAGGTGCTCCGCTTCTGGCTGGACCGCGGCGTTGACGGCTTCCGGATGGATGCGCTGCGGCAGGTGGTCAAGGACGATCGGTGGCGCGACAACCCACCCAACCCGGACTGGCGCCCGGCGACAATCCGTACCCATTCCCTGCTCCCCGTGCACACCACCGACCGGCCGGAGCTGGAAGGGATCGTCCGGCGTATGCGTGAGGTGCTCGACGCGTTCCCTGAACGGGTGATGGTGGGCGAGCTGTACGTTACGCTGGAGCGGCTGATGTGCTACTACGGCTACGGCTGTCACCTCCTTTCAATTTCCAGTTGATCGAGCTGCCGTGGGACGCCCGGATCATTGATGTGACAATCCGCCGCTACGAAGCAATGCTCCCGCCGGCGCCTGGCCCAACTGGGTGCTCGGCAACCATGACCGACACCGGATCGCCAGCCGCGTTGGTGCGGCGCAGGCGCGGTAGCAGCCATGCTCCTGCTCACCCTACGCGGAACGCCGACGCTGTACTACGGCGATGAGCTCGGGATGACGGACGTACCGATCCCGCCGGATCAGGTGCGGGACCCTGGGAGCTGCGGGTTCCGGGGCTGGGGCTCGGGCGAGACCCCGAGCGCACCCCCATGCAGTGGGATGCTGCGCCGAACGCCGGCTTCACCTCGGGCGCGCCGTGGCTCCCGGTTGCCGCTGACTTCCGGGAAGTCAACGTGGAAGTGCAGCAGAGTGACCCGGCTTCCCTGCTCTGCCTGCACCGTCGGCTGCTGGCGCTGCGGCGCGCGGAACCGGCGCTGTCGATGGGGAGCTATCGTGCCGTGGACGCGACTGGAAGCGTGCTCGCCTACCTGCGTGAAGCCGCCGGCCGGCGCTTTCTGGTAGCGCTGAATCTGGACTCCGCACCGGCCAGCCTGGACGTTTCCGGGTTCGCGGGCAGCGTGGTGCTCGGCACCCACCCCCACCGCGAAGGGGACCGCATCACCCGTGCGGTCCCCCTGCGCGCCGACGAGGTGTAGTCGCGAAGCTGGACTGATTGCCTACATCAAGGGCGGGCTGGAGGTGGTGCGTGTCTCATCACCTGCCGGCAGCACATGGGTGGTCTGCGAAGTGTCACCCGCGGTTCTCTCCTGACGACTCCCGAGCGCGAGCGGCCCGCTCCTCCAGGTCGCGGCGGATGTCGTCCAGCCCTGCCTGCATCTTTTGCAGCAGCGAATCGATCCGGGGCTGCATCCCCGCGACCAGCTGGTCCAGCTTCGGCTGGGCGCTCTCCTTGCGGCATTTACCCGGTCGCCCACGCCTTCAGCCATGTGCTTGAGCTTTGGCCGGAGGTCCTCGGAAGCTGCCTCGATCTTGGCTTCGAGTTCGTCGAACGCGTTGGACTTGCCGTGTGCGCCACCCGGCTCGCCGCGACTCCCCGCCGTCCCGGAGCTGGTCGATCCAGCTCCAGCAGTTCCCGTGTAGCCAGTACCCGGCTGCGCGAAGGTGGCATCATCGTTCGTAGATGCGCCACCGACTGTCCCCGGATCAGGGATTCGGGTGTTCTCCATACTTGCCTCCTCATGGGATGGACTCGTTACATTTACAACCGGGGAAAATGCAAGAACGCTTCCACGAATGTGAAGTTTCGCGGCCTCGGCCTGTCACGAACCTTGAGGAGAAATGAAGAAATTGGTGTTGCTGCTCGCTTTCACCGTCTTGGCCTGCGGTGACGGCGGGGTTGATCCCACTGGACGATTCGGGCGTACCATATTCGGTCTGACCCCCGACAACACGTTGATTGCTTTCGGGAGTGAGCGCCCGGACCTGCTCAGTGTGCGAGTGCCGATCACCGGCATCGGAGCCGGCGAAAGGATCGTGGGGATTGATTTCGGACCGCGGGACGGAAGGCTGTACGCGCTGGGCAGCTCACATCGCGTATTCATCTTGAATCCGCTGACGGGAGCCGCCACTCCGGTGGATACCGCCTTTACACCAGGCTGCGTGGATCGGGATTCGGGGTGAGCTTTGATCCGGCGGCAGATCTTCTCCCGAGTGCACAGCGACAGCGGGCAAAACCTGCGTTTGAACCCACCCCGGGTGCGGTCGCCGCTACGGATACGGCCCTCGCGTATGCGGCGGGCGATGTAAACGCCGGTGCGGTGCCGCGCATCACGGGCACTGCCTACACCAGCAGCGTTGCCGGTGGGAGTGACCGAGCTCTACGCCATCGATCACGCCCGGGACGTGCTGGTCCGACTGCCGAATCCGAACGGCGGCAGGCTCATGACCGTTGGACCCCTCGGCGTGAACACCGTCGACAACGTGGGGTTCGACATTGTGAGTGAGCCGGACAGGATTGCCTATGCCACGTTGAGCCTTCCCGATTCCCCGACAACCAAACTGTACACCATCGACCTCCGCACGGGAGCCGCAACCCTGGTGGGGAAACGTCGGCGGGGAAATCGTGGTCGGCGCCATCCAGCTCACCAGCATCGCCGTAGCGCCACAGCGGTAGCGCGCCCGTGAGCACGCAGCGCTGCATCATCGGGTTCGGCCCGTCGGACCTGGACGAGGCACTCCGTTGTCCAGAGTCCAGACTGCCGCGCTCCGGGCGCCGGGCCGCGCCGTATCACGAAAGAAGCCGATCCGTCCACCATCAACGGCCCTTCCGGACCTGGATGGAGGAAGAGCCCGCTGGCATCCAGCGTGTCTCGCGCGGCGTAGTCGCGTAGATCGCCGATGTCCACGACTCGGCCACCGCGGCGCCCAGCGAATCCCGGAAGTCGATGGCAACGTCCGCGCGATATGCGCCAGGCCCGGCGACACCACGGTGGCCCCACGCACCAGCAGATCGTTCACCTGCCGCCCGTTCTCGGGAAGCCTCGTACAACGCCAGGTCTGCACGGGCGTACGTCCCGGTGGCAATCGCATCCAGCGCGGCGAGCAGCATCACGAAGTTTACCCTGCGGAGGTACTGCTTTTCGGGATCGTCCCGCCACCCACCCGACTCGATCAGCACGGTACTGGTGCCCCAGCTCTGCATCAGGTCGCCGAAGGCCCGCGGATTGAAGGTGTCGTCGTATCGGGTGATGTGCCCGCCCACCAGCGGCTCGGCGGCCTGGCGAATGGTGGCCGCGAGGCTGTTTCGCCCGCAGCCGGGCGGGATTGCCCTCTCGGGCTGGGTTGAAGGGCGGCGCGAGCAGGGCGATCGCTGCCCACTCACTGCTGCCAACCCGGGAGCGCACGTCCTGGTCATGCAGGTTGAACCCCAGGCAGGGCAGAAGCGCTCCTGCAACGCTTTCAGCGTCCGCCCTTCGGGAGTGACCAGTGCACGGGCATCGCGGTTGATGTCGATGCCCAAGGCATTGCGGCGCTGAAAGCGCTCGGCGCCATCCGGGTTCAGCATTGGGACGGCCAAAAGCGTCAGGCGTTCAGCCAGGCGCCGTGCCAGCGGATCATCGGTGCCTCCGCCAGAAAGCGAAACAAGTCCGCCAGCGCCAGCGTGGCCGTGGACTCATTGCCGTGCATCTGGGACCAGAGCAGGACGCGCGTGGGCCCCTGCCCATAGCGAACCAGGTAGAGCGGGCGGCCTTCGGCTGAACGCCCCCACCTCCTCCCGCCGCAGATTGGGCGCTCGGTCCACCAGCGGCCGAGTGCGCCCCAGATTTGTGCATGCGTGAACTCGCGCGTGGTGATCGCACGCATCCGATACCGATCATGCAGCTCCACGGCACGCGAGGTGTGGACCGCCTCGGTGCTGACGGCGCTGTTGGGAGACGGCGGTTCGGCGTGGAGGGCGCACAGAGCAGGACGTCCAAAAAGTACGGAAAACGCCAGCATCGGTTTATCTCGGCGAAGGGTTTTCGCGGTGTCGGGAAGCAGCTCGAGCAGGGCGACCGCGTTGCGCCGGCGAGCCGGGAAAAGTATGCGTGGCTCGCGGCCGATACAGGCGGATCGCTTCGTCGGCCGCCTGCTGAAGCGATGGCGGCCACCACGTACGGGCGTCCCGGCAGCGCCGCGATCCCAGGCGGCACTCACACCCTGGATGGTGCCGGGCTTCCAGGTCGCGCAGCCCGGTTTGGCGCGGGGAGCGTACCACCCTTGGGAATCTCCAGAATGGCGCGGAGATCCGCGCAGCCGGTTGCGCGGATCGGCAGGTCGCACCGGGCGATGCGCGGAATCAGCGCCGCAATTACCGGGAATGCTGCGTTTTCGTTGCCCCGGGCGCTGTCGCGCGGGCGGATCATCTTGCGCTGGAGCCGCGTCCGCGAGCCATCCGCATTCGGAATCCCTACGCGGTCGATCAGGATTGGTCGCGGTGTTGTCGGAAGGTGATCATGAGGACGGATCCCGCAAGCGTTGACTTCTCGAAGTGCTGCAGACCATCCGAGGTGCGGTCCGCGACACGGATGGCGACCGGCTCAACCACCGCCCGGCATCGGAGATACGGCTCGACCAGTATGGGGACTTTGATCGAGCTGCCCTGAAGGTGCCTCGTTCACACCGTCGCTCGGTCCGAGCAGCCACGGTCACCCCCAGCACACCGGGGACCTCCTCCGCGATTCAGGTCAGCTCGGCGCGGAATTTCGCCGCGAGCTGGGCACGATTGTCGTGCCTGGAGGATGGTCGGAGAGGACCCAGATCGTCTTCACTGGAATCTGCGACACGGCGGATGTAATGCTCGGGAGATGGGGCAACCTACTCGCCGCTTTTGGACCGCACAAGCAAGATGATCAGCGCGCCGGTGGACTCGGTCCCTTCGCACCGCCGCGGAGCAGCGGTACGGGTTCAGGTCCGCCCCCGCCACCACCGGTTGGGGTCGGTGACCGTGTACACGGCGAAGTGCAGGTGATAGTTCCCCGGTGCCGCGTTGCCCGTATCCCCGACGTACGCGATCACATCCCCCTGCCGAACCAGATCCCCTTCCTTCAACCCGAGTCTGTAGCCGTCTAGGTGTGCGTAGTAGTAGATGGTTCGCCCGTCCATGCCACGCTGGTAGAGCGCCTTGCCGGCCACCGCGTTGGAGTCCCGTTTGACGATCACGCCTGCCGCGGCGGCGAGCACCGTCCGGCGCGGCGCCATGATGTCCACGCCCTTGTGGGCGCGCCCTCCGGATCGGGCGGCACCCCAGCTGTCACGGAGCTGATCCGAGCGCACTCCCGCAACCGAACGATCAGCTCCGAGACCCCGCCGGCCGTCCCATCCTCCAGAGGGCGGCGCTGAAAGCCGATCACCAGCGCCTTGTCGGACACCAGCAGATAAACGGCTAGCCAGAGGAGGACGGCGACTTCGAGCGCGATCAGGGCAATGCCGAGATCGCGGAGCCGCCTACGGGCGTCCCAGGCTCCGACGCCGCTTTCGGCGACTGGGCCTCGCTGGCGGAGAGATTCCCCAGCTGGCTCTGCGAGGTTGCCCGCTGGATGCTGCATGATCAAGTACGCCGAAGGTGCTGAGAAGGCCGACTCTGTAGGTAGGGTTAAGGCAGACCGCCAGGAGTTGTCAATGCTGATCGCTCGCAGCTCGAATGCAAGTTTCGGGCAACACTACGCCAGTCGTAGCGATCCTCCGCTACCCGGCGGAGCGCAGCCTGGTGCTTTTCCCCCATCTGCAACGCCACCGGAACGTGCGCCACGATGTCGAGCACCGTGCGTTCCGGGAGGGGATCCAGCTTCATCGCCGCGGCGTCTTCCCAGGGAGCGCCTCCGCCACAGAGTCGATGCTCGCCTTCATCCCCCCAAAGTATGTCCCCATCGGGAAGGCTCCGGAAGCGAGCGCTTCCAGGAAGACCAGGGTCCGGCTTCGCGCACCACGGAAGGGAAGATGGCCGCATCACAGCAGGGGAAAAGGTGCCGCAGCTCCCGATGCGTCAGATACCCGGTGAAGATCACCCGCTCAGGGCAGGCGATGCTTCTGCGCGGCAATCCAGTAGGCGTCCATCTCCCCGCGTGCTTCCAGATCACGGTAGAAGAAGCGGACTTTGGTCAGGTCTCGCCTCCTCTTCCCCCTCCGGGTTCCCCTCCAGCGTCCGTCCCCAGGCGACGATCTTCTCTACCAGGGCTCGGTCATCGTTCTCCAGTGCCCAGAGAAACGCCTCCATGGGCTCGCGAAGCGGTCCGTGCCCTACGAGCAGCAGCCGCAGCAGGGGCAGCGCTCCAGCAGGAGAGGGAGGCGCGATCACCTCCTGCACGCTCCTTGGCGGAGATCATGCGGCCAACAAAGAGAAGCGTGGCGTCGTTCTCCCACTCCACTGCTGCAAGCTTGGCCTCCAGATCCGCATCCAGAGCCTTGGTCTCGTAGCCGCTGGTTTCAGCGAATGCAGCCTGCAGCTCCGGCAGGGTCAGGTTGCCGGAGATTCTCGCCCGGAGCTGGTGCGTCTGCGCTGCGGTCTTGCCTCGCGGAAGCTCGCTGACTGCATCACGCAAACGGCCGATGTTGGCCGGGCGCGCCGCACGGGGGATTGGCTCGAACTGGCTGGTATCCACCCCCAGGTGCAATTCCAGAGCTTGCTATCCAGCTCCGGCACCTCCCCGAACACAGCTTGAACCCGCCCTCGCATCTCATCGCCGATTACGAAGATGCGGCTCGCGGCAGTGAAGCCTCCATGGCGAGCCGCAGGAAGCGCTCGTCCCTTTACGGCGTACTCGATGGCGCTGCCGTGCGGCATCACCGCAAAGGGAACGCCGGTGGCCTCGCTCACCCGCTGCGCCACCACCGACATCAGCACCGCATGGTTGACGTGCATGGCGGTGATCCGTTCTCCCGCACGATCCGAGTCAGTGCGCGGACGTTGCGCTCCAGGTATTCCTCGATCTCCAGGTCGGGGAGATCCACCATGGGGACGACATTCGAGAACTCCTCGTACTTGTCCCACACATACCGAGGGTATCGCCGAGCTGTGGCTTGTGCAGATGCAGCACCCGGAATGCGCACTCTGCTGCCGGGAAAAAGCTTTCGACTGTACCGTTGGGGAGATACCGCCGTGCTTCGGCGATGAAATCATAGCGCTCGGGATGGTTCTCCTGCGCGACCAGGTGGACCGTTTCTCCCTGGCGGCAAAGTGACTGGACGATGGAGCGCGTCCACAGATTGCTCCCGGAACCCTCGAGCAGGTAGCCGTGCAGGATGCAGATCATACCCGGTGCGGTACGCAACGGACGTACCGTGTCAAGGTGGTAACGCTCCTGACCAGCCGGGTGTACAAGACCTCATCCTGCAGGAAAGCTTGTTTGAAGGTATGGAAGTAGGCGCGGTGGAGCAGGGCGAGGTAATTCTGCGTCGCTGTTTGTCCTGCATTCGATACGCTCCTTCGGTGGGGAACTGCCCCGCCCGGAAAGATGGCGATCTCATTCCGTTGCCTCCTGAAGGACGCAGCAGCGAGACGCGTCACCACAGCCGTGACCGCAAGAGTCGCAACCAGGCCGAGCGCAAGCAGCGCGAAAGCCAAGGCCCGCTGTATGCCCCGCCGGCAAGTGCTGCCACATCACCCGCAACTTTGCCGCAGTACACGTAAAGCATGGTGCCCGGCAGGATTCCGAGAGAACCGATGAGGTAATCCGTGAAGCTCACCCGGGTGAGGCCGAGGGCGTAGTTCAGCAGATTATAAGGAAAGATGGGAGAAAGGCGCAGCAAGAGGACGACCTTGCGCCCTTCCCCGCCGATGGCGCCGTCAATGGCAGCGAAGCGGCGGTCGCCCGCAATCCTTCGCTCCACCCACGACCGCGCGACGTAGCGTGACACCAGGAATGCGGCGGCGGAGCCGAGCATGGCCCCCATGAATACGTACGCAACCCCATACACGATCCCAAAGATCGCACCCGCCGCCAGGGTGAGGAGCGAGCCGGGGACGAATGCCACCGCGGCGCCCGCGTAGCCGAGGATGAAGACGGCCGGCCCCCACGCCCCGAGCCCGCGTACCCACTCCGCGAAGCGCGGCACATAGCCACCCAGACTCCTTCCGAGGAACCAAAACGCGGCAACCGCGCCAAGACCGAGCAGCGCTCGCAGGAGGAGACCGCGCAGCCGGACTGGCTTCGGGTGGGCTCTGGGTGTATGGGGCGGGTCGGTCATCCGGTGGAAGCTACGAAAAGCAAAGGCGGGCCGCAGGGGCCCGCCTCCAGTTTTCCTGCTGATCGTTACTGACTACGCCGCCTCGCGCTGAAAATCGGCGCCCGTAGACTGCTCCATCGCGTCAACAACCTGCCGCGCAACGCGGAACTGCTCCTTGATCGTTGTCCAGTTTTCGCGGACGTAGCCCTTCAGGTTCCGGACCGTGCCACTGATCAGGATTTCGGCTTCCTCTGGAATTCTGGGACCCACCACCTTGATGTACTCGAGCAGCGCGTCGTGGTCCTCACGGGTACGAGCCACCTTGAGCATTTCACTGCGGCTCGGGCGCTTCGCGTCCGTTGCGTACCCGAGGTTGGCGAGCGCACGACCGACCGCGCTGCTTTCGCAGTTCTCCAGGTGCGACGTGCGATTCACCGGGCTCTTGCCTTCGACTTCACGGGCCCAACCGCTGGTGTACACACCCATCGCGGCCTCTTCCTGGGTGCGGTATACGCGGGCCTCGAAGATCACCTCCGGACCATCCGAGCGCACCATGAAGGTGCGGATCGACCCATCCGGGAAGTCCTGGTAAAACTGGGCGACGCGCTCCTGCACCGTAGCGTAGCTTTCGAGATCGAAATTTGCCATCTTGCTTCACTCCTACCCCTGCGGTGTTCCCCCGGTGCACACCCTCGTTGGCATGCGTAAATGATACACCGGTTCGGGAGGTGCGTTCCTTCGTAAGTGCCGTTTTCGACAGGCAGTTACGCTAGCTCGGCGAGCCTTCCCGGAGCCGGCTGCAATCGCTGGTGGGAAGAGAGTGCGCAGGCTAGGCACGGTCGACGAGTGCTGCTGCGGCGGCGGCCTGGCCGGAAAGCAGGCAAAGCGGGACTCCTCCCCCAGGGTGGGCGCTCCCGGACGCGAGGTAAAGCCCCCGCACCGCGCGCACTCGATTGGCTGGCCGGCGGA
>JAUJOM010000060.1 GCA_030447645.1 Longimicrobiaceae bacterium | reverse complement strand
CGATGGGGGTGGCCACCCGCGTAGTGCTTACCGGTAACATGACGGCCATCCGACAATACGCGAGACTCTCAGGTGCAACCAGGTGGATTCTCAGCGACACCGCGGGTGGTGTGTTTCGGAGGCTGTCGGTGGACAAGGTCCCTCGTTTCGTAACTGTTTCAGCACTAGGCCGCGTTATAGTGATTGCACGCCAGCCGCCTAATAGTGACGTGCTGGCTCCACTCCGCTCAGATCGCCCCGAGTGAACTGTAGCGGGTATGTTGAACCTATACCTTGGAGGTTAAAATGTGGCGAAAATTGCTGTTGCTGGCGCTGTTCCTTGGCGCGCTAGGTACGTCGTTTGTGTTCACCAATCAGGCTTTAGCAGCCAACAACGGGGATGAAATTACTCTTTTCGGTGAAGGACCGAACGATGGAAATACTGACACTATGTCGGCGGGCTGGTGCGATGTCTTGTGCCGCAATCTGTATGGATACACTTTCACTCGGATTCATCCTTCTACGGGAAAGAGCCAGACGTGCTACTACCGGACGGGTGAATGTACAGTCAGTTGGAGCAAAATAACTTGGGCATGCGTCTACCAGTGCTTTGACGACCCTGACTCTAACTAGTCATGACCGTTTTCCTGCGGATGCTGCCTGTACTCGCGCTCATCGGGTGCAGCTGGCTTGACGAGTCCGATGGCAGCTCCAGCAGTGGATCTGCGCAGCTCCGAGCCGGAAACCAAGCCACCGTCATTGCTTTGGAGCAGACCGCAATCCGCACGCGATTCGGATTGGAGCCACAAACACTACCGACTGCGGAATTGGGTATCCTACATGCCGGTCGGATCTCTCCTGATGGAGAATCCATCGTGCTCCTAGATGCCATGGAACATTATATAAAGGTCTTCCGGAGGGACGGCACCCTCAGGTCCAGTTTTGGGCAGGAGGGTGCCGGTCCGGGGAAGCTACGGCGTCCTTCCGCAATCGCCGTCTCCGATGAAGAGATCCTTGTAATCACAGGAGGATCGGGCCAAATTAGCATCTTTGGCTATGATGGGAATCTCCTGCGGACTATTCCCCACCAGGGATCCTTTATTGAAGCGACCGCGGCTTGTGGATCGGGGTGGGTCATATATGGACCGATAGGGAAAAGTTCACGGAGTTCAGAGCCAGAAGTGGCTGTGTGGCTACATCTTATTACTCGATCTGAGGATGGTAGCTACTTGCTAACCTCGGCATTCAGTGATTCGCTTCCCAAAACTCTTCGCTACCGCGCGGGCAATAGGATAATTGCCATTAAAGACGGTGCGATTGTTCATCACGACGGCCGCAATCGCTCCATGCTCCTGAGGGTGAGGTGCCCTGATGCGGCAGGCGAATTCCGAGTCGAGCCACTCTCGAGCGGCAGGCCCAATCCAAACCTAAACTCACACGGTCAGACTTTTGTTTTATCACCGGATAACCCCCAGATGGGGATTGCGGCGGTATCGGATATGATTGCCGTAGCTGATATTGTGTCGGGAACAAGTGCATTGACGAGAATCCAGCTTCTCAAAGGGGTTGCTGCGGCACGAGAGTTGTGGCTCGACCAGCCGTACATGCTGCTCGATAGCCGCCCCGACGTGGGAGTGCTTTTATCCTCTAACGAACCTGTACCGCAGGCTCTATTAGTAGAGCCACAGGCAATATTTCAACAATGATCTGGTGATCGGAGTGTGGCTTGTTTATGGCGTGTGTTGAGCAACCTCCTAGTCGGCACGGGAGATCGCTTGGTATAAAGAGGCTCTTGGCGGATAGATGTCTATAAACTGGCGGAGCAGCGCATTTTTATACCGCTGCCGAAGCGTTGAATCTTGGAGTGGACCCTCAGCCAGTGCATTACCTGCATGTGACTTTGGCGCTTCCGCTGCGTCCCTCCTGCGGCTTCTCTTAGACCTGGGGCAACAGTGGAGTTGTTCTATCTCCGAGGGAAGGCACTCGTTCGCCGCCGGGTCACCCGATAGCCGGCGTGTCGCATTCACCGGGGTGCCGCTTACAGCAGACCGAGTTTCGGTAATTGAGTGGCCACCCCCTGCCGCCGGAGGGAGGTGATACCATGGGTCTCGGTGTGTCCTCTGCACTAGTTCCTCCTTGTCTAACATTGTAGCCTCCATGAGTGCGCTGCCGGACTGTACTGCTTGGCATCGTCTGGCACTTGCCGCCGGCTCCACCTCCCTCACCCTCACGTTCTTCGCGGCGTTGCTGGCACTTGCCGCCGGCTCCACCTCCCTCACCGCGCAGACGGATGTGATTCGCGGACGCGTCACCAACCCCGAGGGGCTTCCGCTGCCGGGCGTGCGCGTCACTGCGACGTCCATTCCGGGAAACGTGACGCGCGAGACGCGCAGCAACAACCAGGGAGGATTTCAGATCGTTTTCCCCGGCGGGCCGGGCGACTACATGATGGGGTTCGCGCTGCTGGGGTATAACTACCGCCAGTTCCAGATCAAGCGGCTGGCGGACGAGGACGTCCTGGTCGCTGATGCGCGCCTTTCGCTGGTGCAGATCGACACGCTCATGGTGACGGCGCCCACCCAGCAGCGCGTCAACCGCAACGCGCAAACGCCGGACGTGAGCGGGACGGAGCGTCGCATCGCCGGTGATCTGCCGCCGGAGCTTCAGGGGAACATCGCGGCCATGGCGGCGTCGCTCCCCGGCGTGGTGCTCGTCCCGGGTCTGGAGGGGGAGCCGGATGGGTTTTCCGTGCTGGGACTCGGGGCCGACCAGAACAACGTGACGCTGAACGGGATGCAGGTCGGCGCGAGCATGCTGCCACGGGACGCGGCGATCTCCAGCTCGCTCTCCACCTCGCCCATCGACCCTTCGCGGGGCGGATTCAGCGGCGGGAACTTCAATATCAGCTCCAGGGGTGGCTCCAACTTCCGCGCCCGCGGGATGAGTCTGCAGCTGACCAGCCCGCAGGTGCAGTGGACCGACCCGGCGGCGCGGGCGCTGGGGAACGAGTACACCAACCTTTCGCTGGGCGGGATGGCCTCGGGGCCGATCCAGCGGGACAAGTCGTTTTACAACGTTTCCTACGAACTGGGGCGGCAGTCGCGCGACAACCAGACGCTGCTCAGCGCCAGCGCACTGGGCCTCCGGACGGCGGGGCTCGCCCCGGACTCGGCGTCGCGCTTCCTGGGTATCCTGGAGGGGCAGGGAATTCCGACCGCCGCGGGGCCGGTCCAGGATCACCGGGTGAGCGACAACGGGTCGGTGTTCGGGAGTATCGACTTCGCCCCGCCGAGCTCCACCAGCGGGCAGTCGTTCGGCATCACCTTCAACGGCAACTGGCGGCGGCAGTCGCCGGTGGGCGGCGGCGCCACCCAGCTCGCATCGGCCAGCGGCGAGCGAACCGGCTGGGGCGGGGGGATTCAGGGGCGGCACAGCGGCTACTTCGGGCTGATCCTCAGCGAAACGTCGGCCGGAGTCAACCTTTCCCGTGACCAGGGGGAGCCGTACCTGAGCCTGCCCGCCGGCCGCGTCCGTGTGAGCTCGGTCCTTCCGGATGGCGGTAGCGGCGTGCAGAGTCTCGTCTTCGGCGGCAACCCCGGGCTCAGCTCTGCTTCGCGCACCACCAGCGGCACCTTCCAGAACAGCCTTTCCTGGTTCGACAACGCCAACAAGCACCGCGTCAAGCTTTCCACCGAGCTGCAGTTCAGCAGGAGCGCGCAGGAGCAGGCCTCGAACCTGCTCGGCTCCTTCAACTTCAACTCCCTGGCGGACCTCGAAGCCGGGCGTCCAGCGTCGTTCAGCCGCACCCTCAGCACCCGGGAGCGCTCGATCAGCCAGCTGAGCGGCGCGCTGTCGCTGGGCGACTCCTACCGCCGCACGGCGGACCTGCAACTCCAGTACGGCCTTCGCCTGGATGCCAGCCATTACCTGGCCACGCCCACCTTCAACCCACTGGTGGAATCCACCTTCGGGCGCCGGAACGACCGCGTGCCGAGCCCGGTGGCGCTGAGTCCGCGCTTCGGGTTCTCCTGGACGGTGGGGAAGGCACAGGAGATCGCGAGCTTTGCCGGTGCGGCGCGGGCGCCGCGGGCGGTGGTCCGCGGTGGCGTCGGTGTCTTCGCCAACAACCTGGGTGCCGGGCAGCTCGGCTCCGCCCTGGACAACACCGGGCTGCCGGGTGGCACGCAGCAGATCGTGTGCGTCGGCCCGGCGGTACCCGTCCCCCAGTGGGCGGCGTATGCAGCCGACCTGGGGGCGGTCCCGGATCGCTGCGTCGATGGCACCAGCGGGACCCTGTTCTCCAATGCGGCGCCGAGCGTCACGCTCTTCGCTCCGGACTTCAGGGCGCAGCGGACCGTGCGCTCCAATCTCTCCTGGAACGGCGGGATTCTCGACGGGCGCTTTTCGCTGGGTGTGGAGGGTACGTACTCGCTGAACCTCAACCAGCAGCGGATGGTCGATCTGAACTTCGACCCGAGCACGCGCTTCACGCTGGCCGACGAGGGGCGCCCGGTCTACGTGGCGGCGACCAGCATCGTCCCGGCCACCGGGAGCATCGCCTCCCGTGATGCGCGCGTGTCGCAGGCGTTCTCGTGGGTCAACGAGGCACGCTCCGATCTGCAGTCGCGCACCGCGCAGCTTTCGCTGCGCCTCTCCCCGATCAGCCGGGGTCCGAATCGGTTCGGGTGGAGCACGGCGTACACCTACTCGCACATCCGCGAGCAGGTGTCGGGGTTCAGCAGCACGGCGGGGAACCCACTCGGCGTGGAGTGGGCGACGTCCGGGCAGGGTCCGCATCAGCTCAACTACACCCTGCGGTACAGCTTCTTCGATGCCGTCAACGTGAGCTGGAGCGGGTGGTTCCGCTCGGGGAGCGCGTTCACCCCGATGGTGGCCAGCGATGTGAATGGTGACGGGTACTCCGCCAACGACCGCGCGTTCGTATACCCGTCGTCGGGCGGCTACGACCCGGCGCTGGCGGCGGGGATGCGCCAGCTCCTCGAGAGCGCCTCTCCCGAAACCCGCGCGTGTCTGGAGACGCAGGTGGGCACCATCGCGGCGCGCAACAGCTGCCGGGGGCCGTGGACTTCCTGGGCATCGCTGAACGTGACGCTGGACCGCGCCAAGTTCCGGATGCCGCAGCGCAGTGCGCTCTCCTTCTCGCTCTCCAATCCGCTGGGTGGGGCGGATCTGCTGCTCAACGGGGCGGGGAAGCTGAAGGGGTGGGGGCAGAACGCCTTCCCCGACCCGTCGCTGCTCTACGTCCGCGGCTTCGACCCGGAAACTCATCGCTACCGCTACGAGGTGAACCAGCGCTTCGGCGCCACCCGGCCCCAGTTCCTGACGCTGCGGGCGCCGGTGATGCTCACCGCGTCCATGCGCATCGACCTGGGTCCGACTCGGGAGCGGCAGGGTCTGATTCAGCAGCTCAGCTCCGGACGGACACAGCCGGGATCGCGATACCCGGAGCAGTTCCTCCGCCAGATCGGCACCAGCGCCGTGACCAACCCGATGGCGGCCATCCTGCGTTCGCAGGACTCCCTGCGGCTATCCGCATTCCAGGCGGACAGCATCGCGTCCATGAATCGCCGGTACACCTATCGGGCGGACTCGCTCTGGGCGCCTGTCGCCAGGCACCTCGCGACGCTGCCGAAGGATTTCGACCCGCAGGAGGCCTACGATCGGTACCTCCGCGCGCGGCGAACGCAGATCGAGATGCTGATG
>JAUJOM010000059.1 GCA_030447645.1 Longimicrobiaceae bacterium | reverse complement strand
GCCTGTAGCTTTGCGGCACCGAAAACCGGCAGCAGAAATGGAGATCCAAGTGGAAGCAGACCAGCTACAGCGCGCACTGGAAGCCATGCGCCTTACGGATACGGAGCTTGCGGAGCGGCTCGAGGTGAGCCCCCGCACCCTGCAGGCGTACCGCCAGGGGCGACAAAAGATGCCCCCCTCGGCGCAATTTCGCGTTGCCTCGGTGATCAAAGCGCACGCGGCAGAACTGGAGCGAATGGCGAAAAGCTTTGAATCGCCGGCAGTCCCCGACTGGAGCGAGCCCGCTCCCAGCCCTCCACCAGCCATGGCACTGCTGCAAGCACCTCGGGCGGGGATGTCCAAGGCGAAGATCGCTTTGGGTGCGCTGGGCTTGCTGGCGTTTATCGTGGGGGTGAGGCAGATCCCCACGGGAAGCAGGGGCGAAAGCGACGGGGAGCGGTAGCCGCGTTACGCAGCCGCCTCCCGGGTCAGTGCTTCCCGCGCGGCATGGTACCCTTCTTCCAGAAAGTACTGCGTCCGCTCGAAGTCCCACCCGCTCAGGTGGCCGATCTTGGGGCGGATGTATAGCATCGGTGGGCCGTCGTAGCTTTCCAGCCGGGTGCGGCGCTGCACCTGCAGCGTCAGGCTGAGCACCCGTTCATGGATCGCGACCATGCCGCGGTCGAAGTATCCGGGGTCCGGGGGTACCATTTCGGAGCCCACGTCCACCGCGATGATCCGCTCCGCGCCCCACGCCTGCGCACTCCGGATGGCGAGCACGTTCAGAATCCCGCCATCCACCAGGTAGTCGTCCCCGATGCGGGCCGGAGGAAAGTAGATTGGGAGCGCGCTGGATGCATAAAGCGCTTCCGGCAGAGGCACGTCTTCACGGGCCCCGGTGCCGAACCACACCTCTTCGCCGTTCACCAGTGATACTGCGTTTACCCGGAAGGGAATACACGACTCGCTGAAGTTTTTGATTGGGAGCGTGCGCTCGATGAAGCGGCGGAAGTGGTCTCCCATGAACACCGCGTCTTCACGTACGCCTCCGAAAATTACCGCGCGGCGGTTGACCTTGACGATATCGTCTTTGGTCAGGGCGACGGCAATCTCCTGCATCTCCCGCCATCCCAGACCGCCGCCGATCATTCCGCCGACCAGCGAGCCGATGCTGGTACCAATGATGGCGTCCGCACGGATGCCGCTTTCCTGCAGAGCCCGCCATACCCCAATGTGAGCCATCCCTTTCATCCCGCCGCCGCCGAGGACCAGAATGGTACGTGGCCGGGTGGCCGGTGTGGGAAGGACGATCTCCTCGGCTACGCTCATGTAGGGGCCCCTGGAAGTGGAAGGAAATGGTGGTTGTGTCCCACCCCGCCGCACGCTTCTTGCTCCCCTGAAGGACGGCTCCAGTGCGGTGCGCGTCACCTGCCGACGGGCATTGACTTCGCCCCCGCGGAGGGTCTACTTTTCAGGGCTTATCAAGAATCATTATCCGTTGGCGGGTGTACCATCCAGCATGAGGAAGAATGGCTGAATTGTTGCTCAAAGTCAGCAATCTCCACGCGGAGATCGCCGAAGATGGAACCGAAATTTTGAAGGGTGTAAACCTGGAGCTCGCCCCCGGGGAGATCCATGCGATCATGGGCCCCAACGGCTCCGGCAAGAGCACCCTGAGCAAGGTGATTTCGGGCCATCCAGCCTACGAGGTGACCGACGGCGAAATCCTGTTCAAGGGCGAGTCGGTGCTCGACATGCAGCCCGACGAGCGCGCCCGCGCCGGCATCTTCCTGGCCTTCCAGTACCCGGTTGAAGTCCCCGGCGTCTCGGTCGCCAACTTCATGCGTACGGCGCTCTCCGCCAAGCGCGGCGAAGAAGTGGACGTGTTCGACTTCGCCGAAGAGTTGGAGCGACACATGACCGAGCTGGACATGGATGTTGCCTTTGCGGAGCGCTCCGTCAACGACGGCTTTTCCGGCGGCGAAAAAAAGCGCAACGAAATCCTTCAGCTTTCCATGCTGGAGCCGGAGCTAGCGGTGATGGACGAAACCGATTCGGGGCTGGACATCGACGCACTTAAGACGGTGACTGCGGGGATCAAGCGGATCAAGTCGGAACGCCCCGATATGGCCGTGCTGCTGATCACCCACTACCAGCGCATGCTCGGCTTCATCACGCCGGACCGGGTGCACGTGATGGCGGATGGGCGAATCGTTCGCTCGGGAGGTCCCGAGCTGGCGCTGGAGCTGGAGGAAAAGGGATACGAGTGGATCCGCGGGGAAGAAGCCGCGGTCGCGTAGGCCCTCACCCCGGCGCTTCGCGCCACCCCTCTCCCGCCTGCGGGAGGTACTGCAATGATGTGCATGGATTAGCCCCCTCTCCCAATTTTGGGAGAGGGGTTGGTGAGGGCTGCCTCCGGACGCAGAATAACTACAGGAGTTTGTACTATGCCAACCAATACAGCAGTGGCCGAACTCGGCCTCGACGAATACAAGTACGGATTCCGACGAGGTCGAGTACCTTTACAAGTCCAAGAAGGGTCTGGACGAGGAGATCGTCCGTACGGTTTCCGCGCAAAAGAACGAGCCGGAGTGGATGCTCAAGAACCGCTCAAGGCGCTCAAGCACGCCCAGAGCCGGCCCTGGCCGAAGTGGGGTGGTGACCTGAGCGGGGCTCGACTTCGAGGAAATCTCTACATCCGTCCTTCGGAAAAGACCGAGGGACGTGGGACGAAGTGCCGGACACGATCAAGAATACCTTGAGCGCCTGGGCATTCCGGATCGAGGAGCGCCGCATCCTCGCGGGTGTGGGCGCGCAGTACGAGTCCGAGGTGGTGTACCACTCCTCAAAAGGAGTGGGAAGACCAGGGCGTCATCTTCAAGGGAATGGACGACGGCCTCCGCGAGCACGAGGACCTGGTGCGCGAGCATTTTCGGCACCGTGGTCGCCCTTCCGGGACACCTGTTCGCCGCGGTGAACGCGGCGGTGTGGTCCGGCGGCTCCTTTGTGTACATCCCCAAGGGGTGAAGCTGGAGCAGCCGCTGCAGGCGTACTTCCGCATCAACGAAGCGCAGATGGGCCAGTTCGAGCGCACGCTGATCATCGTGGAAGAGGGCGCGCAGGTGCAGTACATCGAAGGGTGCACGGCGCCGAGCTACGCCCAGGATTCCTTCCACTCCGGCGTAATCGAGATCATCGTCAAGGACAACGCCCGCTGCCGGTACACGACCATTCAGAACTGGTCGCACAACGTGTACAACCTGGTGACCCAGCGCGCGGTGGTGGGTGCCCACGGAACCATGGGAGTGGGTGGACGGCAACCTGGGCTCCAAGCTCACCCGCGAAGTACCCGAGCTGCTACCTGAATGGCGAGGGTGCGCGGTGAAATCCTGAGCATCGCCTACGCCGGCCCCGGCCAGCACCAGGACGCGGGCGGCAAAGTGATCCACAACGCGCCGTACACCAGCAGCCGATCGTTTCCAAGTCCATCTCCAGGGGCTCGGGCCGCAGTTCGTACCGGGCTGCTCAAGGTGGAAAAGGGCGCACCACGTCCGGAGCAACGTGGAGTGCGACGCGCTGCTCCTGGACGAGGAAGCGCGCACGGACACCTACCCCTACATCGAAATCGGTGAAGAGCACGCCAGCATTGGCCACGAGGCCACGGTCTCCAAGATCGGTGACGAGCAGCTCTTTTACCTGATGTCGAGGGGACTTCCGAGGACGAAGCGGCCACCACGGTGGTGCGCGTTTCATCGAGCTGATCGCCAAGGAATTGCTGCTGGAGTACGCGGTGGAGCTCGGTCGTGTTGATCGAGCTGGGAGATGGAAGGCCCGGTAGGGTAGTAGGCCCCCACCCTCAACCCTCCCCACCTAGGGGAGGGGAGCCTGGAACCTGCTTTTCAGCCTCGCCCCCAGAATTGGGGGAGAGGTGGCGAGCTCAGCGCGAGCCGGAGTGGGGGCCCGCGGTGAGGGCTCTGACTCAGGCATATTGGGAGATTCTACGTTGGCAGACCTGGCGATCGCAGACGAATTGGGAGTATTCACGCGGACGGCGTCGAGATCCTCGCCACCCGCAAGAATGAGCCGGAGTGGCTGCGCGCAACGCGGCTCCGGGCGCACGAGGTATTCGTCGACACACCCATGCCGTCGACGCGCCTCGAAGAGTGGCGCTACACCGACATCGGTGCGCTGCTCGAGCTGATGTGCTGCAACTCGCAGATGAGCAGCGCCCACTCGGGATTGACGACGAGCTGCCCGAAGCGCTTCGCACCGCCATTCACCGGCGCTTCCAGCGCCGCGCACATGGTCCAGCAGGACGCGTCCGTCGTGATGCAGACACCGCCCGAGAGCTGCGCGCGCAGGGCGTGATCTTTTGCTCACTGGAGCAGGCAGCGCGCGAACACGAAGACCTGGTGCTGCGCCATCTGGCCGGGCGGTAGAAAACACCGACAACAAGTTCGCCGCGCTGAACGCCGCCTACTGGTCCGGCGGGGTCTTCCTGTACGTTCCCAAGAATGTCCGGGTGGAAGAGCTGTTCCGGGTCTTCCGCTGGATCTCGCAGGGTGGAAGCACCGCCTTCGGGCGGACTTTTCGTGGGCGACGAGGGAGCTCCACGCGTCGCTGGAAGACACGGTGATGTCGCCGGACTTCGTGCGGCAAACGCTTTCCGTCGGCACAGCCGAGACTATGGAGGAGAAAGCGCTCATTCACTACGTCGGCGCCCAGCGCCTCGGTACCCATGCCGTGCACCTGCACACGGACCGCCTGATTGCCGGGAGAGTTCGCGGATCACCACGCTGTACGTAGCATCGGCGGTGCCATCACCCGTGGAGACATCCAGTGCCGCATGCGTGCGCCCGGCTCGCACGTGGACATGCTGGGGCTTTACATCGCCAATGGCGAGCAGCACTTCGACCACCAGACGCTGCAGGACCACATCAGCCCGCATGCATCCAGCACCTGCTCTTCAAGGGAGCGCTATGACCGGGGCAGCTGATCTTTCGCGGGTTGATCCGGTCCACCCCAAGGCACAGCGCACGGACGCCACCAGACCAACCGCAACCTGATCCTGAGCAACCAGGCTCGGGCCGACTTCGCTCCCCAACCTGGAGATCCAGGCGGACGACGTGCGCTGCTCGCACGCCGCCACCGTCGGCCAGCTTGATGAAGAAGAGGTGTTTTACCTGTTGTCGCGCGGCATTCCCAAGATCGAGGCGATCCGGCTGGTGGTGTTCGGCTTCTTCAGCGAAGTGCTGGACCAGCTTCCCGAGGAGCTGGAGGTGAGCAAGGAATTGATGCGCGTGGTGGAGCGGAAGCTCGCGGAGAGCCGGGGTTGAGGGTGGCGGGCTGGGAGAAGGCCGCCTCGTCCGAAGTGCAGGAGGGGGAGGTACTGGCGGCGGATGCCGGCGGCAAGCGCGTTTGTCTCGCCAATGTGGACGGCGAGATCTACGCCTTCGCGGACAACTGCTCGCACCGTGACTTCCCCCTCTCCCACGGAGAGCTGGACACGGATGATTGCACCATCACCTGCGAGTGGCACGGCGCCCGCTTCGACATCCGCACCGGCGCGGTTTGTGGTCCGCCGGCTACCCCCATCCCGGTGTACCCGTGCAAGGTGGAGGGAGACGACATCCTGGTGGACGTTTCCTCGTAAGGCGAATCGGAGAAAGCCAATGAAAGCAAGCAACGAAGCCGCAGGGTCGCGATCGTGGAGGGGTGCGCACGCCATTCGCCAAGTCGGGGACCGTATTCAAGAACCTGTCGGCCGTGGAGCTCGGCAAGACCGCGGTACGCGAGCTGATCAGCCGCGCTGAGCTGGACGTAAAAGAGATCGACCACGTAGGGTACGGCACCGTGGTGCAGTCGGTGCAGGAGCCCAACATCGCCCGCGAAGTCACCCACTCGGTGCGGGGATTCCGCCGACGGTGCCGTCGTTCACGGTCGGACGTGCGTGTGCCTCCTCAACCAGGCGATCACCTCCGGTGCCGAGCAGATCTCGCTGGGAATGGCGGACATGGTGGATTGCGGCGGCGCCGAATCGCTGACCGACATCCCTATCCTCGCCCGAGATGCGCAATGCACTGGTGCGGGCGAGCAAGGCCCGCTCGCTGGGCGAGCGCCTGCGGGCGTTCCGGGCGATCCGCCCCCGCGCACCTCGCGCCGGTCACCCCGGCGATCGCCGAGCCCACCACCGGGCTCACCATGGGCGAGTCCGCGGAAAAGATGGCCAAGGAGAACGGCATCACCCGTCAAGAGCAGGATCGCTGGGCGCTGCGCTCCCCACAAGCTGGCTGGTGGCCGCCACCGCGGACGGCAGGTTGACGGCGGAGATCGTCCCCACCTACATACCGCCCAGCGCGACGAAGATGTGGCGGTGCAGGACAACGCATCCGCGCGACACCCTCCTCGAAAAGCTGTCCGAGCTCAGGCCCGTGTTCGACCGCATCGGCGGCACGGTCACCGCCGGCAACGCTTCACCCTGACGGACGGCGCCTTCCGCGGTGCTGTTGATGAGCGAGGAGAAAGCGAAAGCGCTGGGCTACACGCCGCTCGGCTACATTCGCCTCTATGCCTACGCGGCGCTGGCCCCCGACCAGCTGCAGGACTCCGCGTACGCGGCTCCGGTGGCGCTGGAGCGGGCGGGCTTGACCATGAAGGAGATGGACCTGGTGGAGATCCACGAAGCGTTCGCGGCGCAGGTGCTTTCCAACCTGCAGTGGTGGGACTCCAAGAAGATCGCCCGGAGCGCATGGGCCTGGACAAGCCGATCGGCGCCCCCGACGAAGACCGCATCAACGTGATGGGCGGCTCCATCGCCATCGGCCATCCCTTTGGGGCCACGGGTGGACGGATCACCGTCACCCTGCTGCAGGAGCGGCGGCGCCGCAGCAAGCAGTTCGGGATGATCTCTGTGTGTGCCGCCGGGGCCATGGGCTTTGATGGTGGTGGAGACGGAGTAGCCCCGCCGCTCAGATGCCGCGCCGTCGAAAGAGGGCGCAGCGCAGCCGCACCCGGTCCTCCAGCCGCCTCCGATCCCACTCCTCCGCATAGCCGCGCACCGCGTCCTCCACCTCCCGGGCCACCTCCGCCAGGGAGCTTTTCTGCCGCATGCGCCGAGCCATCCCGCCGCCACCAGATCACAGAGCGCGAACAGATCGGCTGCTCGCTCCTGCAGCGTCATACAGCCTGGGGCGGCCATGAAGATCACCCCATCCACATCCCCGGCGAGCACGTGCCCCAGCTCATGACGGAGCGCCAGCAGCGCATCCGTGCGCTCCGCCTCCCGGTTGAGCAGAATGGGGTACACCCTGGCACAGCGGGGGAGCACCATCGCCACCGTGTCGGAGCGGAAAGAAAAGATCTCCAGGCACTCCGCACCCACCAGCAGCGTGGAGAGCTGATCGGTGCGGATGGGGGATGAAGCCCGTCCCGTAGTCCGGCACGATCCTTCGCCGCGGCCACCAAGCGCCCGTTGCGGCAAGAACCTCGGCATCCTCAGAGCTCATCGTTCTCGACACGATCGCGAAGCGCATACCACCAGTCCGGGAGTATCCCCGGGCGGTGAGCATGCGGCAGCCCCTCCAGCGCGTCCAGCTTGCGTGCCTTCTCCTGGCCCGAGGCGCAATGCCCCCAGGAAGCGCACCGTCTGGTCAAAAAAGGCCATCAGGTCTCGGCTTCGGGCTCAGTGTGCAGCCCAGCCCGACCAGCACCTCCCGAGCCATCACCGCGGATAGCTCCGGCGTGCTGCCCAGCACTTCGGCCAGCCGCACCAGGTTCTCCCCTTCCGGCCGCTGACGCCCGATCTCCCCAGGCAGCCACCGTGGTCTGATGCACGCCCAGGGTGTCGGCCAGCTCGCGCTGGGTGAGTCGCTCTCGCTTGCGCCCCGCAGCCCGCCGGAGGTCCGCCACCCGCTGTCCGACGCGGCCGAAGGGCCGTGCTCTGCCTCGCTCCACCATTGCTCCTCCGAGCCTGCCGCACGGTTTATAGTGAACCTACGTATCCAAAATGTGTGCGGGGAGGCGCAACGTGCAAGGTTCATCGTGCAGCACCATCCGGAAAGCCCACGCTGAGAGGCTTGACAGGGTTGGCACAGCACAATAAACTATGTGCAGAAGGTCAGAGACTCGGGGCTCCTGCGGAGGCCCCGCCCGGCACAGCGCCCGGGGCGCGGGCCTCGCATTCTGCGCCTGGAGATCCCCGGTGCAACGCTCGAGAACTTTGAACCGGAGTACCAAGCCATGAGCCAAATGATGGGTCTTTACGCACGCAGCGGAATCGCTGAAGAAGGTCAGCGCCGCCGGCGAGCTGGCGGAAGGATGGGCTGCATTCCTGTCGACTGCTCTGTCCCTGCTGTCCGTCTCCTTCGGGGCCAAGAACGTGGGCTTCCTGATCGTCACCCTGCTGGTGATAACGCTGGACCTGATGACCGGGATTGCACGAGCGTACCTGGACCTGAACGAGGTTTACACCCAGCGCCGTCTCTGGGGCGGGCTGGTGGCCAAGCTGCTCCGCTTGACGCTGGTGCTGCTGGCCGCGCGCACTGGACTGGACCGTGGTGTTTGTGTTTCCCTGCTCCGCGGAGGCCATCGGCCGCCTCATGCCCACCACCAAGGGAGCCTTTGTGTGGCTGATCGTGGCGGAGGCGAGCAGCATCCTGCAGAACATCCGTCACAGCCAGGGGATGCTGTGGTGCCGGCGGTGCTGATGCGCACGCTGGACGGGCACGGTAGGAGGCAAAGAGCCGCCCATGCGCAGGCACTACGACAAAGCCGCGGTGGATGCGGAGCGGCGTCAGCCCCGCCGCTTTCCGGAGCCCATGGAGGAGACCCCATGATCCCGCTTGGCCTGCGGCCCTTTGCCGCTGAAGTGCTCCTCCCGAGCCCAAATCATGGTCCGCGGCCTGCGGGCGTGAACGCCATTGCGTGCGTGGTGCTGCATGCCACGGCGGACGGGGGCGATGAGGCAGGGGCCGAGAGCTGGATGCGGAACCCGGCCTCGCAGGCGAGTGCGCACCTGCACATCCGCAGAAGTGGCACGGTGGTGCGCTGGTCTCCGATCAGCGGCGGGCCTGGCACGCGGGAACCAGCCGCTGGCGGGGCAGGATGATGTGAACGACTTCTCCCTCGGTTGGGAGCTGGCCAACCGCAATGATGGCCGGGAGCCGTACACGGAGGCTCAGTACAGACCACTGACTACGCTGGCAGGGCACTACATCCTCCAGGGGATTGCTGCTGGATGCGTTTGGTCAGCCATGTGGAGGTGGCCCTGCCGCAGGGACGGAAGAGTGATCCCGCGGGGTTCCTGTGGGCCGGCTTCTACGAGGGCATTCGACGACGGCTGTTCTACTCGGGTGTTGATCCTTTCGTGGGAAATCCCCATGCTGATCCCGGTTGAAAGGTGATCTACGCCCGTTTAGTAATAAAATCCTGACACGCAAGGAAAATAAACGTACTATGCTCGCTATTCGGTACCTTCACTCCAGAACGCCTGTGTGGGGGCGAACGACAAGCCCACA
The DNA here is from genome assembly GCA_030447645.1 of Longimicrobiaceae bacterium. GTDB lineage: Bacteria > Gemmatimonadota > Gemmatimonadetes > Longimicrobiales > Longimicrobiaceae > JAUJOM01. The sequence goes on along the minus strand of JAUJOM010000059.1, from coordinate 4,870 downwards.
AATCTTTATCTACACAGGAGTACCGCATGCGCACCACTGACAGTCACAGGGTTCAACGACGCAAAGGGGTTCGGTTTCATCACACCAGAGGATGGACAAAAAGGATTGCTTCGTCCATTACTCCGCCATTTCAGGCAACGGCTTCAAGTCGCTGGCTGAAGGCGACCAGGTCGAGTTCGACGGTGCAGGGAGAGAAGGGCCCCGCCGCCGAAAACGTGTCCTGAGTAGCGCTGTCGGTAACGGCAAATAAAAGGCTCCCCTGTGGCCTTTGATTTTCAAACTCTCCCACCATCCCGATCTCCGTTTGCAGCTCGTAGCCCAGCTCCGCTGCACGGTGCTTTGCGCCAGCTCGATCAATCCTCGTACGCTGGCTGCGCACGCCCCACCCAGATTTACGATGATGTTAGCGTGCTTGTGAAAGATCTGCGCGTTTCCATGCACGTGCCCCTTGAGGCCCACCTGGTCGATCAGGCGCCCTGCTCCCACGCCCTCGATCTTTTGGAAGATCGAGCCGGCACTCGGGTATAGCCACAGGTCCGGGTGCTTGTCGTCCCGCCAGGCAAGATTTCGCGAATCACGTCGCGTAGCTGCTCGCGGGGCTGCTCTTCAAGCTGAAAACGACGTCCAGCACGGTGTGCTTGTGCTCGTGCAGGATGGAGTAGTCGTAGCCGAACTTGAGATCTTCACGCGAAAACACCTCGATGTCGCCGTCTTCGGTGAGCAGGCGGCAGGACTCGGTCACTTCTTCGACGAAGACCGTGCGCTCCTGCCCGGTGGCGGCGACGTGCGCAGATTCTGCCAGATCGCCCGCCCACGGTGCTCGGGACGATGACGTAGTGGTGCAGGCCACCCAGGTTGCGGGACACGGTGAGCTGGATCAGGCCATGGTAAACCTTGACCCCACTTCCGGCCCGCACGCGGGTGTCATCGAGGAACTCGACGTCTACCTCGTTGCGGATCACCAGCCCTTGAAAGCCCCGGTCCCCCACCAGGATGTTGGCGCCCAAGGCCCAGCATGAAGTACGGCAGGTCCAGCTCGCGAGCGACCAGCACTGCGTTGGCCAGCTCGTCCGGGGTGCGGGCGCGGAAGAGCAGGTCCGCCGGGCCACCGATCTTGAAGGTGGTCAGGGGTGCCATGGGTACGTCGTGCTCGATACGCTCGGCGCCACCGAGGCGATCCGCGAGGGTGTCTACCGGCAGGTCCAGGGTGTTGGGCATCCCGCGCGCGCTTTGCAAGGGGGATGCCCGGCAGCCGTCGCTCAGCTCCTGATCCAGTAGGTCGCTTTGACCAGAAACACGTTGCGGGCCCGGTTCGCGGAAAAGTGCACCGTAGTCGCGTCCGAGACGGAAGTCTCCCAGCGGGACGAAGCTGGAGCGGTCCTGCTGCCACACGAAGAAGAGCGCCGAGCCGGAGCGGTACTCCCAGCGCAGCACCGCGTTGCCACGCAGGGAGCGGAAGTTGAAGTCCGGATCTCCGAAGCGGGTGGAAAACGCCGCGTCACCTCGCGCGGGCGCGGTCTCCGGGCAGGGGCGCGCGGCGACCGGGTCTACGGCGATCACCCCAGGGTAGCGGCAGATCGTTCCCCGGTCATCGCCATACAATTCGAAATCGCGGGTGCCAGGGAGGCTGAACTCCTTGAAGCGATCGTAGCTCCCGGCGGACACGAAGGGCTGCGCGAAGAGCTGAAGCGACAGGGTGGGGGTGAATGTCCAGTCGATGCGTGTGTCGATGGATACCGTATTCTGGTCCAGCTCGGCGAACAGGTAGCGTCGTCCGAAGGTGGCCCCGGCGCGGGAATCGATGTCGGCGCGGACGTACTGGTCGGTGGTGTATGCGCGGTACCAGCTCGGCCCGACGCGCACCCGGAGCGCGGTGCTGGGGCGGATGTCCGCCTGCATCCCGGTGTAGCGGCTCCACCCGTCGGCCTGGTTGGAGTTGTAGCTCACATTGCCGTTGAAAGACACCGGCTTCCGCGAGTCAGAACCGACGAACAGGTTGACGTTGCTGGAGGCCGGAGTGCGCGCGAGTGGGCCGCCGCGGGTCAGGCGGTCGCTGAAGTTTTCCGGGTTGTAGCCCAGGTTGAAGCCCGCGCTCCAAAAGTTGGTGAAGCTTCCGTTCGCTCCGATGCCGATCCCGCTGGCTATGCGGTCGCCGTCCCAGTTCCACGCGATCCACGGATAAGTAAAGTACGAGTGGCTGCGGAAGACCCCCCGCGGACGATCCACGCGGCGCCCCAGAGCGGTGGAGATGCTGCGGTAGTCGGTGCGCCCCTGGAAGCCGACGTCGTTGATCTCGAAGCCGGGGCTCGCCTGCTTGAGCTGCAGGGAGCCGCCCCAGCTGCCGGAGCGGGAAAGCGCGATCTCCCCCATGGAGCCGCCCAGGGAGGTACGCGTGGGTTCCAGCTCCACGTGGCCTGCGTCGGGACGGCCGAAGTAGCGGGCGGGGCGCGCCTGCGTCAGGGCGATCGCCTCCGGGCTCCCGCTCACCCGGCTCCCCGCCAGGTAGCCTTCGAGCGTCCATGTACGTCGCTTCCATGAGTGCTCCCAGTCCACCCCGCCCAGATACGCGCTCCGGTGCAGCAGGGGGATGAAGACCGAGTCCCCCATACTTCGGTGCGTCGCGGTCAGCATGCCACCCACCACGGTGTTACCACCCCGCAGGTCCCGCCGTACCCGCCCGACGAAGTAGTTGGAGAGCGGCTCCACCGCCCCGCTCTGCTGATCCAGCGCATCCCTCCGGACGAAGCGGGCCTCTTCCCGCCCGGTAACGGCGTCCATGATCCCGATGGACCATCCGCCCGGCGTCTTTCCCGAAAGCTTGGCCGCGCCCAGGATGGTAGTCGCTTCCGGCGCGTCGATCCAGCCGCCGCCAGCGTCCACCCGGCCCTGTGGAGCACGGCCAATTCGCCGAGAGTAAAAGTACTGCTGAAACTGGAAGTTGTTGTTCGCGCGAGTGTTGCCGAAGCGGAAGATGTCGGCCCCTTCCGTGAAGAAGGGGCGCCGCTCCGGGAAGAAGCTTTCAAAGACGCTGAGGTTCACCTCCGCCGGGTCCACCTCCACCTGCCCGAAGTCCGGATTCACCGTGGCGGACAGGGTGAGCCCCCGCGGCATCCCCACCTTGAGGTCCACGCCCGCCCCCGGCGTACCGGCGTTGCGACGGTAAAAGGGATTGTCCGGCTGTTCAGGTGCACGGGTAAGCCGTGCGGTGGCGTAGGGGAGGATCTCCAGTCGCCGGGGAGAGCGGAGCCCCTCCAGTCCGGTCAGCGTTCCGAAGCGAGACACCCGGCCCGGGTGGGTTGGCAACCAGGGAGACCAGACAGTGCGCTCCCCTCGGCGTGCCAGGTCCCGCTGGAACTGGATGCCCCATTGCTGCTCGCCGGCAGCGCTCCGAAAGCGAAGCTGCGAGAGCGGGATACGGAACTCCGCCGTCCACCCCAGCGAATCGGTCTGCGTCGCGACATCCCAGACCGCATCCCAGCTCGCGTCCTCATTGGTGTCGTCGAAGTGGGATGCGTCCCGCTTGACACCGCGCGGATTGACGCCGAAGCGGAACGCAGTCCGCCGGTCGAAGTGGCTGTCGATCAGTACCTGCACCCAATCCGAGTAGATGTTCGATACGTCGCGCCGGGCGAGCTGGGCGACAATGGAGTCGGGATGGGTGTCGTACATGCGCATCGCGACGTACACGGCCTGGCCATCATACAGCACACGCGCCTCGGTGCGCTGGGACGGCGCGGCCCCGGGGTTGGGACCGTACTGGATGAACTCCGTCGCGGCCTTGGCCTGCTGCCACGCCGGCTCGTCGAGGCGCCCATCGATGCGAATTTCACCCGTGAGCGGATCCGCGCGCAGCGTCGGGCGGGTCACGGTGTCCGGAGTCTGCGCCGCGAGGGGAAGAGCGAGGGCCAGCAGCAGGGCGGCGAGCGGAAGCTTGGGCATGAGGATATTGATCGGGTATGGGTTTCTGAACAGGTTTGACAACAGCACCGTCCAAAAGGTTGCAACGGTCTGTCCTGCCGGTTGCATCGGGCCGCTGCTTAGCTCCCGATCCAGTACGTCGCCTTGACCAAGAAGACATTGCGGGCCGGCTCACGAAAGATCGCGCCGGCATCACGGCTGAACTGGAAGTCGCCGAAGGGCTCGAAGCCGCTCCGCTGCTGCTGCCAGACCAAAAAGAGTGTGGACCCCGGGCGGTACTCCCAGCGCAGCACGGCGTTGCCGCGGAGCGAGCGGAAGTTGAAGTCCGGGTTGCCGAACCCGGTCTCGAACTGCCCGTCGCCGTCCAGATCCACCCGGTAGCGGCGGTTTTCGGCATCGTAGACCAGGTCCCCTTCCCCCAGGGTCCGGAACCGGTCGCTGAAGCGTTCCGCCCTGGGATCAACCACCTCCCGGAAACGCGGGTAGGCGCCGGCGCTCACAAAGGGCTGGGCATAGAACTCCAGCGACAGATCCGGCGTGAAGGTATAGTTCAGGCGGGCGGTGAGGGAGGTGGTCACCTGCTCCAGGTGCCCCAGGATGTACCGGGGTTCCCCGCCGACCTCCCGGCGGGCCAGGTATTGCTCCGGGGAGGTGCTCCAGAAGATGCTCGGACCCAGCGACAGCGTGGCGCGGGGCGAGGGCCGAGCACTCAGCGAGCCGAACAGGGCGAGCGAGCGCTTGTCCGAGTCGTGATCGAAGTAGTGGCCGAACCCGAAGTTGCCGTTCACCCGCTTGCGGCGGTCGCTGCTCACCTGGAGATGATAGCCGGAGTTCGCCTCCAACCGGAGCGCCGGCCCGCCGCGCAGCGCCGAGGTCGAAAGGTAGGGGGTGTGATACTGCGCGCCGGTGGCCACGCTCCAGAAGTTCTTGAGCTGCAGGTTCACCCCGGAAT